>NZ_JAMXRV010000001.1:0-712421 GCF_024124625.1 Cobetia sp. Dlab-2-AX | reverse complement strand
TGTCGTCGTCGCTTGCTTATGCAGCTTGATGTCCATGAAGCTTTTCCTGAATCAATTGCTTGATGAGCTCACGAGAGGCTAACAAAGGATAGCTTCGTTGTGAAATCCGATCATCCGGCACCCTACACGTAGGCTCTGTTCGTGGCTCTGTGCAAAGGGGCTGGAGTTTGGCCTCACCATGCGCCATTGCCTTGCGGGCATGGCCTGCTCGCGGGCGGCAATGGCGCAGGCCTTGCAAGGGCTCAAGCGAAGGGCGACAGTGCCAGAGTCGTCCTTTGACCCGTTGTTGGCAGAGTGACAGACTCGAATCCAGAGGGGAATTCGGATGTACGCATGTACGCCGACCCTGCCGACCCGCGGGGCGCATCGTTCGCTCGCGGCGCAGGCAGCCATTGTCAGCCCGGTGCGGCTGGCAGGTCGGTCACCCGCTGCCTGGCCCTGCGTATGGCCACTGGCTCCGCCCCAACGTGCTGCTTGCCTCAAGGCCTGATCGATAAGGAGCGCTGCATGAGTCAATTCCCGCCCCATACTGGTGCGCCCCAGCCAGCCTTCGCTGGCCTGGCCACCTTGCCCAGCAGCGAGGCACCGGCCACCGAGAGTGACTGGACGCCACGTGCGCTGTCCGCTGGCCGTCAGGCCTTCACCATCGGCGAGTATCGCGCGCGCATCCAGCGGGTGCGTGAGGCCATGGCGCGCGCCGGCATCGATGTGATGGTGATTTCCGACCCCTCCAACATGGCGTGGCTGACCGGCTACGACGGCTGGTCCTTCTATGTGCACCAATGCGTGCTGCTGGGGCTTTCCGGCGAGCCGGTCTGGTATGGGCGTCGTCAGGACGGCAACGGCGCGCTGCGTACTTGCTGGATGGGCGAGGACAACATCCTGTGGTACCCGGATTACTACGTGCAGAATCCGGACATGCATCCGATGGAGTTTCTCGCCCAGTCCATCCTGCCGCAGCGTGGCTGGCACGATGGGGTCGTCGGGGTCGAGCTCGACAACTATTACTATTCGGCGCGGGCGCACTTGGCGCTGCTCAAGGAGCTGCCCCACGCACGGCTGGTGGATGCCAACTCGCTGGTCAACTGGTGTCGCGCGATCAAGTCCGAGCAGGAAATCGCCTATATGCGCGTGGCCGGGCGCATCGTCGAGCGCATGCATTCGCGCATTCTGGAGATGATCGAGCCGGGCCTGCCCAAGAGTGCGCTGGTCGCGGAGATCTACCGGGTCGGCGTCGAGGGCGTGATCGGCCCCGAGGGCGAGATTCTCGGCGGTGACTATCCGGCCATCGTGCCGCTGCTGCCCACCGGCAGTGATGCCGCCGCGCCGCACCTGACCTGGGATGACACACCATTTCGTCAGGGTGAGGGCACCTTCTTCGAGCTGGCCGGCTGCTACAAGCGCTATCACGCGCCGCTGTCGCGCACCGTCTTTCTGGGGCGTCCGCCACGCGACTTCGTGCGTGGCGAATCGGCGTTGCTGGAAGGTATCGAAAGTGGCCTGGCCATCGCCAAGCCCGGCAATCGCTGCTGTGACATCGCCCTGGCGCTGGGCGCGGCGATGGACAAGTACGGCTTCGACCGTGGCGGCGCACGCTGCGGCTATCCCATCGGCATCAGCTATCCGCCGGACTGGGGCGAGCGCACCATGAGTCTGCGCCCCAGTGACGAGACCGTGCTGGAACCGGGCATGACCTTCCACTTCATGCCCGGTATGTGGATGGACGACTGGGGGCTCGAGATCACCGAGTCGATCCTGATCACGGAAAACGGTGCCGAGCCGCTGTGTGATGTGCCGCGCCAGCTGTTCGTCAAATAGCCTGCCGACAAGTGTCAGCAGCCCGCCATAACAAGGAGTGGTGTCATGCGAGAGTCCCCCGTCAGTCTGACCATCGATCTGTTCGCCGATGGCGTTCAGCACGGTTTCTTCAAGCTGCCGATCTCGACTGACGAGTCGGCGTGGGGCGCGGTGATGACCCCGATCAGCGTGATCGCCAATGGTGAGGGGCCGACGGTATTGCTGACCGGCGGCAATCATGGCGACGAGTACGAAGGCATCACCGCGCTCTACAAGCTGGCGGCGCGCCTCACGCCTGAGGACGTGCAGGGGCGCGTCATCATCGTGCCGACCATGAATGCGCTGGCGGCCAAGGCCGGGCGGCGTTGTTCGCCACTCGATGGCGGCAACCTCAACCGCAGCTTCCCCGGCAGCCCCACCGGCGGCCCGACCGAGCAGATCGCCGACTACTTCACCCGGGTGCTGGTGCCGCAGTGCGACTATGCGCTGGACCTGCATTCCGGCGGCCGCACTCTGGATATCCTGCCGTTCGCCGCCGCGCACCGTCTCGACTATCTCGAGGAGTCGCTGGGCGTCGAGCAGTGTCGTCTGCAGGAAGCCGAGAGCCTGGCCGGGGCGCTGGCCTTCGGGGCACCCTCGGCGATGATGATGTTCGAGCTGGATGCCGAGGCACTCTACGACACTGCGGTGGAGCGCCAGGGCAAGGTCTTCGTCACCACGGAGCTGGGCGGCGGCGGTTCCACCACGCCGGAACGTCAGGCGACCGCCGATCGTGGCGTCGACAACTTCCTCGCCTTCAGTGGTGTGCTGCGCGAGCGCAGTCGCGCGGATCTGGAGCAGGACATCGAGCGCCAGCGTGCCAGCCAGGCGAACGCGCCGCTGTTGATCGACATGCCGGATGCCAGCTGTTACGTGCAGAGTGAGCATGAAGGGCTGCTGGAGCTGTGCGTGGCACTCGGTGAGCAGGTCACGGCGGGGCAATGCGTGGCGCGGGTCTATCCGCTGGGGCGTGCCGGTCAGGCGGCGGTGGAATATCGCGCCGAGCGTGATGGCGTGCTGGTGGCGCGGCGCTTCCCGGCCCAGGTGAGTCTGGGCGACACCCTGGCGGTGATCGCGGAAGTCGTGGACGACCTGGCGCGAGAGGACTCATGAGCGCGAGTCCCTCCCGCTCGCAGCCAGCGCCGAAACTGGATGCCTTCGATCTCAAGATTCTGGCGATACTCGAACGCGATGGCCGCATCACCAAGTCGCGGCTGGCCGAGGAGATCAACCTGTCGGTCAGCCCGTGCTGGGAGCGCGTCAAGCGCCTCGAGCAGGCGGGCATCATCGAGGGCTATGCCGCCATCATCAATCAGCAGCGCCTGAGTGATCAGCAGGGGGGCGCTTCCCGGGCGGCCGCCCCGCGCACGCCGGTGTGGGTCGAGATCCACCTCAAGCATCATGATGCCAGCAGCTTCCAGCGCTTCGAGCGGGCGATGCGTGAAGCGAATGAAGTGATCGAGTGCGTGGCGGTCGGTGGTGGCGTGGATTATCTGCTGCGGCTGGAGACGGCCAGCATCGATGCCTACCAGCGGTTGATCGACCGCTGGCTGGTCTCGGAACTGGGTATCGATCGCTATTTCACCTACATCGTCACCAAGCAGGTAAAATAGCGCGCCAGCTCCGTCGCTCTTCCTCTCATGCCGCACGAGATACTCTCACCATGGTGCCTTTCGCCGCCCCTTCCGGCTCCGTCGATTGTCCGTCCCACGTCCAGGCCGAATCCCCCGGTGCCCCGGTGCTGATCTTCGATTCGGGGGTCGGAGGGCTCTCGGTGGCCTCAGAGATCCGCCGCCAATGGCCCTCATTGCCACTGGCCTATGTCTGTGACAATGCCGCCTTGCCCTATGGCACCAAGCCCGATGACTGGCTGGTGGCTCGTATCGCGCAGGTGTGCGTGGCGGCGGTGGAGGCAAGCGGGGCGCGTGCTCTGGTAGTGGCCTGCAATACCGCCAGCACCCTGGCGCTGGTGGCGTTGCGCGAAGCGCTGTCGATTCCGGTGATCGGCACCGTGCCCGCCATCAAGCCGGCGGCGGCGTTGGCACGTGCGCGTCAGAGTGCAGCACGTCGTGAGAAGTGCGAGCCGCCGGTGTTCGCGTTGCTGGCGACTTCCGCCACGGTAAGACGTGCCTATACGGAGCAGTTGATCCACGATTTCGCGGCGGATTGTCAGGTGATTCGCGTTGCGGCCGATCCGCTGGTCGCCGAGGCCGAGCGGCGTCTGCGCGGCAAGCCGGCGCGCCCCGAGGTGGTGGCGGCCAGTCTGGCTGATCTGGCGGCGGTCGAGGCGCTGGAGGTGGTGATTCTCGGCTGCACGCATTTCCCACTGCTTGGCGCCGACATCTCACAGGTGCTGGGCGAGTCTCGAGTGGCGCTGGTGGATTCCGGCGCGGCAATCGCCCGCCGTGTGGCGGAGGTGCTGGCGCTTGGTGCTGCGGCCCAAGTGGCTGGGCAACAAGTTGCTCAGACTGATCAGCAGGTCTCTCAAGAGGCTGGACAGCAAGCCGCTCAGGCGGTTCAGCCAGCACCACGTGAGCACATGGCGCTGGCGACGGATGCCCGGCAGCCGGGGCTGGCCACGGCGCTGGCCAGTCAGGGTTTCGCCGCGCCGCAGGCACTGGCGTTCGACGACTGAAGCGCAGGGGCGCTGACTCTCGCGGCCCTATTGCACCTGCCTGCTCCCGCCTTGGCCCGCGATTTGGCGCTTGAGCTTCGCGCTGCCGATGGTAGGCTAGCGCGCCCAACCTTTGAATGGACGTGATCGGCATGGCTCACCATGACGTCCCCGCGTCCCTTTGCTCATCGTTTCAGTGCTGCGGTATGCCCGCAGGCAGGAGTCAGTGTGGCCATCGCCGTCGTCGATCCCAGTCAGTATGAACAGCAGCTCGCCGAGAAGGCCGAGCAGACCCGCGCACGTTTCGCTGCCTTCGATGCGCCGGAACTCGAGGTGTTTCCCTCGCCGCCCAGCCATTACCGCATGCGTTGCGAGTTCCGTATCTGGCACGAGGATGATGACCTCTACTACGCGATGTTCGAGGTCGAGTTCGACGACGAAGGCAACAAGAAGAAGACGGTCGTGCGCATGGACGACTTTCCGGTTGCCAGCCAGCGCATCAATGAGTTGATGCCGCTGCTGCGTGAGCGCCTCAAGGCAAGCCCGGTGCTGCGCGAGCGTCTGTTCCAGTGCGAGTTCCTCACCACCCTGAGCGGCGAGGCACTGGTCACGCTGATCTACCATCGCAAGCTCGGCGAAGACTGGGAAGCCGAAGCACGCGCGCTGGAAGAAGAGCTCGACATCATGATCATCGGGCGTTCGCGCAAGCAGCATATCGTGCTGACGCGCGATCACGTCTTCGAGCGTCTCGAGGTCGATGGCCGCGAGTACGTCTATCAGCAGGTCGAGAACAGCTTCACCCAGCCCAATGCCGAGATCTGCCGCTCGATGCTCAGTTGGGCGCGTGACGTAACCCATCCTGACAAGGCGCAGGCGGAAGGCCGTGAGCAGGGCGATCTGGTCGAGCTCTATTGCGGCAACGGCAACTTCACCATCGCGCTGGCCGAGAACTTCCGCCGCGTGCTGGCCACCGAGATCTCGCGCACTTCCGTGGCCTCGGCGCAGGTCAACCTGGCGGCCAATAGCATCGACAATGCCCAGGTGGCGCGCATGTCGGCCGAGGACTTCTCGCTGGCGCTGGCGGGCGAGAAGGCGGGCCGTCGTGTCGCGGAGATGGACCTCGACAACCACGACTTCCGCACCGTGCTGGTCGATCCGCCGCGTGCCGGCCTCGATGCCGACAGCTGCGAGCAGACCGCGCGCTACGAGCGTATCGTCTACATCTCCTGCAACCCGCAGACGCTGATCGACAACCTTGAGGTGCTGTGTCGCACGCACCGTATCGAGCGCTTCGCGTTGTTCGATCAGTTCCCGTATACCGACCACCTCGAGTGCGGTGTCTATCTGGTTCGCAGATAAGCGCGTCGTCAAATCGGCAACTGTCGTCACGCCCGTATGAGTCAGGCATCGCGCCAATCGTTTGAAAAACCGGAGCCCCGTCGTCATCTACCTGTCAGGTAGGGGATGACGGGGCTTTTTTGCGCACATGACAGCCACTCGAATTAGACTTTCGTTTCATGCGCGGACCGCCAAGTCAATACCCGATGCACAGATGTAATGCTGCATGACCAATATGGAACAGGCATGGGGCAGAGGCGCAGACTGCGCTAGTCTGTGATGCACTGCATGAGTCTGTGCTGCCACGCCTTTTGGTTGGCGCAGACTCTCTATGACTATTTTCCCTGATACATCCATCAGGTCAGTCGAGGTGATTGATGCTACACGTGGCGACGGACGGCAAGCAGGAATTTCTTGCGCAGCTCGAAGAGCAGCTGGACAAGCGACTTCCCAAGGACAAGGTGGACGTGATCGCGGCGTTTGCGCGCGACTATCACGCAACGGCCTCCTTCGAGGACATGGCCGAGCGCAAGCTGGATGACCTCTACGGTTCCACCCTGGCCGTATGGCACTTCCTGCAGAGCCTCGAGGCTCCCAAGGTGCGCGCCTACAACCCGGACTTCGAGAAGCATGGCTGGCAGTCGACGCACACCATCATCGAAGTGCTGCACCCGGACATGCCATTCCTGGTCGATTCCGTGCGTATCGAGCTCAATCGTCGTGGCATCACCGTTCACGCCATCCACAACGCCGTGCTGGCCGTCGCACGTGATGACGCCGGTCAGCTGGAGCGCGTGACGGCACCACGTGCCGAGAACGCCCCGCAGCACCGCGAGTCGCTGATCTACATCGAGGTCGATCGTCACAACGACGCCGAGACACTGGAAGACCTCGAGACCAGCCTGCGTGAAGTGCTGGCCGAAGTGCGCGTTGCCGTCGCTGACTTCGACGCCATGCGCAGCCAGGGCGCCCAAGCGCTGCAGGAGTTGCGTGACAACCGTCCGCCGACTGTCTCCGAGGCTGACCATAAGGAAGCCTGCGACTTCATGCAGTGGATGGGCAACGACCACTTCACCTTCCTGGGCTATGACGAGTACACCGTCGACGAGCAGGAAGACGGCACCCGCGTGCTGAACAAGGTCGAAGGCTCGGAGCTTGGCGTGCTCAAGCTGGATCTTGATCGCTATCACGAGCAGTCGCGTCACCAGCAGAGCGTCAACAGCGATCAGTACGTGCTGATCCCGGAGCTGCTGTCCTTCGCCAAGAGCGCCTTCCACGCCCGCGTGCATCGTCCGGCCTACCCGGACTACATCACCGTCGAGCGCTTCGATGAAGAAGGCCGCGTGATCGGCGAGCGCCGCTTCCTGGGGCTCTACACTTCCACGGTGTACAACCAGAGCCCGCGCAACGTGCCGATTCTGCGTCGCAAGGTGCAGGACGTCATGGAAGCCGCCGGCGTCAACCCGAAGGGCCACAATGGCAAGCACCTGCTGCAGATTCTGGAAGTCTATCCGCGTGATGACCTCTTCCAGATCTCCACGGACGAGCTGACCCGTACCGCCACCAGCATTCTCAACATCCGTGAGCGTCGTCGCGTGCGTCTGATCGTGCGTGAAGACCGCTTCGGCAAGTTCTTCTCGGTACTGGTGTTCGTGCCGCGCGATGTCTACTCCACCGACCTGCGCGTGCGCATCCAGAATCTGCTGTGTGAAGAGCTGAACGCCACCTTCGGTGACTTCACGCCGTATCTGTCCGAGTCCGTGCTGACGCGTATCCAGTTCATCCTGCGCTTCAAGGGCGATGAACCGGGCCAGTACGACATGCGCGCGCTGGAGAACAAGATCGCTCAGCTGGCCCGCAGCTGGCGTGACGAACTGCACGCCGCCATGGTCGAAGGCTTCGGTGAAGAGCAGGCCAACGAGCTGATGACTCGCTACCGTGATGCCTTCCCGGGCAGCTACCGTGACGACTTCTCGCCGCGCACCGCTGTCTATGATGTGGGCCACCTGCGCGCGCTGGACGAAGGTCAGGCCGTCGGCCTGAGCACCTATCGTCTGGTCGAGGACGACAACTCCGGCGTCAACCTGAAGCTGTTCCACAAGCATCAGCCGATTCCGCTCTCCGACGTACTGCCGGTGCTGGAAAACCTCGGCCTGCGTGTCATCGGTGAGCGTCCCTACGAGATCACCCGCACCGATTCCTCCTGCTGGATACACGATTTCGATCTCGAGCATCACGGCAAGGGCGCAGTCGAGCTCTCCGAAGTGCGCGAGAGCTTCATCGAAGCCTTCAAGAAGATCTGGTCCGGCGAAGCCGAATCCGATGCCTTCAACCGCCTGATCATCGGCTCTGGCCTGGACTGGCGTGAAGTGGCGATGCTGCGTGCCTACGCGCGTTACCTGAAGCAGATCCGCTTCGGTCTCTCCCAGGCCTACATCGCCAATGCGCTGGGCAGCCATCCGGACATCACCCGCGAGCTGGTGCAGCTGTTCAACCTGCGCTTCGACCCGCAGGGGCAGGGTGGCGAGGATGACGTCAACGCCTGCCGCGAGCGCATCAATGGTCTGCTCGACCAGGTCTCCAGCCTGAACGACGACCGCCTGCTGCGTCGCTACGTCGATCTGATGATGGCCACGTTGCGTACCAACTTCTTCCAGCCGGCAGAAGATGGCCAGGCCAAGGACTACATCAGCTTCAAGCTCGATACCCGTCAGATTCCGGACGTGCCGAAGCCGCGCCCGATGTTCGAGATCTTCGTCTACTCGCCGCGCGTCGAAGGTGTTCACCTGCGTGGCGGCAAGGTCGCACGTGGCGGCCTGCGCTGGTCTGACCGTCATGAGGATTTCCGCACCGAGGTGCTGGGTCTGGTCAAGGCACAGCAGGTCAAGAACGCGGTCATCGTGCCGGTCGGCGCCAAGGGCGGTTTCGTCTGCAAGCGCATGCCGGAAACCACCGACCGCGACGTGATCCAGAAGGAAGGTATCGCCTGCTACCAGATCTTCATCCGCGCACTGCTCGACATCACCGACAACCTGTCCGGTGGTGAGGTGGTGGCCCCGACGGCCGTCGTGCGTTACGACGAAGACGACCCCTACATGGTCGTCGCGGCCGACAAGGGCACCGCGACCTTCTCCGACATCGCCAACGCCATCTCCAACGAGTACGGCTTCTGGCTGGGCGATGCCTTCGCCTCCGGTGGCGCCAACGGTTACGACCACAAGGGCATGGGCATCACCGCCAAGGGCGCCTGGGTCAGCGTGCAGCGTCATTTCCGCGAGATGGGCATCAACATCCAGGAAGATGAGTTCAGTGTGGTCGGTATCGGTGACATGGCCGGTGACGTCTTCGGCAACGGCATGCTGCTGTCCGAGAAGATTCGTCTGGTCGGTGCCTTCAACCACCGCAACATTTTCGTCGATCCGAATCCGGACACCGCGAAGAGCTTCGCCGAGCGCGAGCGTCTGTTCCGTCTGCCGCGTTCCAGCTGGGACGACTACGACAAGAGCCTGATCAGCGAAGGCGGCGGTCTGTTCTCGCGTGATGCCAAGACCATCGCCATCAGCCCGCAGATGAAGGAAGTCTTCGATATCAGTGCTGACCATCTGGCGCCTAACGAGCTGATCAACGCGATGCTCAAGGCGCAGGTCGACCTGATCTGGAACGGCGGTATCGGGACCTACGTCAAGGCGTCCACCGAGACTCACGCCGAGGTTGGCGACAAGGCCAACGATGGCCTGCGCATCGACGGCCGTGAGCTGCGCTGCAAGGTAGTGGGCGAAGGCGGCAACCTGGGGCTGACCCAGCGTGGGCGCATGGAAGCTGCGGCCAAGCGTGGCGTGCGCGTCAACACCGACTTCATCGACAATGCCGGTGGCGTGAACTGCTCGGATCACGAGGTCAACATCAAGATCCTGCTGGATGACATCGTTGCCCGCGGTGACCTGACCGACAAGCAACGCAATCAGCAGCTGGCCGAGATGACCGACGAAGTCGGCGAGCTGGTGATCAAGGACAACTATCGCCAGACCCAGGCACTGTCGCTCTCCGAGCAGCAGTCCAAGGAAGGCATGGGCGTCTTCCGTCGCTTCATCAATGAGCTGGAAGCGGCCGGCACCCTGGACCGTGAACTCGAGTTCCTGCCATCCGATGAGGCGCTGATCGAGCGTTCCAACGCCGGTGAAGCCCTGACCCTGCCGGAACTGTCCGTGCTGGTCTCCTACGCCAAGAGCGATCTCAAGACCAGCTTGATCGCCTCTGACGTGCCGGACGACAGCTACGTGCAGCAGCACCTCGAGCGCGCCTTCCCGCGCGTGCTGATGGAGCGCTTCCCGGAAGAGATGTACCAGCACCGTCTGAAGCGTGAAATCGCCGCGACCCAGATCGCCAATGACCTGGTCGACCACATGGGCATCGCCTTCGTGCGTCGCCTGGAAGACACCACTGGTGCCGACAAGGCGGAAATCGCGCGTGCCTACATCGTGGCGCGTGACAGCTTCAATCTGGAAGCGCTGTGGACCCAGATCGAGGCCCTCGATCACCAGGTGCCGGCAGAACTGCAGTACCGCATGATGGGCGATCTGATGCGCCTGATGCGTCGTGCCACTCGCTGGTTCCTGCGTCAGCGCAGCGCCATGGGCGTCAAGGAATGCATCGGCCACTTCGCCCCGCGTCTGGCCCAGCTCTCCGAGAGCATCGGTGAGCGTCTCAAGGGCGAAGCCCGCGAGAACTGGGAAGCGCGTCGCGACAGCTATGTCGAGGCAGGCGTGCCGGAGGCCCTGGCCAGCACCATCGCCGCGACCTCAAGCCTCTATGCAGGGCTTGGCATCATCGAGGCGGCCAAGGCGACCGGCGAGAAGATCAATCGCGTGGCAGAAGCCTTCTACGGCATCGGCCATCGTCTGGAGCTGCCGTGGGTCGGTGACAAGATCAACGGCCTTGAGGTGCAGGACAGCTGGCAGGCGCAGGCACGTGAAAGCTTCCGCGATGATCTCGATCGTCAGCAGCTGGCCCTGACCGTCAGCGTGCTCAAGCAGGACAATGCACCGCGCGAGATCGATGAGCGTGTCGACAGCTGGATGGCCAGCCATGAAAGTCTGGTCAGCCGCTGGTGCTCACTGCTCGGCGAGATGAAGGGCGGTGCTCAGCTGAGCTTCCCGCTGTTCGCGGTCGCCCTGCGCGAGCTGGTCGATCTGGCCGAGTCCAAGCGCGAAGCCTGAGACTCGCCTCGAATGCAGCAAGAGCTGACACAAGTGGCGAGTAGCTGGTGACTCGCTGATCGAAGCCCTCACTCTCGGTGAGGGCTTTTTCATGGGGGATAGATAAAAAAGTGATAGCTGAAGCCTGCGGTAAGGTAACTGTCGTCAGCTGTCTGGTATGCTGAGTGGTGACCAGTGCACAGACTGATACAGGCCCTGATGGGGGATCCTTTTCTGCAGACCCTGTTTTCAGTCCTTGATTATCAGACTCTCATTTCAAGTCTCGGAGTCGCTGCGGCGCTCGCTGGAGGCTTCTGTTTTCAAAGCATCAGTACAACAAGGCAGAGACACCATGTCACATCGTGCATTACCCCTCGCCTGCGCCCTCGCGCTCGGCCTGTCCACTCTGGCATCCCAGGCCGTGCTGGCCGATGGCAGCCCCGCTCAGCAGCGTGCAGAAGAAGCGGCAGGCAAGCTGGACATCTCCAAGTTCCTCAAGTCGCGCAGTGATGCCCACAGTCAGAACTTCCAGTTCGGTGGTACCAGCGTGCACCAGTTCACCATCAAGGAAGCCGGACGCTACGAAATCGATGGCGTCGCCAGTTTCGATGTGACCGACCCCTACACCATGAAAGCCACGCTCGAGAGTGAGCAGGGTGAGGTCGTGGCCACTGCAGAAGGTGACAGGGCCTCCGATGGCTTGACCATGAATACCGAGCTTGAGCCGGGCGTCTACAAGCTACGGGTGCGCGCCGACAAGCTGGGGGCTGGCAAGTCGGGCGGCAACACCTATGAGATCAACGTCGCAGGCCTGAGCGAGAGTGGCGAGAAGCTGTCTGCCGAGGAAAGCGGCATCGAGACCGGCAACGGCCTGGTCTTCCTCGACACCGATGGCGATGGCCGTCGTACCGCCTTCGTCGATGCCAACGATGAGGTCGCGACCATCAAACCGGCCACCGTGGCCGCCGCCGAACAGGCCGCCCGCGAGAAGAAGGCGGCCGAGACGGGCAATGCGGCAGCTGAAGGCGCTGCTTCTGCCACAGGCGCCGCCGCTACTACTTCGGCAGCCGCGACTGCTGCAGCCGAGACGTCTGCCGCTGCCGCCACGACGGCTGCTGCCACGGGCAGTGCAGCCGTGACGGAAACCGAGGCCGAAGCGGAGCCGGATCGTCGTTTCGACGAGATCGTCACCGATGTGCGCATTCTCGAGAAGGGCGAGGTCATGACCTTCGATGTCGCGGATCGCGGCACCGTGACCATCGACAGTGAGACTTTCCCGGGCAGCGAGGGCACCTACAAGCTTGAGATGCGTCTGCTCGACGAGAACGGCAACACCGTCGCCAGCGACAAGGGCGAAGGCTTCCAGGGCGACTTCCACCTCAAAACCGTGCTGGAGCCGGGGCGTTACACCGTCTGGGTCAGCGGCCAGAAGTTCGGCTCCTCCATGCAGGGCGTCAACAACTACACCGTGCGCGTGCAGCAGCTCGACGTGAAATGATCTGCAGGGCATGCCCCCGTCATAGTCGGGTGTGACACCAGGGCGGCCCAGCGGGCCGCCTTTTTTTGCCCTGAGCATGAGCAATGCTGCCGGCCTTGGCGTGAGCGATTTTATCGATAGCAGCGCGAGCGTGCCGGCGCGCAGTGTCTGTCCCCACGGGCTTCGGGTATACTTCGCGCCCAGCGATGCTGTCGTCACGACCCTGCCGCCCGCTGTCTGGAGATCATCATGTACTCGTTTGCTCGCTCGCTTCTCTTCAAGCTCGACCCGGAAACAGCTCATGGTGTGACACTGAGTGCACTGGACATGGCACATCGCCTCGGCATGGCACGCGGTCTGGGCGGTGAAGCGCCACGTGATCCGGTCTCGCTGATGGGGCTCGAATTCCCCAATCGCGTTGGCCTGGCGGCAGGTCTCGACAAGAATGCCGATCACCTCGATGCGCTTGCGGCTCTGGGCTTCGGCTTCGTGGAGGTCGGTACGGTGACGCCGAAAGGGCAGGACGGCAATCCCAAGCCACGTCTGTTCCGGCTGCCGGAGCATCAGGCGATCATCAACCGCATGGGCTTCAACAATGCCGGGGTCGAGCATCTGGTCGCGAAGGTCAAGGCCAGTCAGGCGCGTGCTGCCTTTGGTGTCGTGTTGGGGATCAACATCGGCAAGAACCTGACCACGGCGGTGGATGGTGCATTGAGCGACTATCTGGTCTGCCTCGATGCCGTGCATGCGCATGCCGACTACATTACCGCCAATATCTCGTCGCCCAATACCCCGGGGCTGCGCAATCTTCAGTTCGGTGATCATCTCAGCCAGCTGCTGGCCGGGCTGCGTCAGCGTTGTGATCAGCTCGATGCCGAGCGCGGCAGGAAGGTGCCGCTGGTGATCAAGATCGCGCCCGACATGGACAGCGAGGAAATCCTGTTCGTGGCGCAGGCGTTGGCGGACAACGGCATCGATGGCGTCATCGCCACCAACACTACCATCGAGCGCACGGCGGTCGCGGGTAGTCCGCATGCGCAGGAGGCGGGCGGACTTTCCGGCGCCCCGGTGCGTGAATCGTCGACGCGGGTGATTCGTGGCCTGCGTGAAGCGCTGCCGAACATGCCGATCATCGGTGTGGGCGGTATCACCGACGGCGAGAGTGCGCGTGAGAAGATTGCCGCGGGGGCGGATCTGGTGCAGCTGTATTCCGGGCTGATCTACCGTGGCCCGGCATTGGTCGGTGAGTGCGCGCGTGCACTGGAAAAGGCCGATACCCTGATCAAGGTGTGATCCGGGCAGGGCTCAGTCGCAGCGTGATGCTGGCATCCTTCGCTCACGGCGCTTCAAGAGAGGGGCGAGTGGGGAAGGGCAGACACGGAAAAGCCGCCTCCTGACATCAGAAGGCGGCCTCGGTACCGGCGTGAATGATGATAAGACAACGGCAGGGAAGTGATGCGTGATCTGCCGTTGTCGTGTTGGCTGCCATGTCCAGCCAGCGTGCACGATGCGAAGCGCTTTTGCCGTCAGAAACGGCGGTTGGGGGTTGGCCCCTTGAGCTCATCGGGTGCGTGGATGGTTGAAGCAGGCCTGGAAAGAACCTGCTGATGCAGTCAAGGTGAACGTTTGCCCGTGTCGTGCTCCGCGCTGGACCGTCGTCCTCGCAGGCCGTCGCCTGCTGCGCCTCCTCTTCTGGAGCCATACCACGATTGAAACGACACGAGCGCCAACATCTCGGCCTTTCAGGAAGTGAAGCGAGTCGGCCCCATTGCCTACTGCGTCTCTTGCCTGTCAGTGCCGCGCGTCATCAAGATAGAAATAAGGCGTTACCTCCCTGGTGATTTGACGTGTCGCTGGGCGACTTCCGTGGGATTTTCCGGGTGATGTCGCTAAACCGACTCACCGTGAACACCTCGAGTCCTCTCTGTACGTGCCAGCCGACCCTGTAACGTGTCAGAAGCCGGTGGCGTGATGCCGGAGAATCCGCTTGGGCAGCGCATCAGGCTGCGTCGGCGGGGTGAAAGGCGCCAGGCGCCGAATTGCCAGTGTCATTCCGTGACGTGCCGCTTTCCTGAAATGGGATGACCTCCTGGTCGCGGATGATGAACCTTGGCGTCATGCGGTGCTCAGCTGAGCACCATGGGGTTCTTGTGGATGCCGGAGACGCCGGTCATTCCCGACCATTGGTCCCCGCGGCCTTCACGCCAGCCGCTCATCCAGAATTCACGTAGATTGACATCGATACTGGGACAATCATCACGGGAACGGCCGGTGACACCAGCCTTGTAGCCGTGAACATAGGCACGCTGAAAGCGATCACGTTTCTGTCTCTTCATGGATGACCTCTAAGTGAGAACCCATCGGCACTGCGTGTCAGTGATGGCGAGACATACCCGGCGAGACCTTGTCTGGCCGCGGCTGTCCTGCCATTGGACATGCCGAGTGAGAGAGTTGGCCGATGCCCTGTCGGGCACTGCCGGCCTCGTGCATCATCACCTCGCGTCGTTGGCCATTCTTGTCGGAAAAGGTCACGAGTGTGAGATGATGGAAGGTCTTGCCTGTATATGCTCGAGCGTGATGGTGAAAGAGCGACTGCCTTGCCGTGCCGGAAGTCCGATCTCCTGAGCGGCACAGACAGGCTGCCCGAATGAGGTTCGTGTCCCTTGATCCTCGATTTCGCATGGCGTGTCACCTTTCCGAATTGCAGCTACACCTATAGTTTTTAGAACACTGCCTCTGGCTTGTCGACAGCCGTATAGGAATATCGCTAGTGCCAGAAGCCAACTCACAGGAATAAGTCCGGCGCCTGCCGGTGAGAGATTCATGACTGATACGACCTCTGCGACTACACCCCGCGCGCCCAGCAACTCGCTCTCTACCTGGTTTGCGACCTGCCCGCGTGGCATCGAAACGCTGCTGGCCGATGAGCTGACGGCTCTGGGTGCCGAGGTGACTGGCACGACCGTCGCTGGCGTACACTTCAACGGTAGCCAGGAAACCGCCTACCGCAGCATCCTGTGGTCGCGACTGGCCAACCGCATCATTCGTCTGCTTACTCGCGTGGGTGGCGTCGACACCGGCGAGCAACTGCGCAAGGCGAGTGCGGGTGTCGATTGGGCGATGGAGTTACCGGATCGTGCATCCATCGCCGTCGATTTCCACGGGACATGGAAAGATATTCGCCACACCTTCTTCGGTGCCCAGACCGTCAAGGACGGCATCGTCGAGGCGATGTTCGAGGAAGGCCGCAACAAGCCGACCGTCGATGGCAAGAATGCAGATCTGCGCATCTACGCGCACCTGCACAATGGCTACATCACCCTGGGCATCGACCTCGTGGGTCGCAGTCTGCACCAGCGTGGCTACCGTCCTGATCTCGCCCATGCGCCGCTCAAGGAGAACCTGGCGGCGGCCCTGCTGATGCGGGCCGACTGGCCGGCGCGTGCGGCGCGTGGCGAGAGCCTGGTCGACCCGATGTGCGGCTCCGGCACGTTGCTGATCGAAGCGGCCTTGATGGCGGCGGATATCGCGCCGCAGTCGCTGAACCAGGACTTCGCCTGCCGCCACTGGGGGCGCCATGACGAGCGCATCTGGAAGGGCCTGTGGGAAGAGATGGAGCAGCGTGCCATTGCCGGGCGGCGCAAGGTCACCGCGCGTCTGTTCGGTCGCGATCACAGCCCGCAGGCGATTTCTGCCGCGCGCTCCAACGCCATGCGTGCGGGAATTCCGGCGCTGATCGAGCTGGAAGGCGCCTCCGTCGCCGAGCTGACCTGTCCCGAGGGCGCCACCACTGGCCTGGTGATGACCAACCCGCCCTACGGTGAGCGTCTGGGCGAGCTGCCGGCACTGGTGCCGCTCTACGCAAGCCTGGGTGAGCGCATGAAGCGTCACTTCGGCGGCTGGACGCTCGGCATGTTCACCGGCAATCCGGATCTCGGTCACCGTCTCGGTCTGCGGGCGCATCGTCAGTACGCCTTCCGCAACGGCCAGCTCGATTGCAAGCTGTTGATGATCGATGTGGCGGCGCGTGAGCGTGCGGTTGACGAAGACTGCGTGGCCGAAGATGCCCGCAGTCAGCCCGCGCTGAGCGAGGGCGGCCAGATGTTCGCCAATCGCCTCAAGAAGAACCAGAAGTCACTGGCGCGCTGGCTCAAGCAGAGCGGTACCACCTGTTATCGTCTCTACGATGCCGACATGCCGGAGTACGCGCTGGCCATCGATATCTATGGCCGTCACGTGCACGTGCAGGAATACACGCCGCCCAAGTCCGTGGATGCCAGTCAGGCGCAGCGTCGCCTGATGGATGCACTGGCGGCGATTCCGCAGGTGCTGGGCTGCTCGCCCAACGATATCCACATCAAGCAACGCACGCGTCAGGCGGGCAAGGCGCAGTACACGCGCCAGGACAGCTCTGGTCAGCGTATCGAGGTGCAGGAAGGCGATGCCAGGCTGTGGGTGAATCTCAAGGACTACCTGGATACCGGCCTGTTCCTGGATCACCGTCCGGTGCGCAAGCTGCTGGGCAAGGAAGCGGACGGCAAGCGGGTGCTCAACCTGTTCTGCTATACCGCGACGGCCACCGTGCATGCGGTGCTGGGCGGTGCCAGCGAGAGCGTCAGCGTCGACATGTCCAATACCTATCTGGACTGGGGGCGCGAGAACTTCAAGCTCAACGGCATCAGCGAGAAGCGCCATCAGCTGGTGCGTGCCGACTGCCTGAAGTGGCTGGAGCGCTCCCGCGAGGAGTTCGACCTGATCTTCCTCGACCCGCCGACCTTCTCCAATTCCAAGAAGATGGAAGGCACCCTGGATATTCAGCGTGATCACGCACGCCTGATCGACCTGGCGATGGCCAGTCTGGCACCGGGCGGCACGCTGATCTTCTCCAACAACCATCGTCGTTTCGTGATGGATGACAGCGTCAGCCAGCACCATGTGGTGGAAGACCTGTCGCGCAAGCTGCTGGACCCGGACTTCAAGCGTCGCCCGGATATCCACCACGTCTTCCGAATCCGTCGCGCCAGCGACGTGAAGGGCTGAGCGATGGCCAGCATCCCGCTGTGGCTCTACACCACGGCGGGCTGTCATCTGTGTGCTCGGTTGGAAGCCACGCTGCAGGCGTTGGGGGCGGATGTCACGCTCACGCGGGTCGAGATTGCCTTCGATGCGCAGTTGAGCGAGCGTTACGCGACGCGAATTCCCGTGCTGGCAAGCACATCGGGGGCGGAGTATTCGCTGGCCGATGGCGAAGAGGTATTGCTGGAATGGTTGCGCGCGCAGGGCGTCGAGCAGCGCCTCGAGCAGGGCGTCGAAATGACGCCCCCAGCCGAGCACGACCCAGCCACTGAGCTGCAGGGCCTCACCCTGCGCAACGGGCGTCGCTTTCTGCGCTGAGCGGCGCAGATATGTCGCTAGAAGTTGGTGCAAAAAGACCGCCGCTACCTCAGGGTAGCGGCGGTCTTTTCGTGTCTGGCACCGTGCTGCGTACTAGCTCTCCAGCAGCGACATCTGGCGCATGGCGTCTTCGGCTTCCGGGCTATCGGCCGTGGCCTCCAGCACCTTAGTGTAGCCGCGTGAGGCCTGGATGTGGGCGAGGTCGCTGACCCAGGTCATGGCCTGCTCGTGGCTTTCGGCGAGATCGTGCTTCAATCCGCCGAACTGGGTGCCTATCTGGCCCCATGAGCGGCTGACGATCCAGTCGCCGAACATGTCCTGATGCACATGGACCAGAACGTAATCGTGGTGGCTTTCCCAGCGGATGATCACGCGTGACTCCCGAGGCGAAACGATGGTGGCTGGACTCAATCATGAGCTTGTGACGCCCGTTGCGTGCGCCTAAGATGGCACGGCGGCGGGCAAGCAAGCATACCATTGTAATCTTCACGTGCCTTGCGGCAAGGTGTGAAGTCACTCAGGCGCTCATGTTGGCCCGTGAACCCGCAGCGACACTCATTGCCACAGCAAGGAAAGGCAACAGATGCACATCATCGTGGACGATAACGTCCCTCTGGCAGAGGAATTCTTCTCCGAACTGGGAGAGGTGACCTGCATGCCGACTCGCGAGATCACCAATGCCGTCCTCAAGGACGTCGACATACTGATCTGTCGCTCTACCTTGCGCGTGGATCAGGCGCTGTTGGAAGGAACGCGGGTGCGCTTCGTCGGCTCGCCTATCATCGGCACCGACCATGCCGATCTCGAATGGCTCGCGGCCAACGATATCCACTTCACCAACGCGCCGGGCTGCAATGCCGACTCGGTGGTGGATTACGTGCTGTCGTCGCTGTGGCATCTGGCCGAGCAGGAAGGGCTGGACCTGCAGCTGGACCGCCGCTTCGGCGTGGTCGGGGCCGGTCAGGTCGGGTCACGGCTGGTCAAGCGTCTCGAGTCGCTGGGTGCAGAGGTGCTGGTCTGTGACCCGCCGCGTGCCGCGCTTGAGGGCCAGAGCGATGAGCGCCCCGAGAAGTCCCGCTTCGTGGACCTCGATAAGCTGGTCGCCGAGTGTGATGTCATCTGTGTGCACACCCCGATGGTCACCGGTGGCGAGCATCCGACCCATCATCTGATCAATGCCGAGCGCATCCGCGCCATGAAGCCCGGCAGCGTGCTGCTGAGTGCCGGCCGCGGAGGCTGTGTCGATACCGCGGCGCTCAAGCAGCGCCTCAAGGAGCAGGCTGATCTGCTGACCGTGCTGGATGTGTGGGAAAACGAGCCGGATATCGATGCCGAGCTGGCCGCACTGGTGGACATCGCCACGCCGCACATCGCCGGGCATAGCCTGGATGGCAAGATGCAGGGTACCGAGATCATCTATCAGCAGGCCTGTCGTCACTTCGGGCTGCCGGCGCGCCGCAAGCTGGGTCAGCTCAAGCCGGACCCGTGGCTGCGCAAGCTGGTGCTGACGGGCTGGGCGCCGCCGGAAGAGGCGCTGGGGCTCTGCGTACGCGCCTGTTATGACGTGCGTCGCGATGCGCTGGGCCTGCGTCGCTATCAGCGTCGGTTCGGCAATGCCGAGGGCTTCGTGCGTTATCGACGGGAATATCCGCTGCGTCGCGAGTTCTCCACGTTGCGTGTCGAGCTCAAGAAGAATGCCCGCGAACTGCGTGAGGTACTCGAGGGCTTCGGCTTCTCTCGCGTCAAGCTGGTCAGCAAATGATCACGGCGTGATTCGCAAGGCCCCCTGGAACGCCCCTGTCAGCCCTGCTGGCGGGGGCGTTCGCATTGTGGAGGTCGCCTGATGGACGACGACCTTACCGCATGCCTGAATCCTTGACCGTTTCGGTCTTCGACCTTGGTCGATATAATGCGCCCCAGATCGCCTGGCGACACGCGCAGGGGCTGGCCTTGACGGCATGCCCCGTCTGACGCCGCGGCGCTGCTCCCCATTCTCCGTGTCTTCTGCCATGCCCGTCACCACGCGGCGTGTCGGCGTCCTCATTTCTTGAAGATGGTGTCTTGAATGCAACAACACCCTGATAACTCTGCTGAGGACAGCGGCTATCGTCCGCCTTCTCTGCTGGATGCCCTGATTCCCATCGTGCTGGTCATCGCCATGCTGGTGCTGGCGGTGGTGCTGTTCGGTGCCGATGCCTCCTGGGGCCCCAATCAGGTCGCGCTGCTGTCCGGCGCGATGATCGCGGGCCTGATCGGTCTCAAGAACGGCTATCGCTGGAGCGATATCGAAGAGGGGATCAACAAGGGCATCCAGATCTCGCTGGGCGCGATCCTGATCCTGCTGGCGGTCGGCGCGATGATCGGCACCTGGATTCTCGGCGGCACCGTGCCGGCGATGATCTACTACGGTCTGGACGTGATCGCGCCACAGTACTTCTATGCCTCCGCCTGTCTGCTGTGCGCGCTGGTGGCGCTGTCGGTGGGCAGCTCGTGGACGGTCGCCGGCACCATCGGCATCGGTCTGATCGGCATCGCCGATGGCCTGGGGCTGTCCGAAGCGATCACCGCCGGTGCGGTGATTTCCGGAGCCTACTTCGGTGACAAGCTCTCGCCGCTGTCCGATACTACCAATCTGGCGCCAGCAGCGGCCGGCACCACGCTGTTCGCGCATATCCGCCACATGCTGTGGACGACCGTGCCCAGCATCCTGCTCGCGCTGGCAGGCTTTCTGTGGCTCGGTCACGACTCCGTCTCCAGCCTGCAGACGCCGGAGCAGGTCGCCAACCTGCGTGCCCAGCTGGGCGAGCAGTTCAACATCGGCCTGCATCTGCTGATTCCCCTGCTGATGCTGCTGGTGATGGCCGTGCGTCAGATGCCCGCCTTTCCGGCGATCTTCATCGGCGCGGCGCTGGGCGCCGTCTTCGCGGTCATCTTCCAGCCGCAGGCGGTGGTGGGGCTGGCAAGCGTCACTGACATGTCCACCGCCATGGCGCTGCTCAAGGGGGTGTGGATGTCGATGTTCGATGGCTATGTCTCCCACAGCGGTGATGAGGTGATCGACTCGCTGCTCTCCAAGGGCGGCATGAGCAGCATGCTCAACACCGTGTGGCTGATCCTGTCGGCGATGACCTTCGGTGGCGTGATCGAGCGCCTTGGCCTGCTGGAGCGTCTGGTGCAGAGCCTGCTGGGCGCGACACGCAATGCCGGTTCGCTGGTCATCACCACGCTGGGCACCTGCCTGGCCTCCAATGTGGTGACCGGCGATCAGTACATCTCGGTCATCCTGCCGGGGCGCATGTATCGCGCCGAGTTCCGTCGCCGCCGCCTGGCGCCGGTCAACCTGTCACGCGCGCTGGAAGATTCCGGCACCATCACCTCGCCGCTGATTCCCTGGAACAGCTGCGGCGCCTACATGGCGGCCACCCTCGGCGTCGCGACCTTGAGCTATCTACCCTTTGCGCTGTTCAACCTGACCAATCTGGCGCTGGCGGTGGCCTACGCCATGGTCGGCTTCAAGCTGGAGCGCCTTGAGGAGGGTGAGGGAGCTGAAGGTGTGGAGCCGACGCCGCTGGCCGAGTCGCTGGTGCTGGATACGCCCCACGACACCTCGGAGTCACGCTGACTCAGCCCTGAGGGATAAAGAGAAAAAGCCCGCCACGTGGATCACGTGGCGGGCTTTTTGCTGTCTGCAGGGGTCAATCAGACCGTGCAGGATTGGCGCAGCTTACTTGTAGGCAGCGGCCTTGAGCGCGGCGATACGGTCATCCAGCGGCGGGTGGCTGGCGAACAGTTGCTCCATCAGCTTGCGGCTCTTGCCGGTGGTGATGGCGAAGGCGGTCATGGTGTCGGGCATCTGGTCCGGCAGCTCATGTTCCTGCTTTAGGCGAGCCAGGGCGTTGATCATCGAGCCGCTGCCCGCCAGGCCTGCGCCTGCGGCATCGGCACGGTATTCGCGCCAGCGCGAGAACCAGGCGACGATCATCGAGGCCACCAGGCCCAGCAGCAGTTCGAGCACGAAGACCACGGCCATGTAGCCGAAGAAGCCCAGGCCGCCATTCTCGTCATCGCGCTTGAGGAAGGCGTCGATGGCGTGTGCGGCGATACGCGCGAAGAACATCACGAAGGTGTTCACAACGCCTTGGATCAGCGTCAGCGTCACCATGTCGCCGTTGGCGACGTGGCCGATCTCGTGCGCCAGCACGGCGCGCACTTCCTCGGGGCGCATGCGATTGAGCAGGCCGGCCGAGACGGCGACCAGCGCATCATTGCGGTTCCAGCCGGTGGCGAAGGCATTGGATTGCTGCGCCGGGAAGATGCCGACTTCCGGCATCTTGATGCCAGCGTCACGCGCCAGTTCACCGACGGTGTCCAGCAGCCAGCGCTCGGTGTCGTTCTGCGGCTGTTCGATGATCACGGTGCCGGTCGAGGACTTGGCCATCGTCTTGGACAGGAACAGCGAGATCACGGAACCGGCCATGCCGATGATGAAGCAGAAGATCAGCAGCGCCGTGTAGTTGATGCCGTTGGCTTCCATGTAGCCATCGAAGCCCAGCAGGCGCAGCGTGACACTGGCCAGCAGCACCACCGCCAGGTTGGTGATCAGGAAAAGGGCTATCCGCATCATGGGGTCAGGTCTCCAATGCCAATATATCGGTAGGGCACAATTATCTGCCCGCGATACTGACAGTGAGATGAATCACTGGCGGTGGCGCGGGCAGAAATTGCGTCGATAGTCTGCAAGAACAGTCTGCAAGAACGATCTGCAAGGACAGCAAGGTATCACCACTGGAGGCGACCTGCGTAGCCCCTTGATCGCGGGGCCGGGCCGATGTCAGGCCTTGCGACGTCGCGCCAGGAAGCGGCCGAGGCGCTCGATGGCTTCTTCCAGCTGGTCGGCGTAGGGCAGGGTGACGATGCGCAGGTGGTCCGGATTCGGCCAGTTGAAGGCGGTGCCCTGCACCAGCAGCATCTTCTCTTCCAGCAACAGCTCCAGCACCATCTGCTGATCGTCCTCGAAGGGGTACATCTCGGGGTCGAGCCGCGGGAACATGTAGAGCGCGCCCTTGGGCTTCACGCAGCTGACGCCGGGAATCTCGTTGAGCTTCTTCCAGGCCGCGTCACGCTGGGCCAGCAGGCGTCCGCCCGGCAGTACCAGATCATTGATCGACTGATAGCCACCGAGCGCCGTCTGAATGGCGTGCTGCGCCGGCACATTGGCGCACAGGCGCATGCTGGCCAGCATGTCGAGGCCGGAGATGAAGTCGGCCGCCGGGCGCTTGTCGCCGGAGAGAATCATCCAGCCGGAGCGGAAGCCCGCGCAGCGGTAGCTCTTGGACAGACCGTTCATGGTCACGACCAGCAGATCATCGGCCAGCGCGCCGGTGGAGACGTGCTCGGTACCGTCATAGAGGATCTTGTCGTAGATCTCGTCAGAGAACACCACCAGACCGAATTCGCGCGCGACCTGCAGGATGTCCTTCACCACCGCGGGCGGGTAGACCGCACCGGTCGGATTGTTCGGATTGATCAGCACGATGCCCTTGGTGTGGCTGGTCACCTTGGCGCGGATGTCCTCGATGGAGGGCGCCCAGTCCTGCGCTTCGTCACACAGATAGTGCACGGCGCGACCACCGGCCAGGTTGGCGGCAGCAGTCCATAGCGGGTAATCCGGCGCCGGTACCAGCAGCTCGTCGCCATCATCGAGCAATGCCTGCATGGCCAGCACGATCAGCTCCGAGACGCCGTTGCCGACATAGATGTCCTCGATCCCGACACCCTGGATATCCTTGCGCTGGCACTCCTGCATGATCGCCTTGCGCGCAGAGTAAAGCCCCTTGGAATCACAATAGCCCTGCGCTGTCGGCAGGTTGCGCATCACGTCCTGCAGAATTTCTTCCGGTGCCTCGAAGCCGAAGGGCGCCGGGTTGCCGATATTGAGCTTGAGAATGCGATGGCCCTCGTCCTCGAGACGCTTGGCGTGTTCGAGAACCGGCCCGCGAATGTCATAGCAGACGTTGTCCAGCTTGTGTGACTTGCGAATTTCGCGGGGCTTTCTTTGCTCGGTATCCATGATGCTTTCCGTAGATCTCCGTCACGTAAGGTGTAGGGGCGAGCGTCCAGCATATCGCGGCGCTGGCCTGCCGCGCCACGGCCAAGGGCCAATAGCGTGGTTAAATTTGTGGTTTGAGATGTTCAGGCAGAAAAAAATCCCGCCAGAGGTTTTCTGGCGGGATTTTCAACTGGTATTCAAGCGTCCCCCGCAGGCGGGGGCCAGGTGAGAGTCGCGTTAGCGCCTTGTTCTGGTAGCGTTATTCGCTCTCTTGCTCACGCGTCTCGGCTCCATCTTCTGTCTCGCCACTGGCTTCCGGCACCGGCTCGGCAGGAATGTCGGCGGGTGTTTCCAGTGTCAGGCGCCCCAGCTTGCCATCGCGCAGTTCATGCAGCAGCACCTCGGCGCCGCGGTGCAGATCGATGATGCCACCGGCACGCAGGCCGCCGCGCTTGCTGGCGATCTCTTCCAGAATCGCGACCCCATTGAAGCCGGACAGCGCCATCAGATCGACCTTGCGCGGCCCGTCACTTTCGACTCGCTCGGCGTCAGGGTTGGCGCTGTAGGCCGGCAGTGACTTCAGCTTGTAGCGTGCGGTCAGCTCCGTGGGGTAGCGCTTGGCCAGCTCCGCCGCGACGATCACCGCCACATCGGTGTAATCGATGGCGGTGTCGCGGATCGCGCCGCTGCCGGCCAGACGATAGGCGCTGGCCTGGTCCTCGATCTTCGGCCACATCACCCCGGGGGTATCGATCAGGGCGATGCCACCGTCGATGCGAATCTTCTGCTGGCGCTTGGTGACGGCGGGCTCGTTGCCGGTCTTGGCGATCTTGCGACCCGCCAGACCATTGATCAGCGTCGACTTGCCGACGTTGGGGATGCCCATCACCATCACGCGCGCATCACGATCGACGCGGATATGGCCGGCCATCTCGCGGCACAGCCGCGGGATCTGCTTGAGATCACGCGCCTCAAGCGTGGTGATCGCCAATGCACGAGTATTGGGCAGGCCATCGAAATACTCGACCCATTCGCGGGTGCGTGCCGGGTCCGCCAGATCGGCGCGAGACAGCAGCTTGAGTACCGGCTTGTGGCGGGTCAGTTCGGACAGCACCGGATTGGTGCTGGAGTAGGGGAGGCGGGCATCGAGGACTTCGATGACCACGTCGATCTCGGGCAGCGCGTCCTTTATCTGACGGCGTGCCTTGTGCATATGTCCCGGATACCAGCCCAGCATGTCGCTTCTCTCCTGCCGTCAGGGGTATGACGGTTGATCTGTCACCTCTGTCCTGCCTCCTTCTTCCCGCATGCCAGGCAGGACGCTCATCCATCAGGGATGGCGCTACATGGCATGCGAAAGAGGAGGGGACGCGTATGGCGACGCATTCTATCAGAGGCGGCCTGGCCATGGAGGCGCGCTATCCGGTCATCACTGCTCGGCGCCTCTATCGACTCTCCATGCCCCGGGCGTCAGGCGCGTATCGGCTTGAAGCGCAGCGCGACGGAGTTGATGCAGTAGCGCTGGCCGGTGTCAGTCGGGCCATCCGGGAAGACGTGCCCCAGATGGGATTCGCAGCGGCGACAGCGCACTTCCACGCGACGCATGCCATGGCTGGTATCGAAGTGCTCCTCAATGGCGGCATCGGCATGGGGGCGGTCGAAGCTTGGCCAGCCACAGCCGGAATCGAACTTGGTGTCGTTGTCGAACAGCTTGGCGTCACAGGCGATGCAGTGATAGGTACCCGGCGTCGGGCTGACTTCGTGATCGCCGGTGAAGGGGCGCTCGGTCCCTGCCTCGCGCGTCACCCGGTATTGTTCCGGCGTCAGTCGCTTGCGCCACTCCTCTTCACTGCGAATCAACTTGTCCTGAGTCTGCGGGTCTTGTTCGCTCATGATCTCTTCTCTCTATCTATGCGTTTCTCGAATGCGTGCTCGTGTGAACCTGCCAGCAAGTTCTCCTGCGCGGCAATTCGAAAAAGAGTGGTTGCCGGTCTTCACGCGAAACCCGGTACATACCCCAAGAATGCGGGCGTCAGGGCGTGACCACAAGCATGTGGTGGATGTACTTGGCCAACGCCGGAAAAATCCTGTTGAAGCAGGGGGTTGACGAAGGGGGAGGGGATTTGTAATATACGCGCCACCTCGACGAGGCAAGAACGTTACGTCCCATTCGTCTAGTGGTCCAGGACACCGCCCTTTCACGGCGGTAACAGGGGTTCGAACCCCCTATGGGACGCCACTTTCTTGCAGCGTAGAGACCGGAGTGCGGGAATAGCTCAGTGGTAGAGCACAACCTTGCCAAGGTTGGGGTCGCGAGTTCGAATCTCGTTTCCCGCTCCATTCGGAACAAGTGGTGTGACAAGGTCGCGAGCTGAACGTCAGCCCGGTCGAATCTCATCTCTCGCTCCAAAGGAAAAGGCAATGCGACAAGGTCGCGAGCTGGTTCGCCAGTCCGATCGAATCTCGTTTCCCGCTCCATTTAGATCAGGCATGTCTTGTTCTAACGTGTGTCCCATTCGTCTAGTGGTCCAGGACACCGCCCTTTCACGGCGGTAACAGGGGTTCGAACCCCCTATGGGACGCCATCTTCGGTCTTGTGTGGTCGCATGATCTGCTTGTGTTGCGGGAATAGCTCAGTGGTAGAGCACAACCTTGCCAAGGTTGGGGTCGCGAGTTCGAATCTCGTTTCCCGCTCCATTAGGAACAAGTGGTGTGACAAGGTCGCGAGCTGAACGTCAGCCCGGTCGAATCTCATCTCTCGCTCCAGAGGAAAAGGCAATGCGATAAGGTCGCGAGCTGGTTCGCCAGTCCGATCGAATCTCGTTTCCCGCTCCAGTACGTCCCATTCGTCTAGTGGTCCAGGACACCGCCCTTTCACGGCGGTAACAGGGGTTCGAACCCCCTATGGGACGCCATGCAGAGCATGATGGTGTGGCAAGCCAGCAGTAAGACAGATGTCGTGATCACAGGATCATGACACCCGGTGCGGGAATAGCTCAGTGGTAGAGCACAACCTTGCCAAGGTTGGGGTCGCGAGTTCGAATCTCGTTTCCCGCTCCAAAGGAAAAGGTAATGCGACAAGGTCGCGAGCTGGTTCGCCAGTCCGATCAAATCTCGTTTCCCGCTCCAGTACGTCCCATTCGTCTAGTGGTCCAGGACACCGCCCTTTCACGGCGGTAACAGGGGTTCGAACCCCCTATGGGACGCCATTCTGTTTTACGCCGCAGTTTTTGTGTTTCGACAGGCGGGAATAGCTCAGTGGTAGAGCACAACCTTGCCAAGGTTGGGGTCGCGAGTTCGAATCTCGTTTCCCGCTCCAGTCGAATGTAACGTTGCAAGCAAAAGCATGACATAGCAGTACACCATCGCCTGACAGGCACGATCATCGTGTTACGTCACTGGCGATTTTTTTGTGCCTGGAATCCCTCTCCACCCTGTTCTGCACCTCTCGCTGGTGCTGTCCCCCGTGTGATTTTCTCTCTCTACTTGTTTCCCGTGGCGCACTAATGCCTTTCTGCCGTGTGTCTGATGTGGCAGCGCCGAATGCGTTACCATGCGCATCCAATATCTTGCGTCTGATTTTCATGTTCGCGGACGGCGAAACGGTGCCATCACTGTTGCGCAATTGTTCTCAGATGCGTCTTTTCTGCTGTGCTGGCTGACAGCGTCAATCGATTACAGGTGTCCGATGTCACGACCTGCCTTGTCTATCCGTGGCCTGACCAAGGTCTACGGCAACGGTTTTGAGGCGCTCAAGGGGATTGATCTTGACGTCCCCGAGGGCGATTTCTTCGCGCTGCTGGGCCCCAATGGGGCCGGCAAGTCCACGACCCTCGGCGTGGTGAGTTCGTTGGTGCAGAAGACCACAGGCAAGGTCGAGATCTCAGGAATCGATATCGACAAGGACTTCTCGAAGGCCAAGTATCACCTCGGTGTCGTACCGCAGGAGTTCAACTTCAATCAGTTCGAGAAGGTGCAGGACATCGTGATGACCCAGGCGGGTTATTACGGTATGCCGATGAAGGAAGCGCGCCCGCGTGCCGAGCGCCTGCTAAGGGACCTCGGGCTTTGGGACAAGCGCGATACCCCGTCACGCATGCTGTCCGGTGGCATGAAGCGCCGCCTGATGATTGCCCGTGCGCTGATCCACAAGCCACGTCTGTTGATTCTTGATGAGCCGACGGCCGGTGTGGATATCGAATTGCGCCGCTCGATGTGGGAGTTCATGCGCCGCATCAATCGTGAGGAGGGCACCACCATCATCCTCACCACGCATTACCTGGAAGAGGCCGAGAGCCTGTGCCGCAATATCGCCATCATCAACCATGGCGAGATCGTGCATAACACCAGCATGCGTGAGCTGCTCAAGGAGCTGGATGCGGAAACCTTTCTGCTTGATATTCGTGAGCCGTTGAGTGAGGCGCCGGCAATTGACGGCTTCGAGGTGTCCTTGAGCGATTCCCAGCAGCTGGCGCTCGCCGTGCGCAAGGGCCAGTCGATCAATACCGCCTTCGCGGCGCTGGATCGCGCCGGTATCACCGTGGTGTCGATGCGCAATCGTGCCAATCGTCTCGAGGAGCTGTTCGTCGACCTGGTCGAGCGCTCCAACGCCGAAAGCGGTATCGCCTCCAATGTTGCCAAGGAGATCACGCAGTGAACCCCCGTCAGCTATGGGTGGCTCTGGTCACCATCGTCGTCAAGGAAGTCCGTCGTTTCACGCGCATCTGGCCGCAGACGCTGTTGCCGCCTTCCATCACCATGACGCTCTATTTCGTCATCTTCGGCAATCTCATCGGCTCGCGCATCGGCACCATGGACGGCATCAGCTACATGGATTACATCGTGCCGGGGCTGATCATGATGTCGGTGATCACCAACTCGTATTCCAACGTGGCTTCATCATTCTTCTCCAACAAGTTCCAGCGCAGCATCGAGGAGCTGATGGTCTCGCCACTGCCCTCGTGGATCATCCTGCTCGGCTACATCATCGGTGGCGCCGTACGCGGTCTGGGGGTCGGCATCATCGTGACCGCCGTGGCCTTCCTGTTCACGGACCTGGATATCCATCACCCCATCCTGACCGTCGTGGTCGTGGTGCTGACGGCGCTGCTGTTCTCCATCGGTGGCTTCATCAATGCGCTGTTCGCCCGCAAGTTCGATGACATCTCGATCATTCCGACCTTCGTGCTCACGCCGCTGACCTACCTGGGGGGCGTCTTCTATTCCATCCACATGCTGCCGGAATTCTGGCAGGCGGTGTCGCTGGCCAATCCGATCCTCTACATGGTCAACACCTTCCGCTACGGCATTCTGGGCGTCTCGGACATCAGCGTCGGCCCGGCGATGGCGGCTATCGTGGCCTTCATCATCGGCCTGTTCGCCTTCGCGCTGTGGCTGCTGGAGCGTGGCAAGGGCATCCGCAGCTGAAGATGTCGCCCAGACGATGATGGTAAGATGCGCGCTATCGCGCCAGTGCATGCAACGCCGGCTTCTGCCGGCGTTCTGCTGTCTGCGCCCCTGATACCGATACGTTATTGGCCTATTTCACTGGAGTGCTGTCATGGCTCACCCCACTGCTGTCAACGTGCCCGATGAGGCGCGCCCCGAGACCCTAAAGGATGCCCCACTCGGGCGAGAATCCGCCTATCCCGAGCACTACGATGCCAGCTTGCTGTTCCCCATCGCGCGGGCAGCCAACCGTGGCCCCATCGGCATCGATGACGCGGCGTTGCCGTTCGTCGGTGAGGATGAGTGGCACGCCTTTGAAGTCTCCTGGCTGGATGAGGCCGGCAAGCCGTGGGTGCGCGTGGCCCGTTTCCGCCTGCCGGCAGCCTCGCCGAACCTGATCGAATCGAAGTCCTGGAAGCTCTATCTCAACAGTCTCAATCAGAGTCGTTTCCCCGATCAGGCAGCGGTGCAGGCAACGCTGGAGCGTGACCTCGCCGCCGCGGCCGGTGCGCCGGTCGAGGTGCGTCTGCTGGAGCTGGACGATAGCGAGCTGGACGTCGGGCGTCTGCCGGGAGAGTGCCTCGATGACTTGCCGATCAGCGTCGAGCACTACACGCCGTCGCCGGAGCTGCTCAGCGCCGATGCCGCCGACATCGTCAGCGAAGACCTGCACAGCCATCTACTCAAGTCCAACTGCCCGGTCACCGGTCAGCCCGACTGGGGCAGCGTCTGGATTCGTTATCGCGGCCCGCGTATTGATCGCGAGCGCCTGCTGGCCTATCTGATCAGCTATCGCCAGCACCAGGATTTCCATGAGCACTGCGTCGAGCATCTGTTCGTCGACCTGATGGCGCGCGTGAAGCCCGAGTCCTTGCTGGTGATGGCGCGCTATGTGCGACGCGGCGGCCTGGATATCAGCCCGTGGCGTGCTACGCCAGATCTCGAGGCAGAGGCCCGTGCCAGCCTGCCGCTGCGTCTCTCGCGTCAGTAGTTCTCTCTATGCTCATGTCGCCTGATCGGCTTGCCAATCAGGCAGATAGCAGCGAGTGATGAGACGACGTACCGGCGACATGCTAGTGTGAGAATCATTCTTATCTTAAGTCTGTGACAGGAGAGACGATGGACGCGCTGACGTTACTGCATGAACGCAATTCCATGGGCAAGTTGATGGCGCCGGCCCCGAGCGCTGAGCAGATGGAGGCCATCTACCAGGCCGCCCTGCGCGCGCCGGACCACGCCGAGCTGACGCCCTGGCGCTTCATCGAATTCACGGGGGGCGGGCTTGAGCGCCTCGGCGAGCTGTTCGCCGAGGCGGAGCGCAACAAGTCGCCGGCCGGTGACGAGGCCGCCCAGGCCGCCGCCAGCAAGAAGCCGCTGCGTGCGCCGATGGTGATCGCGGTGATCGCCAGGGTCACGCCGAACCACCCCAAGGTGCCGCGTGTCGAGCAGGTGGTCAGCGCCGGCTGTGCCGCTCACGCTATGCTGTATGCCGCTCAGGCCCAGGGGCTCGGTGGCATGTGGCGCACCGGCGGTTACGCCTTTGACCCCATCGTGCACGCAGGACTGGGCATGGGCGACCAGGATGAGCTGGTCGGCTTCCTCTATCTCGGCACCCCGGGCGGACGCCTCAAGCCATTGCCGAACCGCAACAGTGCCGACTTCGTCGAACGCTGGCAGTGAGGCGCTGAATGAACGAGCCGTCGCGCTTGAGTGGTGAGGCCTGGCCACCGTTGCCTTTGCCGCGTGACGGGCAGGGGCGGTTGGGCAGTCTCGTGGCACCGGTCAGCGACGACCTGTCACGGTTTTGTGGTTGGTTGACGCAGGCGATCCCGCTGGCCGCTCATCTGGGGCTTGTCGAGATGCAGTGGTCAGAGCCCGAGCGTGCGACGGGTCAGCTGAGCTGGCATCTGCATCTGCCGCCCAATCTCAACGACAAGGGCACGGCGTTTGGCGGCGCCATGAGTCTCGAGGCGACCCTGTGTGGCTGGAGCTGGCTGACGCTCTGGCTGCGTGCCCGCGGTATCCAGCGCGATATCGTGGTGTCGCAGGCCAGCCAGCAATTTCTGGCTCCGGTCAGTGGCGACTATCACATCCTCTGCGCGCCGGATGACACGGCGGCGCTGCACGAGGTAGGCGAGCGCCTGGCGGCAGGACGGCGAGCACGACTGTCGCTGACCCAGCAGCTGTGGTGTCAGCTCGAAGGGCAGTCCGCTCCGCGACTGTGTTTCGAGGCCCGTGGCGATTACGTGGTGCTGGGGCCGTGATGACGAGCACGGCCTCGGGCCAATGCGCGGGCTGAGAGTGCAGGTTGAAAGCGCAGGGCGGAAGTAGAGTGAGAGCGCTGACGCTATCTATCTGAAAGTTTTTGGAAAAAAGGCTTGCGCCACTCGAAGGTTATCGATAATATACGCCGCGTTCTCAAGGGAAACACGACGCAGTCGGGTGACCAATGAGAGCACTGATCTGGAGGGGTGTCCGAGTGGTCGAAGGAGCACGCCTGGAAAGTGTGTAAGTCGAAAGGCTTCGAGGGTTCGAATCCCTCCCCCTCCACCAGATTCAGAAAAGCCCGCATCTCACGATGCGGGCTTTTCGCGTTTCTGAGGGGGCTGTCGAGCTCGCGCTACAGCGTCTGTCATCCTGAGCTGTTATCATGCCCGCCTTCAGACTCACCCCATCGCCTGTCGAACCTTCCCCGAACGCCTGATCTCGCGTCATGACGCTGTCATGCCGTCAGTGGCGTGGTCGGGTGACGTCGGGCCCGCCTCCGGGATGCCCGGGGCACGAGATGGCGTGAGGCAAGACCGATTCCGCCTGCAAGAGGACATGAGATGGCTCGTATTGCCATGGCACGCCACATTCTGGTGAAGACCGAGGCCGAGGCGCAGCGTCTCAAGCAGTCACTGGAGCGCGGCCAGCCGTTCGAGAAACTGGCGAAGAAGCACTCCACCTGTCCCTCCGGCAAGCAGGGCGGTGATCTGGGCGAAGTGCGTCCCGGCCAGATGGTCGGCGGCATTGATCGTGCCATCTTCAAGGGGCCGCTCAATACCCTGCAGGGGCCGCTGAAGAGCAAGTTCGGCTATCACCTGCTGGAAGTCTTCTTCCGCGGCTGATGTCTGCCAGGCCTTTGCGGCTCCCCGTATCTCCCGGCGCCAGCGTGACGCTTCGTCACCGCCCACCTTTTTCATTTCAAACGGATATTCCCTCGTGATCTCTACCGCCAATCTCACCATGCAGTTCGGTGCCAAGCCGCTGTTTGAAGACGTCTCCGCCAAGTTCGGGCGTGGCAATCGCTACGGTCTGATCGGCGCCAACGGCTGCGGCAAGTCGACCATGATGAAGATTCTCGGTGGCGATCTGGAGCCGTCCGGTGGTCATGTCATGCTCGAGCCCAATACCCGCCTGGGCAAGCTGCGCCAGGACCAGTTCGCCTATGAGGAATACACGGTGCTCGACACCGTCATCATGGGTCACGAGCGTCTGGCCGTGGTCAAGGCCGAGCGTGACCGCATCTACTCGCTGCCGGAGATGAGCGAGGAAGACGGCATGAAGGTCGCCGACCTCGAGGTCGAATTCGCCGAGCTGGATGGCTACACCGCCGAAGCGCGTGCCGGTGAGCTGCTGATGGGCCTCGATATCCCCATCGAACAGCACCTGGGGCCGATGAGTGAAGTCGCGCCGGGCTGGAAGCTGCGCGTGCTGCTGGCGCAGGCGCTGTTCTCCGATCCTGACGTCCTGCTGCTCGATGAGCCGACCAACCACCTGGACATCAACACCATCCGCTGGTTGGAAGGCGTGCTGACCGCGCGTTCCAGCACCATGATCATCATCTCCCACGACCGTCACTTCCTGAACAGCGTCTGCACCCACATGGCGGACCTGGATTACGGAGAGTTGCGTCTGTTCCCGGGCAACTACGACGAGTACATGACCGCCGCTACCCAAGCGCGTGAACAGCTGCAGGCCGACAACGCCAAGAAGAAGGCACAGATCGCCGAGCTGCAGTCCTTCGTCAGTCGCTTCTCCGCCAATGCCTCCAAGGCCAAGCAGGCGACCTCGCGTGCCAAGCAGATCGACAAGATCCAGCTCAACGAGATCAAGCCGTCCTCACGTGTCAGCCCGTTCATCCGCTTCGAGCAGACCAGAAAGGTCCACAACAACGCGGTGATGATCGACAAGCTCGCCAAGGGCTTCGACGGCAACACCCTGTTCGAGAACTTCAGCTTCACGGTCGCCGCCGGTGAGCGTGTCGCCATCATCGGCCCGAACGGCATCGGCAAGACCACGCTGCTGCGCACCCTGGTCGGCGAGATGCACCCGGACGCCGGTGAAGTGAAGTGGACCGACGCCGCGGATGTCGGCTACTACGCGCAGGACCACGCCCATGACTTCGCCAACGACATGAGCCTCTATGACTGGATGGCGCAGTGGACCGGCGGCGGCGAGCAGGTCGTGCGTGGCACTCTGGGTCGCATGCTGTTCTCCAATGACGATATCCAGAAGTCGGTCAAGGTCATCTCCGGTGGCGAGCAGGGCCGCATGCTGTTCGGCAAGCTGATTCTCAAGCAGCCCAACGTGCTGGTGATGGATGAGCCGACCAACCACCTGGACATGGAATCCATCGAGGCACTCAACCTCGCGCTGGAAAACTACCCGGGCACCCTGATCTTCGTCAGCCACGACCGTGAATTCGTCGGTTCGCTGGCCACCCGCATCATCGAGCTGAAGGCCGATGGCGTGGTCGACTTCTCCGGCACCTACGACGACTACCTGCGCAGCCAGGGCGTCATCGTCTGAGACACGCCGTGACTGGCTAGTCTGTCCGGTCTGACAAGACACCCTCATCGTCTCTGACGGTGGGGGTGTCTTGTTTCCCATGTCCGGCCGCTGGCTGCGGCAGGCTTCTGGTAGAATGCCGGCCCGCGTGTGTCTGCACAGCCGATTTCCTTTCCTTTCTTCGCTTCACGGAGTGTCCCGCATGGCCACATACGACGTCATCATCATCGGCGCAGGCGCGGCAGGCCTGATGTGTGCCGCCACGGCAGGCTATCAGGGCAAGCGCGTGCTGGTGCTGGACCACGCCAACAAGGCCGGCAAGAAGATCCTGATGTCCGGCGGTGGGCGCTGCAACTTCACCAATCTGGATGCCGGCCCCGCCAACTTCTTCTCACGCAATCCGCATTTCTGCATCTCGGCGCTCAAGCGCTACACGCCGCACCATTTCCTGGAACTGGTGGAGCGCCATGGGCTGGAGCACGTCGAGAAGAAGCCGGGACAGCTGTTCTGCGCCGATTCCGCCAAGGACCTGCTGGCGATCCTGCTGACGGAGTGTGAGTGGGCCGGGGCGGAGATTCGCCTGAGTACGCGCATCACCTCGCTGGAGCGCGCGGGCGAGGGCATGCGGGTCGAGACCAGCAATGGCACGCATACGGCAGGGCGCGTGGTGGTGGCCACCGGCGGTATGTCGATTCCGACGCTGGGCGCCACTGGCTTCGGCTACGACATCGCGCGCCAGTTCGGGCTCGAGGTCACTGATACTTACGCCGCGCTGGTGCCATTCACGCTGACCTCGCAGTGGAAGGAGCGTCTGTCGCCGCTGTCAGGGCTTGCCTGTGACGTCAGCGTCACCGCCGGCAAGGGCCATTATCGCGAACCGATGCTGATCACCCATCGCGGGCTTTCCGGTCCTGCGATGCTGCAGGCCTCCAGCTGGTGGACACCCGGTCAGCCGCTGGACATCGACCTGCTGCCGGGCGTGGATGCCTACGCCGAGCTGCTGGCCCTGCGTGAGCAGCATCCCAGACGCCAGATCGGCCCCTGGCTTGGCGAGCGCCTGCCCAAGCGCCTCGCCCAGTCGCTGGTCGAGTGGCAGGACGCCGATGCCGGCCGCATCAGCGAGCGCAGTCTCGCCGAGCTCTCCAACGCGCGTCTCGAACAGTTGGCCAAGGCGCTCAATCACTGGCAGCTCAAGCCCGCGGGTACCGAAGGCTGGCGTACCGCCGAGGTCACCATGGGCGGCGTGGTCACCGATGCCATCTCCCAGAAGGACTTCAGCGTGCGCGATCTGCCCCAGCTGGCCTTCATCGGCGAGGTGCTGGATGTCACCGGCGAGCTTGGCGGCTACAACTTCCAGTGGGCCTGGTCTTCGGCGGTGGCTTGCGGCCTGAACTGCTGACCGGCACCTTCTCGCCACTGGCTGCGCCTCACGCCATCTGCTGGCGGATGGCGGGCAGGCGCTGCTCGACCAGCGCGACGAAGGCCTCGATCACCGGACGGGCCGGTGTGGTGGGGTAGTGCAGCTCCAGCGGTACTGCGCCGAGTGCCGGGCGCAGGGGAATGAACTGGCAGCCATCACGTTGCAGGCGGCGAATGCAGCCGGGCGCGATGGCGACTCCCAGTCCCGCCGCCACCTCACTGAGCAGTGTCTGCATCAAGGCCGGTTGGCGCTGGATGCGTGGTGAGAAGCCGGCATCGCCGCAGGCACTGATGATCTGATCGAACAGCCCCGTCGCCTGCCCGCGCTGAAACAGCACGAAATCTTCCTGCGCAAGCTCGCTGAGGGCCAGTCGCTTGCGGTGCGCCAAACGATGCCCCTCGGGCACCACCGCCATCAGCCTATCCTCGTAGACCGCCAGGGCGGTCAGGCTGTCACGCTGCTCGCTGGGAAGCGGGCGCGACAGCCCGATGTCGATTTCGTCACGCGCGAAGGCATCCAACTGCTGCTGGGCGCTCATCTCATGCAATGACAGGCTGACCTCGGGATGGTCGCTGGCAAAGTCGCGCATCAGTTCGGGCACGAAGCTTGCGCAGGCCGAGCTCATGTAGCCGATGCGCAGTGTGCCGGTCTGGCCGCTGGCAGCCATCGCCACGCGCTTGCGTGCCTGCGCCTCCAGCGCCAGCATGCGCTGCGCTTCTTCCAGCAACGCCTCCCCCGGTGCCGTCACCTTCACTTCCCGCGTATTGCGCCATAGCAGGCTGACGCCCAGTTCGGCTTCGAGATCGGCGATCTGGCGGCTGATGGCGGGTTGCACGGTATGCAGCTCGCGGGCGGCGGCCGAGAAGCTTCTGTGCGTCGCCACCGAGACGAAGGTTTTCAGTGTGCGGAGTTCCATGCCGGCCCTCGTGGTTGATTGATGTCCAGTCAGTATAAGTCATATCAAGGATTGTCATTTCTATTATAAGCCTGCACTCGCTAGTCTGAAGGCCTGCCAAATCTCCCTTCGTCAGTCTCTGCCGTCTCGCCTTGTCTCCTGTCTCTTGCTGCTTGCCGCTGGCCTTGCCTCGCAAGCACGCAAGCACGCAAGCACGCAAGCACGCAAGCAGGCGGGGCGCGTAGCGGCTGACAGGAGGGTTCTGAATTCGAGTGGAGCCAATATGACGACATCAACGAGTGGAGTGGCCGCGCAGGATACGTGCGGACCCTCACAACCGCTTTCTGCCGGCGGCCGTTTCACGCTGCTGGCCATTGCCTGTCTGACCATCATGGTGGGCACAGTGGTCGCGCCGGGGCTTCTGAGCATCGCTTCGGCGCTTGAGGTGGCGAGCCATGCCAGCTGGCTGATTACTCTGCCGTCGCTGGGTGCCGTGCTGTTCGCGCCCATCGCCGGGCGCATGATCGATCGTGTCGGTGCCTATCGCTCGCTGGTGGGCGGGCTGTTCCTGTATGGCGTGCTGGGCGCGGGCGGCGCACTGCTGGAAGGCACCGTCGTCGTGTTTGCCGATCGCATTCTGCTCGGGGGCGTGACCGCCGTGGTGATGGCGGGCGGCACCACGCTGATCTCCGAGTGGTATCACGGCCATGCGCGTCTGGCGATGATCGCCCAGCAGGGCATGTCCATCGAGCTTGGCGGCGTGATCTTCCTGTTCGTCAGTGGCGTGCTGGCGGGCATCGCCTGGCAGCTGCCTTTCCTGCTCTATCTGCTGGCATGGCTACTGCTGGTCATGTTGTGGATGATGGTGCCGAGGAAGTCGCCTGAAGCGCCTGCCGAGGAGAGCGGAAATGCCGGCGGTGAGGCCTTGTCCTCCTCGCTGACCAGCATCTACCTGGCCGCGGCCATCTCGTTGACGCTGTTCTTCACCGCCATCGTCATGCTGCCCGAGCGTCTGAGCATGCTGGGATTCGACGAGACCGCGACCGGCATCTTCCTGGCGGCGATCTCGCTGGTCGCGGTGGTGGCGGCGATGCTGATGCCGAAGGTCTCACGTGCCTTGCGCGAGATGCCGACGCTGATACTTGCCTTCCTGCTCTATGCCGGCAGCCTGTTCGTCTTCCAGCAGGCCGAGACCATGACGCTGATGAGTGTCGGTGCCGTCTTGTCTGGCATGGGCTTCGGCTTCTCGATCCCCCTGCTCAACCACATGACGGTGGAGCGCAGCCACGCCTCGGTGCGCGGTCGCAATCTCTCCTACCTGACGATGGCGATATTCCTGGGACAGTTCCTGACGTCCTTCCTGGAGTTCCTGCCCGATGACGGCAGCAATGTCTTCGGCGCCGCCGCCGTGCTGGGACTGATCTTCGCGGTGCTCTATCTGGGCGTGTATCTGCTCAAGCGTGACAGCCGCAGCGCCTGATCGTGGCAGGAGTCACGGAGCTGCACGCTGCAGAGACGAAAAAAGCCCCGCCACCTGAATGTCAGGTGGCGGGGCTTTCGCTGTAATACCGTGATCATTTGTCGAGCAGTATTCTCAGACGGCGAATCATCACCCAGCCCATCAACCCGCGCTTGAGCAGGCTCAGGCCCTTTTTTGGCCGGAACCCGCCCCGCGCCGCGATCAGGCCGCCCACCAGTACCAGCGGGCCGCGGTATTGCTGGACCTTGGCCCAGCCACGGTCGATGGGGGCGGTGGCTTCCTTGAGTTCGCGCATCGCATGGCTGACATCGAGGCGCTGCTGACTGATGCGTGCTTCGAGTTCCGCACGCCGGGCGTCACGCGGATGTGCTGACCGGCGTCCGCTTCCCTGTACGGGGGGCAGCGCCGGCTCGCGTCGCGCGAGGGACTGTCTGGAAGAGCTCATCTCGCCTCCTTGGCAGGCACTGGCAGGCGGGGCATCAATGGTGTTCGCGTTGGCGCTGGCGTTCCAGTGCGTCGGCCCGCACATCCTTGAGGCTGTCGCTGTCACGGCTCAGGTTGCTGAGCGTGGAGCGCAGCAGGCTGCGCTGGGAAGCGATCACCTTGACGCGCCAGGCGATCAATCCCCCCAGAGTCAGCAGGATGCCGCCGCTCAGGGCGATGGCCAGCAGGCGATGGGTATCCCAGAAGGCCACGACCACCAGCAGGATCGCCAGACCGATGCCGAAGCAGATCAGCATCAGGGCGATACCCGATAGCAGCAGCATCACGAATAGCCGCTCGCGCTCTTCCTCGAGTTCCAGCACGGCGAGACGCAAGCGCGTCTCGCCACTCTCGACCAGGCTCGCGGTCAGACGTCGGATGGCGCCAAGTACGCGTTCAACCGGCCCTTGCTCCTGCATCAGCGACGGCCAAGCAGCATGCCGACGACGACACCGGCGGCCGCGCCGATACCGATGCTGGTCCACGGGTTGTCGTGCACGTAGCGATCAGCGCAGTCCACGGATTCGCGCGCGCCAGCGGCGAGGCGATCGCCCTGGGCGCTGAGGCGGGCGCGGGTAGCTTCCAGGCGAGTCTGGGCGCGGGCGCGGGCTTCCTTCATGCTCTCGCGGGAATCTTCAGCCGAGGCGTGCAGCAGTTCCTCGACGGTCTGGGACAGATGGCGCAGATCTTCCTTCAGCTGGTCGGTGTTGGCACCGGTCGCGGAAGTGGTGTGATCGCCGATCTTTTGCATAGCCATGGTGTAACTCCTTCCCGTATGTCGAATCAGATTTCGCGAATGGTGAGCGCGGTGTTGTCTGCGCTTGACTCTCGAACTCTCTCTTCCCTGGGGCGCCGCAGGCGGCAGGGCATGACCTGAATCCGCTTGCGCGAGACTTCCTGCAAGCATCGTCAGCACGTCGTCATGACGCGTCTTGCGTGGTCATGCACAAGTCGTGGGGGTCGAACGCGACAAACACAAGGGCAAGACACGCACAGAGCACGATATCGCCATGTCGCGCGCGGGAGGCATGATCTGGATCATGGATGTGCCACTAGGTCTACATGGGCGTGCCACTAGGTCTACATGGGCGTGCCACTAGGTCTACATGGGCGGTCCACATGAGGAAGGCGCATACGGGCGGGGCAGATGGCAAGACGGGCAGCCTGGGCTGCCCGTTGCGAGAGGGTCATGTGAGTGCTTGCATCAGCACTCTTTGATCAGAATTTCTGGACCAGGTCTCTTTATCAGGTCTCTTTATCAGGTCTCTTTATCAGGTCTCGGGCGAGCCGGCGAAGAAGGTATTGATCGAGAAGCCCAGGCCAAAGCGATTCACGCTGTGGTCGTAGTCGATCAGGCTCTCACCGTAGCCGTGGTAGTACTGCACGTAGCCACGTACCTTGCCGAACAGCGGGAAGGAGTAGTCGAGCTGGTTGCCGTAATTGCCCTTGGAAGGGTTGCCACGCACCATCCAGGTGACTTCGTGCTGATCCGCGGTATAGCCGACCGTGATGTCGCCGTAGCCGATATAGTTGTAGAGATCCGGGTTGTCGTCTTCGTCGGACTCCTCCGGCACGCGCCAGTGCGGCGTGACCGCAATGGCCCAGTCGCCATTCTGGAACATCATGTCGGCGTAGACACGGTTCCAGCTGCGCGACAACGGGTCGGAACGACCGTTGGACTGATGTGCGAAACCGATGCGGTTGCGGGTATTGGTCCAGCCGAACAGCTCATAACGGTTGTCGAACTGCAGGAAGGCTTCCGGCTCGTAATTGGTCTCGCGGAACGGCGCCGAGGCATCGGAGTTGTAGGCCTGCCACCAGCTGCGCTGGGTATAGGCGAAGAACACGTCGCCATTGTCACCGAAGATGTCATCCATCAGCTCGACCTTGAGGCTGAGCTGGTATTTCACCTCGGTCTTGTCCACCTCGCCTTCCCGGGTGACTTCGGCAAAGCCGTTGGCATCCGGGTTGGTGTTGTAGGCCCAGGGCAGCAGGTAATTGCGCTTGTAGGCGGTGATGGCCAGCGGATTCTTCTCGGCATCGTCCTCGAGAACGACACGCTCCTTGGCACGCTGCTGGGCCAGGCTTTCATCGAGGGGCGCATCGATGCTCTGGCCTTGTGCCTGCTCGATCTCGGCCGCTTCCGCCGAGTAGCGCTCGTCATCCGCGTCTTCGCGGTTGGAGAGGAAGACCTGCTCGGTACGCGGGTCACTCTCGACGTCCTCCGCCGTGCCCGGTGCAGACGCCTCCATCTCGCGCCAGTCAGCCTGGCTCATGGCACCCGCGCGGGCCTGGGCGGCAGTCATGCCCAGCGCTTCGGGAGCGAAGCGTTTGCCGTTGGCCAGTACCACGCGTCCCTCGGCATCCATGGTGTAGGGCACGTCGGCCGCTGCCGGTGCGGCGGCACCCAGCAGTACTGTGGCCAGCACTCCCGAGAGGCGTGCAGGTACGGACCGGAATCCGATGGAGGCAAGGCGGAGGGGCATGGAAATATCCTGTCGGTTACACCGCGGCGGGGGAGCAGCGCATTATGGAGCAATGTTCATGACATGTCTGCCATTCTACTGGTGACGCTGTGTCCGGTTCCAGCACGAAGATTCCGACAGGTGCGTCGCCTCGATGCGACGATGTATGTCGCTCACGTTGGCCTGCAAGCACCGCTTTCTCGCCCCGTCATTCTTTGCTGCATTTTCTCGTTCATTCTCCCCCTCATCCTTTGCTGGGCGCCCGCCGGCAGACGTTTGCCGACAAGGATTGCGCGGGATGCAGCGCCAGTCGACAATGCGGCCCTTGCCCGCGTTTGCGGCCTGCCACGATGCCATCCTGCATGGCTGGCGGCGGCCTGGCGGGCAGTAGAGCCGATGAAGAAGCGCGGTGGTGACCATTGAGGAGACAGCTGTGACAGGTAACAAGTCCTTGAGACTGATGGTGTTGGCAGGCGCCTTGCTGCTGATGGTGCTGCTGGCTTGCGTGCCGGCCACGGCCAGTGCGGACGCCCCGAAGCGTGCTGATGTCCAGACTCAGCTTGAAGACCTGCAGAGCGTCGAGAAACCGGATGCCGACACCCGTCAGCGCATCGCGGACCTCAAGGATACCCTGACGGTGCTCGACGACCTCGCCGAGGCCACCAGCAGCCTGAATTCCCTCAAGAGTGAGGTCAAGGAGGCGCCGGCGGAGTTGGCGAAGGCGCAGGCCGAGCTGGCGCGCCTGCCTCAGGACTACACCCCGCCCAGCATCGCCTCGCTGGAAGACGAGTCGGTCGAGGCGCTGGACAAGCGCATGACCTCGATTCTCGACTCGCTGCAGAACCTGCAGGACCGGCTGGCCGATACCAACCGGCGCCTGATCAATGCCCAGAGCCTGCCGGAGCGTTCACGCTCGACCCTGGCCGATGCACAGCAGCAGGTGCAGCGCCTGCAGACCCAGCTGGGTGGCAGCGGCGATGCCGACCTGTCCGGCACCGGGCGTGACCTGATCGAGGCGCGTCTGGCATTGGCCGAGACGCGTGGCGAGCTGAGCCATTCAGAGCTCAATTCAAGCTCCCTGCTGCGTGAGCTGGCCCAGGTGCGCAAGACCCTCTACAGCCGCCAGATCGCCAATCTGGAGCAGGACCTGGAGCAGGTCCAGACGCTGGTCAACGACAAGCGCCGCAACCAGTCCGAGCAGACCATCGCCGATGCCACCAGTGGCGAGAATGCCGCGCTGGCCGACAATCCCATCTTCCAGCAGGTGCTCAACCGCAATCGCGAGCTCAGCAGCCAGTTGCTGGCGATCACCGATCGCGTCAACGCCGTGATTCGCGACGGGCTGGAGGTACGCACCCAGCTTGATCGCGTCACCCAGGTCGAGCGCACCATGAGCGAGCAGATCGAGGCCATCAAGGGCAGCGTCCTGCTGGCACGTATCCTTCGCGAGCAGCAGAGCCGCCTGCCGCAGGTCGATGTGCGCAAGGACTTGAAGGAAGAGATCGCCGACCTGCGCCTCAAGCAGTTCGAACTCAACAAGGTGCGCGAACAGCTCGCCGATATTCCGGGCTATCTCGATTCGCACGTGCTGGGCGAGGCCGCGGCGCTGGAGCGCCCCGGCGGCAATACCGATGTCAGCCAGGTCAGCGCCGAACTGCGTCAGGCGCTGATCGGTCAGCTGGAGGCGCGCAAGGAGCTGGTCGACAAGCTCGACAAGGAATACGACAGCCTGTTGGCACGTGCCATTGACCTGCAGCTCAACCAGCAGCAGTTGCTCGAAGTCTCCGGACGCCTGCGCCAGACCATCGAGGAGCAGCTGTTCTGGGTCGCCAATGGCAAGCCACTGGATCTGGAATGGCTGTCACGCACCCCGGAAATGCTTGCCGAGGAGCTCAAGCCCACCGTCTGGCGCGGCGTGGTGGCGGGGCTGTCCAAGGGCTTTCAGCTCAATGACCTGTGGGTGGCGCTGCCGGGCTTGCTGCTGCTGATCTTCATCACCTGGAAGCGTTCACGCATCCGCGCGCGCCTGGCGGATCTGCATGCCCAGATAGGGCGCCTGAAGCAGGACACCCAGCTGCATACGCCGCGCGCCATTCTGCTCAACGTCCTGCTGGCCATTCCCGGCGCGCTGGCGCTGGCCTTGATTGGCGGTGTGCTGTCGCTGGGTGAGGGCATCATGCTGTGGGCGCTGGGCCAGGCGCTGTTGAAGCTGTCGCTGGCGTGGGGCATCTTCGCCATCTTCCGCCGGCTGCTGGTCAAGGACGGCGTCGCCGAGCGTCACTTCCAGTGGCCGGCCACCTACGTGGCGGAGCTGCGCCGCCACATCTGGTGGCTGGGCTTCGCGCTGCTGCCGGTGGTGCTGACCACCAACATCATCAGCGAGGCGGACCTCAACCTGCTCGAGCGTCCGCTGGGGCTGGCCATTCTGTTCGTGGGCCTGATGGCGATGAGCTTCTGTCTCTCGCGGCTGATCCTGGCGCATGTGCCCTTCTTCGGGCTCAAGCTGTTCCGACTGATTCTGGGCCTTGTGATGGCGCTGGTGCCGGTGGCGCTGGGCGTGCTGATCTGCCTCGGTTACGAGTACACCGCGCTGCGCCTGTGTGGCCGCTTCATCACCACCATCTTCCTGTTCGGGGCCTGGATCCTGGTGGAAGCCACCGTGGTGCGCGGTCTGGCAGTCGCCGCGCGGCGACTGGCCTATCGTCGCGCCGTGGCGCGTCGCCGCGCCCAGGTGCAGGAGGGCGCCGAAGGCGGTGTCGAGGTGGTGGAAGAGCCGCCGCTGGACATGGAACAGGTCAACTCCCAGTCACTGCGTCTCTCGAAGCTGATCCTGGTCATCAGCTTCCTGGCGATCTTCTATGTGGTGTGGGCCGACCTGCTCAATGTGCTCAGCTATCTCGACAGCGTGGTGGTGTGGGAAATCGCCGCCTCCGTCGAGGGCGATTCGGCGACGCCCATCTCGCTGGCGGATCTGATCGCGGGCATGATCACCCTCGCCGTGGCGGTGATGATGGCGCGCAACCTGCCGGGCCTGCTGGAGGTCTCGATCCTGTCGCGGCTCGAGCTCAAGCAGGGCTCCAGCTACGCGATCACTTCGCTGCTGTCCTACGTGATCATGGCGACCGGCTTCGTGATGACATTGGGCAGCATGGGCGTCAGCTGGGACAAGCTGCAGTGGCTGGTGGCGGCGTTGAGTGTCGGGCTGGGCTTCGGTCTGCAGGAGATCTTCGCCAACTTCATCTCGGGCCTGATCATCCTGTTCGAGCGCCCGGTGCGCATCGGCGACACCATCACCATCGGCAACCTGCATGGCACGGTCAACCGCATCCGGATCCGCGCCACCACGGTGACGGATTTCGATCGCAAGGAGATCATCATTCCCAACAAGGTGTTCGTCACCGACCAGCTGATCAACTGGTCGCTGTCGGACAACGTCACGCGGGTGGTGCTCAATTTCGGTGTCGCCCATGGCAGTGATCTGGATCTGGCGCACCGGCTGCTGATGCAGGCCGCCCAGGAAAACAGGCGAGTGCTCAAGGACCCGGAGCCACTGGTATTCTGCCTGACCTACAACCAGGACAACTTCGGTTTCGAGCTGCGCATCTACGTCAATGACCTGACCGATCGCCTCTACGCCACCGATGAGATCAACCGCTGGGTGGATGCTCGCTTCCGTGAGCATGGCCTCAAGGTCGCCTTCCAGCAGATGGATGTCTGGCTGCATCGCGCCGATGGCACCGAGCGCCTCGTCGAGCAGCGCAGCGCCTCGGCGGAGCCATTGCGCCCCGCCAGCGGCTCATTGGAAAGCAGCGAGGCGGAAAGCACGGAGTATCAGAGCAGCGAGCACCGGGAAGGTGGTGCACTGATCGCGCGTCGCAAGCCCGCTGATGGTCTGGCAGGCCGTGAGGACGCCGGGCTGCGTGAGGCCGCTCCGGATGCCGATGGCGCTGACGGTGGTGGAGATGCCGGCGGTGGAGATGCCGGCGGTCGCTGACGCTGAATCCTCTCGCTCATCTCTTGGATTGCCGCATGGCATCACGCACAAGGCGCCCCGCGGGGCGCCTTGTGCGTGATGGGCTCGGAGCTGTGTCCAGTACGTTTACAGAACGAGAGGGGCTAGCCAGCTCTGACGCCACGCATCATTGGTTCAATTCTGGCGGCGTGGCTGACGGGGTCTGCCTCTGAATCTGACCCTGACTCGTCTCACCGACAACGGGAGCGGGTGCCTCGAATTCCAGCACCCAGCGGCTCAGGAAGCTGGCCTGCTTGAGGCGATCGAGCGTCGCCAGCAGGCCAGGGCCGATCTCGATCGGGCGCAGCGCATCGCCCAGCTGTTCGCGCATATGCTGAGCGCTGCCCTCGCCACGCACCTCGGGGTGCAACGCGCCCAGCTGGCTGTCGCTGGCCACTGCCTGCTGGCCTTCCAGACTCAGCCACCAGTCGAGGAAGGTTTCACCAGCCTCGGGGTGAGGTGCCTGCTGGGGGACGAAGGCCAGCCGGCGCTGAATCAGCACATAGTCTTCCGGCACGATCACCACCAGCTCCGGATGGGCACGGGCAAAGGTCACCGCGTAGGGGCCGACCAGGTTGTAGGCGATGTCCACCTTGCCGCTGGCCAGCGCCTCGAGCATGGCGCCGGTGGTGCTGACCAGCCTGGCATCGGCTTGCCCCATGGCGCGCACCAGCGTCCAGTAGCGCGGTGATTGACGGGCGTCGGACACGGCATAGGTAAAGCCGGAGCCGCTGCGGCGCGGATCGTAGCTGATGATGCGGCCGCGCAGCTGCTCGCGGCGCGTCTCGAGCAGGTGCCAGAAGTCGCGATGACTGCGCAGCACATCGAGGGGATTGCGCAGGCCGTCGAGGTCCGCCAGGTGCTTGAGCGCATCACGTCGCGCCACCATCACGATCGGCTCGAAGCTCATCGCATACAGCTCATTGCGCCAGCGTGAGTTGGCCGGCCAGGCGGTCAGGTTGGGGGCCTCGAGTGCCAGAGCATGACCCTGATTGGCGAGTCGGTACTGCAGCCCCATGGCCGAGGAGATCATCAGATCGGCCTGCGGTGTCAGCGGCGCCTGCAGGTACTGTGCTTCAAGTCCCAGGGCGGAGCGATTGACGTAGTGCAGCACGCGCTCAGGATGCTGGCGGCTGTAGCGCAGCAGCAGCGGGCGAATCTCGGGCAGATCCAGCGCGGCGTGTATCGTCAGGTCGGCCGCGAGGCTGGCGCCACTGTCAGGCGCGGGCGCCGTGAGTGGCTGGCCGCCCTGCAACCACAGCGATTGATGCTCTTCGAGCAGCGGATCGAACGCCGTCCGGGCCCCTGTCTGGGTTGCGGCCTGACTGACGGGGCTCAGGAGCATGGCCAGCCCCAGGCAGACCACCAGTCCTCCAGCGCGCTGTCTGCCCGGACCCTGATTCACAGGGCTGTGATTGCCAGAGCCGTGACTGTCAGGGCTGTGTTTGTCAGGGCGCTGCCGCCCGATTCGCGGACGTCGCGCTAGCATGCTGTGCCTCCTGTCGTTGCAGGCTTGCCGGCCTGTGCCGATTCATCGTCCTCATCCTCTCTCACCTCAGGCGCTGCACAGGGTGCCAGATGCAGACTGACGCATAGCCCGCAGGACGCGCCTGTCTCGGCGGCGTCGCCCGTGCGGGTTGCAGGATCAACAGCCTGCGTCACGCTGCGTGCTGTCGCGTCGCTGAGCGTCAGGCGCGCATCGTGGTGTCGCGCGATGCCATCGACGATCGCCAGCCCCAGTCCGGCGCCTTCGTGATGCTTGAGCTCATCGGGCTGCTGCGTCGGCGTCTGGGCATGACTGTCGGGCTGGGTGTTGCGGTGGAAGGGGCGCAGCACCAGCAGGCGCCGTTCGGCGTCGATGCCCGGGCCGTCATCCTCGACACTCAGCCGCCAGCGGCCCGCCAGTGCGGCGCTGTCCGGTTGCGTGAACGTGGCATCGCTCGGTGCCGCCATCCGGCTCAGGGTGAGTGTGACGGTGCGCGCGCCGTGCTTGCAGGCATTGTCGATCAGATTGGCCTGTGCCTCCTCGAGCTGCCATTCGACGCCCAGCGTCCAGGCGGCGCCATCGATGTCCGGGGCGATCTCGAGGCCGAGGTCCACCCCGGCGCGATCACAGCGCAGGAACAGGCGGCTGACGGTGGCGCGCGCCAGCGCCGACAGCTCCAGCGGCACGCGCGGCGGCTGCACTTCCGGGTTGTTGAGTCGTGTCAGCGACAGCAGTTGATTGGCCAGATGGGCGGTATGGCTGGCGGTGGCCTGCATCTGGCCCAGCGCGGCATGCCAGGCGCTGGGGTCCTGCTGACGCAGTGCCAGCTCGGCGTGAGCGGAGAGTCCCGCCAGCGGGGTGCGCAGCTGGTGCGAGGCATCACCGATGAAGCGTTCCTGATTGGCGCGCACGCGGCGCATGCGCGCCAGCAGGTCATTGATGGTGTGCTTGAGCTCCTCGAGTTCGCGCGGCAGGGGCAGGTTGAGTGGTGCCAGACTGCGTGAGTCGCGTTCGCGAATGGCGCGCCGCAGTCGGGTCAGCGGCGACAGCGCCAGCCGTACGCCGATCAGCACCACCAGCAGCGCCAGCGTGGCCATGCCCGCCAGACGTACCAGTGAGCCACTGAACAGCTCACGCGTCAGGGTGTCTCGCCCCTCGCGGGTATGGGCGACGCGAATGCTGTAGCGCTGGCCGTGGCGTGGGTCATCGCCCCAGCCGCCCAGCCGGGTATCGAGGCTGCCCAGCCGCAGTGCCTGCCCCTGCCAGGCGATATCGCGAAACGACAGCTCGCCGCTGCGTCCGAGCGATTCCTGTGGGGTCAGGCGACCATCGGCGGCGCGATTGGCGTCCGGCAGGTGGGTATTGCCGGTGACCTGCTCGCCATCGGCATCCACCAGGCTGTAGAAGACGCGCTCCTGGGCGTCGGTGGCCAGCATCTCGAGCGCGGCGGGCGGCAGGTCGAGCCACAACTGGCCGTCCTGCCATTTGACCTGCTCCGCAATGGTGACCAGCGAGGCCTCCAGCAGCCGGTCATAGGCGCGGTCCGCTGCCTCGCGCGCCGACAGGAAGGCCTGCACCAGCAAAAGCGTGCCCAGCGCCAGCAGGGGCAACAGCAGCCAGCTCAGCAGGCGCCGATAGAGGCTGATGCTGCGTTTTGCCGCCGAATGCGGGCGTGGTGAGGGTGCGGAATTCAAGCGCTGTCGTCCGTGGTCTGTTCCAGTAGATAGCCAAGGCCCCGGATGGTGCGCAGATTGACATCGCTGCCTTCCAGGCGCTTGCGCAGGCGGTGTACATAGACCTCGATGGCGTTGTCGCCCACGGCTTCCTCCTCGCCGAAGGCCTCCCGGGTCAGGCGCGCCTTGTCCACCGGCTCGCCGGCATGCTGGATCAGGCAACCCAGCAGGCGCTGTTCACGGGGTGGCAGCGCCAGCGGGGTATCGGCGAGCAGAAAGCGTGCATTGAGTGGTTCGAAGACCAGGCTGCCGAGGGTCAGGCGTGGGGCAATGCCAGGCGAGGGCGCCGGTTGCTGGCTGGCCTGCTGACTGGCCTGAAGAGTGGCATGGCGGCGCAGCAGGGCGCGCACGCGGGCTTCCAGCTCATCGAGCACGAAGGGCTTAGCAAGATAGTCATCGGCGCCCAGGTCCAGCCCGCGCACGCGATCTTCGATGGCGCCGCGCGCGGTGAGAATCAGCACCGGGGTCTGGCGGTCGTGCTGGCGCAGCGCGGCCAGAATCTCGAGCCCGGAAGCGCCGGGCAGGTTGAGATCCAGCACGATCAGCGCGAAGCCGTGATCGTGGTGGGTCGCCAGGCGGGCAAGCGCCGCGGCGCCGTCGGCCAGGTGGGTGACCGCAAGGCCCTCGGCGGAAAAGACGCTGCACAGTGTGCTGGACAGCAGGGCGTCGTCCTCGACCAGCAACAGGGCCGGGGGCGGTGCGGTGGCTGGACCATGCGCTGAAGCGTCAGCCGCTGAGGGGAGTGAGTCGGGAGAAGTCATCCGGGCTCCGCAAGGGCGCGTCAGGTACGCGACAAGAGTGATGAGAGTCAGGCTCAGGGCCGGTCTGCGACCTGCAATGGCCGCTTGAAGGCGCAATATTGCCTCAAACAGGCAGCCAATGGCGCTTGCGCCAGCGTATCATTGGTGGCCTGTTTCGTGTCGCTGACAAGGAAGCCAGCATGCCATCCGTTCCGCTATTGCAGCGCCTCAAGGCGCGCGCCTCTCGTCTCTCGCCAGCCCATTGGCTCACGGCTGTCATGTCGCTCAGGGCTGCTATCTCGCTCAAGGCTGCTATCTCGCCCAGGGCTGCTATCTCGCTCAAGGCTGACGTGCCGCTCAGGCCGCTGCTGACCTCACTGGCGCTGGGGGTGGTGGGCGGCTGGCTGTTCCAGTTCACCGGCATGCCGCTGGCGTGGATGCTGGGGCCGCTGGTCGCCAACCTGCTGGGCGCGATGGCCGGGTTGAGGCTCGGTGTGCCGGACCGCCTGCGCAACCTGTTTCTGGGCGTACTGGGTCTGACGCTGGGCGCGCGCGTCTCGCCGGAGCTGGTTTCGCACCTCTCCAGCTGGTGGTTGTCGGCGTTGCTGCTGCTGGCGGGGGTATGGGCCTCGACGCTGGCCTGCGCCGCCTGGTATCGCCGCTGTGGTTTTGACGCCACCAGCGCGTGGTTCTCCTCGGTGCCCGGTGCGCTGACGGCGATGGTGGTGATCGGCGAGCGCATCGGTGGCGACCCGCAGCGCATCGCGGTGGCGCAATCCTTGCGAGTGCTGCTGGTGATCATGATTCTGCCGCCGCTCTATTGGGTGCTGGAAGGCGCGGCGGGCACGCCCGGCATCGGCAGCGATGTGGCGGTAAGCGGCCTGTGGCTGATCGCGGTGCTGCCGATTCTGCTGCCTCTGGCCAGGCGACTGCGCATTCCCAATGCCTCGCTGCTGGCGCCGCTGTTGCTGGCGCTGGTGCTGTCGCTTGGCGACGTGGTGCGTTTCTCGCCACCGGTATGGGGCACCGATGTCATGCAGCTGGTGCTGGGCTGCGCCATCGGGACGCGCTTCAAGGGCCTTGCGCCGCGGGTGCTGGTCGGGGTGATGGGGCAGTCGGGCGTGGCGACCCTGATCTCGCTGTCGGTGCTGGGCTGCTTTGCCGAGCTGATCCATCAGCTGATGGGCGTGCCGCGTGACGTGGCCTTCCTCGCCCTGGCGCCCGGCGGTATCGGCGAGATGGCGCTATTGGCGGTGGCGCTCGATCTCGACCCGATCTTCGTCGCCTTCCATCATCTTCTGCGCCTGATCGTCCTGATGCTGTTGCTACCGGTGATGGCGCGTCATTTCCGCCATCGCCATGCGCGTGAGGCAACGCTATAGCCCGTGGCGTGATCTCCCCCTTGTGAGGGCGGCGATGCGCTGTTATAGTGTACGCCTTGATCACGCCAAGTGCTTGAAGTTCAAGCGATTGGCTCGGTAGTTTACCGAATGATCATGTTTGTGGTGGCCCTATCGGTCCTCCCGCAATGCTAGGCTGCAAACCCCGCCAGGCCCGGAAGGGAGCAACGGTAGTGGCTGACGCGTGTGCCGGGATGTGGCTGATGGGGCCGCCTCCATTTCAGGGACCTGAAAGTGGCTGCTCATGAAATGTCCGCATCATCCCGCCTGCTGTGCAACGCTCCATTGCAAGCCCTTGCATTGCAAGCCCTCGCAAGTCCTTCGCTTCACGCTGCCTGAAGCTTTTCGCCACGCCCTCGCTGTCTGAACCTGTCATCTCCTGCCTGACCCGAGCCCCGCTTGGCGTTTCGTCGTGCCCGCAATTCGGGGTGCACCACGCCTGTCATCCGGCGTCGTGCCCTCAATCCTGCTGCGCAAGTGGCATCGTGCTTTGAAGCCACTCGGCAAGTCGCTAGAATGAGCGCATTCTCAGCGAGGCCTCGTCATCGGTCTCCGTCTGTCGATCGTCGGGGGTGAAGCCCAGCCGGATCGTGCAGATTTCAGCTCATGTTTCAGATCGCCCAAGGAATGCCCCGCTCAATGAGCTATCAGGTATTGGCGCGCAAGTGGCGCCCGCGCAATTTTCACGAACTGATCGGTCAGGAGCATGTCAGCCGTGCGCTGGTCAATGCCCTCGATCAGGGGCGCCTGCACCATGCCTATCTGTTCACCGGGACCCGCGGTGTCGGCAAGACGACGCTGGCACGCATTCTGGCCAAGTGCCTGAACTGCGAAGAGGGCGTCAGCTCCAGGCCGTGTGGCGTGTGTGGCACCTGTCGCGAGATCGATGATGGCCGCTTCGTCGACCTGATCGAAGTTGACGCCGCCTCGCGGACCAAGGTCGAGGACACGCGTGAGCTTCTGGACAACGTCCAGTACGCGCCGACCCAGGGCCGCTACAAGGTGTACCTCATCGATGAGGTGCACATGCTGTCGACCCACAGTTTCAATGCGCTGCTCAAGACGCTGGAAGAGCCGCCGCCCCATGTGAAGTTCCTGCTCGCGACCACGGACCCGCAGAAGCTGCCGGTCACCATCCTGTCGCGCTGCCTGCAGTTTACGCTCAAGAACATGCCACCGGTGCGCGTGGTCGAGCACCTGTCTGACATTCTCGCCCGCGAGGAAGTCAGCTTCGAGAAAGATGCACTTTGGCTGCTCGGCAAGGCCGCCGATGGCTCGATGCGTGACGCCATGAGTCTGACCGACCAGGCGATTGCCTTCGGCCATGGTCAGGTACGGCGCGAAGATGTCGCCGCCATGCTCGGCACGCTGGATCACCGTCATGTGCTGGCGCTGCTGGAGTGCCTGGCCTCGCTGGACGCCGCGAGTCTGCTGGCGGAGGTCGCGACACTGGCCGAGCAAGGGCCGGACTACGGCGGGGTGCTGGACGACATGGCCTCTGTCTTCCATCGCCTGGCGATCGCCCAGATGGTGCCGAGCGCGCTGGACAACGGGCATGGCGACCGTGATGCGCTGCTGGCGCTGGCAAGCCGTTTCACCGGTGAAGACGTGCAGCTCTATTACCAGATCGCCCTGCAGGGGCGTGGCGACATGGCCAACGCCCCGGATGCGCGCACTGCGCTGGAAATGACGCTGCTGCGCATGCTGGCCTTCCGCCCGCAGGGCGTGCCGCGCCCGGCGCAGACGCCGCTGCCGATGACCGGCCAGGCGGAGGGGGCGAACGCGCCTGGCGCTCAAGCCCCGGCGCCTGTCCAGCAAGCGCCTGTTCCAGAAGCCCCGGCTCAGCCTCAGCAAGCGCCGGCGGCCCCGGTGGCGCCCGCGCCCCAGTCTGCTGCATCAGTGGCCGCGCCAGCGACCGACGCACAGCCGCCGATGGCCGACGAGCCGCCCCCGTGGGCGACGGAGGACGTCCCGCAGGACGCCCGGGATGCCGGCTTTCGCGACGTAGCGCAAGACGAACCTCAGCCTGAGACCGCGCCGGAGTCGGCGCCAGCGCCAGAACAGACGGCAGCTCCCGCACAGGCGCCCGCTGCGCCCAGTTCGGCGATGTCACGCCTGAGTGCCGCCTTCGGTTCCGCGCCGGCGCAGCCAGAGGCTGCTGAGTCACCAGCGCCGCAGCCTGCTGAAGCCGTACCAGCAGCACCGCAGCCCGCTGAAGCCGTATCAGCAGCGCCGGAAGCCGCTGAAGCTGAAACATCAGCGCCAGCACAACCCGAGCCCGCTGCATCGCCGGCGCCTGAGCCGGTCGTGTCTGAGCCTGTCGCAAACGAGCCAGCCGTGGCAGAGCAACCGATGCCGGAGCCGGCAGCCGCGGCTGCTCCCTCGCCGGTGCCAAGCGCCTCGAGTGCCGATGGTCGCTTGAATCACGCCGCGTGGCTGGAGCTGTTCCCCTCGCTGGGGCTGGGCGGCATCACGCGCAATATCGGCGCTCATTGCCTGGTCGAGCACGACGACGGCACCCACCTCAAGTTGAGGCTGGACCCCGCCCAGTCGGCGATGATGGCCGAAGTCCACCAGGAGCGCATTCGCAAGGCGCTGGCGGGCCAGGGTGTGGAGCGTGTGCTGGAGATCAGCGTCGCGCCCCTGCCGGAGGGTCTGGAAACGCCGCACAGTCGTCGCATTCGTCTGCTGGGTGAGCGTCATGCGCGCGCGGTTGAAGCCTTGCGTGCTGACCCGCATATCCAGTCCATGGAGCAACAGCTGGGTGCTCGTCTGATCGAGGAAAGCGTCAACTCCTTCGAGCCGGATGATTTCTGACGCTATGGGCAGTTTCGACCGAGTGTCGGCGGTGCCGGGTACCACTGATGCTTCCCCGGATTTGCGGTGTGTGTGCCGGCAAGGTACGCATACCAAAGGCCAGAGGTGCCACGACATGGCACGTCTGGCAGACAGTTTTTATCGTTAGGTCATGTTCAACACGTTATTGATGAGGTGAGCCATGTTCGGTGGAAAAGGCGGTATGGGTAACATCATGAAGCAGGCGCAGGAAATGCAGGAGCGCATGCAGAAGGTCCAGGAAGAAGCCGCCAAGGCGGAAGTCCAGGGCGAATCCGGCGCGGGCATGGTCAAGGTCACCATGAATGGTCGTCATGACGTCGCGCGCGTCGAGATCGATCCGAGCCTGATGGAAGAAGACAAGGAGCTGCTGGAAGATCTGCTGGCGGCCGCCGTCAATGACGCGGTGCGCAAGGTCGAAGTCAATTCCAAGAAGCAGATGGAAGAGGCGACTGCTGGCTTGAACCTTCCGGCCGGCTTCAAGATGCCGTTCTGATGGGGTTTTCGCCGCTGGTAGATCAGTTGCTGGATGCCTTGCGCGTGCTGCCGGGCGTTGGCCCGCGAACGGCACAGCGCATGGCGCTGCATCTGCTGGAGCGTGATCGCATGGGTGCCGATCGTCTGGTCGGCGTGCTGGGCGAGGCGCTGGAGCGCGTCGGCTATTGTGCGCGCTGCCGCACGCTGACAGAGGAGGAGGTCTGTCAGCTGTGCCTGAGTCCGCGGCGTGATGAGCGTGTGCTGTGCGTGGTGGAATCGCCCGCCGACCAGCTCGCCATCGAGGGCGCGGGTGGCTATGTGGGGCGCTACTTCGTGCTGCACGGCCATCTGTCGCCGCTGGATGGCATCGGGCCCGAGGATATCGGGCTGGATGCGCTGGAGACCCGCGTCCGCGAAAGCCAGATCGAGGAGCTGGTGCTGGCCACCAACCCGACGGTCGAGGGTGAGGCCACCGCGCACTACATCGCCGAGCAGCTTCGCGATGTGCAACACGGTGGGCAGCCGCTCAAGCTGACGCGTCTGGCCTATGGCGTGCCGATGGGCGGCGAGCTGGAATACGTCGATGGCGGCACGCTCAGTCGTGCCTTCAGCGGCCGTCTGCCGTTCACCCTCGGCGAGATCTGATGCGATGCCGGTGCCGATGCTCGGCACCGGCATCGATATCGAGGCAGCTTCTGCAAAAGGCAGCTTCGGTAGCAAAGCAACTACAGCAGCACGTCTGCGGGCGTGGTGGTCAGGAACCACCACGCCCGCGGTCGTTTACCGCCCGGTGTCTGGCGAGTGCCCGTCACCTTCAATTCCCGCTTGCCCGGGCAAGCCTGTCACCACGAGATTTCCTTGCTGATGAGTGATCAACCCGCCACCGCACTGCTGTCAGAGCTCGATTTCGAGGCCGTCTGGATCGAGACCCCCGAGGCGCTGGCCGCTGCCTGTGCAGAACTGGAAGGCGCCGATTGGCTGGCGTTGGACACCGAATTCATCCGCGAGTCGACCTTCTTCCCCATTCCGGCACTGGTGCAGCTGATGGCTGCCCATGACGGCGAGCTGCCCGGTGCGGACGGCAAGACGCCGCGCATCTTCCTGATCGACCCCACCGTGGTGCCGGCCAGCGAGGCGCTCAAGCGTCTGCTGGGGGCAGAGGGTCCGCTCAAGCTGCTGCACGCCTGTGGCGAGGACATGGAAGTCTTCCTGCGCTGGGCGGGCGTGGCGCCGACGCCGCTGATCGATACCCAGATCGCCGAAGGCCTGACCGGCGGCGAAGCCTCGATGGGCTATCAGCGTCTGGTCGAGCGTGTGGTGGGCGTCACCGTGCCCAAGGAAGAGACGCGTTCCAACTGGCTCAAACGCCCCTTGAGTCAGGCGCAGTGCGACTACGCCGCGCTGGACGTGCTGTTCCTGCCGCAGGTGTGGTCCGAGCAGCGCGATGCGTTGCTCGAGCTGGATCGCATGGCCTGGCTTGAAGAGGACTGCCGGGACCCGGGCAGCAGCGGTGGTGCCACGCCGGACCCGGAGTACTGGAAGCGTCATCGCAGCCTGTGGAAGCTCTCGCCGCGTGGCCTGGCCGCCTGGCAGGTGCTGTGCGACTGGCGCGAGGAGCAGATTCGTCTGCGCGACGTGCCGCGTTCACGCCTGCTGGCCGATGCGCAGCTGTTCGGTATCTGCGAGCGACTGCCGACCAATCGCTTCGAGCTGGCCAAGGTCGATGGCATGCATCCGCCGCAGATCAAGCGCCACGGGGACACCGTGCTGACGCTGCTCAAGGACGTGGCCATGATCGATGACAGTCAGCTGCCGCGCGTGCCGCCGTCGCCGTTGGCGCCGGAGTGGAAGAACTGCATGAAGCGTCTCAAGCGGGAGGTCAATGCGGTGGCCGAGGAGACGCAGCTCAAGCCGGAGATTCTCGGCAAGCGCCGTGACATGGAAGCGCTGGTGATCGCCGATTATGAGGGCGAGCCGCTGCCCTTGCCGCAGGGCTGGCGCGGTGAGCTGCTGGCCGCGCGCCTGGCCAAGGCGCTCGAGAGCTGACGCACGCCGCTTCTGCGGGCCAGACTGCAAAGGGGCATGCGCAAGGTTCGCGCAGCCTGGTCTGCCAGCAACACAGGTCAGACGCACAGGTTAAAAACACAGGCCAGAAACCGATAGTGAGCTCTCGGGTCATGCCCGTGACGCCAGAGCTCGCTGATGCGCGCAAGCGCTGCAAGATGATGGGTAGCCCGATGACAGACGACAAGATGATCTGCGAGATCTACAAGAGCGCCAAGAAGGACGAGATGTACCTCTACGTCGAGAAGGCGCGCGGACTCGAGGATGTGCCGGAATCCCTGCTGGGCATCTTCGGCACGCCGACCCCTTTGATGACACTGCTGATTCGTGCCGACAAGCCGCTGGCGCGCGTTGCCAGCACCACGGTGCTCGAGAAGATTCGCGAGCAGGGCTTCTATCTGCAGATGCCGCCGGCCAAGGAAAATCTCCTCAAGGAGATTGGCGTGACGCCGCCGGAAACGCATTACTGACGCTCTGTCCGGCAGACAAGACCGTACTGATGAAACGACCCTGCTGCCCGGCAGGGCGAGGAGAGCAAGATGAGTGATGTTCCGCAGCCTGACGGCGGAAAGCGTGAGCGTTTCTGGGAGCGCCACGCACTCTCGGAGCTGAATACCGCCGAGTGGGAGGCGTTGTGCGATGGTTGTGGCCAATGCTGCCTGCTCAAGTTCGAGGATGAAGGCAGTGGCGATATCGCGGTACTCGATGTCGCCTGTCGCCTGCTGGATGTGCGCAAGGTCAGTTGCCGCGATTATCCCAATCGCGCCACGCGCGTGCCGGGCTGCATTCCGCTGGATGTCGAGACGGTGGGCAAGCTGCGCTGGCTGCCGGAAACCTGCGGCTATCGTCGCCTGAATGAAGGCCGTGAGCTGCCCGAATGGCACCCGCTGTTGACCGGCGATGCCAGGAGCGTCAAGCGCGCCGGGGTCTCGGTGTCACGCTTTGCCGTCTCCGAGGTGTCTGTGCGCCAGCAGGACCTGGAAGACCACATCATCGCGATCATAGACCCCGAGAGCTGAAGCGCGCCGCGGGCGCGTGTCAGATTGCAGGTGGATGCCTTAGAAAGCGCAGCTCGATGAGCTGCGCTTTCTTGTATCTGGCATTCTGTATCTGGCATTCCGTACCTGAAATTTCGAGTCAGGCATTTCGATTCAGGCATTTCGAGTCAGGCATTTCGAGTCAGGCATTTCGATTCAGGCATTTCGAGTCAGGCATTCACTGGCCTTGTATTTGACGCCTCTGCCCCTCAGTCACGGTTTGATCTGTTGCATAAGCTGATTTGCATGAGCTGGCTTGCATGGCCAAGGCGCGGGCGTGCACTCAGGTACGCAATGTCTGGTTGAAAATAAATGAACGTTCATTTATTTTGTGGAGATTCGCTCGAGATAAGAACAGACAGACTAGACCAGAGGTAGACGGGCCATGCGTCATCGTGATGAACACAAGCAGCAGGCGTTGCTGGAAGCCACGCTGCATGAGGTGGCCGAGCATGGTTTTGCCGTGACCTCCGTGGCGCGCATCGCGCGTGCCGCCGGCATGTCGCCCGGCACGCTCTATCTCTACTACCGTGACAAGGATGACCTGCTGGAGGCGACCTTTCGTGAGGTCAGCCGTCGCATCATCGCGGTCGCCATCGAGGCCTTCCAGGCCGAGCCTGTAGAGGTGCTCGGGGACGAGCCGTCAACGCTGCCGCCGGCCGCCCAGCAGCTGAAATCGGCACTGTGTCGGGTATGGAATGCCTTGGTGGCGTTGGGGCGCCATCAGCCCGCGTTGTTCCGCTTTCACGATCAGTTTCTGCACTCTTCCCATATGCAGGATGCCCTGAAGGTGGCCAATCAGGAGCGCGCCGCGCCCTTGCTGGACGCCTTCGCGCTGGGCCAGCAGACCGGCATTCTCAAGCAGATCGATCTCGCCCTCATCGAGGTGTTCATGTTTCGGTCGATCTACAGCCTGCTGCAGGGCTCCGGTTGCCAGGTGCCAGCCATCAGTGATGACAGCTTCGACCAGGCCTTCGAGATGGCCTGGGACGCGATCGCGCTTCGCCAGTGAGGGCAGCCAACCCCTCAGCGCACGCCGGACAGATGACAGATTTCGCTTGTGACATTCCATTCCAACGATTCAAGGGCCCGCTGATGAAACTTCGACCTGGTGCCAAGCCACACCTGCGTACTCCTTTCGCCTGGCGGGGAGGCCGCGTCCTTCAGCTGTTCGCCGGACTCCTGCTGGTCCTCGGGCTTGCGGCCTGCAGCGAGGCCGAGGCGCCGCTGGAGAAGCAGAAGGTGCATCCGGTCAAGTTGCTGTCGTTGTCGGATGAAGGCGGCGGGGTCATCCAGCGCTATCCCGGTGTGGTCGAGGCCTCGGAGCGCTCCAACCTGTCGTTTCGCATCGGCGGTGAGCTGCGCGAACTCAAGGTCCAGGCCGGCCAGGAGGTCGAGAAGGGCGAGTTGATCGCCCGTCTGGATGATCGCGATGCCAGAAGCGAGCTCAACAATGCCCGTTCCAGCTTCAATCTGGCGCAGGCGACCTACAAGCGCATGAAGTATTCGGTGGAGAAGGGCGCCATCAGTCGGGCACGCTTCGATGAGGCGCAGGCCGAATTCCAGTCTGCGCAGGCCCAGTATTCCCAGGCGCAGGACCAGCTCAGCTACACCTATCTCAAGGCGCCCTATGACGGGGTGATCGCGCGCGTGCCGGTGGACAACTATCAGGTGGTCGCCGCCCAGGAAACCATCGCCGTGCTGCAGCAGCCGGGGCAGATCGATGTGATCTTCAACATGCCGGAGCGCCAGGTGCGCGCCATCGATCGTGAGCGTGCCGAGGCCGGGCGCCTTGAGGATGCCGCCCTGGCCTGGGTGCGCTTCGGCAGTGGCGAGTCGCGCTATCCGGCCCGTTACAAGGAGCACGACACCAGCGCCAGCGAGGGCTCGCTGAGCTATGAAGTCACCTTGACGCTGCCGGAGCCGCAGGACATCACCGTGCTGTCAGGCATGAGCGCCACCGTGGAGCTGGACATGCAGCAGCTGACGGCGGCGACCCAGGGCCATTGGCGCGTGCCGATCGAGGCGGTGGTCACTCAGGAGGAAAGCCCGAACCAGGCCGTGGTGTGGCGCTATGTGCCCAATGGCGGTGACGCCCAGGCGAGCGCATCGATCAACAATGACGCCACCACGGACACCGGCTCAGTCGACGGCAGGAATGAGGGCAAGCGCGAGGGCAAGCAGCAGGAAGCTGGTGCCCAAGGCACCGTCGAGGCCGTGCCGGTCACGGTACTGCAGGCCACCGGCGAAGGGCTGGTGATCACGGGAGAACTGAGTGCCGGTGACCGTCTGGTCACGGCGGGCGCCAGTCGCATGGAAGCCGGGGAGCCTGTGCGTCCCTGGGTCAAGGAAGCGGGGCTCTGATCCATGGTCGATTATTTCCTGAGACACAAGGTCATCAGCTGGATGGTCGTGCTGCTGCTGTCGGTGGGTGGCGTGACCTCCTTCTTCGGCCTCGGCCAGCTGGAATTTCCCGAGTTCACCATCCGCAACGCGGTGGTGATTACCCAGTATCCGGGTGCGACGCCCAAGCAGGTGGAAGAGGAAGTCACGCTGCCGCTGGAGAAGGCGATCCAGCAGATTCCCAATCTCAAGCGCGTCAGCTCGGTCAACAGCTCCGGCCTTTCCCAGATCACGCTGGAGCTCGAGAGCAGCGTGCGCGAGGGCGAGATGCAGCAGTACTGGGACCTGCTGCGCCGCAAGATCAATGACGCCCAGTCGAGCCTGCCGCCCGGCAGTGGCTCCTCGATCGTCAATGACGACTTCGGCGATGTGTTCGGGCTGCTCTACAACCTGAGCGGCAAGGGCTATTCGGCGCATGATCTCGAGGACCAGGCCGACTTCCTGCAGCGCGAACTGACGCTGGTGGAGGGGGTCAAGAAGGTCTCCATCGTCGGCGCGCGCAGCGAGCAGGTCATCGTCGCGCTGGATCGTGATCGCATGCAGGCGCTGAACATCTCGCCGGATCAGCTCGCCAACCTGCTCAATGCCCAGAACGTGGTCGGCGACGCCGGGCGTATCCGTCAGAACGGTCTGTCGCTGGAACTGCAGCCAAGTGGCGAGTTCCAGAGCGTGCAGGACCTGGAGCGTCTGGTGGTCGGGCGCCCCGGCAATGGTGGCCTGATTCGTCTCGGCGATATCGCCTCGGTCAGCCGCGAGTACACCGAATCGCCGTCGCGCCTCTATCACACCGATGGTGAGACGGCGCTGTCGCTGGGCATCTCGTTCGCCTCTGGCGTCAATGTGGTCGAGGTCGGTGCGCTGGTCGACAAGCGTCTTGGCGAGCTTGAGTCGCGCATGCCGCTGGGCATGGAGCTGACCACGGTCTATCACCAGCCCCAGGTAGTGGATGAGGCGGTGTCCGGCTTCTTGATCAACCTGGCCGAGGCCATCGGCATCGTGATTCTGGTGCTGCTGGTGTTCATGGGCGTCAAGAGTGGCGTGCTGATGGGGCTGGTGCTGTTGATCACCATTCTGGGCACCTTCGTCATGATGTCGATCCATGGCATCGAGCTGCAGAAGATCTCGCTGGGGGCCTTGATCATCGCGCTGGGCATGCTGGTGGATAACGCCATCGTGGTCACCGAGGGCATGTTGATCGGTCTCAAGCGTGGCAAGACCAAGCGCCAGGCCGCCTTCGAGGTCGTCAATCAGAACCGCATGCCGCTGCTGGGGGCCACGGTGATCGCGATCACTGCCTTCGCGCCCATCGGTCTGTCGCCGGATGCCACCGGCGAGTTCGTCGGGTCATTGTTCTGGGTGCTGTGCTACTCGTTGCTGTTGAGCTGGATCACCGCCCTGACGCTGACACCGTTCTTCTTCGACATGTTCTTCCGCGAAGCGCGGGAGACGAAGGACAGTGACACGGACGAGAATCAGGAGGAAGACCCCTATCGTGGCGTCATCTTCCGTGGCTTCCGCAGTCTGCTGAGCTGGGCGATTCGCCTGCGCTGGCTGACCCTGGGGGGCGCGGTGGCGTTGCTGGTGGCGGCCGTGATGAGCTTCGGACAGGTCAAGAATGCCTTCTTCCCGGATGCCTCGACCCCGCTGTTCTTCGTCGATATCTGGATGCCGGAAGGCACCGATGTGCTGGCGACGGAAGCGCGTATCGCCGACCTGGAGCAGCAGGTGCTCAAGATGGACAAGGTCAAGCATGTCACCAGCGTCACCGGTGGGGGCGCCCAGCGCTTCACGCTGACCTACTCGCCGGAAGACAGCTATGCCAGCTTCGGGCAGCTGATCGTCGAGACCCGGGACCGGGCCAGCCGCGAAGCGCGCATGGAGGAGGTGATACGCCTGGTGCGCGCCGAGTACCCTGAAGTGGAATACAAGGTGCAGGCGTTGCAGGTCGGGCCATCGGCCAAGGCGAGTCTCGAGGCGCGCCTGTACGGCGAAGACCCCGCAGTACTGCGTCAGCTGGCGGGCAAGGTACGTCGCGTCTTCGAGGAGGAGCCGCTGGCCGACAGCATTCGTCTGTCATGGCGCAATCGCGTCAATCGCATCGAGCCCGAATTCCTGGATGATCAGGCGCGGCGTGTCGGCGTGACGCGTGACTCGCTGCATCAGGCGCTGCTGATCAACAGCGACGGCGAGAGCGTCGGTGTCTATCGCGAAGGCTCCGAGCTGATCCCGATTCTGCTGCGCGGTGAGGAGCGTCAGCGCTTCGATCTCGACACCCTGGCGAGTCTCAACGTCTGGAGCGATGAGCAGGAGACCTACGTGCCGGCGGGCTCGGTGATGGGGCCGCTCAAGACAGAGCTGCGTGACCCTTTGATCAAGCGTCGTGATCGTCAGCGCATGCTGGCGGTCTACGCCGAGCCAATGCCGCTGTCCGGGGAAACGGCCGCCAGCGTGCTGGGACGTATCCGTCCCAAGATCGAGGCCATCGAGCTGCCCGAGGGCTACCACCTGGAGTGGGGCGGCGAGTATGAAACCTCATCCGAAGCTCAGCAGGCGCTGTTCTCCTCGCTGCCGATGGGGCTGCTGGGCATGTTCGTGATCACGGTGCTGCTGTTCTCCAACCTGCGTCAGGCGCTGGCCATCTGGTCCATCGTGCCGCTGACGCTGATCGGTATCGTCAGTGGTCTGATCGTGTTCGGTGCGCCTTTCACCTTCATGGCGCTGCTCGGCACCTTGAGCCTGATCGGCATGGTGCTCAAGAACGCCATCGTGCTGGTGGAGGAGATCAACGTGCAGCTCGATGAGCAGGAGGATCGCTTCCAGGCGGTGGTGCAGGCGGCCGTCAGCCGTGTGCGGCCGGTGTCGATGGCGGCCATCACCACCATGCTGGGCATGATTCCGCTGTTCCCGGATGCCTTCTTCTCGAGCATGGCGGTGGTGATCGTGTTCGGGTTGGGCGTGGCGACCCTGCTGACGCTGGTGGTGCTGCCGGTGGCGTACTGCGCCTTCTTCCGTATCCCGACCAGCAACCAGTCCATGAAGACATCCTGATGTGATGATCCTGATGTGATGAGAATGCGGTAATCTTGGTCTGCGCAGTCGCGGCCACCCACACCCTGACGCCCGATGACAGTGCCTTTGTCATCGGGCGTCAGGGTGTGGTTCGTGCTCGCTATCCTGCGTGAGGGGCATCGCCGCAAGCCCCTTTCCGTTACACTATGCGCCGCCGGTTGCGAGTTGCCCGGTCGCAAGTGTTGCGTCAGTCGAATCCTATCGAGTCGTGAGGTGTGCCTTGGTCGAACCCCTGAGTGCCTGGTGGGGGCAACAGCTGGTGTTGTGCGGTTGGGGTTTCAGTGCCGCGCCGGAAACGATGTGGACACCGGCCCAGGCGTGCGCGCGTCTGAAGGCCCAAGAAGTCCCGGATGCGGGGGAGTTGGGATGGCGTCTGCTGGAGGCTTTCCCCCATGACACCCCGGACCCGCTGCACCAGCTGGAGGCGTTGGAATTGCTGGCGCTGGCACGTACCGCCGGCTGGCTGTCGGAGGCGCGCACGCGTGCCTGGCTGATACGTCTGCTCACGGCGATCGGCGGGCGTTTCACCTCGCTGGATGACTGGCTCAAGGCCCTGGCCCATTCGCGCAGCGATGCGGGCTGGACGCGAGGCGATGATGGCTTCTTCGAGGCCAGTCTCGCGCTGTCCCAGTTGGAGCACGAAGACGCCGGTGTCACCTGGCCGCGTCTGCTGGAGGCGCTGGAGGCACAGCCTCCGGTGACGGTTACGCAGCTCTGGCCTCAGGGTGAGCGCGACCGGGTCTGGATGGCGCGCGCCATCTTCTCGCCGTGGCTCGGCGGTCGGACATTGACCACCGATGACAGCGGCCCGCACGAAGACGGTGTCAGCGGTTTTGACGCCGCGGCGCACTGGCCGGACGTCACGCGCTGGCTGGCCGAGACCTGGGCGATCACCGGGCGTGATGAGCTGATTCGACTGTTGCTGTGGCTAGCCTCCCAGGGGCATCGCTATGGCTGGGACATCGACAGCGCACGCCTGATGACGGCCAGCGACAGCGAGCGTGCCAAGTGGCTGGATGAGCTGGAAGCGGACGCGGCTCAGGAAGAGGCCGAACGCAAGTCGGCAGGGCGCAAGGGCGCCCCCGCGCATGCCTCCTCCAGCATCGACGTCGCCGATGGCGGGCTGGAAAAGCCCCCGTCACCCGCGGCCTACGGCGAGCTGCTGCTGCAGTATCTCGATCGTGGGGAGCCGCTGGAATTCGCCGCCTGGGACTGGCTGCGTCTGGTCGATCTCGCCTTCGCCGGGCTATGTGCCGGCTGGCTGAGTCGTGAGGAGGGCGAGGACTTCGCCGCCCACGGCATCGACCTGCTGGTGCGCCGCTATGCCGACTGGCAGGGCGTGGCCCGCGCCTATCAGCGCGGTCGCAGCCTGTTCGAGGGTGTCGATCTGACCCGCGACACCGAGAGTGACTGGCGTCCGCTGATGGCGTCACCGCTGACGCCGCTGCGTTGCGAGCTGCATGCGCTGCTGCCTGCCGCCCAGCGTGAGCGCTGCCGCACGGCGATTCGCGCGTGGCGCAATGACAGCCGCCACTGGGTGCTGGCCATCGCCAGTGTCCGCGAGCCTGACCTGCTCTATCGTCAGGGGCTTGTCGCCGAGGTCGATACGGCGCGCCGCGAAGAGGCACGTCAATATCTCAATGAGACGCTGGCGCTGGACACCCGCGATGGCGTGCAGGGCATGGCGCGCTTCTGGCTGCCGGCGCAGGCGCATCATCTCAATCAGTTGGCCGCCGATGCCGCGCGTGGTGCCTTGCCCGATGCCCAGACGCCCTTCGGACGTGCCGATGCCGTCGAGCTGGAGCGCCGTCAGCGGCTGGCCGTCTGTCATCGCTATCCTGCCAGTGTGGTGATGGCCGAGAAGTACGCCTTCTATCTTCTGATGGTGCAGGACAGCGGTGATTTCCCCGCCGATGAGCTGGCCCAGTGTGCCGAGCGTCTGCGCAGTGCCCTGTGCCGCTACTATCCGGACGCCACGCGTCTGCTGGAAGCCTGGGCGGTATGGGAATCCGCGGTGCCGGAACTCGAGGACCATCCGCTGGTCAACGAGATCCGCTGGCATCTCGATGACCCCGGCAGCCTGTTCCATTGGCTCGACTGGCGGGCCAGCGACTGGCAGGAGCCGGGGCTGCGCCCGAGTCTGGATCGCTTCACGGCGCTGGCGCTGAGCGGCCCGCTCAATACGCCGTGCTGGGGCGAGCCGATGGTGGAGTACGGGCGGGGCGTCGAGGAACTCAGCGGTTGGCTCGAAGGTCATTACGGCCTCGCCAATGCCGAGGCGCTCAAGGGCTTCCTCGACTTCCTGCGCGATGCCGGTGATCGGGACGAATACCAGATCAATTACGGCCCCTACACCCTCAATCGCGCTCGTCTCGACAATGAGATCGACGTGCTGGAAAGCGCCGAGCGCGGCGATGATGAGCAGGTGCATCTGGACCGTCTGCGACGCGTCAGGGACAACGAGGCGCGCTGCAACGAGCTGGATATGGCAGCGTGGGACATCGCCCAGATGGTGGACCTCGCGATTGCCGGGCGACAGCTGGGCTGGCTGGACGACACGACCTTCACTGCCTATCTGGACAGCGCCTATGCGATGGCGCGTGACCACTACGGCAGCTGGAAGGAATATGCCCGTGGGCTGTTCGCCGGCTATGCCTTCTTCATGGGCGACACCGACCAGCGTGACAACTTCCTGCGCGGCTTCCGCGATGCGCTCATCCAGTGGTTGACGGCGGCGCCACCGCTGGCCGGTGCCTGGTCGAGTCTCGATTTTCCGGGCGCGCGCCCGGGGCATTGGCCGGCGTTGCATCTGGATGTGCTGAGCGGAGACGCTCGCACGTTGCACTGAGCGGGATTCAACCCAGGTCGGGTGAGCGGCAGGGGTACGTTCTCTGATGCTTTGGTCTAAATTCTGCGGTAATGGCATACGGTTTGCGGAGACATGAACTACTATCCTGCGAACGACTTGGGTTTGTCATCTGTCTGTCGTCATCGTGCTGCAAGGTGTGCTGCTGCCTGATCCGGCACACCTTGTCAGATGGTCACCGTGTTATCCCTGATCGATCAACGATCATCGTCATGCATCAATGGTTATCGCCGTCCGCAAGCGCTGCTCACCTTCACCCTTCCAGCGCCGGGCCCACGACGAGGAATGCTGGATGCGCCACGCGTTATTATGCTGTTTTCTGATCCTGCCACTGGGTGTGGCAGGCTGTGCCAGCCACTCAACACCGTCCAATGAAGTGGCCTACTACGATGTGGATCTGCCGGAACTGCCGAAGCTCAAGCGCTATCGCCAGTCCGCGCCCCAGCCGGTCGCCGAGTCGCAGGACTACGCCATGTCTGGGCCGAGCATCCGCGATGTCCTGCTGGAAGAGCATGATCGCTGGGCCGGGACGCCCTATCGTCTGGGGGGAACCAACACCCGCGGCATCGATTGCTCCGCCCTGATGCAGCATGTCTTCAGTGATGGCTTCGGTATCGATCTGCCGCGTACCACTACTGACCAGGTGAAGCGTGGCAAGCGTATCGACAAGTCGCAGCTCAAGCCGGGTGATCTGGTCTTCTTCCGTCCCTCACGTCGTTACAACCATGTGGGGGTCTATGTCGGCAACGGCTACTTCCTGCACGCCTCCACCTCGCGTGGCGTGAAGTTGTCGCGACTCGACAATGTCTATTGGTCCCAGCACTACTGGCAGTCGCGTCGCCCGATGCCCTACGAGGCCATGCAGATGAAGCTGGCCATGCGCAGCCAGTGAGCCGATCACACTTGGCACTGAAACAGACAAGCGCTGACACAGACAAGCCCTTGAATAGACAGGCCCTTGAATAGACAGGCCCTTGAATAAACAAGTGTCTTCTTCGACATCACCCGGCCCTGGCCGGGTGTTGTCGTTTCTGAGCCCCGGCAAATGTCAGCCACTCTCAGGAAGGGGGATCCAGTGCAATGCTGCGGGCCTGATCATCAGCGCTCAAGGCGTCCGAGGTGGGCCTCCCGGCTGCCGAGTGTTCAATGACGAAATCGACCAGCGCCTGCTCGGCACGCGACAGGCCGCGCTCGCGGCGCCAGGCGAGTGACAGCTCAAGCCAGGCGGGCTCATCGAAGGAGACGGCGGTCAGGTTGTTCTCTTCACGGTCGTCCTCGACCACACGCTTGAGGAAGGTGGTGATCCCGAAGCCGCGCGCGACGATCGCCTTGTTGAGGGCGATCAGGTTCGATTCGAAGGCGATGCTCGGCGCGAGACCATGCTGGCTGGCCAGGCGCTCGATGAAGTCGCGATGGAAGTAGCCGCGCTTGAAGACCACCAGCTCCTCGGCGAAGAACTCCTCGACGCTGATCTGCGTGCGGGCGGCCAGCGGATGATCGTTCGCCAGGCAGACCACCATTTCCTCGCTCAGGAAGTGGCGTCGAATCAGGCCGTGGGTGTCGGTGCCGAGCTGATCCTCGACGATGACGCCCAGATCCAGCTCGGCATTGTCGATCATCCGGCGCAGGCTCAGGGTACCGCCCTCGATCACGCTGAGCTTGATGTCGGGGTAGCGTGCCTTGAACGCCATCAACAGGGGCGGGAAGTAGTAGGAGCCGAGCATCGAGGAGACGCCGATGCGCACCTCGCCCTTGACCAGCCCCTCGAGCTCGGCCATCGCCAGTGCCGCGCGCTGTGCCTGTTGCAGCATGGGCCGGGCATGTTCGAGCAGCGTGTCGCCGGCCGGTGTCAGGCGCAGACCGCGTGAGCCTCTGACCAGCAGCTGCGTGCCCAGTCGGCTTTCGAGCCCGGCGATCGACTGGCTGACTGCTGACTGGGCCAGGCTGAGGTTTTGAGCGGCGGACGTGAAGCTCTGATGCTCGACGACACTGACGAAAATCTCGAGTGCACGCAGATCGAAGGGCAATTTCATCGCGGGGTCCTTTTGATCGCGAAGTTCCTTTCAGCGCGAGGTTCTTTTTAACGCGAGGCTCTTTTCATCGTGGAGTCCTTTCACAGTGCGGCTCCCTTCTCGGCGCAGTTTGCGTCATCCCAGTGCCGCCATTGCCATCAGCTTTGCTGATGGGCAGCATCATGTCGAGCTATTTTACTGATGCGAGCGCGCGGCGCAGACTGGCACCATCCCCATGCTTGATTGAGTGCAGGTACCTGATGGCTTCATCGCTTTCCGCGTCTTCTTCCCCCGATTCCGACGCCTCGTTCTCCGCCGCACAGACAGAGCTGCCCGAGCCGCTCAAGGCGCGCGGGCGTGACTGGCGGCGCATGACCCAGGCGCTGTGTCTGGGCTCCTTCGTGGTCTTCATCAACCTCTATCTGGTGCAACCGCTGCTGCCGCTGCTGGCGACGGATCTGGGCCTGAGCTCGCTGCAGGCGAGTCTGTCCCTGTCGGTAAGCACCCTGACGCTGGCTCTCGCATTGCTGGTGTTCGGTCCGCTGTCCGATGCACTGGGGCGGCGGCGTATCCTGCTGTGGACCCTGGCCGGCGGGGTGGCCTGTTCAGGACTGGCCCTGTTCGCCGAGGGCTTCTGGTCGCTGCTGGCGGTGCGCGCGCTGCAGGGCTTTCTGCTCGGCGGCCTGCCGGCGGTGGCAGTGGCGTACATGAGTGACGAGATGGAGCAACCCGCCTTGATGGTGGCGGTGGGGCTCTATATCAGCGCCAATTCACTGGGCGGCATCTCCGGGCGGGTCGCGGGGGGCGTGATTGCGGAGCATTGGGGCTGGCAGGCCAGCTTTGCCGCCATCGGCGGTGTCAGCCTGCTGGTGCTGGGGGCGTTATGGCAGCTGCTGCCGCGCCAGAGACGCTTCGTCGCCCAGCCGCTCAAGCTGAGCAGCATGCTGGCAGGCCTGGGACGTCATCTTCGCAACCCCCGTCTGTGGCCGGTATTCCTGCTCGGCGGGCTGAATTTCTTCATCTTCGTCAATCTCTACAGCTACATGACATTCCGACTGAGTGAGGCGCCCTGGTCACTCAGCAGTCAATGGCTGGGGCTGTTGTTCCTGACCTATCTGGCAGGCACCTTCGGCGCCTCCCAGTCTGGCCGGCTGGCACGGCGTCTGTTGTCGGGGGCCGCGCCTGAGGACGGCGAGGCCGCGCTGGCGATCGCTCAGCGACGCGGTCAGGCATTGACCATGATGCTGGGCACCGGCATCGTGGTGCTTGGCACGCTGCTGACGCTGAGCCATTCGCTGATCGGCATGCTGATCGGCCTGAGCCTGAATGCCTTCGGCTTCTTCCTCGCGCATGCCACCGCCTCGGCCTGGGTCGGACGCAATGCCGAAGGCGCGCGGGCCAGTGCCAGTGCGCTGTATCTGACTGCCTACTATCTGGGCGCGAGTCTCGGTGGCTTCTGGCTGGAACCCTTCTGGCAGGCTGCCGGATGGCCCGGGGTGGTGGCCGCCAGCGTAATGGTGCTGGCGGTGACCTTCGCGCTGGCGACCCTGTGCTGGCGCCGGGCCGCCACGCAGTATCGAGACTGAGATCAGCTCAGACAGCAGAGCACGCAAACGACAACGGCTCGCCAGATGGCGAGCCGTTGTCGTTCAGAGGGCCTGGAGGGCGGAATCAGTGCGCGGGGGCGTCGTCACCCCAGATCTCCTCCAGACGATCATCGCGGCCACAGCCGGCGCGGTAGAAGCGATAGCGCACCGGGTTCTTCTTGTAGAAGTCCTGATGGTAGTCCTCGGCCGCATACCAGGGGCCTGCCGCCTCGATCTCGGTGGCGATGCCTTCGGGGAATCTGTCTTTCAGCGCCTCGCGACTGGCCTCGGCGGCGTCACGCTGGGCCTCATCGAGGGGGTAGATGCCGCTGCGGTACTGGGTGCCGGCATCACAGAACTGGCGATCCACCGCGACCGGGTCGATGTTGTGCCAGAAGACATCCAGCAGGGTGTCGTAGCTGACCTTTTCCGGCTCGTACACCACCTTGACCGCTTCGGTGTGCCCGGTGCTGCCCGAGGAGACCTGCTTGTAGGTCGGATTGTCCTGTTCGCCGGCGGTATAGCCGGAGGTGGTCGAGATCACACCGTCCAGCTTGTCGAAGGGTCCCTCCATGCACCAGAAGCAGCCACCGGCGAAGATGGCGACTTCCTGGCCCTGGGCGACACCCTCGGCGACGCCCTTGGGCGCCGTTTCCGGGTCGAAGGCATTGGCGTGGCCGACAATCAGCAGGCCGCCGAGCAGGCTTGCCAGTGGCGTGAGGCGTCTGAGCGCTGGGAAGGGGATTCGCGTGTATCGGGTCATGGTGTCTCCGGGAAAGGCGTCATTCCTTCGAAGTGAGAACATGGAAATCTCCATGTCCCGGTGGGCTGCGAGGTGGCTGGCCTTGCCATTCACTCACTGCCTGTATCAGGGTTCTACGCGAATAAACGTGGGATGGATGCGAACATGCAGAATGAAACGTTACCGTTGTCGTGATCAAGCCACAGCCATTCACCCCGCTACGCGAATCAGTGCATCCAGTCAGCGACATGCCTCGTAAGGACACGGTACCTCCCAATGACATGCCCATGACGGCAGGAATCGAAAAGGAAATCGCCAGTGAATAAACGCAAGTTACTGCTTCTAGGCGCCATCGTCGCTGCCATCGTGGTGTTCTTTGCCAGCGGGGCACAGGACTACTTCACTCTGCAGAGCCTCAAGGCCAGCCAGGCGGAATTCCAGGCGTTGTTCGCGGAATCGCCGTACAAGGTCGCGGGCACCTTCTTCGTCGTCTACGTGGCGATGGCGGCACTCTCGCTGCCCGGGGCAGCACTGCTGACGCTGCTGGGGGGCGCGCTGTTCGGCTTCGGCTGGGGGCTATTGCTGATCTCCTTCGCCAGCACCATCGGTGCGACGCTGGCCTTCCTGATTTCCCGCACTCTGCTGCGCGAGAGCATCGAGAAGCGCTTCCGCCGTCAGCTGGAATCCCTCAATCGTGGCGTCGAGCGTGAGGGTGGTTTCTATCTGTTCACGCTGCGCCTGGTACCGGTCTTCCCGTTCTTCATCGTCAATCTGGTGATGGGCCTGACCCGCATGCGCGTGGTCACCTTCTACGTGGCAAGTCAGCTGGGCATGCTCGCCGGAACCGCCATCTACGTGAATGCCGGGCGTGAACTGGGCCAGCTCGAGTCGCTGTCCGGCATCCTCTCGCCGGGACTGATCGCCTCCTTCATTGCACTGGGCGTCTTCCCGCTGATCGCCAAGAAGATCGTCGGCGTGCTGCGCAAGCGCAAGCAGCAGGCGGCCTTCGACAAGCCGAAGACCTTCGACTACGACATGGTCGTGATCGGTGCCGGTTCGGCGGGTCTGGTGACCAGCTATATCGCTTCTGCCGTGAATGCACGTGTCGCGCTGATCGAGCGTCACAAGATGGGGGGGGATTGTCTCAACACCGGCTGTGTACCCTCCAAGGCGTTGATCCGTGCCGGACGTGCGGCTCATGAAATTCGCCAGTCCCAGCGTTTCGGGATCACCGCCAGTGAGCCGGAAATCGATTTCGCCAAGGTGATGGGCCATGTGCAGGACGTGGTCGAGAGTGTCGAACCGCATGACAGCATCGAGCGCTACGAGAGCCTGGGCGTGGAAGTCCATACCGGCAATGCCAGACTCAGGACGCCCTGGGAAGTGGAAGTCGATGGGCGTGTGCTGACCACCCGCAATGTGGTGATCGCCACCGGTGCTCGTCCGCGTGTGCCTGCGATCCCCGGGATCGAGCTGATCACGCCGCTGACCTCTGACAATCTGTGGGATCTCAGGGTGCAGCCCAAGCGCCTGGTCGTGCTGGGTTCCGGCCCGATCGGCATGGAGCTGGGTCAGAGCTTCGCGCGCCTGGGCAGTCACGTCACCATCATCGAGGGTGCGCCACGGGTGATGCCGCGTGAAGATGAGGAAGTCAGCACGCTGATGCACGAGCAGCTGGCTGGTGAGGGCGTCGATCTGCGCATCAATTCCACCGCCACGCGCATCGAGGTGCTCAAGGACAAGGACAGTCAGCCAATGCGCCATCTGGTCGTGAGCTCTTCCGACGGCGAGGAGAGCTGGATCGAGTTCGACGAGCTGCTGGTGGCCATCGGGCGCGAAGCCAATGTCGAAGGCTTCGGTCTGGAAGCGCTGGGCATCGCGGTGTCCGAGCGCGGTACCATCGATGTCTCCGAGTCGCTGCAGACCCTGCAGCCGAACATCTGGGCATGCGGCGATGTGGCTGGCCCCTACCAGTTCACCCATGCGGCGGGTCATCAGGCGTGGCACGCGGCGGTCAACGCCTTGTTCGGTGGCCTGAAGACCTTCAAGGTCGACTACCGTATCATGCCGATGGTCACCTATACCGAGCCGGAAGTGGCACGTGTCGGCCTCAATGAGACCGAAGCCAAGGCCCAGGGCTATGAGTACGAGGTCACCCATTACGAGATGGGTGAGAGCGATCGTGCGCTGGCCGAGCGGGCCACCGAAGGCTTCGTCAAGGTACTCACCGAGAAGGGGCGTGATCGCATCCTGGGTGTGACGCTGGTCGGTGCCTATGCAGGGGAGTGGCTGGCCGAGTTCACCATGGCGATGAAGCATGGCATCGGCCTCAACAAGATCCTCTCCACCATCCATCCGTACCCGACACTGTCGGAAGCCAACAAGGCCGCGGCTGGCATGTGGAAGAATGCCCACAAGCCGGAAGGCGTGCTCAAGGTGCTCGATCGTTACTTCACCTGGCGCCGCAACGGCCGCTTCGAACCGACCAAGACGCTCAAGGCGACGGACACCGTGAGTGCTCCGGCTGCTGAAAAACACTAATCGATGACTGATGCCGCGCACCCGCATGTCCGGGACGCGGCATTTTCCTATCAGGAGATCCCCTCATGGAGACGAATCACAAGCCAGGCCGTCGTCGTGCCCTGGCGTTGATGGGCGGATCCTTGCTGTTGATAGCGGGCGTGAGTGCTTCGCCCTGGTCCACGGCACTGGCGTATGCGGCCGATGCGCAGGCCGGGCGCCCGACCCCTGAGCTCGCTTCGCTCGAGTGGCAGGTGATCGCCGAACGCGCACGTGGTCAACGTATCGACTTTCATGCCTGGGGCGGCAGTGAGGCGACCAACGCCTATCTGCGTGCCCAGGCCGAGACGGCAGCAGCGCGGCATGGCATCGAGGTGCGCCACGTCAAGATCGCCGATACCGCCGAGAGCGTCTCGACCCTGCTGGCCGAGAAGGCAGCCGGGCGCCGTGATGGCAGCATCGATGTGATCTGGATCAACGGCGAGAACTTCCGTGCGCTCAAGCAGGCCGAGCTGGTGTGGGGGCCCTTCGTCGAGCGCCTGCCCAACAGTGACTATCTGCTCGAGGAGATCGGCGCGCGCGATTTCGGGCTCGCCACCGATGGCATGGAGGCGCCCTGGGGGCGTGCGCAGCTGATCTTCATGTACGACACCGCGCTGCTGGAATCGCCGCCGCGCTCGATGCAGGCACTGCTGGAGGTGGCCAGAGAGCATCCCGGGCGCGTGACCTATCCGCAGCCGCCCAGCTTCCACGGCACCACCTTCCTCAAGCAGGCGTTGCTGGAGCTGTTGCCCGCCGAGCAGCGCGAGGTGCTGGCATCTCCCGTGGCGAGTGATGCTCAGTTCGCTGAGGTGACCGCACCGCTGTGGGACTACCTCGATGCGCTGCATCCGCTGATGTGGGCGCAGGGCGAGCGTCAGCCTGCCGGTGCCGAAGAGCAGATGAAACTGCTCGCTCAGCGCAGCGTGTGGATAGCGCTGACCTTCGTGCCTCAGGAAGTGGCCAATGCCCGTCAGGAAGGGCGGCTGCCACCGACCATCGAGCCGTATATCCATGACGGTGGCACCCTCGGCAATGTGCACTATCTTGCGATTCCGGCCAGTGCACCGCACAAGGCCGCTGCACTGGTGTGGATCAATCAGTTGATGTCCGCCGAGGCCCAGGCCGCCAAGGCCGACCCCTCGCGCTGGGGCGATGACACGGTGCTGGATGTCGCCCGCCTGCCGCCGCAAGAACGCGCCGCCTTCGAGGCCTTGCCGCAGCTGCCCGGCAGCATGTCGCCAGAGGCGTTGGGCACACCGCTCAGCGAGCCACACCCGAGCTGGACCGATGCGTTGGAGGCCGAGTGGGCGCGACGCTATCGCAAATGACGCAATGGGTCGCTGATCGCTGGCGTGTCGCGCCCGCCACTGGTCACGCGCCGCTGACGCCCGCCCGAGTGCTGCGCTGGGGCGTCCTGCTGTTGCTGCTCGGCCCGACGGCGCTGGGGCTGGCCGGACTGGTCGCGCCGGCCTTCGGGCTGTGGCCGACACTGGGCTTCGAGGAGGTCTCGGCGGTCGCCTGGCAACGCTGGTGGGCCTTGCCCGGACTGGCGGAGGGCTTTCGTCTGACGCTGGTCAGTGGCCTCGGCGGCACGTTGCTGGCGGTGCTTTTGACCATGGGGTGGGTCTCGGCGGCCGCCGGGACTCGCTTCGGTGAGCGCATGGAGCGTCTGCTGGCCCCGATACTGGCGATGCCGCATCTGGCGCTGGCACTGGGGCTGCTGTGGCTGGCGGCGCCCAGCGGCGTGCTGATGCGCCTGCTGCTGGCACCTTTCGAGGTGCTGGTGCCGCCGCAGTATCCGCTGCCGGATGCCCATGGCATCTCGCTGGCGGTCGGTCTGGCGCTCAAGGAGGCGCCATTCTTGATGCTGATGGCGCAGACGGCGCTGTCACGCCTGCCGGTCACGGCGCAACTGCAGGCAGGCCAGGCGCTCGGCTACAGCATCCCTCAACTGCGCTGGCGTATTCTGATGCCCCAGGTGATGCGCGCGATCGCCTTGCCCATCGGTGCGGTACTGGCCTACTCGCTGGCGGTGGTGGATGTGGCCCAGGTGTTGGGGCCGACGCGCACGCCGACGCTGGCAGTCCGCCTGATCGAACTGTGGCGTGACAGTGACCCGACGGCGCGTCTGCCGGCGAGTGTCGGCGCCCTGATGCTGGCCCTGCTGGTGATCGGGATGATGGCGCTGGGCGCGGCGCTGGGACGCGCTTTGCTCACCTGGCACCGCGACTGGGTATTGAGCCATCACCCGGCGCGCGCAAGCCGCCTGGCGCTGGCGAGTGAAGTCATGTTCGGGCGTGTCGCGCGCGGAGTGCTGGGCGGGGTCACGCTGATCTCACTGCTCGCTTTCGTGGTGATTGGTGTGCAATCGGTGGCCAGGAGCTGGTTCTTCCCTGCGCTGTTGCCGTCTCGTTGGGGCTGGGAGAGCTGGCACCAGGCCCTCGCTGGCCTGGGGGATGCCTTCAGCAACAGCCTGTGGCTGGCGCTGCTGGTGGCGACGCTGGCCGTCATCCTCAGCGTCGCGGTGTTCGAGCGTGAGCGGGAAAGTGGCCGCCTGCGCGGCTTCGTGGTCTGCCTCTATCTGCCATTGCTGCTGCCGCAGGCCAGCTTCCTGTTCGGCTTTCAGGTCGGCTGGTTGAGCCTGGGGGCCAGCCCCGGTTGGGCGGGAGTGGTGATCGGCCATCTGCTGTTCGCCTTGCCTTACGCCTGGCTGACGCTGGCCGGACCCTGGGCGCGCTTCGATACCCGACTCGAGCAGGCAGCACGCCTGCTGGGGCGTTCACGGCTCGAGGTGCTGATCGGTATCCGCCTGCGCCTGATGCTCAGGCCGCTGGCCATCAGCTGGGCAGTGGCCTTCGCGGTCAGCATCGCGCAATACGTGCCGACGGTGGTGCTGGGCGGCGGGCGTGTCCCGACCCTGACCACCGAAACCCTGGCGCTGGCGACGGGGGCCGACCCACGTCTGACCGCGGTGGCCGCCTGCCTGCAGGCTTGTCTGCCGCTGGTGGTCTACCTGCTGGCGCGTGCGGTACCTGCCGGGCGCTCGGTCTCGCCGACGCGCGGCTGAGCGCCTGTCAGGCGCTGGAATGACGATGATCTCAACGACTTCATGGGAGTAGATGCAACATGCTGGACAAGTGGACCTCACGCTGGGTACAGCCGCCTCTGAAACGTCTTGCGAAAAGTGCGGCGGCGCGCGGTCTGCATCCTGATCAGCTGACCCTCGCAGGCTTCGCCATCGGCATGCTGGCGTTGCCGTTGCTGGCTTATGGGCATTTCGGTCTCGCGCTGGCCGCGATCCTGATCAATCGGGTGGTGGACGGGCTGGATGGCGCGCTGGCGCGGCACGCCGGCCTGAGCTCCGATGCCGGTGGCTTTCTGGATATCTGTCTCGATTTCCTGTTCTACGCCGCTGTGGTGGTGGGTTTCGCCCTGGCAGACCCTGCCGCCAATGCGATGGCGGCGGTGGCGCTGCTGTTCGCCTTCGTCGGCACGGGCTCGAGCTTTCTGGCCTTCGCCATCATGGCGGCCAAGCATCAGCTGGAGCGACCCAATTTCACGCGCAAGGCCTTCTATTATCTGGATGGCCTGACCGAAGGCACCGAGACCATTGCCTTCTTCGTGTTGGCTTGCCTGATGCCACAGCATTTCGCATGGCTGGCGTGGATCTTCGCCGCGGCATGCATCCTGACCACGCTGACGCGCGTATGGGGAGGGTATGTCACCTTGCGAGCCCAGGACCAGAACGAGCATCACGGCATCGTCCCAGATTGATGCGCTGCGAACCTAGCCGTCCCGGTGACATGGCGTTTCACCTTCCTCACTTGCCTTGCTCAGGCACATCGGAGTCCTGCCAATGAAGATTGCTTCCCGTCAGTTGCCGTCATTCCTGCCCCTGTTCGCGGCAGTCGCCTCCAGCGGCCTGCTGACGGCGCTACTGCCCTCTGTGGCCCACGCGGCTGACAGGAGTTTCTCGCCTGCGCAGATTCTTGCCTGGGGTGAGAAGACCTTTGAAGGCCAGACGGCCTATCGCGTGGTGGAGCGCGACGGCAGCCCTGCGCTCGAGGCGCGCGCCCGGGGCCAGGCGTCCGCACGCTATCTGGAGCAGGAAATCTCGCTCGAAGAGACGCCCTACCTGAAATGGTGCTGGCAGGTGGATGGCATCTATCCGGGCCTGAACGAGAAGACCAAGGGCGGCGATGACTATCCGGCACGCCTCTATGTGGTCAACAAGACCGGCATCCTGCCGTGGCAGGTGGAAGCCATCAATTACGTCTGGTCCAGCAATGAAGCTAAAGGCAGCCATTGGGACAACGCCTTCACGGATCGTGCCGTGCTGCTGGCGGTTGAATCCGGTGACGAGAAGGTAGGACAGTGGGTGGCGGAGGTGCGCGACCTGCGTGCTGATTACGCGTCACTGTTTGACAGCAAGCCGAGCGAGATTGCCGGTCTTGCGCTGATGGCTGACGGCGACAATGCCGCCGGGGATGCCACGGCGCTGTTTCGTGGTCTGAGCCTTTCCAGCGATGCCACGCCGCCCGACTGCGGTGCCTGATCCGGGAGCATGAGTGATCAGGGCTGTGAATCGATGGCTGAGCCAGTCTGACCAGCGCGCCAAGCCAGCCAGGCCGACACGAAGCCAGACACGAAGCCAGACACGAAAAAGCCCCGCGACTGATGACTCAGTCGCGGGGCTTTCGGTTCCGGCCTCCCACACTGTGGGAGGCGCTCATCCGGGGCGAGGCCTCAGATGAGGGAAGAGGCGGAGCTTAGTGCTCCACGCCACCTTCGCCGTGAACGTGGCCGTGTTCCAGCTCTTCGGCAGAAGCTTCACGCACGTTGGTGATCTGCACGTCGAAGTTCAGGGTTTCGCCGGCCAGCGGGTGGTTGCCATCGACAGTGACAGTGTCGCCTTCGACCTTTGTGACGGTGACCATTAGCGGGCCGCCCTGGGTCTGCGCCTGGAACTGCATGCCAGCTTCGATGTCTTCGACACCCTGGAAGGCTTCACGCGGCACTTCCTGGACCAGGGCTTCTTGGACTTCGCCGTAACCTTCTTCCGGAGAGACGGCAACTTTCAGCTCGTCGCCGGAAGTCTTGCCATCGAGTTCCTTCTCGAGGCCCGGGACGATGTTGCCAGCGCCGTGGATGTAGGCCAGCGGCTCGCGGCCTTCGGAGCTATCCAGCACTTCCCCTTCGTTGTTGGTCAGGGTGTAGTGGAAGGATACGACGGCATTCTGGGCGATTTGCATGATGAGAGCCTTTCGATAGGTATATGAACGTCAATGGTAACGTGCCCCTGAGGTGACTGTCAGGGGGGAAACTGGAAAAAAGCCGCGTATCACGTGGCTCTTGGCCCGCTGATGACATTGCCAGAGAGGCAATCCAGCGCACGTTACCTTGTCTTGAAAGTATAGGTGACGCTCGCAGGCGTGCATTTCAACCCTGAGGCAGGTTTTTTCTCACCCCAGACGCCATCGGTGAACAAAGGAGCAAAACGGTTGGATCATCAGGTGTCTGGCGGGGTTACCCTGTCAGCGCACAGCGGGCTTGCTGCTGGCGGCCATGCAAGGTTGGGGCGATGGCTTGCGAGGGCCACGGGGTCTGGTTACTCTGCCTACTCGGATATTGCGGATTCTGACGCGCGGCCCGAGGTGGCCTCGCTCTGCACACTCTGTCCCGTCGCCTGACGGGAAATGACAACTCAGGTCAGGCGCCATGCGACCCTATTTTTCAGGAGAGAATTTCGATGACCGTGACATTGATCTGGCTGGTGAGCTTCGCTGCGATCTTCATGCTGTGCTTGAACCGCTGGGAAGGCTCGCTGGGTGCCACCGTCAAGCGTGTCCTGCCAGAGGCTCTGAGCATCGATAGCGGTGACCGCTACGTCTGGGGCGTGGCCCTGGGTATCCTGGGGGCGACCTTCATCGTCAACCCCATCTCCATGCTGATGGCATTGATCGTGCTGGCGCTGATCGTTCTGATCGGCGGCAAGCTGATCTGCTGGGGCATGAGCAAGGTCAAGATGCACTGATCTCACCAGCAGCAACCTTCTGGGAAGCATGACGTTTCCCGCAGACAGAAAGGCCGGGCTATCTGCCCGGCCTTTCTGTTTCTGCTCATCTGTTTCTGCCCATCAGGCTTTTCTCATCGGACTCTTCTCATCGGGCTCTGCTCAGCCATCGCTGCCTGTCAGTGCCGATTGCAGCTCAGCGCTGACTCACAGCCAGGTCGAGAGCGTCAGCGAGCCGAATTGATCGCTTTCCTGCTGCGTCTCGAATTCGTGAGTGCGCCACACGTTGACGAACGCCAGCTGCCAGCGTTGCCAGCTGAGCGCGAAGCCCATCTGCAGATCGCCGACCAGTGGGCGACGGTCCACCGAGGCACTGTCCTCGAAGCCATTGCCATCCAGCAGCATGTTGTAGGCCATCGCGCGGCCCTCGATATTGGCGAACAGGTACCAGGCGAAGTCGCCGTCGGAATGGAAGTACTGACGGCCGCCCTGGGCTGGCGCGACTGTCGGTATCCCGTAGCTGCGGGTCAGCCCCTGGCCGATGCGTACTCCGCCTCCGACGCCCGCATAGGTGTAGAGATTGCCCAGCGCCACGGAGGCGGATGGCCCGTATTCCACCTCCAGCCCTGCGGCCCTGGCGGGCAGCCATAGCTGCGTCTGCCAGCCGGTATTGATCACCGGCTCGTTGTGCAGCTGGTGATCCCAGCCTTCCGGCTCATCGCTACTGGTCAGCTTGTGTACCGCCTTCTGGGCATCCTTGGCGCCCGAGGCCGGGCCGACGATACCGAGATCCAGATTGAAGGTATCCACCCGTCGCCAGTCATCTCCTTCTTCACCGGCGAACAGCGAGACGCCACCGAACAGGTAGCCTGCGTAGGGGCGGTCATCCTGATCTGGTTGCTCTCGCGTGATGTCATTGGGGGTATAGATCTGCTGCCCGAAGCGGTAGGCCGTGGCGTCCAGTCGCGCAGCGCTGAAGCCGGGCACCCAGTCCGCGAATGAGCGTGACCAGTGCTGCTCTGGTGTCTCGAAGGTGTAGCTCAACGCAAAGCCGTTGGTGTAATGGCCATCATCGCCGGAGGTGAGAATGTCGTTCTCGACCTTCAATGACAGCACGCCACCCTCGTCCTCGGCTGCCTCCACCATGGGGGCCAATGCCACCGCACCCAGCATGATCAATGCCATGCCCAGGCGCCGGGTCGAGAAGGCCGGCGCCATCTGCGGGGCATGGCTGAGGGCGGTGGCACCGCCGGGACTGTCATTGACTGCGCTGGGGCAAGCGCGGGGGGAGCTTCTTGAAGATGACGTGCTACAAGACAGCTTGCGGGTGCCTGGGTGAGAACCTGCTGGACGGGCAGTGACGGGACGCATCGCAACTCCTGGAACGAAAAGTTGTACACAGAGTCAAGTTAGGCTGCATATGTATAACTTTGCACAAAAAATCACGATTTCATAGCCTGTTAATCAATAGGCGATCTGCAGATTGTTCGCTGAGACGAACCGTTCATGCGTGTAACCGGAGGAGGGAATACGAAGCGACGGGACAAGGAGAAATAAACGGGGGCAGCAAGCAGGAGGAGATGAGGCGGATGTAAATACGGGAGCGCAAGAGATGTGAAAGGCGCGAGAGATGCGGGAATGCGCTCGCTTGGCGAGTCGAAGGTAAAGTGTGGCAGTGCTGCCCGCGCAGAGCTTGCGGCAGGAATCGATAAAGGGCGCAGAAACAAAGCGGCTGGCGCCCCGACAGGGGAGCGCCAGCCGTCGGAGACTCAATAAGGCGCGACGCTCAGGTTGGCGCCGTAGCCGACCAGGCGGACACGTTGGCCAACCGAGAAGGCGGTGTCGGCTTTCTGGACGACGATGAGGCTGTCGCCGGCATCGCGGCGGACTTCAATCTCGTAGGCGTCGATCTGGTCGACGTTGTCGGCGATCGACTTGCCGGCCACGCTGCCGCCGATGGCGCCCGCGGCAGTGGCGATCGCACGGCCGGAGCCGCCGCCGATCTGGCTGCCGAGCAGGCCGCCGACGACCGCACCCCCCAGGCCACCGAGCACGCCGCTGCCTTCATCCTGTGCCTGGATCTGCACCGGTCGCAGTGAGGTGATGGTGCCGTAGCTGACGGACTGTGCGCGCTTGGCCTGATCGCCGGTATAGACGTTGCCGGAATAGATGTCGCTGTTCGCGCAGCCGCCAAGCGTCAGCACGCCGAGTGCGATCACGGGCAGCCAGCGGCGTGCGCCAGTCGATCGTTTGTGAGTCAGTGAGAGTGTCATGGTGTATCTCCTCGCATGATGCGGTGCAGCTTGAGGTTGTGATGGATAATGCCGAGTGCTGAGAGAGCAAGGCTCAGGTAGGCGATCACTTCCTTGGGCCGCCAGCAGATTCTAGTCACGCCGAGCGTGCGAGAACACTGTTTCTTAACATTATAGACCACGTGGATCTGGACGGGTTCCCGGTCTGACACGCTGAGATGATGCAAATCTGGTTCTTGCCTGTCGCATGAATGCTACCACCCGCCGTTCTGCCTTCGGCGTATCGCCTCCGGTCGAGGGGCTTCACGTCGTATGCACGCGAAAAAGCCCGCGTGAGCGGGCTTCAGTCAGTCGTGGGCCAGGCACCTCGTGCAATCCCGGCATGATGTCGAGGTGCCTTCCCGTCATCTCGAGACACCTGTGCCTCGAGCTTGCTGTCGTGATGGCGCCGCTGGCAGCGCCTGGAACGGGTCCTCTTAGAACTGGTCTTCTTCCGTGGAACCCGTCAGCGCGGTGACGGAGGAGTTGCCGCCCTGAATGACGTTGGTCATGTCATCGAAGTAGCCGGTACCGACTTCCTGCTGGTGCGCCACGAAGGTATAGCCCTTCTCGGCTGCCGCGAATTCGGCTTCCTGCACCTTCTCGACGTAGTGCTTCATGCCTTCGCCCTGCGCATAGTCGTAGGCAAGATCGAACATGTTGAACCACATGTTGTGGATACCGGCCAGAGTGATGAACTGGTACTTGTAGCCCATGTCCGACAGTTCCTGCTGGAACTTGGCGATGGTGGCATCGTCGAGGTTCTTCTTCCAGTTGAAGGAAGGCGAGCAGTTGTAGGCCAGCAGCTGGTCCGGGTATTCCTTCTTGATCGCTTCGGCGAAGCGGCGCGCCTCCTCGAGGTCCGGCTTGGCGGTTTCGCACCAGATCAGGTCGGAGTAGGGCGCGTAGGCCAGACCGCGGGCAATGGCTTGATCCAGACCTGCCTTGACGCGATAGAAGCCTTCGTCGGAGCGCTCACCGGTCAGGAACGGCTTGTCGTAGTCATCGACATCGGAGGTAATCAGGTCAGCGGCGTTGGCATCGGTACGTGCGATGACCAGGGTCGGCACACCTGCCACGTCAGCGGCCAGACGGGCGGCCACCAGCTTCTGCACCGCTTCCTGAGTCGGCACCAGTACCTTGCCACCCATGTGACCACACTTCTTGACAGAGGCCAGCTGGTCCTCGAAGTGCACGCCGGAGGCACCCGCACGGATCATGGCGGTCATCAACTCGTAACCGTTGAGCACGCCACCGAAACCGGCCTCGGCATCCGCCACGATAGGCGCGAAGTAATCGACGAAGCCGGCATCGCCGGGGTTGGCCCCTTTTTGCCACTGGATCTGGTCGGCGCGACGGAAGGTGTTGTTGATGCGCTTGACCACGGTCGGCACGGAATCCACCGGATAGAGCGACTGATCTGGGTACATGGCTTCGCTGGTGTTGTTGTCGGCAGCCACCTGCCAGCCGGACAGATAGATGGCTTCGATACCGGCCTTCACCTGTTGCATGGCCTGGCCACCGGTCAGGGCGCCCAGACAGTTGACATAGCCCTTCTTGGCATCACCATTGACCAGTTTCCAGAGCTTCTCGGCACCGCGGGTCGCCAAGGTGTTGGCTTCCTGGACGGAACCGCGCAGGCGCACCACATCCTCGGCGGAATAGGGGCGAGTGATCCCTTTCCAGCGCGGATTCTCGGCCCAGTCCTTTTCGAGCGCGGCAATCTGATCGGCACGTGTGTGACTCATGGTGGCATCTCCTGATGGCTTCGTCGTCGGGGCGCAGCCCCTGGCGTGTTGTCTGTGTCTTGTGTCTGTTCGCTTGTCTATCGTCTGGCGGTTGACGCGAGAGCGACGCGTGAAATGGGAGTGCCGGCGCTCTGCGTCTTGAGGTTGCTGCATGACAGTTTGTTGTTGTTATTGATCTTTCAGGCGTCACCAGTGGAGTCACCCCGTGCGACAGAAGACGTCGTCGGTGGCGTTGTCGAGCTCCACTGGCTCAGCAAGTCTGAAGCGAGCCTTGATCACGCCAAGGCAGGCAGTTTCCAGGCCGGGTGCCGCTGTCAGCGTGATGCTGTCCAACCAGGGCATCAGGAAGTACAGGCTGGCTTCCAGCGTGGGTAACGTGCAGTGGCTGAGGGTGAGGGCGATGCGCGGTGGCCTGCCGTTTGGCGCGCGCAGCCGTGAGATCAGTTCTCCCCAGCACAGTGCTTCGCGTACGCTGCTGACCTGGGCAATGGCCAGTACCGAATGACGTTCACCGCGATGCCGCGCGGCGGCCAAGGTCCAGAGGGCCCGAGGGAGCGGGCGGTTGCCCAGCTGCATCCCCGTCACGTCATCGGTGAGTCCGGCAAGTGCCAACTGGTCAGGTGCGTCCTGCGTCTCGCCAGCGGTTGCCGGCTGCGCGCTGCACTTCAACTGCCAGGCGCTGCCCTGTGAGCGCAGTTGCCACTGCTCGCCGGGGAGTTGCCAGCGCTGGTCGCGACTCAGATGGCAGATCGTCTGCGCCTGTGCCGCCACCGACTCCGCTGTCTGCGGTGGCAGCAGGTCCTTGAGGGGGCGCGCCAGCTTGAGAATCCGCGTTCGGATCTCGGCGTTGTGCCATTGCTCGGCCAGAGCGGCATCCTCAGGCTGCCCGAGTACCTGGTCACCTCTACCGCCCACCAGGGTGATCTGCGTTCGTGAGTCTGAGGTGAGCATGGGCGAATCTCCTGAAGGCGGTGCCGAGTCGGGCAGCGCGTCATGTTGCAGTGCAGCGTAAATGACCTGATCTCTAGCATCGCTCCGAAATTGAGTGCTGTCTTTCATTCCTTGGTCGCATTAAAACGATCGTTTTATATCAGATTCAACGTTGCGTGATTCCTGTTGGCAAACAGTCGTTTTAATATTTCTTAGTGACGTCATGATGTCAGTCATCATGGGCCTTGGGGAATGATGACTTGGTCAAGGAGCGGGTTGTAGCCAGACTACAAGAACATTCATGGCACAAAAAAACCGGCCCCAAATGGGGCCGGTTTTCGTAAGGCAGACGCTAAAATTCAGTTCAGAATCAAGCGCATGCTGCGGTGCGGTATGCCGGCATCGAGAAACTCGTCGCCGTAAGCCGTGAAGCCGAGACGTTGATAGAATTCCAGCGCATGGGTCTGAGCATCCAGTAGCACTTCAGCGTGGCCAGCCTGACGCGCAGCATGGATGACCGCTTCCATCAGGCGTTGGCCAAGCCCCAGCCCGCGTGCTTCGGAGAGAATGGCGACACGGCCGACATGGCCGTCCGGCAATAGACGGGCCGTGCCGACGGTGCGGCCATCCAGATGCACGAGGAAGTGTTCGCAGGCGTCGTCGCGCCCGTCCCACTCCTCCTCCCGCGGCACCTGCTGTTCCTCGATGAACACGACGCGGCGGATCTCGCTGGCCTCGTTGCCCAAGGTCTGCCAGTCGCCCCGTTCCAGGCTGATCATGGCGTCACTCATTCTTCATCGTCCTCTTCGTCCTGAAGGTCACATTCCAGTATCAGGCTGCCGCGGTTGATCAGCGCCGTCAGCAGGCTGGCCACGGCACTGCGATCAAGGTCTGCCGTGGTGTAGTCAAGCAACACCGCGGTAAGGCGCTGATCGGAGGCCAACGCTTCCGCCAGCGGCTGGGGGGCCAGGATGCCATCGCCATCGACGAACAGCGTGCTGTTGCCATCTTCACCTTGACGGAAGGCGAAGCGTGATCCCAGTGAGCGCACCAGTACGCCTTCATCTTCCAGATACTCGACCAGCTCATGCGTCTTGAGGGCCGGTTCGCGAGCGGCGAGCTGCTCCAGATACTTGGGCTGGGTCATGTAGCGGCCGAACCACTGCGCCAGCTGGGTCGGGTTATCCAGCGTACTGAGCAGCAATTCGCGCACACGCTCGAGCGAGGCGTCGTCCAGCTCGCCGGCATTGGCGACCGGGGCCATGCCCTGGTCACGGTAGCGCAGCGATTCCGGCAGGCTGGCACCCAGATAGTCGGCGTAGGAGGTGACGACTTCATCGGCGGAAGGCGCGCGGAAGCCGACGGAGATGGTCATGCAGTCATCGGACTGGCTGACACCGTGGTGCGCCAGGCGCGGCGGTACGTAGAGCATGTCGCCGGGTTCCAGCACCCAGTCCTCGCCCGGCGTGACCTCGAAGTGCTTGAGGATGCGCAGGTCGATGCCATCGATGATCTCGGCGTCGTCACCGTGCATGCCGCCCAGCTGCCAATGACGCTGGCCCTGGGCCTGCAGCAGGAAGACATCGTAGTTGTCCAGGTGCGGGCCGACGCTGCCGCCGGTCGGCGCGTAGCTGATCATGATGTCATCGAGGCGCCAGCGCGGCAGGAAGGTGAAGGGCTCGAACAGCGCGGCGACGTCGGGGACGTAGTGATCCACCGCCTGCACCAGCAGGCTCCACTGGCTGTCGTCCTTGGCGTCGAGACGCGCGAAGGTCGCCTCATCGAAGGGGCCGTGGCTGACCTGCCAGGCCTTGTCCGGGCCGTTTTCCTCGACCAGACGCGCTTCGATGCCATCTTCACAGGCCAGACCGGCCAGTTCATCGGCTTCCAGCGGCGTCTCGAAGTCTGCGAAGGCCCCGCGGATCAGCAGCGGCTTCTGCTGCCAGTAATCGCGCAGGAATTCGCGGATGCTCAGGCCGCCCAACAGCGCCAGAGGCGTGTCGGTGTCGCGGGGGGCGGGGGATGTGCTCATGCAGAACCTCTCGAACGCGAACGGCAGCCTGTCAGGGGGCGGCGGTCTCGCGATGACGTCGTTGAAGCCGTTTTGCCGGATGGCAGAAGGCGATGCGTTCCATGCCGAGCCTTGAGAGCGTGGCATGTCGTGCCCACTGACGAAGAACGTCAGTGGTCGTGAATCCAGGGTGTCATTCAGTGTGCTGCGTGTTGCATGCGTCTAATGCGCAATGCATGACGCCGGAGCAGAGGCCCCGGCGTCCAAAGATTTGCAGTGACCTGCGCCGCTTAGAGCGCCTTGGCCTGTGCAATGGCGTTGCCGATGTAGCTGGCCGGGCTCAGTGCCTTCAGCTCGGTCTTGACGTCTTCCGGCAGTTCCAGCGTCTCGATGAAGGCGGCGAAACCGGCCTGGTCGATACGCTTGCCACGGGTCAGCTCCTTGAGCTTCTCGTAGGGCTTCTCGATGCCGTAACGGCGCATGACGGTCTGGATCGGCTCGGCCAGCACTTCCCAGCTGTTGTCCAGGTCGGCGTCCAGGCGCTCCGGGTTGGCTTCCAGCTTGCTGATGCCTTTCAGGGTCGCCTGGTAGGCGATCAGACCCTGCGCCAGGCCGGTGCCCAGGTTGCGCAGCACGGTAGAGTCGGTCAGGTCACGCTGCCAGCGGGAGATCGGCAGCTTCTGTGCCAGATGGCCCAGCACGGCGTTGGCGATGCCCAGATTGCCTTCGGAGTTCTCGAAGTCGATCGGGTTGACCTTGTGCGGCATGGTGGAAGAGCCGATCTCGCCGGCCACGGTGCGCTGCTTGAAGTAACCCAGCGAGATGTAGCCCCAGATGTCACGATCGAAGTCGATCAGGATGGTGTTGAAGCGGCAGATGGCATCGAACAGCTCGGCGATGTAGTCGTGCGGCTCGATCTGGGTGGTGTACGGGTTGAAGGTCAGCCCGAGGCTCTCGACGAAGGTTTCGGCGTTGGCCGCCCAGTCGATGGCCGGATAGGTGGTCAGGTGGGCATTGTAGTTGCCCACGGCACCGTTGATCTTGCCGAGCATCTCGATGCGTTCGATCTGCGCCAGCTGACGACGCAGGCGCGCGGCGACGTTGGCCATTTCCTTGCCGAGGGTGGTCGGGCTGGCCGTCTGGCCGTGGGTGCGCGACAGCATCGGCTGTTCGGCGTGCTGGTGGGCCAGCGCGACGATCGCTTCGGTCACTTCACGCATCTGCGGCAGCAGCACCTTGTCCAGGCCGCCACGCAGCATCAGGGCGTGAGACAGGTTGTTGATGTCTTCACTGGTGCAGGCGAAGTGGATGAACTCGGTGACGGCGTTGAGTTCGGCGTTGCTCTCGACCTTTTCCTTCAGGAAGTACTCGACCGCCTTCACGTCGTGGTTGGTGGTGCGTTCGATGTCCTTGATGCGCTGGGCATCCTCGACACTGAACTCACTGACGATGCCATCCAGCACGGCGTTGGCATCCGCGGAGAAGGCCGGCACTTCAGCGATCTCGGCGTGGGCGGCCAGGCGTTGCAACCAGCGCACCTCGACGATGACGCGGGCACGGATCAGGCCGAATTCACTGAAGTGCTCGCGCAGGGCCTCGGTCTTGGCGCCATAGCGGCCATCGACGGGAGACAGGGCGGTGAGGGCGGACAGCTGCATGATGAGAATCTTCCGATGGTGGCAGGACATGACGCGCTGCCGGTTCAAGTGTCTCGGAGCCCGGTTCACGGGCTCCAGCGTTGTTGAAGCGAATTCGGGTGTGAATCAGGTGGTGCAGGTGACGCGCGAGCGCGGAGGCGGGCTCAGTCCAGCTGCTGCAATGACTTCTTGAGCGCGCTGCGCTGGAAGACCAGCTTCCAGCGACGGCCACCCTGCTGGTCCCACAGCAGTGCGAAGCGCACACCCGCCAGCAGGGCGCAGCGGATGCGTTCCGGCATCATGCGTTGCTGCAGCAGGCCGGGATCGCCCTGCACCACGATCCGGTAGCGGAAGGTGGAGAGGGTCTGTTGATAAAGCTCGCCCAGGCTTGCGATCACGTTCTCGTGGGTCGGCCCGAAGTGCTCGGCCTGGCCCTGGATGCGGGTCAGGCCCGCGCCCAGCTTGTCCAGCATGTCCGGGTCCTTCTTGAGCTTGCTCATCAGCATCACCAGCGAGAAGCCGTAACGCATCACCACGGGTGAGACCTGGCGACGTTCCATCACCGCACTGACGGTGTCGATGCCGAGCCGCAGGCGGTTATGGTGCCCGCCGTAGATGGCTTCGAAGCTTTCCGGGTTGGTATCCAGCGTGGCATTCACCAGAGTTTCCCAGGCGCGCTCATCGCACTGGCCGTGGCGGGCCAGCTCATCGACCAGCGCGGCTGCCTGGAAGACGCCCGCCAGCGCGAGTGCCTGACGGGTGGTGGTATCAGTGACGGGACGGATCGGCACGCTGGTCATTGCGCGGCGGACTCCTCGGGGCCAGAGAGCGGGGCGGTGGAAGCGCTGGCGTCCGCCGCTGGAAGTTTCCAGGCGGCATCGATCACGCCGCCGCCCAGACAGATGTCGCCGAGATAGAAGACGGCAGACTGGCCGGGCGTGACGGCGCGTTGCGGTTCATCGAAACGCACCTCGACACGCTGGCCGTCATTGACGATCAAGGTCGCGGCCTGGTCTTCCTGGCGATAGCGGTTCTTGCAGCGAATGCGCAGCTCGCCATTGGCGTCGGTCTGCGGCGGCTCGCCTGCGACCCAGTCCACGGATTCGGTGCTCAACGCCTGAGTGTAGAGCAGGTCGTGGTGCTTGCCCTGCACGGCGATCAGCACGTTGCGCTCCAGATCCTTGGCACACACGAACCAGGGCGCGTCCGGATAGCGCTTGAGGCCACCGATTCCCAGCCCCTGGCGCTGGCCGAGGGTGTAGTACATCAGGCCCATGTGCTCGCCGATGACGTCCCCATCGGGAGTCTCGATCTTGCCGGGCTGAGCGGGCAGGTACTGCTTGAGGAAGTCGGCGAAGCGCCGCTCGCCGATGAAGCAGATACCGGTGGAATCCTTCTTGCGCGCGGTGATCAGCTCATGCTTCTCGGCGATGGCGCGCACTTCGTGCTTCTCGAGCTCGCCGACCGGGAACAGGGTGCGCGCGATGGCTGCCTGCGGCACGGCATGCAGGAAGTAGCTCTGGTCCTTGTTGGTGTCCAGGCCCTTGAGAAGGCGCGGGAGACCCTCGCGCACGCCGCCACGCACGTAGTGACCGGTGGCGATCAGCTCGGCGCCCAGCATCTCGGCATACTCGAGGAAGACCTTGAACTTGATCTCGCGGTTGCACAGGATGTCGGGATTCGGCGTGCGACCGGCCTTGTACTCGGCCAGGAAGTGCTCGAAGACGTTGTCCCAGTACTCCGCGGCGAAGTTGGCGGTGTGCAGCTTGATGCCGAGCTTGTCGCACACGGCCTGGGCATCGGCCAGGTCTTCGAGGGCGGTACAGTATTCGCTACCGTCGTCTTCGTCCCAGTTCTTCATGAACAGGCCTTCGACGTGGTAGCCCTGCTCCATCAACAACAGGGCAGAGACGGAGGAGTCGACACCGCCGGACATGCCGACGATGACCTTGGTTCCGGTACCGGTTTCAGCGGTCATCAGTTCTCTCGTCACCCGCATGGCCGCGGGTTGTCACAAACAGGGGAGGCGGCAGACCCGTCATTCTGGCGCCGCTCGAATGGCCGGGATTATACCTGAATGCGGGGCAGGGATTCACCCCGCCTGCGCCCGGGCGATCGCTCAATCGTGCAGCACATCCAGCGGGAAACGCTTGCCACGCTGGCTATCGCGGATACGACGGGTCACCAGGGGGCTGCGCAGGCGGCCCATGTCCTCGAGCTGCTCGATCTCCTCAAGCGACAGCCAGTGCGTTCTGACGATGTCAGGGGCCAGCGGCGTGCACAGGTGCTCAAGGGCGGCGGCCTCGAAGCTGTGGGAGTGGAAGTGGGTCCCGTCCTCGGCCACGTGCACATAGAGGCCGAGATAGCCGGTGAGCAGGATGCGCCAGGCGGTTTCCTCGCGAACTTCGCGTTGTACGCCGTCGATGATGCGCTCATGGGGTTCGAGATGGCCGGCCGGTTGGTTGAACACCGTGCAGGGCCCGCCCTTGTCTTCCTCGACGATCAGGTAGCGCCCGGCGCGTTCGACGACACAGGCGACGGTGACATTCGGGGTCCAGCGAGCAGCCATCAGGATTTCCTTCCTTTCTTGGGGGATGAGGGGCGCCGGGAGGCGGCGCCGGGTGTCTTGCCTGAACCTTGACCTGAGCCCTTGCTGAAACCCTTGCCATTCCTGGCTTTACTGCTTCTACTGCCACTGCCCCGGGGGCCAGCGTTGCCGGTGCGGCGCTCGCCCGTCGCGCCCTTGTGGCGTGGCGAGCGGGACTCGCGACGAGGTGGCGCTGGCATCTCGACTTCCTCGCTGCGCCATTCACCAGGGGCAAGGCCATCGAGCTTCCACGGCCCGATGGCTGCGCGGATCAAGCGCAGGGTCGGCAGGCCGACGTGGGCGGTCATGCGGCGCACCTGGCGATTGCGACCTTCACTGATGATGATCTCCAGCCAGTGGGTCGGAATGCTGGCACGGAAGCGCACAGGGGGTTGCCTGTCCGGCAACGCCGGCGGGTCAATCAGCCTGACCTTCGCCGGCCGGGTCATGCCATCCTTGAGCTCGACACCGGCTCTCAACGCGGCGATGGCCTGTTCATCGGGGGCACCTTCCACTTGCACCCAGTAGGTCTTGGGCTGCTTCTTCTTCGGGTGCGCGATCTGGTGGGAGAGCGCGCCATTACTGGTGAGCAGCAGCAGTCCCTCGGAGTCATAGTCGAGGCGCCCGGCGGCATAGACATCCGGCACGTCGATGAAGTCAGCGAGTGTCTGGCGGCCCTGATCGCGGTCGGTAAACTGGGTCAGGACGCGGTAAGGCTTGTGAAGCAGATATATGAGAGACATGGTTTAGACTTTTGTCGCGGCTGCCGTATAAGCCTACTGTGAGAAGCGGCACGGGTGCTATACTCGCGCCTCCACTGAATCCATGACAGGGGAGTTATCAATGGGGTTCCAGAAGATTGTCGTCCCGGAAGGCGGTGCCAAGATCACCGCAAATTCCGACAATACCCTCAACGTTCCGAATAATCCGATCATCCCGTTCATCGAAGGCGATGGTATCGGTGTGGACGTGACTCCGGCCATGAAGATTGCCATCGACGCTGCTGTCGACAAGGCCTATGGCGGCGAGCGCAAGATTCACTGGATGGAAGTCTACGCCGGTGAAAAAGCCACTCACGTTTATGATGCTGACACCTGGCTGCCGGAAGAGACTCTCGAGGCTGTCAAGGATTACATCGTTTCCATCAAGGGCCCGCTGACCACTCCGGTGGGCGGTGGTATTCGCTCTCTGAACGTCGCTCTGCGTCAGAAGCTGGATCTGTACACCTGCCTGCGCCCGGTGCGCTGGTTCACTGGTGTGCCGAGCCCGGTCAAGAAGCCGGCTGACGTCGACATGGTCATCTTCCGTGAAAACTCCGAAGACATCTATGCCGGTGTCGAATGGAAAGCGGGAACCCCGGAAGCCGATAAGGTCATCAAGTTCCTGCGCGAAGAGATGGGTGTCACCAACATCCGCTTCCCGGAGAACTGCGGTATCGGCGTCAAGCCGGTCTCCGAAGAAGGGACCAAGCGTCTGGTCCGTCAGGCTGTCCAGTACACCATCGACAACGACCGTGAGTCGCTGACCTTGGTGCACAAGGGCAACATCATGAAGTTCACCGAAGGTGCCTTCAAGGACTGGGGCTACGAAATCGTCAAGGACGAGTTCGGCGGCGAGCTGCTGGATGGCGGCCCGTGGATGACCTTCAAGAACCCGAACAACGGCAAGGACATCGTGGTCAAGGACGTCATCGCTGACGCCATGCTCCAGCAGATTCTGCTGCGTCCGGCGGAATATGACGTCATCGCCACCCTGAACCTGAACGGTGACTACCTGTCCGACGCCCTGGCGGCGGAAGTGGGTGGTATCGGTATCGCGCCGGGTGCCAACCTGTCCGACACCGTCGCCATGTTCGAAGCGACTCACGGTACTGCACCGAAGTACGCGGGTCAGGACAAGGTCAACCCGGGCTCCGTCATCCTCTCTGCCGAGATGATGCTGCGTCACATGGGGTGGGTCGAAGCGGCTGACCTCGTGCTGAAAGGCGTCGAGAAGGCCATCGCCAAGGGCGAAGTCACCTATGACTTCCATCGCCTGATGGACGATGCCAAGCTGCTGAAGTGCTCCGAGTTCGGTCAGGCTGTCGCTGACAACATGGATGCCTGAGATCCTGCGTTGATCTGATGCCCAGGCATCAGGTTGCGTGACAGGTTTCAGCAGAAGGCCCCCGGACATGTCCGGGGGCCTTCTTGCGTTTGAGATGGAAGCTTCTCGGTTGCGCGCCCAGACGGCTGCCAACGATTGCTACTCCTGGGCATTCTGCGTGGAGCGTTCTGCGCGGTCGCATTCCGGGTTTCATTGAGCGGCGAGGCGCTTGAATGGGTCGTCAGGTGGCGACGCCTGTCGAGAAGTGTCTGTCGCGTATGTGAGCGAAAATGCATGCAAATGCCCGCATTCATGTCAGAGCGTCGCGATGCAGGCATGAACGTGTACGCTTGGGCGGACGCGACCAAAGCTTGCAACCAGATCGACAAGCCCCCATCTTTTCCTTATCACACCCACATTGAGACGACGTGGCAGCGCTTGACCTTCTTCGCGGCGCGTTGAGGCAATCTGCTTCGTCACGGCTTGTGTTCACCGGATCAGCCCCTTATGTTCAAGACAGAGACATCGCGCGGCAGTCCTCCCTTTCTGGAGACACTGTCGATCAGCAATCAGGCCCCGTCGGCTCAGGACCCCGGATACCAGGAAGACCACGAAGGTGATCTGGCATTCGAGACCGCTGAGCCTGAACTGGCTCCACCGCCCATGTACAAGGTCGTTCTGCACAATGATGACTTCACGCCGATGGACTTCGTCGTGGAGGTGCTGACCACCTTTTTCAACAAGGATCAGGAGCAGGCAGTACAGATCATGCTCGCTGTCCATCATCAGGGAAAAGGAACCTGTGGCATCTTCAGTCGCGACATCGCGGAAACGAAATGCCACCAAGTCAATCAATATGCTCGAGAGTGCCAGCATCCGCTGCTGTGCGACATCGACCGGGCGGAGTGATCCGTCCAAGACGCGGCCTAGAGGGGACTTGCCATGTTGAGCAAAGAACTTGAACTGACCCTGAACACGGCCTTCACCGTGGCACGCTCCAAACGCCACGAATTCATGACCGTGGAACACCTCCTGCTGGCACTGCTGGACAATGCCTCCGCTGCCGATGTCCTGCGCGCCTGTGGTGCCAATCTGGACAAGCTGCGAGTCGACCTTCAGGACTTCATCAACTCCACCACCCCGCTGATTCCGGAAGAGCAGGAAGACCGCGAGACGCAGCCGACGCTGGGCTTCCAGCGCGTCCTGCAGCGTGCCGTCTTCCACGTGCAATCTTCCGGCAAGAGTGAAGTGACCGGCGCCAACGTGCTGGTGGCCATCTTCTCCGAGCAGGAAAGCCAGGCCGTCTACTTCCTCAAGCAGCAGAATGTCGCGCGTGTGGATGCGGTCAATTACATCGCGCATGGCATCTCCAAGGTCGCGGGTCACACCCAGGCGCCCCAGGCGTCGGTCGAGAACGAAGAGAGCGAAGAGGCGAGCAGCGAAGGCGGCAACAACCCGCTGACCAACTACGCCACCAACCTCAACGAGCAGGCGCGTCTGGGCAAGATCGACCCGCTGATTGGTCGCGACGAGGAGCTTGAGCGTGTGGTGCAGATTCTGGTGCGTCGCCGCAAGAACAACCCGCTGCTGGTCGGTGAGGCGGGCGTCGGCAAGACTGCCATCGCGGAAGGTCTCGCCAAGCGCATCGTCGAGGAGGACGTGCCGGACGTCATCAAGGAAGCCGTGGTCTACTCGCTGGATCTCGGCGCGCTGCTGGCCGGCACCAAGTACCGCGGCGACTTCGAGAAGCGTCTCAAGTCGCTGCTGGCGGAGCTGCGCAAGGAACCGAACTCGATCCTGTTCATCGACGAGATCCACACTGTCATCGGTGCGGGTGCTGCGTCCGGTGGCGTGATGGATGCCTCCAACCTGCTCAAGCCGCTGCTGTCTTCCGGTGAACTGCGTTGCATCGGCTCCACTACCTTCCAGGAATTCCGCGGCATCTTCGAGAAGGACCGCGCCCTGGCGCGTCGTTTCCAGAAGGTTGATGTGATGGAGCCGTCGGTGGATGACACCATCCGTATCCTCAAGGGGTTGCGTGGTCGCTTCGAGGAGCACCATGCCATCAAGTACACCGATGCCTCGCTGGAAACGGCAGTGCGTCTGGCCGATCGCTACATCAACGAGCGTCAGCTGCCGGACAAGGCCATCGACGTGATCGACGAGGCCGGTGCCCACCAGCGGCTGCTGCCGGAGAGCATCCGCGCCGACACCATCGATACCGAGCAGGTCGAGGCGATCGTCGCCTCCATCGCTCGCATTCCGCCGAAGACGGTCTCCAGCTCCGACAAGAAGCTGCTGTCCAATCTCGAGCGCGATCTCAAGATGCTGGTGTTCGGGCAGGACGACGCCATCACCGGACTGTCCGCGGCGATCAAGCTGTCGCGTGCAGGCCTCAAGGCGCCGGACAAGCCGGTGGGCAGCTTCCTGTTCGCGGGCCCGACAGGCGTCGGCAAGACCGAGGTCGCTCGTCAGCTGGCGGCGCTGATGGGTATCGAACTGGTGCGCTTCGACATGTCCGAGTACATGGAGCGTCACACCGTCTCGCGCCTCATCGGGGCACCGCCGGGGTACGTCGGTTATGACCAAGGCGGTCTGTTGACCGAAGCCATCACCAAGCAGCCGCACTGCGTGCTGTTGCTAGATGAGATCGAGAAGGCACACCCGGAAGTCTTCAACCTGCTGCTGCAGGTGATGGACCACGGCCGCCTGACCGACAACAACGGCCGCGAAGCGGACTTCCGCAACGTCATCATGGTGATGACCTCCAACGCGGGTGCCGAGCAGGTGGCGCGTCGCTCCATCGGCTTCAAGCACCAGGATCACTCCACCGACGCCATGGAAGTCATCCGCAAGACGTTCTCGCCGGAATTCCGCAACCGTCTGGATGGCATCATCCAGTTCGGCGCGCTGGATCTCGCCGTGGTGCGCAATGTGGTCGACAAGTTCCTGGTCGAACTGCAGGCGCAGCTGGATGAGAAACGCGTGCAGCTGGATGTCGCTGATGAGGCGCGCGACTTGCTGGCGACCCTCGGGTATGACCCGGCAATGGGGGCTCGCCCGATGGCACGCGTGATTCAGGAGAAGCTCAAGAAGCCGCTGGCAGAAATGATCCTGTTCGGCGACCTTTCCGAGTCGGGCGGCATCGTGCATGTCACAGTCGACAACGGCGAGCTGCACCTGGAAACGGAAGCGGAAATGGCGTGATCTGACGCTAAGCCTCCTGCCTTGAGGGGGGCGACATGAACGGTCAGTGCTCAAGCACTGGCCGTTTTTTATGGTCGCCAGTCAGCAGGCTGTCCGCATGTAGCTAACATGGAGTCGATTGCTCAACCTGGACACGCGCGCACGCCAAGGGGTTCGCGATCCTCAAGGGGAGGGCGGGGAGTTGGATGAGTACTGCGAGGAGGCGAATGCGTATCGGGGGAAGCGAATGCGTATTGAGGAGAAAATGCCCAGCGGGGATGAGCCGCCTGTCATCATACAATGGGAGCGAAGACCAGATTGGCGTTCGGGCTCAAGACACATTCATGGGACAAGGCGGCATCATCGGAATACTCAGGCATACGCCATCGAGGTGGCGGGTGTCTCGCCGTGAAGGGCAAGTCTTGCAACCTCGATGCGTTCCGGGTCCGGGCGGAGGGTTCAGGCGGAGGTGACGCTGGTGCCTGAGATGCCGGGAACGACCGGTTCAGCCAGCCGGTGTCATGATGATCGCATGCAGGTCCAGGACGTGCAGAGTGATCGATGGCATGGCAACCGGCAGGGCAGTCTGACCGTGCTTAGCGCGAACGGTAGACGATACGGCCCTTGGACAGGTCGTACGGAGTCAGCTCAACCTTGACCTTGTCGCCAGTCAGGATGCGGATGTAGTTCTTGCGCATCTTGCCGGAGATGTGTGCGGTCACGATGTGGCCGTTTTCCAGTTCAACACGGAAAGTGGTGTTCGGAAGGGTGTCGACGATGACGCCTTCCATTTCAATATGATCTTCACGCGCCATATAGGCTGATCCTCACTTATTACAGGGAATACTGCTGGTAGTTCCGAGCCGCCTCAGCACAAAAAGTGCCCGATTCGGGACTTCGATACGCGATATTGTGCCGTAAGGGCGGCGGCAAGGCAAAGCCGAAGCGCGATTGTACGCTCCTTGAGCGCCTGTGGGCAGTTCAGGAGGAAGATAAAAATCGGCTTCTTGCGCCGGGGCAACTTCCGGGAGGCGGTTGGTCGGCAGTCGGCGCTGTCTGGTGAGCTCCTGCTAGCTGAACGATGCTCATCTTGACGTTGTCAGACGCGCTTGCGTCGAGAGGGCGCCCGCAGAGCGCGTCACTCGCCGGGTGTCACTGACGCGCCTTGCTTGACCAGGCTCAGTGGCAGATGGCTATCGGTATGATTGGCCGGTATGCGTCGCCGCCAGTGGCTGCCATCCAGATACTCGAGCGGCTGAAAATGCTGCTTGTAGTTCATCTTGCGGCAGTCACGGATCCAGTAGCCCAGATAGAGGTGGGTCAGGCCTTCGCGGCGTGCCTGCTCGATCTGCCACAGCACCGCGTAGGTCCCCAGCGAGCGCTGATTCAGTGATTCATCCGGATCGTAGAAGGTATAGATGGCGGACAGGCCATGACTCATGCGGTCCATGGCGGCGACGGCCACCAGACGGCCGTCGAGGCGAAAGCTCACCAGACGGGCGTAGTCATCGCGGGAGGTGAGGAAGGTGCGATACTGCTCATGACTGGGCGGGAACATGTCGCCATCCGCATGACGGCTGCGGATGTAGTGGGCGTACAGGCGATAATGTTCGGGGTCGAAGAGTGCCGGCCCCTCTTCGATGACCAGGTCGGCATTGCGACGCACCAGACGCTTCTGGGTGCGGTTGGGCGTGAAGTCGGCGATCGGCACGCGGACGGAAATGCAGGCACGGCAATCACCGCAATGCGGACGATAGAGATGAGAGCCGCTGCGGCGAAAGCCGAGCAGGGCAAGGGCGTCATAGACACCGGAATTGGGCGCTTCCTGCGGATCGAGAAACAGCGTGGTCGCCTGGCGGCCTTCCAGATAGCTGCAGGCGTGCGGTACCGTCAGAAAGAAGCGCAGATCGCGTTGCGGTTGCTTGGGGGTATTGCTGCTCACCGTTGCATCATCTCCCTCTTGGAATTGCCGTGGCCATCATTCCCGGGCGTGCTGCGTGGGCCGAGATGTCAGTGACCACTTGCCCTCATGCCCTTGGCCAGTGGCATACTGGTCAAGATAGCTGATGAAATCGCTGCGGGCGATGCTGCGGGCGCCAAGACTTGCCAGGTGCGGAGTATGCATCTGACAGTCGATCAACGGAAAATCCCGTGCCTTCAATTCCTGGCACAGGATCACCAGCGCCAGTTTCGAGGCATCGGGCACGCGCGAGAACATCGACTCGCCGAAGAAGATGCGTCCACAGGCGACGCCATACAGGCCGCCCACCAGAGAATCGCCCTGCCAGACTTCAACGCTGTGGGCATGTCCCATGGCATGCAGGGCGATGTAGGCCTGCTGCATTTCTGGCAATATCCACGTGCCTGCCTGGCCATCGCGAGGAATGCTGGCACAGGCATTGATCACACCGGTAAAGTCGCGGTCGATACTGTAGCTCAGGCCTGCATTGCGCAGGCGCTTGGCCAGACTGCGGCGTACACGGACTTCCTCTGGCTTGAGCACCATGCGTGGGTCCGGTGACCACCACAGGATAGGATCACCCGGACTGAACCAGGGAAATATGCCGCGGGGGTAGGCCGCCAGCAGCCACTCGGGACTGAGTTCGCCCCCTGCACACAGCAGGCCGTCGGGCTCGCTCAGGGCGGTGGAAGCATGCGGAAAGTGGACAGGGGCAGGGGGAAGCCAGGGAAGCATGAGCAGCCTCTTGTCGGTTCGGGAACATGCACGGAGCAATGGGCTCCTGGCGCCTTGGCGTCATGAGCGGACGTGAATCGGCAATTATGACGTCACTGCCATCGAATGGTTATGATAACCGGCTGAAGGTACATGGAAAATCGCCCACAAGGTGCAAGGGGGATGGCGACTTGACTGCCAAGAGTGCCAGAAAGACAAGTCGGGAACAGGCCAAGCCTGAAACCCGTAGCCGCCGTGCGGCAGCAACACCCAGGAAGCGTGCCCGTCAGAAATCGGACTCGCCGGGCTTCTTCGCGCGTCTGCGCGGTGCTTCAGCCACAGAGGCTAGCTCGGCGCGCAAGACGCCGCGCGTCTCGGGCAAGCCCGCGAGGAAGGATGCCAGCGGCCAGCCTGCTGCCAAGACCAGAAACACGCCACGCGTGCAGGAAGAAAGCCCTGCAGCCCAGCGCCGCGCCGAGCGTCAGGCCGAACGCGCCGAACGCCAGGCCATCCGCGCCGAGCAGCGTGCGGAGAAGGCAGCGCGACCACCGTCACGCCTGACCACCACCCTGCAGGGCGTCAGCCGTGAAGGCGTGGTCATTCTCATGCTCAGCCTATGCGTCTTCATGCTACTGGCGTTGTTCAGTTATGCGCCGACGGACCCCGGCTGGTCCTACAGCGGCCCTGAACTGACGCCCAGCAACTGGATGGGCAGCATCGGCGCCTGGCTGTCAGACGTGTTGTATTCGCTGTTCGGCGGCAGTGCCCTGTGGTGGCCGGCGATGCTGGGCTTCGGTGCCTGGCGTCTGATGCGTCAGCCCAGTACAGAGCTGGTGTGGGATCCGACGACCATCGCGGTGCGTGCTGGCGGCCTGTTCCTGTTGATCATGGCGACCTGCGTCATCGGCGATATCCAGTTCTACAGCCCCGACAGCCAGCTGACCAACGGCGCGGGTGGCATTCTCGGCAAGGGCATTGCCGGTGCGCTGACGCCGCTGATCGGCATGGGCGGCACGGTACTGGTCGCGCTGGCCAGTTTCCTGTGCGGTTTCACGCTGTTTACCGGCATGTCGTGGCTGACGGTCATGGATGAGCTGGGCAATGGCTGCATGCGGGTGTCCGGCTGGTTCGCCGAGCGCTTTAACAGCCGCCGCGACGATCAGGACGCCTACGATGACGAGGCAGCCTACGCCGAGGAGGCGCTGACTCACGAGGATGGTGAAGAGGATGACGCGGATCGTGAACCAGCCCCCAGACTGAGCTGGTGGCAGCGTCTGCTGCCGGGCCGGCGTGCCCGTGAGGAGAAGTGGGATGAGGACAGCGACGAGATTCTGCTTGGTCGCCGGCAGGAGGCAGAAGGTATCGCCGCCGAACCGCGCGGCCAGCGCCGTGTCGAGCCGTCGCTGGATGGCGGCACCGACGAGGCCATCAGCGCTCGCGATGACTTCACGGACGACCGCAGCACCGATATCCCGTGGCAGACCGCTGAAACCACGCCTTCCGCAAAGGTGCCGGGCGCTGCCTACACCGAGCGCATGACGGTGCAGAGCGCCAATGTCAGCATCGAAGGGGTTGACCTGGCCGCGGCCCTGAAGACCGCCGTGGCGGCAGAGACAGCCTCCGCGCCGCGTGTCGCGCATGCCGATGTCACGCGCTCTCGCCTGCCCCAAGCCGCTGCCATTGAGGCTGAGCGCCAGCGTCATGCTGACGCCTCAGCCACGGCACAGGCTTCCAAGGCACCGACGCCAGGCCCTGCTGTCGAAGATACGGCATCAGCCTCCGACAGCTCGGCTGCCCCTGCTGCCTGGGATGCTGCCTCTGCCTTTACGCCGGCCGCTCGTCATGAGACCGCCCGTCACGAGACAGCGCAAGAGGCTCAGGCGCAGAGCGAGGCCGAAGCTCACAAGGCTTCGTCGCAAGCTCAAGATCCGTCTCAGGCGCAAGCTCAGGCTCGCAAGCAGGAGGCACAGCGCTTGGCCGAGCAGGAAGCGCAGCGTCTGGCAGAGCAGGAGGTGCAGCGCGAAGCAGAACAGAAAGCGCAGCGTGCAGCCGAGCAGCAAGCGGCAGAGCGACAAGCGCAGCTTGAACAGCAGGCGCAGCTTGAGAAAGAGGCGCAGCTTGAGAAAGAGACACAGCTTGAAAAGCAGGCACAGCGTGAGCGCGACGCGCAACTTGCGCGCGAGCGCAGCGGTGTCGCGCCGGATAGCCGCAATCAACCGCCGGAGCCCAGGGACGACGACGATGCGCCCCTGCCCGGCAGTGGTGGTCAATTCGCCACGGCCGCAGGGCTGGCAGCCGGTGCGGGTGTGATGGCGGCCGGTGTCGCAGCGGCCTCTTCCGAGACTCCCGCTCGCAAGGCGGTCGTTTCCTGGGATGATGCCTTCGAGCAGCCGACGGGCAACGCGCCGACACCGGCAGACGCGCCTGCGGCGTCAAGCAGCCCGTCTGCGACGCCGCAGCAGCATGCCCCTGAGCCGCGTCAGCCTGCAGCGCCCCATCAACCGGCCGAGCCGGTCGCGCCAGCAGAGCCCGATTCCGTCGCACCTCAAGCCGAGCATGTGCCGCCCTTCGAGGCTCAGCCTGCCACGCCGGAAGCGACACCCGCACCGGCCGAGCGTCCCTCCTGGGCCTATGACGGCGATGAGTCCGGCATGGTGCCGGGGGGCGGTCGTCTGGCGACGGCGGAGGATGCACAGGCGGCTGCCAGCGACCCCTCCGGCCCGACCCTGTGGACCGTGGAGCACATGCAGAGTCAGCGCCATGAAGGCGCCGATCAAGAGGAGGAGCCGGAAGGGGACTTGCCGCAGCTGAGCCTGCTGACGCCGCCGGATGCCCAGAAGCCCAACTACAGCGAAGAAGAGCTCGACCAGATGGCCGAGCTGCTGGTGGTGCGTCTGCGCGAGTATGGCGTCAAGGCCGAGGTGGCGGATGTCTGGCCGGGGCCGGTCATCACACGCTTCGAGATTCAGCCGGCGCCGGGCGTCAAGGCGTCCAAGATCTCCAACCTGTCGACTGACCTGGCGCGTTCACTGCTGGTCAAGAGCGTGCGTGTGGTCGAGGTGATTCCAGGCCGTCCGACAGTCGGCATCGAGATTCCCAACCCCAACCGCGCCATGATCCGTCTGCGCGAGGTGTTCGATTCCGATGCCTACCAGCTGGCGGAATCTCCGGTCACCCTGGCACTGGGTCAGGACATCGGTGGCGCTCCTGTCGTGGCCAACCTTGGCAAGATGCCGCACCTGCTGGTCGCCGGTACTACCGGTTCGGGCAAGTCAGTCGGCATCAACTCGATGCTGATCTCGATGCTTCTCAAGGCCACGCCGGACGAAGTGCGCATGATCATGGTCGACCCCAAGATGCTGGAGCTGTCGGTCTATGACGGCATTCCGCATCTGCTGGCGCCGGTGGTGACCGACATGAAGGAGGCCGCCAACGCCCTGCGCTGGTGTGTCGCCGAGATGGAGCGTCGCTACAAGCTGATGGCCGCCATGGGCGTGCGCAACCTGGCCGGCTTCAATGCCAAGATCGATGAAGCCGAGGCACATGGTGCCCAGATCGCTGACCCGCTGTGGGAGCCGCAGCCCTGGGAGATGCATCAGCATCCGCCGGTGCTCGCCAAGCTGCCCTACATCGTGGTGGTGATCGACGAGTTTGCCGACATGTTCATGATCGTCGGCAAGAAGATCGAGGAGCTGATCGCACGTCTGGCCCAGAAGGCCCGTGCCGCGGGGATTCACCTGATTCTGGCCACCCAGCGCCCGTCAGTGGACGTGGTGACCGGCCTGATCAAGGCCAACATTCCGACGCGCATGGCCTTCCAGGTCTCCTCCAAGATCGACTCGCGCACCATCCTCGATCAGGGCGGCGCCGAGGACCTGCTGGGCCACGGTGACATGCTCTACCTGCCGGCCGGTGCCGGCATGCCGACGCGCGTGCACGGTGCCTTCGTCGATGATGACGAGGTTCACCGTGTGGTCGACGACTGGAAGCGTCGCGGCTCGCCGGAGTACATCGAGGAGATCCTCACCGGTGGTGTGCAGGCGGATGCGTTGGCCGGTCTCGAGGCTGAAGGCGAGGACGGCGATGCCGAGCAGGATGCGCTCTACGATGAGGCCGTGGCCTATGTGGTCGAGTCGCGTCGTGCCTCCATCTCTGCCGTGCAGCGTCGCTTCAAGATCGGCTACAACCGCGCCGCGCGTCTGGTCGAGGCGATGGAGATGGCGGGTGTCGTCTCCGCGATGGGCACCAATGGCTCGCGGGAAGTGATCGCGCCCAACCACAGTGGCTAGCCGCCGCAGGTCTGGTCGCTGAAACACACGAAGGGGAGCTTTTTGCTCCCCTTCGTGTCAAAGACGTCAGATAACAGATCGCTGCCAGCAGGATGTTGGCAGCAATCATCCCGAATCGCTGAAACGGTGATGGTCAGGTGCAGGGCCTCGATGCCGAGGCTCGCCACTGGTCTTCCTCATCGCAAGGAGTTTCATGAAGACATTGTCGCGTTCTTTCGCATCTTCGTTGACCGCTCGTCTGGCCAAGGGGCTGGGCGCCGCTCTGATGCTGGGTATGGCCGCTCTGCCTGCGCACGCCGAGGAGTCGGCAGGCGATCGCCTGTCGCGCCTGCTGGAGCCGCTCAAGACCTATGCTGCCGACTTCGATCAGCAGATCCTCGATGCCTCCGGTCAGCGTCTGCAGGAAGCCAGGGGAAAGATGTGGCTGTCGCGCCCGGGCAAGTTCCGCTGGAGCGTCGATGCGCCGTACCGGCAGGAAGTGGTGTCGGATGGCAAGGAAGTCTATCTGCATGATCCGGACCTCGAGCAGGTCACCGTGCAGCCGCTGGATGAGCGTGTCACCCACACGCCGGCGTTGTTGCTGTCAGGTCGTTCCAGTGAGCTGACCGCCAACTATGCGGTCAAGCGCCAGCAGCAGGGCGCACGTGAGACCTTCACGCTGACGCCCAAGCAGGCCGATACGCTGTTCGAAAGCCTCAAGCTGACCTTTGACAGCGAGCAGCTCGACATGCTGCAGATGGCGGATTCCACCGGTCAGCGCACGGCGATCGACTTCAGCAACGTGCAATACAATCCGTCGCTGCAGGATAGTCGTTTCGTGTTCCAGATCCCGCAAGGCGCCGACGTCATTCGCGAGCAGTGATCGCGCCCAAGGTGCAGCGCAAATTGTGAGCACATCGCAATATGCTGAACAAACAGGAACGCCCGGACCAGATGGTCCGGGCGTTCTTGTTAGTGCCAGTCTCGACTCGGCAGGCACGTGCGCGCAGGATTCGCCGCTGATCAGCTCTGTCCGGGCGTCTCGCCACGGTCTGCGGCGGCGTCCTGCTCGCGGCGCCAGCGCTCGATCTCGGCGAAGCGCTTCTCACCACCATGCTGGGTCGGGCGGTAGAACTGCTGGGTCGGCAGCTCTTCTGGCCAGGCATCGTGGGAGCTGCCGGCCGGATAGCCATTGGGCTCGTTGTGGGCATAGCGATAGCCTTCGCCCATGCCCAGCTCCTTCATCAGCGTGGTCGGCGCATTGCGCAGATACACCGGTACCTCGAAGTGGGGCTGTTGGCGCACGAAAGCGCGGGCTTCCTTCCAGGCCACCTCGATGGCATTGCTCTTGGGCGCGATGGCCAGGTGGATCGCCGCATGCGCGATGGCGCGCTGGCCCTCGTAGTCACCGAGGCGCAGATAGGCATCCCAGGCGGCGATGGTCAGCGGCAGGGCGCGCGGGTCGGCGTTGCCAACATCTTCCGAGGCAATCGCCGTCAGGCGCCGCACGACATCCAGCGGGTCGCCACCGCCATCCATGAAGCGCGCCATGTACAGCAGCGCCGCGTCGGGCCGTGAGGAGCGTATCGACTTGTGGATCGCCGACAGCAGGTCGTAATAGTCATCGCCTTGCTTGTCGAAACTGGAGGCCTGATGGCCCAGCACGGCCTCAAGCGAGCTGTCCTCGAGTATCTCGCGCGTTCCCCCCTGGCCGTCGGGCTCACGGCGCACGAAGTCACAGGCGGTCTCCAGCAGGCCCAGGGCACGGCGTGCATCGCCGGAGGCCGAGCGCGCGATGCGGGTCAGCGTCTCGCGGCTGGCGTCGATGTGACGCTTGCCGAGGCCGTTGACCTCATCCTTGAGGGCGCGCGTCAATACCTCGATCAGGTCTTCCGTCTCCAGGGCCTTGAGCACATAGACCCGCGCCCGTGACAGCAAGGCCGAGTTGACCTCGAAGGACGGGTTCTCGGTGGTCGCGCCGATCAGCGTCAGCAGGCCGGATTCCACATGCGGCAACAGGGCGTCCTGCTGGCTCTTGTTGAGGCGGTGGATCTCATCGAGAAACATCACCGTCTGGCGATCGCTGGCCTGGAAGTGTCTGGCGCGCTCCACCACCTCGCGGATGTCCTTGACGCCGGCCATCACCGCCGAGAGCTGCTCCAGATGGGCATCACAGCCCTTGGCGAGAATCTCGGCCAGCGTCGTCTTGCCGACCCCCGGCGGCCCCCACAGGATCATCGAGCGCACCACGCCCGAGGCCACCATCTGGCGCAGTGGCATGTCAGGCCCGACCAACGCTGTCTGTCCGATGTAGTCATCCAGGGTGCGTGGGCGCATGCGGAAGGCCAGTGGCGCATGGGAATTCGAGGCGGTATCGGCAAAAAGATCCATCGGCGAGTCTGGCTCCGGCAGGCGTGGGGCAGTATTGCGCTCATCATGGCCGATCCTGCGGACCTGTACAAATCAGCAGTGGCGGCGCGCTCAGTCAGCGGCCTCAGGCCGCGCGTGGCATTGCACCAGACTGTCATGTTTCTTTGCCAGCATGAGACGCTCATTCAGGCAATCCCACCCAACGTCTAACTGGCGCTCGAGGGATGTGTCCTACACTTCTAGGTGACGACATTGCTACATTCGGTAGCAATGCCCGAGGCGGCAGCGCTGTCTGCCAGCATCGGCCACCTGTTCCGTCAGGAGGAGGAAGTCATGCCCAATGTGACTCAGCTGCGCCAGGACCACGCCAACATGGCACGTCTGCTGCACGTGCTTTCGCATCGCCACAAGACGCTCGTCAGTGGTGAGCGTCCCGACTTTCGCATGATGCGTGAGGTGGTGGATTACATTCTCGATTACATGCAGGGCTTCATCATTCCGCTGGAGCGTCAATGCACCCAGATGCTGTGCGAACGCTCCGAAGACGCCGCGCCACTCTGTCAGCGCCTCATCCAGCAATATCGCACCCTGCACGAGCGTCTGGACAAGCTGTCCGACAATCTCGACAGCATTCTGATGGACCAGATCATCCCGATGGACCAATTCAATGCCGACCTGCGCGAGTATGTGGAGGCACACCGTGACTACCTGCGTGCCGAGCGCACCGAGCTGTTCCCGCTGATGCGCGACAACCTCAGTGACGAGGAATGGCAGCAGCTGACCGATGCCATCCCGCATGCGCGCACCGAGCTTGAGCGCCTCCAGAAAGCCTACCCGGAACTCTACGCCGAACTGACTGAGAGTGATGTCGTGACCGCCTGATCCATGCGTTCTGCTGTGTGACGCTGCGCGCGATTCCCCGCAACACAGAAAGAATCCCCACTCTGCCCGCCACAACAGAAAGAACGCCAAGTCGTTGGCGGGTATTCCGAAAGTCTCCACGTCTCATCTCCCCCACACTGAGGTCATCACATGACGCCCGCCGCGTTTCGGTGGGCGTTGTCCTTGGCGGTGTTCCGCCTTCTCAGATGACGGCCGAGCGGCCCGGGAGACAAGCGATGAGTGCTCAATCTCTTGCACGACAGTGGGCAACTTCCCAGGACGGAGCGACGTCCGAGCCTGCCCAGTTCGCCAGCGAAGGCATTGCTCTGGAAGACCCGCGTCTGTTTCGCCAGCTCGCCTACGTGAATGGCTACTGGGTGCATGGCGAAGGCGGACGCGAGGAGGCGGTCTTCGACCCTGCCACCGGCGAGCGCCTCGGCCAGGTGCCGTGGCTCGAGGAGGCGCAGATCGACGCCGCCATCGCCGCCGCCGATGCGGCCCAGCGTGAATGGCGCAAGCTGCGCGTCGACCAGCGCGGCGAGCTGCTGGATGCCTGGTACGACCTCATCCGTGCCCACAAGGAAGACCTGGCCATGCTGATGACGCGTGAACAGGGCAAGTCGCTGGACGATGCGCGTGGTGAGGTGGAATACGGCGCCAGCTTCGTTCACTGGTTCGCCGAGGAGGGCAACCGTGCCTTCGGCGAGACCATACCCAGTCATATTCCGAATGCCGCGCTGGGCACCGTGCGTGAGCCTATCGGTGTCGCGGCGCTGATCACGCCGTGGAACTTCCCGCTGGCGATGATCACCCGCAAGGCCGCGGCCGCACTGGCGGCGGGCTGTACGGTGCTGGTCAAGCCGGCCGGCGAGACGCCGTTCTCGGCGCTGGCGCTGGCGGAGCTGGCCGAGCGCGCCGGCATTCCCGCCGGTGTCTTCAGCGTCATCACCGGCGAGGCCTCCGAGGTCTCCAGGCAGCTGTGTGATGACCCGCGCGTCGCGGGGCTCTCGTTCACCGGTTCCACCCGGGTCGGGCGTCTGCTGCTGAAACAGTGCGCCGACAGCGTCAAGCGTGTCTCGCTGGAACTGGGCGGCAATGCCCCCTTCATCGTCGGGCCGGACATGGACCCCGAGGAGGCTGCACGCGCCGCCGTCGATGCCAAGTTCCAGACCTCCGGTCAGGACTGCCTCGCGGCCGACCGTATCCTGGTCCACGACAGCCTCTACGAGGACTTCCTGAGCCACTTCGCACGCATCATGAAGCAGCTCAAGGTCGGCAATGGCCAGGTGAAGGGGATCGACCTTGGCCCGCTGATCCACCGCGACGCCGTCGCCAAGGCGCAGACCATCGTCGATGACGCCGTCGAGCGGGGCGCGCGGCTGATCCACGGTGACCAGAGCATGGCGCCGGGCCCCAACTTCTTCATGCCGGTGCTACTGGCCGACATCACGCCGGACATGCGCGTCTGGCGCGAGGAAACCTTCTCGCCGGTGGCCGGCATCACCGCCTGGCACGATGAGGAAGAGGTGATCGCGATGGCCAACGACACCGAATACGGCCTCGCCGCCTACGTCTATACCCACGATGTGCGCCGCATCTGGCGACTGATGCGTGGCCTGCGCTTCGGCATGGTCTCGGTCAATTCCGTCAAGATGACCGGCGCGCCGATTCCCTTCGGTGGTGTCAAGCAATCCGGCCTGGGCCGCGAAGGCGGTCGTCAGGGGCTCGAGGAATATCTCGATATCAAGTACTACTGTCTGGGTGGGCTGGAAAGCGCCTCCGGAAGTTGAGACGGACATCCTTCACTGTCACATGTCGATCATAGCGACCGGTGGCCATTGAGCAACACTACCGGTCGATCGCCCCTAGTTGAGCATTCGGAGAGTCACATGAGCACCGATAACACCCTGAGTCAGGCCGCCAGCTTCGACGACGCGACCTCGACCGATGAACTGATTCGCCGTGATCGCAAGGTCACCTTCCATGCCTCGACCCACCTGCGCGATTACGCCCAGGGCGATGCACCGGGCCGCGTGATCACCGGTGGCGAAGGCATCCGCATCCGTGAGCGTGACGGACGTGAGCTGATCGACGGCTTCGCCGGCCTCTACTGCGTCAATATCGGTTACGGGCGCACGGAAGTCGCCGATGCCATCCACGAGCAGGCCCTCAAGCTAAGCTACTACCACACCTACGTCGGCCACTCGAACGAGCCGCAGATCGCGCTGTCGGAGAAGATTCTCGAGCTGGCCGGCCCCGGCATGTCCAGGGTCTATTACGGCATGTCCGGCAGTGATGCCAACGAGACCCAGCTCAAGCTGGTGCGCTATTACCACAACGTGATCGGCAAGCCCGAGAAGAAGAAGGTCATCTCGCGCTGGCGCGGCTATCACGGCTCCGGCATCGCCTCTGGCTCGCTGACCGGGCTGGCAGCCTTCCATGATCACTTCGATCTGCCGATTCCGGGCATCCTGCACACCGAGGCGCCGGACTACTACCGCCGTCCTGCCGAGTGCGCCGAGATGAGCGAGCGCGAATTCTCCACCTGGTGCGCCGAGAAGCTCGAGGCGATGATCCAGGCCGAGGGGCCGGAGACCGTCGGCGCCTTCATCGGCGAGCCGGTGCTGGGCACCGGTGGCATCGTGCCGCCGCCGGAGGGCTACTGGGAGGCCATCCAGGGCGTGCTCAAGCGCCACGACATCCTGTTGATCTGCGATGAAGTGGTGTGCGGCTTCGGGCGCATCGGCAGCCAGTTCGGCTTCCAGCACTTCGGCATCAAGCCGGATTTGGTCACCATCGCCAAGGGCCTGACCAGCGCCTATCAGCCGCTGTCCGGGGTCATCGTCGGCGACCGCGTGTGGAAGGTACTGGAGCAGGGCACCGGCGAATTCGGCCCCATCGGCCACGGCTGGACCTACTCCGGGCATGCGCTGGGCGCCGCCGCCGGTGTCGCCAATCTGGAGATCATTCGCCGCGAGGGCCTGGTCGACAATGCCCGCGATACCGGCGCCTATCTGCAGAACGCCATGCAGGCCGCCTTCGCCGATCATCCCATCGTCGGCAATGTGCGTGGCATCGGCCTGCTGGCGGCACTGGAGTTCTCGCCGCAGCCGTCACAGCGCAAGGCGTTCGACTCAGGGCTCAAGGTCGGCCTGCGCATCTCCGCGGCGGCCCTCGAGGAAGGCCTGGTGGCACGCGCCATGCCGCAGGGCGACATCCTCGGCTTCGCGCCGCCGCTGGTGGTCACCCCCGAGGAAATCGATGACATCGTCGCCCGCGCGCGCCGCGCCGTGGACAAGGTGCATCAGGAGCTTGTCGACAATGGTGATCTCTCTTCCGGTGACCAGTAAGTCATGGCATTGACCTTACCCCCGCTCAAGAGCACACGGGAAACGCCGCTGGCGCTGGCCGATATCCATGCCGCGCGCCAGCGGCTGTTTCATTCATCGACGGCCACGGGTGTCGAACGCACGGCGCTGGTACCGTCACCGGGGCTGTCGCGCCGCTTCGATGCCGAGATTCTGCTCAAGCTGGAGACCCGCCAGCCCACCGGCGCCTTCAAGCTGCGCGGGGCCAGCAATCTGCTGGCCGCCGTGGCGGAGCAGGCCTCCGGCGAGGCGTTCGAGCGCCTCCAGCGCGGCGTGACCACCGCCTCCACCGGCAATCACGGTCGCGCGCTGGCCTACGCCGCGATGCGCCGTGGCCTCAGGGCGGTCATCTGTCTCTCCGAGCAGGTGCCCGCCAACAAGGTGCGTGCCATCGAGGCGCTGGGTGAGCTGGGCGGTGCCACTGGCGGCAGTGTCGAGGTGCGCCGGGTCGGGCGCAGCCAGGACGAGGCCTTCCACGAGGTCAATCGGCTGGTCGAGGAGGAGGGCATGCTGGCGGTGCCACCCTTCGATGACCCGCTGATCGCGGCCGGTCAGGGCACCATCGGGCTTGAGTTGATGGAGGATTGCCCGCAGCTCGATCAGGTACTGATCGGACTATCCGGCGGCGGCCTGCTCGGCGGTATCGGGGCGGCGCTCAAGGCGATTCGCCCCGAGACCCGCGTGCATGGCATCAGCCTCACCGAAGGCGCTGCCATGTGGCACAGCCTGCAGGCAGGCGAACCGGTGGAGGTGGAAGAGGTCGCCAGTCTCGGCGACTCACTGGGCGGCGGCATCGGGCTTGGCAATCACACCACCCTGCCGCTGGTGCGCCGCGTGATGGATCACCACCATCAGGTCAGCGAGCGCGCCATCGCTCGCGCCATGCTGATGCTGCTGGAAGAGGAGAAGCTGCTGGTCGAGGGCGCCGCCGTGGTCGGTATCGCCGCACTCGAGGCCTCACGGCTGGGCGAGAGTGACCCGTGGCTGGCCGAATCGATCCGCGGCCAGCGTGTCGCGCTGATCATCAGCGGCAACGGTGTCAGTCTGGAGACCTTCGATCAGGCCCGAGCGCTGCTGGCGGACGCTCAGCAGTGACTTTTTCGCCCATGGCTCACAGCGTGAGACAGCTGACGGCACACCAGAAGGAGGGCGCATGACGGAAACGACTCAAGAAAGCATGCAGACATATTCCCGTGAACAGATCGAGCAGGTCGTGGGGCTGGACGCCACGGCACTGGGCACCATTCGCGATGCCTTCATCGCGCTGGGCCAGGGCAAGGTGGTGCAGCCGCCGATCCTGTCGATGGCCATCGAGGAGGCCAACGGCGAGGTGGACGTCAAGACCGCCCATATCCAGGGGCTCAAGCACTTCGCGATCAAGATCAGCCCCGGCTTCTTCAACAATCCCGCCCGCGGCCTGCCAAGCCTCAATGGCCTGATGGTGGTGTTCTCCGCCGAGACCGGCCTTGCCGAGGCGCTGCTCAATGACGGCGGCTATCTCACCGCCATTCGTACCGCGCTGGCCGGTGCCGTGGCGGCGGAGGCCCTGTCACGCCCCGACAGCAAGCGCGTCGCGCTGATCGGCGCCGGTGAGCAGGCGAGCCTGCAGCTGGAGGCGCTGCGGCTGGTGCGCGACATCGAAAGTGTCGATGTCTGGGCACGCGACAAGGAGCGGGCGGAGCGCTTCGCGCGGGACACCGAGCAGCGTCTGGGCCTCACCGTACGTAGTCATGACAGCCTGCACGCGGTCTGCCAGAACGCCGACATCATCGTCACTGCCACGCCGTCTCACACGCCGCTGCTGGAATACACGATGCTGCCGGAAGGCGTGCATGTCACCGCGATGGGTTCCGACAGCCCCGAGAAGCGCGAACTGGAAGCCGACGTGCTGACCGATTGCGACTACTTCGTGTGTGACAGCCGCGCCCAGTCGGAAATCAATGGCGAGCTGAAGGGGCTGGATGACGACCAGGCCAGGGCGTGCGAGGTGCACGAGCTGGGCAAGCTGCTGGCCGATGGGCGCCGTCTGCGTGAGGGTGATCAGAACAGAGGTGAAGAGACCGAAACCACCACTGATACCCGCATCACGGTGGCAGACCTGACCGGCACCGGCGTGCAGGACACCGCGATTGCCAGCCTGGCGCTGGCTCGACTCGCCCAGCGCTAGCGCGCAGCGACAGCGGGTCGTGAAGGCGCGACGGACTTGCCCAGCGCGGCGCCGCATGCGAGGGTCACGCAGTAACGGCAGGAAGCCGTTGACTCCCTCGTCCACTCGGAGCCTGTCGTGACTCGAACCATGCCCTCACCCCCTGCTGCGCCGCGCGCCCTCAATGCTGCTCCCGGGGTAGAGGTCCGCCGCTCGCCGCTGGCGGACCTCTGCGCCGACTGCGATGCCGTGACGCTGCTGCCACCGCTATCCCCGCCGGGTGAGGGATATCTGCGCCATTTCTGCCAGCTGGACTCCCCGCTGGCGGTGTTCGATCTCGACGATACCCTGCTCGATGGCGACTGCACTGGCATGTGGATGCGCTGGATGGCCGCCTGTGGCTGGATCGAGGATGTCGAAGCCTTCATGGCCATCGGCGAGCGCCATCAGAGCGAGTATCACGCCGGCACTCTGGATATCCACGAGCACACCGGTCATCTGCTCAGCCCGCTCATCGGGCGTCATCGCGATGAGGTACGTCGCGAAGTCGATGATTTCGTGGAAGAAATGGTGATGCCGCGTCTGCTGGAAGGCGGCATCGCCCGTCTCGCCGAACACGGCGAGGCGGGCCATCGCACCCTGATCATCTCCGCCTCCATGCACCATCTGGTCGGCCCCATTGCCAGTCGCCTGACCGCCGATGGCGCGCTGGCCACCCATCCTGCCTTCGATGAAGCGGGCCGCTTCACCGGCGAGACCACCGGCATCGTCACCTTCCGCGAAGGCAAGCTGGCGGCGCTGGATGCCTGGCTGGAAGACGCCAGCCAGCTCAAGCGTGCGCCGCAGGCACTGTGGGGCTACTCCGATTCCCACAACGACCTGCCGCTGCTGGAGCGGGTCGATCATCCCCACGCCACCCAGCCGGATGCGCCGCTGCGCCAGTTCGCCGAAGCGCGTGGCTGGCCGGTGGTCGACTGGCGCCAGTCGCACCTGTCCATCGAATCGGACTGAGCGTGCATGAAGCCGGCGACTGACTCCCACCTCGCGCGTGGTCACAGCCCGGATGCTAGAGCCCTGCAGGCGCGTGGCGTCGCGCTGACGGCGCTGGGCGTGCTGCTGATCTCGCCGGATGCGCTGTTGCTGCGCCTCGCCGATGTCGCCGATGGTCCGCTGGTGTTCTGGCGCGGCCTGCTGACGGCCATCGGCTTTGCGCTGATTCTGCTGCTCACCCAGCGCGGCGGGCCAGGCCAACGCTTTATCAGTGCGCTGGCACGCATGCGTGGCTGCGGGCGCACGGGGCTGTGGGTCGCGCTGCTGTTCACCGGCTCCACGCTGGGCTTCGTGCTCGCCAATCAATACACCCGCGCCGGCAATGTGCTGATCATCCTCGCCGCCAGTCCGCTGTTCGCGGCACTGATGTCGCGGCTATGGCTGGGCGAGCGCCAGCCGCGCCATGTATGGGGCGCGATTCTGGTCTCGCTGGCGGGCATCACGCTGCTGGTGATGGACGAGGCGGGCAGCGGCTCGCTGAGCGGCAATCTGCTCGCGCTGGGCTGCAGCCTGTCGCTGGCGGGCAACTTCACGCTGTGTCGCACGCGCCCGGGCCTCGACATGAGCCCGATGCTGACACTGTCAGGACTGCTGACCGCGCTGTGCGGCCTGCTGGCCTGCATATGGTTGGCAGCCTCTGGGGGAGGGGTAGGCGAGGGTGCAGCAGAGGGCCTCGAGAGCGTGCTCACCCAGCTATGGCCCTCGCACAGCGATGATTTCGCTCAGCGCGCCGGCTGGCTGGTGCTGCTGTGTCTGGTGCTCTCGCCGCTGGGCTTCACGCTGATCCAGCGCGGCCCGCTGTATCTGCCGTCCGCCGAGGTGGCACTGCTGATGCTGCTGGAAAGCGTGTTCGGCATCCTGTGGGTGTGGTGGGTGCTGGACGAGTCGCTGACCCTGCGCGGCTGGGTGGGCGGCGCCATGGTGCTGGGCGCGATGCTGATCAAGAGCCTGATCGACCGCCGCCTGCGTCACCTGCAGGCCACGCGCGCGCCTTCTGCGGATGCGTCTGCGGGCGGCAACTGATACAATTCCGCCTATCCCCGAGTTTATTCACTGTCAAATGACAGCCCTCCGGACGCCTCACGGCGACCGGAGCGAAGAGCTCATGGCGCGAAGAAAGCCACAGTGCGACCGGAAACGATAGCGACTTCACGACGCGAGCCAGGCGCGAGCGGCACTGCCCCTGACGGCAGTGATGAAGATTGCCACAACCGGACGCCAGACTGACTCGACAGCGCCAGGATTCAGCACGCACACCACCTTCCCCAACCTGTTGCGGACGACTCGATGACAAGCAGCCTCAAACAGCAGTGGCTCTCCAACCTCCGGCCCGACATCCTGTCCGGCCTGGTGGTGGCGTTGGCCCTGATCCCCGAAGCCATCGCCTTCTCCATCATTGCCGGTGTCGACCCCAAGGTCGGCCTGTATGCCTCCTTCTCCATCGCCGTGGTGACCGCCATCGCCGGTGGCCGTCCGGGTATGATCTCCGCCGCCACCGGTGCCATGGCACTGCTGATGGTCGACCTGGTCAAGGACCACGGCCTGGAATACCTGCTGGCCGCCACCGTGCTGACCGGCGTGATACAGATCATCTTCGGCTACTTCAAGCTCGGCTCGCTGATGCGCTTCGTGTCGCGCTCGGTGGTCACTGGCTTCGTGAATGCGCTGGCGATCCTGATCTTCATGGCCCAGCTGCCGGAGCTGACCAACGTCACCTGGCACGTCTACGCCATGACCGCGGCCGGCCTCGGCATCATCTATCTGCTGCCGCTGGTGCCGAAGGTCGGCAAGCTGCTGCCGTCGCCGCTGGTCTGCATCATCGTGCTGACCATCTTCTCCATGGTCGTCGGTCTGGATATCCGCACCGTCGGCGACATGGGCGAGCTGCCGGACAGCCTGCCGGTGTTCCTGATTCCGGACATCCCCTTCAATCTGGAAACCCTGTGGATCATCCTGCCGTACTCGCTGCCGCTGGCGGTCGTGGGCCTGCTGGAATCCCTGATGACGGCCACCCTGGTAGATGACCTGACCGACACGCCGTCCGACAAGAACCGTGAGTGCAAGGGCCAGGGCGCGGCCAACGTCGTCACCGGCTTCCTCGGCGGCATGGCGGGTTGCGCGATGATCGGTCAGACGATGATCAACGTGAAGTCCGGCGGTCGTACGCGTCTCTCCACCATGGTGGCGGGTGTCGTGCTGCTGATTCTGGTCGTGTTCCTCGGCCCCTGGGTCTCGCAGATTCCGATGGCCGCACTGGTCGCGGTGATGATCATGGTCTCCATCGGTACCTTCTCCTGGCAGTCGATCCGTGACCTCAAGACCCACCCGATGTCCACCAACGTCGTCATGCTGGCGACGGTGGCCGTCGTGGTCGCGACCCACAACCTCGCACTCGGCGTACTGGTCGGCGTGCTGCTCTCGGCGCTGTTCTTCGCCAACAAGATCGGCCAGGTGCTGCATATCGGCAGCGACATGAATGCCGATGGCCGGACCCGCGAATACCGCGTGGTCGGTCAGGTGTTCTTCGCTTCCAGCGAGCAGTTCCAGGCCGGTTTTGACCTCAAGGAGACCGTCGAGCGTGTCGTCATCGACGTCAGCCGTGCGCACTTCTGGGATATCACCGCCATCGGCGCGCTGGACACCGTGGTGGTCAAGTTCCGCCGCGAGGGGACCGAGGTCGAGGTGCGTGGCCTCAACGAGGCCAGCGCCACGCTGGTGGATCGCTTCGCGGTGCATGACAAGCCGGATGCGGTCGAGAAGCTGATGGGTCACTGATCCCGTTGGTGCCACCCGCCTGATCGAGAGTGATGGCGCCAGCAGCGTGATTCATGCGGAAAGACGGCGGGCAGCCCCACACGGGCTGCCCGCCGTTTGCGTTGATGGGGCCGGAAAGTGGTAATCTCGAAACAGGTGCCTGAAGCGCCAACCTTGATCGTCAGCATAAGGAAGCACGCCATGAGCCAATCCTCTGCCAGTGCCCCGACAGGCCATGACAAGATCACCGCCTGCATTGACGGCTCCGCCTTTGCCGTCGCCGTGTGTGATGCCGCCGTATGGGCCAGCCAACGTCTCTCGGCGCCGCTGAGCTTCCTGCATGTGATCGACCGCCATGAAGGGGCGGGCGAGACCACCAGTGATCTCTCCGGCAGCATCGGGCTCGGCGCGCGCGAGCACCTGCTGGAAGAACTCGCCACCCTGGATGAGCAGCGCGGGCGCATCGCCCAGGAGCAGGGCCGTCTGATGCTGGAGGCCGCCTACAAGCGCGCCGTGCAGGCGGGTATCGCCGAGCCGCGCCCACGCCAGCGCAATGGCGAGCTGGTCGAGACCCTGGAGGAACTGGAAGACGAGATTCGCCTGCTGGTGATCGGCAAGCGTGGTGAAGGGGCGGAGCAGGCCAGCGAGCACCTGGGCAGCAATCTGGAGCGCGTGATTCGCAGCCTGCATCGTCCCGTGCTGGTGGTGCCGGGTGAGTTCAACCTGCCGACGCGGGTGCTGATCGCCTTTGATTGCAGCAGCACCATCAAGCGCGCCGTGGAGGTGTTGGCGGCAAGCCCGCTGCTCAAGGGCGCGGAGCTGCACCTGGTGATGGTCGGCGCGGAAACGGTGGAGCATCAGGCACCGCTGGACGCCGCGCGCGACACTCTCACCGCGGCAGGTTTCAGCGTGCAGGCCAGCTTCAAGGCGGGGGAGGTAGAAGCCTGCCTGCGCGAATATGCCCGACAGCACGCCATCGACATGCTGGTGATGGGCGCCTACGGCCACTCGCGCATCCGTCAGTTGCTGGTCGGCAGCACCACTACCGAGATGATTCGCAACGCCACGATGCCGCTGCTGATCCTGCGCTAGCATCGTTCAGCCCACGCCCTGCCGGGCAATGAGAACGCCGCGCCTTCCCGTATCATGTCGGGACGGCGCGGCGTCTTCATTTCTGCCCCTTGGGGAGTGGCTACAGGTACGCAAGGCAGAAACCCTCTCGACGACTTGAAAATACCCCGCAGGTCGCGTTGCGTCGCCCGCCGGAATCTGGAACGCTGATGGCCGCCTATCCTCATTGCGCGCCATGCCGCTGCGGGGCCTTCCCTTACGCAGGCGCGTCTTTCACCACTCCAAGAAGAACGGTACAAGGACACTCTCCATGAGCGATATCCAACGTCACGACACCAAGGCACGCATGAGCCGCGCCGTGATCCACAACAACACCATCTACCTGTGTGGCCAGGTCGCCGGGCCGGACCACCGCTTCGGGAATATCACTGACCAGGCCAACAGCATGCTGGCGCGTGTCGATGCGTTGCTGGAAGAAGTCGGCACCGACCGCGAGCACCTGCTCTCCGCCACCGTCTATCTCAAGACAATGGACGACTTCAAACCCTTCAATGACATCTGGGACACCTGGGTGCCACAAGGCCACGCCCCCGCCCGCGCCTGCGTACAAGCCGCCATGGCCAGCCCAGAACTGCTGTGTGAAATTACCGTGGTCGCTGCGGTTAAGTAACTAGAAGTATGCTTTTTAAGCCCGCTAGATTTTTAGTGGGCTATATTATTTTATAGTAGCATTCTTGGAGCTGATATGAATAACGACCAAGTCTGTAGTGTATATAGTATTGGCCATGGCTCTAGGAGTATTAATGAGTTTTTAAAGCTTATTGTGAAATATAAGATTCAATATGTTGTTGATGTTAGAACTAAGCCAGGATCAAAATACCATCCTCAATTTAATATGGAGTCTTTGAGGTCATCACTGAAAGCAGAGGGGGTAGGATATGTTTTTATGGGTGATACTTTGGGAGGGCTTCCAAAGGATGACCAATGCTATACAAAGTTAGGTTACGTTGATTATACGATATTAGCTAATAAGATTTTTTTCCGCAATGGTTTGTCAAGGCTTGTTTCTGCGAATGATCAAAAGATCAATATTGCATGTATGTGTAGTGAGCTAGATCCATGTGATTGTCATCGTTCAAAACTTATCGGGAGTGAGTTATATCACATAGGACTTGAAATGAACCATATTGATGCACGTGGCGAATTAATAGCTCAAGCAAAAGTGATGAACGATATTGTCAATAAAAATGGTAATGATCTTTTTTTAGGTGATTCACCGATAAAGTATTCCGCAAAATCGTATAGGTGATAATATGGAAGTTGTTACTGAAGAAATTGTGATATTGGCACGTACTACCATGGCCGGTGGGGTATGTGTAGGCGCTTATGATACAAATAATAATAATATGATTAGGCTCTTTGATGAAAATGGTCAAAACTTGATGTCCCATGCACCATATAGGGTTGGCGATATATATAGTGGAAAGTATAAATTCAAACGTTCATTAGCTTATCCTCATGTTGAAGATGTAATCGTTATTGAGGCAGCTTATGAGGGCAGCGTATTTGAGAATGAACGTTTTGAACGGACTTTCAATACTTTAATCGATAGCCTTGCTTATAAAGATTTAAATCCCTCGGATTTATTCGATGGCAAGCTGGTTTGGGAAAGGTCAGCATTTGTTGAGATAGATAACAGGCCTACTTATAGTGTTATGATAGCTAGCTTGGATCGTGATTTGCATAAGGATGGTGATTATTTCATATGGACTGAATTTTACGATGTTTACAGGGTTAAGTATGTAGGAACTAAGCCTATAGAGCAGCTGCCTGCTACTATTAATGCTGGCATGTTTATTCGACTTTCTCTTGCTCGGTTCTGGGATAAAGATAAGGATGGTGTGAAGCGTTCATATCTTCAGCTATCTTGGGTTTATTAGCTGTAATGGCTTGTAACTCAATCTAAAACCTTCTTTGTTACGACAAAAGTATAAAAAACAGGTATTTTATTTTATGCCTCTATAGAAAATTTGTGACTTGATAAAATCTTAGTTAGATTTAGGCTTTTAGGTAGTTGACATCTTTGCAACAATGGTTAAATATTGTCTGTGTTCTTTGATACTTAAGAGGTGATTTATGTCTATTGCTCGTGTTGCAGTTACTCTCGATGATAATGTGCCTGAATATATGTCGGGAATTGTTAGGTGTCTTACTGTCATTTCTGAGGATGAAGATGGTAATGAGATTAAAGATTATCCAGAGTTGATTGATAACACAGAGTATACTAATAGAGAGGATCTTATTGAAGATGTTGCTCGTAGAATTAATGTTTCTACTGATATCATAGATATAGAGGGTTGAATTATAAGGAATATTATGGTTATGCCGTAGATATGTGGTCTATGTATTTTTTTAACTTAATCCTAGCCTCATATCTCACCCATTCCCGATAAAACCCATCCAATCGTTCTGTCTCGCTGAGGTGTGATATCTCGGCGAGACGTTCGCGTGCGTCTGCAGGCAGCATGGCGATGCGGGCGTCGAGGTCGTGGGCGTGGCGGGGGTTGCGGTATTCGAGGTCCAGCCCGAGCGGGAGGGTGGCGAGGCCGACGAGCACATGGCCGTGGCGGTGGGCGATGGAGACATGGAAGCCTGCCGGTAGTGCAGGATGGTGGGGCGCCTGGCCACGCGATGACCAGTCGGTCAGTGGCAGCGCAATGCCTTGTGCAGCGGCGAGTTCACCGAGCAGCAGGCGAGCGAGGTGCGATTCGGCTTCACGTTGCTGGCGACGGCGGGCCTTGGCAGATGACACGGGGGTGTCCGCGTTATCCACATCCGCATGCTGAGCGTGGATCGTGTGACGGCGGGAAGCCTCAGCCGAGGAGCTGGCAGAGGAATCCGCCAGATCAGCACAGGAGGCTGGCAGTACACAGGCCTCGGCCAGCCACAGACTGGCTGGCCGAGAGGATGATGCAGAGCAGAGATTCAGCAAGGCGCAGGCAGCGCCGTCAGTTGCAGATACCAGGCAAGCGGCGAGGGCGTGGGGATCATGCGAAATCAGCGGCTCGGTGCTTGGCAGCTCGGCACTCAGCGGTTTAACGCTTGGCGAAACACTGCTCATCGAATCAGTGCTCAGCGAGTCAGTGTTCAGCGAGCCCGTGCCCGGTGAAGCGGAGCCATCCGCTGCACCATGCCCCAGCACCACGCAGCGATAGACGGGGTGATCGGTCGGGCGCCTCGCAGACGTGCCTGCCACGTCTTCCTCAACCGGCTCACTTGACCCGCTCACGCCACTGCCTTGCCTGACCGCCATATCGAGGAATCAGTTCTTCGGATGCAGGATCACCAGATCCCCGCGCAGCGCCACACCCGCGACGATATTGCCCGCATGGCACTCGTACTTCTCGCTGCTGGAGTAGGGCACGTTGTCATAGTCGCTGCGAATGTTGATCACCGCATTGGCACCATACTCACGCGCCTTCTTCTGCAACTCGCGCAGCGCCGACAGGAACACCCAGCGACAGGCCTCCGCATCGCTCTTGTTGGACGCGTTGGTCTTCGGATTCACCCGCGCCCAGCCACGCTTCTCGATGCGCTCGTAGGGCTGCTTGTCACCGAAGAAGAAGGCCACGTCCTTGCCCAGCCGCTGACTGGCCGCGGTGCTGGCCATCACCGGCATGATCGGCATGAAGTGCTGCGTGTCCCGCGCCTCTGCCGGCATGGAGGCCAGCAGGCTGGCAGAGCCGGTCACCAGGGCGGTGGCCATTGCCATGCCACGTGCAGAGCGCGCGGCACGCAACATCCAAGAGAATGACTGAGCAACGGATGACACCATGTGAAACCTCTCCTTACCGTGTGATTGACTGGCGCGACGCCAGCGAATATCGCCGTCAAACAGCCAGAGGCGTGAGCCAATCACACCATAGACCATGCAGCGGGCGCGTATCTTGCGCCAGAACTGACCCGCTGCAAAGTCGTCTGGTGGCGACAGTCGTGCGCCAGTTGGCTCGCTCTGCGGGTCAGTCTTGCCAGCGACGCAGAATCAGCGAGGTATTGATGCCACCGAAGGCGAAGTTGTTGCTCATCACGGTGTCCGTCGCGATCTCGCGGCCTGCGCCGGTGAGGTAGTCGAGCGGTGCGCAGCGCGGGTCGATGTCCTCGAGATTGGCGGTGCCGTGGAACCAGCCCTCGCGCATCATCTCGATGGCGACCCAGGCCTCCAGCGCGCCACAGGCCCCCAGGGTATGGCCGGTGAAGCTCTTGAAGGCGCTGATCGGCATGTGCTCGCCGAACACCGCATGGGTGGCATGGCTCTCGGCGATATCACCGCGCTCGGTAGCGGTGCCATGCGCGCTGACATAGCCGATCTGTGAGGCCTCGACACCGGCATCCTCCAGCGCCATGCGCATCGCGGCTTCCATCATGCTGGCATCCGGCTGGGTGACGTGACGGCCATCGGAGTTGGTGCCGAAGCCGAGAATCTCGGCATGGATGGTCGCGCCACGTGCCAGGGCGTGCTCCAGCTCTTCCAGAATCAGCGTACCGGCGCCCTCGCCGATCACCAGGCCATCACGCTGGGCATCGAAGGGCCGCGGTGAGCGGTCCGGCTGGTCATTGCAGGTACTGGTGGCAAACAGGGTGTCGAACACGGCGGCGTCGGCGGCGGACAGCTCCTCGCAGCCACCGGCGACCATCGCGGTCTGGCGGCCGAAGCGGATCGCCTCATAGGCGTAACCGATGCCCTGACTGCCGGAGGTGCAGGCGCTGGAGGTGGTGTGGATCCGCCCCTTGATGCCGAGGAAGACGCCGATGTTGACCGGCGCGGTGTGCGCCATCATGCGGATATAGGAATTGGCATTGAGGCCATCGGTGGAGTGATTGATCAGCATGTTGCCGAAGTCCGCCACCGCATCCGGCTCACCGGCCGAGGCACCGTAGGCGATGCCCATCTGGCCGCTGTCCTTGAGCGGGCTGTCACTCAGGCCGGCCGCTTCCAGCGCCAGTTCGCTGGAGCGGGTCGCCAGCTGCGCCACACGCCCCATGCTGCGCAGCGCGCGGCGGTTGTAGTGCTTGGGTAGCTCGAAATCGTTGACCGGCGCGCCGAGGCGGGTGTTGAGGCCGTCGTACTTGTCCCAGTCCTCGATATAGCGGATGCCGGTGCGTCCGGCGGCCAGATTGGCGCGCAGGGTCGGCCAGTCATTGCCGATGGGCGAGAAACCATGCATGCCGGTGACCACGACACGTCTGCCGCGCAACGCGTGAGAGGAAGCCGTCATCAGAACATCCCCCCGTTCACCGCGATGGTCTGGCGGGTGATGTAGCCGGCGTCCTTCGAGCACAGGAAGGCCACGGTGGCGGCGACTTCCTCGGCTTCTCCCGCGCGGCGCATGGGAATCATCTTCAGCGCCTCTTCCATCTCGACGCCTTCGGTCATCTCGGTGGTGATGACGCCGGGTGCGACGGCATTGACGGTGATGCGGCGCTTGGCCAGCTCCACCGCCAGCGCCTTGACCGCGCCGATCAACCCCGCCTTGGCGGCGGAATAGTTGACCTGACCGCGATTGCCCATCATGCCCGACACCGAGGACATCACGATGATGCGCCCCGGCTTGCGGCGGCGCACCAGCGGCATGCTGAGCGGCTTGATGACGTTGTAGAAACCATCGAGGTTGGTGCGGATGACGCTGTCCCAGTCGTCATCGGTGAGCGCCGGGAAGGCGTTGTCGGCATGGATACCGGCATTGCAGACCACTCCGTAGTAGCAGCCGTGGGCCTCGATATCGGCTTCCAGCGCGCTGCGCGCGGCGTCTCGGTCGGCGACATCGAAACTCAGGATGCGCGATTCGCCGCCCAGGGCGCTGATCTCCCGCGCGACCTCCTCGGCGGCGTCACGGCGCGAGCGACAATGCAGCACCAGGTTGTAGCCTTCGCGGGCCAGTCGCAGCGCGATGGCGCGGCCGATGCCACGGCTGGAGCCGGTGACCAGAATCCACTCGCGGGGAGGGCGGGTGTCAGCATCGGGAGCGTCGTCAGCAGGGCTTGTGTGGATAGAGCTTGTGGGGACTGAGTGCTCGGACATCGGTCTTTCCTTACGATTCATTGCCACCGGTGTCCCGGGGAGTCTGTGATGACTGCGAGTCGTCCGTCGTCCCACCCGCGGGCGGTTCGAAGACGTTGATCACGCAGGAGGCGACTTCCCTGTCTTGCTCATCCTGTATGTGGGCCGTGAACGCGCCCAGTCCGTTGGCAGCACGATAATCCAGCCGAACGTGGATTTTCCAGCGCTGCCGGCAGGCGAAATGCGCCACGTTGCAGTGGTAGCGGCGCGTACCGAGCAGAAAGCCGACCCGCGGTGCCTGACGGGCCAGGGCTGCCTCGACCCCCGACCAGGCCGCGATGGCCTGCGCCATCCATTCAAGCCCCACGAACGCCGGAATCACGAACTGCTGCTCGGCGTCAGCGTTCGGACTGCGCTCGGCCGGGCCGCGATCGGCCGGGCCGCGTTCGGCCGGGCCGCGTTCGGCAAAGACATCACTCGCCTGAGGCACCACATCCGCACTCAGGCTCGTGGTATCCCAATGCAGGATGCGATCCAGCAGGCACATGCCGTGCTCGTGGGGCACGTAGTCGGCGATGGCGCAGGGGAATGCCGGCAGCATCGCAGGACTGTCACTCATGCCTCACCTCCCGGGCTGTCCGCTGGCTGGGGGTGGCGCTCGAACAGCAGCGAGATGTTGTTGCCGCCGAAGGCGAAGGCGTTGCTCATCACTCTGAGCGGCGGGGTCTCGGGGCGGTCACGCGTGACGACATTGAGCTCGGGCAATGTCGGGTCCAGTGCCTTTTGCGGCGTGGCATGCGGCGGCAGGCGGCCATGTTCCAGCGTCAGCCAGCAGAAGGCGGCTTCCAGTGCCCCGCAGGCGCCCAGCGTATGGCCGGTCAGCGCCTTGGTGGAGCTGACGGCAGGCAGATGGGGCTCGTCAGTACCCGAAGCGGCATCTGTACCGAACAGGCGGCTGATGGCGAGGCTTTCCATCGCATCATTCAGCGGCGTGGCGGTGCCGTGCAGGTTGATGTAGTTGATCTCGCTCGGGGTGCGCCCGGCATTGGTGAGCGCACCGCGCATGGCGGCCTCGGCACCGTTGCCTTCGGGGCAGGGGGCGGAGATGTGGTGGGCATCGCTGGATTCGCCGACCCCGGTGAGCTGCACGCCGCCACGCTCGCGCGTGACCACGAACAACGCGGCGGCCTCACCCAGGTTGATGCCATCGCGCTCGGCCCCCAGCGGCAGGCAGGGCTGACGACTGACGGCCTCCAGACTCATGAAGCCCTTCACCGTCATGTGGCACAGGCTGTCGGCGCCACCGGCGATCACCGCATCACACTGGCCGGAGGCCAGCAGACGGCGCGCACTGGCCAGGGCCTTGGCGCTGGAGGTGCAGGCGGTGGAGAGGGTGTAGACCGGCCCGCGTGCGCCGCTCAGCCAGGCGACACAGCTGGCGGGGGCGCCCAGCTCCTGGCGGCCGTATTCGAAGTCCGGCGGCCAGCTCTCGCCACTCGCCTTGCCGGCGGCGATACCGGCGCGATAGGCCGGCATCATCTGCTCGGTCTCACCGACACCTGAGGTGCTGGTTCCGAGCACCACGCCGATGCGCTCCGGCGCGATGCCCTGGCGCCTGAGGGCCTCAAGCTCCGGTGCCAGCTGCTCAAGCGCGGTGGCCAGCAGGCGGTTGTTGCGTGAGCGCAGCGGGGCCGGCCAGTCGCTGTCATCCACCAGCCGTGCGGTGACGCGCCCCAGTGACAGCGGTGTGCCGGGGCTGAAGTCATCGCTGATACGCAGGCCGCGGCTGGCGCTGAACAGCGCACTGCTGATCAGGCCGTGGTCTGCGCCCAGCGGGCAGACGATGCCGGGGCGTGACAGGCGACAGGCGTTGCCAGTGTCGTGGCCCTTCGTGGTAGCAGTGTCCACGGTTGCAACAGATTCAGTCATGCGCGGGAGCTTCCGGTGAGTCGTCAGGGGCGTTCTGTGTGCTGGGCGCTGCCAGCGGTTCCAGCGTCAGCTGCATGTCGGCTGCCGGGTCGCGCAGCGTCACGCGGCCGCTGGTATCGCGGCTCAGTTCGGCGATGGTCACACCCTCTTGCGTGATGATGCGCTGCGCGGGCTGGCGACGTTGCTGCCAGTCGCCGCGTTGTACCAGCTGCCAGCCTGTGTTCGCAAAGGATGAATCGATCGCGGCCTGCGGCCAGTGCACCCAGGCGATACGCCGCGCCAGCCAGTCGGCGCTGAAGGGCAGCTTCTCGAGCACCTCGGGGCGTGCCTTCTCGAAACGGCTGCTATCGGCGTCATGCACCAGCGTCAACAGACGTTGGCCCTGCACGCTGAGCATGACCAGTCGCATGGCCTCGGGCGATTGGCGCAGTACGCCGATGAGAGGCGGCAGGTTGTGCTCCTGCGCACCCTCGCCATCGACTGCACGCTGTGCGCTGTCATCACTCTCTATACGCGCCACACGCAGAATCAGACGTTGGGTGCTGGTCTGCTCGAGATTCGCCAGCGCCGGCATCGGGCTGGCAGCCTCCAGCGGCTTTGGGGCGAGCAGGCTGCAGCCGCTCAACAGCAGCGTGGCGGCCACGGTAAGGCTGGCCAGCCCGAGGCGGCTGCTCAGCCCAGTAGAGCGCAGCCCGACTGAGCGCAGCCTTGTGGAAACAACGTGAGAGGCGAAAGACATGTTTTTCATGACGCTACTTTACCTGTTCTCGCCGACGCTTGCTGCGCGGCCGAAGGCGCTGAGGCCAGCGAGCGAGTCGCTTTCCCGCACCGCGTCTGGCGCGAGTGCCTGCTCGGGCGCGGTCAGCCTGGCAAGGGCCGTCAGGCGGCGGCGACTGGCACTGACGAAGGGGTTGGCCGTGTCCCAGGCGTAACCGGCGAGCACCGCGCTGATCATCTGGCGAATCCGCGCATGCGGCTCGGGATGATAGATGATGTCGGTCAGGCGGCTGTCGTACCAGGCGGTGACGAATTCGCGGAACACCTCGATGCCACGGCGCAGCGGCTGCTCGTATTCGCTGGCCCAGTCGGGGCGCTGGGCGGCATGCTCGGCGGTCAGCTCGCGTTCGACCAACGGCGCGGCACGCAGTGCCGATTCCAGTGCGATGGTCACGCCGGAGGAGAACACCGGGTCCAGAAACTCGCCGGCATTGCCGAGCAGCGCATAGCCCGGGCCATGCAGGCGACTGACATCGGCGCTGTAACCGCCCAGTGACTGCACGGCGTTGGCCGGCCGAGCATCGCGCAGCAGCTCCGCCAGGCGCGGTTCTTCCATCACCCACTGCCACAGGCGTGACTGCGTATCGTCCCCGGCGGCAGGCTCGATCAGCTCGCGCGGGCCGACCACGCCCAGCGAGGCGCGGCCATTGGCGAAGGGAATCAGCCAGTACCAGACATCGGGATGCACCGGGTGCGAGGCGATCAGGATATTGTCGCGGCGATAGTTCTCGGCGGGTGGCGCAAGGTCGGCGATGCCATCGTGGACATGGCCGAACAGCGCCATGCGCGGCTCCAGGCGCGGGTCACGCTCAAGGGATTCGAGGCGCGCCAGCACGCGGCCATAGCCGCTGGCATCCAGCACGAAGGCGGCCTCAAGCTCGCGGCCACCTTCCAGCGTGAGGCGTGGCCCCTGGGCCTGGCTGCTGGCATCGCTCTGCGCGGGGCGAGCGGGAGTGAAGCCCGTGACCGTGACGCCGAATTCGACCTCGGCCCCTGCCGCCCGTGCGCCCTCGATCAAGCGCTGATCGAAGTCGGCGCGCTCCACCTGCCAGGTGATGGCGGGGCCGTCAGTGAACTTGTCGCGAAAGTCGATCACGCGATGCTCGCCGCGGCGGGTGAAGGCCGCACCGGTCTTGCGCTGATAGCCACCGGCGGCTGCGGCCTCCAGCAGGCCGCAGGCCTCCAGATGCTGCATGCAACGCGGCAGCAGGCTCTCGCCGATGGAGAAGCGCGGGAAGTGGCTGCGCTCCAGTACGCGCACCGCATGGCCCGCGCGTGCCAGCCACGCCGCCGCCGCCGCACCGGCGGGCCCGGCGCCGATGATGATGACTTCCTTGCGTGGTGGGTTGTCGCTGCGATCTGCCGATTCCATGGCATCGTCCCCTGTCGTCGTTGTCGTTATGTGTTGATGTTGCGCTGCGTTTCCTGCGGCTTGCTTGCCTCTCGCTTATGGCCCGAATCAACTGCGCGCGAAGGGCACCAGACACCAGGTAGCGCTCAGCCCCAGCAGGCAGGCCAGCCCCAGTGCCGCCAGCGCCGGTGTCTGACTGAAGCTCAACAACCCAAAGGCTAGCAGGCTGGAGGCGCACGACAGCGAAATCGCCAGCAGGCTGGCCTGCGATGCACGGCTGGCGGTGTCTCCGATCCTGTCTTTTTCTGCGCTGCGCGCCGGATGCTCGGCACAGAAGATGCCCGCACTGCTTTTTTCTGCGCTGCGCGCCGGATGCTCGGCACAGAAGATGCCCGCACTGCTTTTTTCTGCGCTGCGCGCCGGATGCTCGGCACAGAAGATGCCCGCATCCAGGCCAATCCCCAGTACCAGCAATAGGCCCAGCAGGTGGAAGAGGTTGAGGCCGACGCCTGCCAGCGTCAGGGCTGCCAATGTCAGTACCAGTCCGCCCAGCGGTGGCAACAGCGCCCGCCAGGTACTGCGGCGATAGCGCAGCGCCAGCAGCAGGCTGATCAGGATTACTGCGCCGCCGACCAGCCAGGCCATCTCGCTGCGAATCCTGCCCAGCGTCGTCGAGAGCCTGGCGACCTGATCGACATACTCGAGGCTGTCGTCATTCGCGGCGAGGCGTGCAAGCGCTGCGCTGCCCTCGGCCGTGACATCGCCGAAGCGCACGATGCCGATGGCGGCGCTGCGCGAGTCGAGCCACAGTCGCTGGCCCATCTCACCGGCGGGCAGCGCGACCCAATCGGCCGGGCGCAGCGGGTGGGCGTCTGCGATGGCCTGCTCGGCACGTGTGACCAGCTCGGGCGGCAGGCCTGCGGTGCGCAGCACCTGGGGCAGCAGGGTGCGGGTACGTTCACGCATGGCGCCGAGGTTGGCCTGCTGCTGTACAAGTGTCGGCAGTTGCTGAGCGAGGCTCGCCCAGTGGCCCAGCTGCTGTTGAGCACTCAGTCGCTGGAAGGTGCTTTCTAGGGCATGCAGGCGCGTGAGCAGGGCGGCGTCGGTCTCGGCCTGCACGATCAGGTAGCGCAGGCCGTCCGGTTCGGCGAGCAGGCGCTGGACCTCGCGTTGCTCATTGATCAGCGACGCAGGTGAGGGATTGAGCTGAGTGAGACGGTCATCGCTGCGCAGTCCGAAGAGGCTGGCCAGCGCAACTAGCAGCAGCAGCGCCAGTGCCTGCCAGCTGCGCTTGCCGGGGATGGCGCGCGCCAGACGTCCTGCGGCGCGGGCGGCGGGGGAATCCACGCGGGTGGCCTGGGCCGGCAGTGGCAGTTGCGGCAGCCACAGGCGCACGCTCAGCCAGGCACCGATCAGGCCGAGCGCCGCGAACATGCCCATCTGACGCAAGCCGGGCATCGGGGTCAGGGTGATGGCCAGATAGGCGGCGAGACTGGAGCACAGCCCCAGCGTCAGGCCCGGCCACAGCGCGGCGAGCCCGCCACGGCCATGCGTCGCCAGACGGCGCATGCATTCCAGATGCAGCACATAATCGATGGAGATGCCGATCAGGCTGGCGCCGAAGGCCAGCGTCAGCACATGCAGGCTGCCGAAGGCCCACCAGGTCAGCGGCAGCGCGAACAGCACGCCGGTGGCCACCGGTACCAGCAGCAACGGCAGCCGCCGTGGGGTGCGGAACACCGCCCACAGCAACAGCAGCACGCCGATCAGCGAGCCGAGCCCGATGGTCGACATCTCCTGCTTGGCCTGCCGCGCGCCGTTGCTGGCATGGAAGACCAGCCCGGAGCGCAGCAGCCGGATGTCGGGATAGTCGGCCTTCACGCCATCCACGGCCTGCTCCAGCGCCTGCTGGTCACCCATTGCGTAGGCGCTGCCCGTCAGGGTGGCGCTGATCAGGCGATAGCCGTTGCCGGGTTGGTCACCGCCTGACGCCGGCGAGCGCAGCAACAGCTGGCCACCGGACAGCGACAGGTTGTCGGGCGTCAGCCAGCTCTGCCAGGCATTGGCCAGCCCGAAGGGATCACGGATCAGGTCACGCTGGCCGCCGGGCTGGAACAGTTGCCTGAGCGCGCGCGCCTGCCAGTCATCGTCACTCAGGCCGGCAAGCGACGGGGCGATCAGGGCCGGCTGGATCTCTGCCGGCAGGCGCAGGCTTTCGAGGCTCTTGCCGTCATCCAGCCTCGCGATGGGCGCGAGCGCCTGACGCAGCGCCTGGGCTGCAGCGTCACGCTGCTTGCGTGCGGCGGCGCTGGCGTCGCGACTGCCGACCAGAATCACCAGCCGGTTGGCGGTGTCATCCAGCGATTCGGCGCGCGACGCCAGCGGGCTGCGTTCCTGCTTCGGCAGCATGGCGGTGATGCGAGTGTCGATCGCCCCTCGCCATGGGCTCTGCGGGGCGAGTTTCGCGGCCAGCAGCAGGGCGCACAACAGTAGGGCGGCGGCCCACAGCCAGCGCCAGACGGCGCGATCCAGCCCCTTGCGCGGCTCATGACTGGGTGATGTCATCGCTCGCAGTGACCGTCGGCGGTGAGGGTCAGCTCAAGGCGATCACCGTCGCCGCTGGCGAGATTCACGTGTTCCAGCCAGCTGCCACCGTCGATCTCGAGGCGCTCGATGGCCTCGGCCAGCCGGGCATCGTTGGGCGTCAGGCTGGCCTGCCAGTCATCCGGCGTGCCCATCAACGTGAGGGAGAAGTGCTCCTCCAGCGCCTGCCAGTCGCCGTGGAAGAAGCTGATCAGCAGCTCCGCCATCGCCTGTTGGTCGGCCGGCAGCGGTTCGCCATTCGGGCCTTGGCTGGCATCGGGGCGCATCTCGAGACGGTCTTCAATCGGCGAAGTGGTTTCCCACACCAGGCCCTCAGGCGCGTTCGGGTCACCGATCAGACGGAAATGACCCCGGCTCTCGAGCTCTGCACCGACATCCTCGAGCCAGCGTGTCTGCTGGAAATCACCGCAGGCAGGCGCGGTGCGCGCCAGCTGTTGGGTCAGGGCACGGGTGTCGAATTCGGCGGCCTGGGCCAGCGAGGTCGCTCCGATCAGCAGGGCAGTGGCGACAATGGCAAGGCGTGACGTCATCGCGGCGTTCCTCGGGTATCGGAAGGGGGGTCAGGTGAATCGTTGGCGTGTATCAGTGTCTGTTCGGCCTGCCACTTCGCCAGCCGCTCGCTGAGCGCGGCGGGTGAGGCCAGCAGCATCTCGCCATCCTCCAACCCGACGGCGACCTGCACGCTGTAGCCACGGGTCAGGCGCTTGCCGCTCTCGACATCGCGGATCACGTAGTCGAGCTTGAGGCGGTTTTCCCACTCGCGCAGCCGCGCGGTGACGGTGATGCGCTGACCGAAGCGCGCCGGACCGGCATAGCGCAGGCGCAGGTCGATCACCGGCCAGGCGTAGCCCGACTCACGCATCTGCGGATAGTTGTAGTCGAGCATGTCGAGCAGCTTGCAGCGGGCGATCTCGAGATAGCGCACGTAATGGCCGTGCCAGGCGACTTCCATCATGTCGACGTCGTGGAAGGGCACTTCCATCTCTACCGTGGCGGTCGGCATCGGGGTATCTGTGGGCTGATTCATGGCTTGTCTCTCGTTCAATGCTGCCTCGCTCAAGGCTGTCCGCTCACTCATGCGTTGGCCTCGCCAGCGCTCAGGGTCCAATGGCGCTCACGGATGCGCGCGCACAGCAGGCGCAGGTCGGCTTCCAGAGCGCGATCTTCCTCGAGGGGCGCGATGTCTTCACGCAGCTCGCGGGTGAAGGCGGCCAGCCTGGGCGGCGTGGCAGCCTGGCCCGTGATGTCGGCGCGCTGCTCGCTGCCCTGCACGGCGGCGTGTAGGGTGGCGGCGGCGACCTGTTCCACTAATGTCAGCACGCGCAGCGCATCCCGCGCGGCGATGGTGCCCATGCTGACCTTGTCCTGATTGTGGCACTCGGTGGAACGCGAGAAGACGCTGGCGGGCATGGTCAGCTTGAGAGCTTCCGCCGTCCAGGCCGAGGCGCCGATCTGCACCGCCTTGTAGCCGTGATTGAGCGGCGCGCGCTCAGGCGTGGCACCGCTGAGGTTACTGGGCAGGCCACGGTTGTAGCGGCTATCGACCAGCAGGGCCAGCTGGCGGTCGAGCAGGTCGGCCAGGTTGGCGACCGCCGTCTTGAGGCTGTCCATCACCATCGCCACATGGCCGCCGTAGAAGTGGCCGCCGTGGAGAATCTTGCCCGCCTCGACATCGATCAGTGGATTGTCGTTGGCGCTGTTGAGCTCGGTCTCCAGGAAGCTGCGCCACCAGTGCAGGCTGTCCTCGACCACGCCGATGACGTGGGGCGCGCAGCGCGTCGAGTAGCGGTCCTGCAGGCGCGGCGAGTTGATCGGCGTGGCATCCACTTCCGGCGCCGCCGGGTGGGCCAGATCATCGCGCAGCCACTGGGCCACGCGGGCCTGGCCGGGATGCGGTTTGGCGGCGAACAGGTCGGCATCGAAGTGATAGGGGTTGCCCTCCAGCGCCTGCACGCTGAGCGCGGTGATGCGTGCGCTCAGGCGGCTGAGGTAGGTGGTGCGGCCGTAGGCCAGCGCGGCGAGGGCCGTCATCACGGCGGTGCCGTTCATCAGCGCCAGACCTTCCTTGGGGCGCAGCACATAGGGCGTCAGGCCGTGTGCCGCGAAGACCTCCGCCGTCGGGCGCAGCGCGTGGGGCTGGCCTGCGCCGGGGCGCACCCACACCTCACGCTCGCCACACAGCACGGCGACCACATAGGACAGCGGGGTGAGATCGCCGCTGGCGCCCACCGAGCCTTCCTCGGGAATGCGCGGCAGGATGTCGTGATTGAGCAGCCATACTAGGCGCTCCAGCAGCGCCATGCTGACCCCGGAGACACCCCGGCACAGCGAGACGAGGCGTACCATCACCACCGCGCGACTGCTGACCACATCCAGGTCCGCGCCCATGCCACAGCCGTGGAAGGTGTAGAGGTGGCGCGGCAGGGCTTCGAGGTCCTCTGCCCCCTGCACGGCTCGCGTCACGGAATCGCCGTAACCGGTGGTGACACCGTAGACCACGCCTTCCTCTTCCAGCAGGCGTTCCAGCAGGGCCGGGCCGGCCTCGATACGGGCGCGGAAGGCGGCATCCGAGGTCAGGCGCACCTCACGGCGGCCTTCGGCGACATCGATCAACTGCTCGAGGGTGATATCACTGCCGTCGAGAATCAGGGCGGAGGAAGAGGTGGCGGGCTGTGACATGACGAGGTACCTGGCGAAGTAGAGAAGCGTGACAAAGCGCTGAACGTGAAGGCCGAATAGGGTGCAGGCAGCGTAGCCGGGCGCGAGGCAGCGTTGTCGCAGGCCCGGCGCGGATCAGGCGCCCTGTTTCGGAGCCGACGAGCTGTCTGGATTCGACGTGCTGTCTGGCGCCTGATGCCAGAAATCGAAGAAGTTGAACCACTGCAGCGGATGGCGCTTCACGCGCGCTTCCAGATGACGGGCGTGGCGCTGCATGGCCTGCTGGATCCACGCCTCGCGACCGCTGCGCTTGACGGCGCGGCTGTCATCGAAGGGCGCGAAGTCGACCCGGAAACGCGGATTGGCCCCGCCCTGTTCGCGAATGCAGCTCAGGGTATAGACATGACAGCGCAACAGCGCGGCCAGCATGAAGGGCCCCTGCGGGAAGGGCGCGGGCTGATCGATGAAGTCACAGTGCAGCACGCGCGGTGAGGCCGCGGCACTGGCCGGCGACGCGGGTCGGCTGCCTTCTGCCATGTTGGCTTCGACCGAGTTGGCATCTGCCTTGCCATCGTCGGCGGTGGGCGGAATCGGCACGCGGTCGGCGGCGATGACCACGAAGCCGCCGCGATTGACGCGATCGCCCAGCGCCATGGCGGTGGCAGGCGTGATCTCGCTGACCTCGATCATCTGCGGCGGCTTGCGGCCGGTGGCCTGCTCCAGCAGTTGATTGAACTTCTCGGCATGGCGCGTGTGTACCAGCGCGCACAGGTCGATGTCGTGGCGCTCACCGATGGCATTGATCACATCCAGATTGCCGTGGTGGGCGACGAGGATGATGCCGCCCTCGCCCCGCAGCGCGGCGTCGCGCAGGTCTTCCGGGCCGGTGCCGGTCAGCGAGGACAGCGGGATCTCGCCGCTCCAGGCCGAGACCTTGTCCATGATCGCCTCACCGAACTGCATGAAGTGGGCAAAGCTTCTTGTCCACAGGCGCACGCCGCCAAGCTCTGGTTCAAGGCGCTTCAGGAAGTCGAAGGAGGCCCGGCGCGCCACCCCGCGCAGCAGGAAGTACCACACCAGCACCGGAAACAGCGCGATGCGAAACGGCCAGGCACCGAGGCGTCGACGAATCGTCACCATCAGGCGCATGCCAGTGGTAGAGCCGGTTTCCGACAGGCGTGCCCAATGGGTCATTCGTGTTTCCCCTTCGCGTCGTCAGGCTGCGAGGGGCGACTGACATGAGTGGATGTTGTCTTGCCATTGCGTCCCGACAGCGTGCGCCAGGCAAGTCTCGGCGAGCGCGGCAGCATGCCGAGAAACAGCCGCGCATGCATCGCGGTGATCAGCAGATTGTCGTGCCCGTGGCGGAAATGGCTGACGCCATCGGTGGGATAGCTCACGCGGACTGGCAGATTGGCGACCTCGCCACCGCCCCAGTACCAGCGCACCAGCACCTCGGTGTCGAAGGCCATGCGATCACCACAGTCATGCCGCGCCAGCAGCCGGTTGGTGGCGGCCAGCGGGTAGAGACGCACGCCACACATGGTGTCGCGGATGGCCAGTGACAGGGTATTGATCCACACCCAGATATGGGTCAGGTAGCGGCCATAGAAGCGGATGCGTGGCACGCTGGCATCGTACTCGGGATAGCCGATCTGCAGGCAGTCGGGGCGCCTGTGCATGGCGGTGAGGAAGGCCGGCAGGTCGCTGGTGTCATGCTGGCCGTCGGCGTCCACCTGCAGGACATGGGTGAAGCCGAGCTGCTCGGCGGCCTGCAGGCCACTGCGCATCGCGGCGCCCTTGCCGCCATTGCGCTCACGCCGCACCAGGTGATGACCCTCGGCTGCCAGCTGATCCAGCACCTCGGCGCAGGGCGCGCTGCAGCCATCATCCACCAGCACGATGGGCAGCCCGAGCGGCGCCAGACCCGCACACACGCCGGCGATGGTGGCGGGGTGGTCGTAGACCGGTATCACCACGCAGGCGCGCAGTGGCGACTCGCTGGCGGGGGGAGAGGGTGTGTGGCCGGTCATCGGCGCCTGGGGCTGGCTCATGACGCCTCCGGTGTGGGTGTCGTCTGGGGTGAACTAGGTAGCGAACTGAGTGGCGAACTGAGTGGCTTGTCATCGGTTTCAGCACCGTAGCGCAAGCGGCCGCTGGCATGCAGGCCTGCGCGGGATTCCAGTCGAAAGTCGATACGCAGCCCGTGGCTGTCGGCAATCAGTGTCGTGGCCAGCATGAAGCGCATGCCCGGCAGCAGCAGGTTGGAGAACTTGATGCGCTCGAGACGCTGGAAACGGCTTTCTTCCACGCCGACACCCGCCAGGCGCAGGCGACGGCCGAGATCGCGCGCCCACTTGAGCATCACCACGCCGGGGACCACAGGCTGTGCGGTGAAATGGCCCTCGAGATAGATCAGGCTGTCAGGCACCTCGGCTTCCAGCGTCAGCTGGTGCGGGCCGCTGGAGGTCTCGCCCAGCCAGCGTGGCAGACGTGTATCGTCGAGATCGGCAAACAGCCGTGCGACGGCGTCCTCCGTGAACTTGCCCTGGGCATTCAGCGGCAGGCGCGTGACGAAGCGCCAGTAGCGCGGCAGGGCGATGCGCTCGAAGCTCGGCATCAGCGCACGGCGCAGCCGCACGATCAGGGCGCGGCGGCTGGCGTGGTCCTGCGGCAGTGCGCTCTCCTCCATCACCACCACCGCGCCCAGGCGATGATCGCGAGTGGGCATCGGCAGGCAACGTACCTCCAGCACCTGCGCTTGCTCGCTGAGGCAGCGCTCCACCGCGCTCAACGAGACCCGCTTGCCGGCCAGCTTGACCAGCCGGTCACTGCGCCCCAGCAGCTGGAAACGTGGCGCTGCGTGCTGATCACCTTGCGACGGCGGCTTCGCCGTCACTGGCGCGGCGTTGTCGGCCTGCTGCCACCACTGGTCCGGCTCAGCCAGAAACGGCGAGCGCACCGCGAAGTCGGGCGAGAAGCGCAGCTCGACCTGGGGCAGCGGTGTCCAGTGGGGTGTCTCATGCTGGCGGCGATGCGCGATGCCGCCCGTTTCGGTGCTGCCGTAGATCTCGATCACCGGCGCCTGCAGGCAATTCTCGGCATGGCGGGCGGCCACGGCCGGCAGCGGAGCCCCCGAAGAGAACACTCGCAGCACCTGAGCCTGAACCTGAGTCTGAGCCTGGCCCGCCACGCGGCTCTCGTCACTGGCCTGGGGCAGGCGCGCCAGCTGGGCCGGCGAGCTGATCAGCTGGCAGCGATACCCGAGACCGGCCAGCTGTGCGATGGCAGCGACCAGCTGCTCGGGGTAATGACAGGCGTCACTCACGAAGGGCACGCCTTCGCTGAGCGGGCGCAGCAGCGAGACCAGCAGGCCGTAGATATGCTGATGGCTGACCTGGCTGAGGCTGACGATGTCTGTGCCTGTATCTGTGTCAGCGCCCGGCTCAGACGCTGCGTCAGCGTCCGAAGCGTCCGGTACCAGCGGCCACAGAGCGCGATGCACGGCCAGTTCGGCCTCGAGCTGAGCGAAGCGCTTGGCGATGCGCAGCGGTTCGCCGGTGGAGCCGGAGGTGCAGAGTTCCAGCGCGAGACGCGCGCCGTCAGGCGTGATCGCAGGGCGTGTGCCGGGCGCCGCGCCCGAGTCGAGCGGCTCGGGCGGCCAGCCAGCGGGGCTGGTCTCGGGCAGCTGGCCATCACTGCTCTCGGCCAGACGAGCCAGGGTTTGCGGGCGGTCGTCGCCGGGCAGCACGGCGAGCATGCCGCGCTCCCACAGCGCCAGCAGCTGCACGCAGGCGCCAAGCGCCGTGGGCTGGAACAGCACCCAGCGTGCGCCGGGCCGGCGGCCAGCATGTGCAGCGGGCAGGTTGTCCAGCCACTGATGCCAGGCATCGACGCGTGCCATCAGCTCGCCACGGCTCAACGCGCGCAGCGGCTGACCGGGGCTGGCCAACCAGCAGGCCGGCGCCTCGGGCGCGAGTCGGGCAAGCTGACGCCAGCTCTGACGTATGAGGGGGGTAGCGCGCTGGGCGGCGTCTTGCTCAGTGGCGCGACTGGCAGGCTGGCGGGCATCAGTCATGTGGGTCAGACAACTCTTCAGAAAGTCGGATTCATCGGGAACAGGGCGGTTGGCCGGCAACGGTCTGTGCGCTCAGTCATCGGCGCGGCGCAGGCGAAGGCGTACCAGCCACTCGCCGCAGAACAGCAGTCCCATCAGCACGTAGCTCAAAAGGCCGTTGTAGAGCGTCCAGGTCGCCAGGTCGGCATACAGCGCCGTGGCCGCGGCGACACTGGCATTGAAGACGAAGAAGCCGCACCACACGCGAGTGACCTTGCGGGTATAACGCACGCCGGCGGCGGGCAGATCAGGCTCCTTGAGACGCGCCAGGCGCTCGATCACCGGCATGCCGCGCCACAGGCTGGTGGCGAACACGCTGAGCATGGCCAGATTGACCAGCACCGGATAGGCGCGCAGCCCCAGCTCCGCTTCGCTCACCACACTGACGACGATCAGCAGTGCCCCCAGCGTCAGGCGCAGTAGCCACGGCAAGGGCAGGCGCTGGATCAGCAAGGCGCCCAGCGCGATCAGTGCCCATATCCAGGGCGAGACATGTTCGCTAGTCGCGTCGCCCGTCGGGGCTGTCGTCAGTCGCGAGAGCAGGGCGTAGACCAGCAGCGGCCAGCATATGGCCGCCACGACACCCAGCCCGCCAAGCAGCAGACTCGCCAGTGACGGGCGTCGTCCTCGAGCGGAGGACAATGACGTCATGCCTGGCGCTGCAACAGCTGCTCGACGGCGGTCACGATGTCATCGAGGGTGCGCACGCTCTTGAAGTCATTGGCGTCGATGCGGCGGCCGGTGAACTTCTTGAGCTCGACCACCAGATCCACCGCATCGATGCTGTCGATGTCGAGGTCTTCATAGAGGCGTGCCTCGGGATGGATGTCAGCGGCATCGATCTCGAACAGCTCGATCAGGGTGCGGCGCACATGGGCATGGATGTCCTCGCGGGAGAGGGCCGCTCGATCAGCGCTCACGACGGGTCTCCACCAGTTCACGCAGGGCATCGAGGCTGGCGAAATGCGCGCGGGTGTCCTCGGCTTCGGCGTCCAGGGTGATGCCGTACTGCTTCTGCAGCGCGAGGCCGAGTTCCAGGGCGTCAATCGAGTCCAGCCCCAGGCCGTCCACGAACAGCGGCTCATCGGCGACGATGTCGTCCGGGGTGATGTCCTCAAGCTCCAGGGTATCGATGATCAGTTGCTTGAGTTCCAGTTCCAGCGCTGGCGTATCACTCATGGAGGGTCCTCTCTGGCGTGTCAGGGTCGTTGAACGGTGAGACGTCGATCTCTCGATCGGCGATAGGGAAAAAGGTTCCGTCATGGCATGGCGGCGATCATGCGGGCACTGCGCTCTTCATGACAGCTTTCGCGGCCGAGAGGCCCGGGGCTGGCCTGTGCCATCCTGTGCCGCGTTGGCCTGCTGGAAGCTTTCCAGCTGCGTGGCGAAGGTGTCGGCAAGCTCACGTGTCAGTGTACGGGCGGCACGCGAGGGAGGCATCGGCGACGCGTCGGGAGCCTGGGTGACCTCGGGTGGCATGTCCGGCAGCACCTTGATGTTGAGCATCACCCGCCGGGCCGGGATGTGGTACCAGGGCTCGCCCTTGGTCAGCGTGCTGGGCTGGCAGTCGATCAGCACCGGTGTGATGTCACTGGGCGTACGCAGCGCGATGTTGGCGGCGCCGCGGCGGAATTTCAGCGCCCGCCCCGGCACGCTGCGGGTGCCCTCCGGAAACAGGATCAGGGCATTGCCCTTGGCAAGGCTCGCGCGTGCGGCGTCCAGCACGTCCTGCGGCTCGTTGTTGGTGATGTAGCCGGCGGCGCGAATCGGCCCGCGAGTGAAGAGGTTGCGCGCTAGCCGCCCCTTGACCACGCAGTCGGCGTGGGGAATCAGCGCGAGCAGGAAGACCACGTCGATCAGCGTCGGATGATTGGCCAGCACCAGTAGGCCCGGGCGTTGCAGACGCTCGCAGTCATGCAGGCGATAGTCGAGCACCCCCAGGGTGCGCATCAGGCCCACGAAACCGCGCATGGCGTGATGGATGATCCGGCGTGCGAGCCTCTGGCGCTTGTCGGGGCGATGTACTACCCATGCCAGCAGCGGCCATGTGCCACCCAGCAGCAGTCCACCCAGTCCGAAGATCAGGAAGCTCAAGGCGGTGGCGATACCTCGCCACAGGCGTCCGAGGGCAGACGACAGCACGCGCGACATCAGTCGGCCCGGGGGCTGGAGAAGGGAGTGGAGGAGGGCCTGGAGGAGGCCGTGTTCAGCTGCCACTGCTGGCGGCGACAGACAAGCGTCTCGGCCCCGGCCTGCTCAAGCCAGGTGATGACCTCAAGCGGCGTGGGGGCACTGCCGGACAGCGAGTCGGCCGGCGTGGCGCTCAGTGTCCAGGCGCTGTCATCGTCACTGCGGCGGCTCAGGCGCAGGGCCACGGCGCTGGCGCACGCCGGGTAGTCACCGTGGTGTAGAAAGGCCTCTGGCGCGGCGATATCGGAAAACAGCACGATGACCTCCTCGCGCTCGCTCAGATAGCCGAGAGCCTCGCTCATCAGCGCCTCGAATTCGTGGCCGCAGGCGGCGAGGGCTTCCAGCGGCTGGCGTGATTTGCCGGTGATCGAGTACATCCCCAGCACGGCATTGTGCACCGAGAGCGAGAAGCGCGCCGGTGACAGGGCTTCGTCGGACTGGGTGGCGGCATCCAGCAGGGCGAGAATCTTGCCGGTATCGCCATGGCGCGAGGCATGGATGATGGGCAGGTCGGCGTCAGGGTCGAGCGCGAACAATAGCTTGCAGCAGGCCTGGCCGACCGGGCTGAGTCGACGACGCTGCATGGCCGGGACTTGCTCGGCACGCGGGGAAGGGGTGATATCTACGCGGCTGTCGTGGGCGGTGCGGGTCGCACTCGCCTGCCAGGCTCGCCAGTCAGTCAGACGCATGAGGTTCTTGTCCGTGAACGCATCGTTGCCATATTGGGGCCTCAGTGTACCGCACGGGGGTTGGGCAGCCCAACCGGACTCAGGCGTGTTGGCACTGAGCAGGCGGCGTGGCTACGCGTGTCGTTGGCAGGATAGCAGCTTGCAGGGTGGCACAAGGCGCCTGACGTGAGGTGTCGGGGCGTGATGTCCTGCGGCGGGTCACCGCTGTGGCGGCGCTGGACAGCGGCGAAAGAGGGTGTAGGGTATCGCCGCACTGAGACTGGCGCCCGGGGCGTCATGGGGTAAAACGCTGAGGACGCACAATGATGACGGTCATCAACAGGTCGGTGGCATGAAGGCTGGCTCGCCGAAACGGCGGCGCAGGCGGGAGCGCGCAGGGCAGGCGACCCGAGCGCACTCGCAGGCGCTGGTTCGCCTTCTCTCGCTCTCGGAGTGGTTGCCGGTCATCCGGGTGCTCGGCCTGCTGCTGTGCGTGGTGGCCTTGATGATGCTGGCGCCCTTGCTGGTGCTGCTCAGTGAAGCGGATGCGGATGCCAGCGCCTTTCTGATCTCGCTGGGCATCACGCTCGGCTCGGCGGCCATCATGCTGACGGTATCGCGCAAGGTGGAGCTGCAGCTCAAGCCACGCGCGATGTTCGTGCTGACGACACTGAGCTGGGTGCTGGTGTCGGCCTACTCGAGCCTGCCGTTGATCTTCGGGGCGACCCACCTGGGCGTGACCGATGCCGTGTTCGAATCGGTGTCGGCGATCACCACCACCGGCTCGACCGTGCTGTCAGACATCGAAGGGCTCTCGGATGGCCTCAAGCTGTGGCGCGGCCTGATGCAGTGGGTCGGCGGCATCGGCATCATCGTGATGGCGATCGCGATCCTGCCGTTTCTGAAGGTCGGCGGCATGCGCCTGTTCCAAACCGAATCCTCGGACTGGTCAGACAAGGTGCTGCCGCGTGCCGGTGGCGTGGCCAAGGCCATCGGCCTGGTCTACGTCGGGCTGACGTTGCTGGCCATCGGCTGTTATTGGCTCGGCGGCATGCACTGGCTGGATGCGCTGGTACATGGCATGACGTCGCTGGCCACCGGTGGTTTCGCCAATTACGACAGCTCGATGGGCGTCTATTCCGACCGGCCCTATCTGCTGTGGATGGCGTCGACCTTCATGTTGCTGGGGGCGTTGCCCTTCGTGCTGTTCATCCGCGCCTGGCAGGATCAGGCCGGTGTCCTGTGGCGTGATGCCCAGGTGCGCGGCTTCCTGCGTCTGCTGGGGTGGGTGATCGCCTTGCTGACGCTGTATCGCGTCGTCAACGGCGAGGCCATCTTCACGGCGCTGACCCAGGTGACCTTCAATGTCATCTCGGTGGTGACGACCACCGGCTACGCCAGCGATGACTACAGTGCCTGGGGGCCCTTTGCGGTGGTGGCCTTCTTCTATCTGACCTTCGTCGGCGGCTGCAGCGGCTCGACCAGCGGTGGCATGAAGATCTTCCGTCTGCAGATCGGCCTGATCATGCTCGGCAACCATCTGCGCTCGCTGATCCATGCCAATGGCGTCTTCTCGCAGCGCTACAACGGTCGCGCGCTGCCCGATGAGGTGGTGCGCGCCGTGATCGCCTTCTCGTTCTTCTTCTTCATCACCATCGGTGGCCTGGCGCTGGCGCTGTCATTCATCGGGCTGGATCTGATCACCGCGGTGACCGGCGCCGCCACGGCCGTCACCAACGTCGGCCCGGGGCTGGGCGAGATCATCGGCCCGGCGGGCAACTTCTCGAGCCTGCCGGACAGCGCCAAGTGGTTGCTGTGCATCGGCATGCTGATGGGGCGTCTCGAGATATTGACCGTGTTGGTGCTGTTCTCGCCCAGCTTCTGGCGCAAGTAATACTGTCCAGTCCTACCCAACGAAAACGCCACCGTCGATTGACGGTGGCGTTTTCGTGGTTTTGGTCGTGCCAAGCGCAGGGGCGATATGGCTTGCGCCGTCTTACTGCGCGACCTTCTCGCCGTCCGTCGCCTCGGCGGCATCGAGCTTCTCATCGAGATCGATGGAAAGCCCTTCGCGATTGAGGATCGGGTTGGCGTATTGCATCAGCCACCAGTCCTTGAGCTCTGCGGGTACCTCTGCGAGGCGGTTCTCGAAGGTGGCGCGGTCGGCGCCGCTGATCGCCGAGACATCCAGCGCCGAGGCCAGGCGCGGCGCCTCACGCAGCTGCGGACGGCTGGCGGCCAGCTTCTCGAGTGCCAGCTGATGGCTCGGGTAGAGGGTGTAGTGCTGGAGCACCTGGCGATCGACCTCGGCCACCACGTCCTCGGGGGTCGCGAAGTCGCCCTTGAGCGGCTCGCCGAACACCAGCTTGACGCGCCCCTTGTGGCCGCTGATACCCGCCGCGATGGACTGGATGTCCTCGTACTGCACCTTCTCGTAACGCCCTTCATTGGCGACGGCCGCCAGCTCACGCGCCTTCTGCAGATCACAGGGGTCGAACTCATAGCTGATCGACACCGGCACGATGTTGAGCTCGCTGATCGCCTCGCTGAACGGACGCGTCTTGTCGGCGGTGCGCGCCGCCATGGTCAGCATCTTGATGATGGCGCTCTCGGTGCCGTCACGGCCATCCTTGGCGCGCCCTTCACGCTGGGCCAGCCAGATGGAGTGCTGGTCATGGATCAGCGAGTGGCGGATATAGCCCGACAGTGACTGATAGGCAGCCAGCATCGCCCGCTTGCCTTTGGCGGAGCGCGGCACGATGAAGCTCTTGTTGAGGCGCATCAGGTCGGTGACGAAGGGCTTCTGCAACAGGTTGTCGCCGATGGCGATGCGCACCGTGTCGCGCCCGTGGCGATAGAGGGCGTAGTTGACGAAGGCCGGGTCCAGCGAGATATCGCGATGGTTGGACAGGAACAGATACGGCGTGTCGTCCGACAGGCGTTCCAGTCCCACCGTCTCGAAGCTGGTGGTGGTGGTGTGGATCATGCGCGCCATGTAGCTGGCGATGCGGCTCTGGAAGCTGGCCACATCGGTGACGCCACGCATCTCGCGCTTGATGGCCAGGCGCGCGATCTGACGCGCCAGCCACGGGAAGCGCTGGGTCAGGCCCGGCAGGCGGAAACGCGTCAGGGTGTCGAGCAGCTCGCGGTCCTGCTCCAGGCGTACCAGCACCTCCGCTACCTCGTCGTCGTGGTAGGGGCGAATATCGGCGAACGGGTCCTGTTCGCTGGTCGTGGCAGGCTTGGGTGTTGCAGTGTCAGTCATCGACGCACGTCATCCGGGTTTGTCATTCTGAGAAAAGAGAAAGTCGGCAGCGGCCCCAAGGCTCAGCTGGCGGGCTGGGCTTCACCACCCAGCCAGGCGGTCATCTGCTCGATCACGCCGGACAGCACCTGGGCCATCAACGCGAAGTCGGTCTCCAGCCGCAGGATGGGGTCTTCGCCATCATCCTGGGCGTTGGCTTCATCGACCACGGCATCGGCGAACTTGAGGCTCTTGAGCGCCATGTCCTCACCGAGCACCAGCGCGACGCGGCCATCGACTTCCAGCGCCAGCTTGCTGACCACACGGCCCAGATTCAGCGCCGTCTGGATTTCCTCGCCGTCGAGATCGAACTGGCGCGCACGCAGTACGCCATCTTCGCCGCCCGGCGCCTTGAGTTCGACCTGATCACCGACGATCAGGTCTTCCGGGCGCGAGCTGACATCCTTGAGCCAGGTGGTCATCACCTGGGAGGGCGGCTGGGCGACGGCCAGCGGGGTGACCTTGAGCGTGCCGAGCGTCTGGCGCAGCAGGTCCAGCACTTCCTCGGCGCGCTTGGCGTTCGAGGCGTTGACGGCGATCAGGCCGCGACGGCTGTCCCACCACAGGTCGGTGCGCGAGGAGCGCGTGAAGGCGCGCGGCAGCAGCTCCTCGTAGATCTGCTCCTTGAGGGTCAGCTTCTCGCGGCGACGCAGCGGACGACCTTCGGCGGTCTCGCGCTCGGCCACGCGTTCCTCGAGCTCTTCCTTGACCACGGCGGAGGGCAGTACGCGCTCCTGGCGCAGGGCGCTGATCAGGAAATGGCCCTGAATCTCGTGCACCAGCAGATCGCTGTTGCGACCGCCCGGTGCGACCCAGCCGATACGCTTGGCTTCGACGCCGCTGACCGGGCGGAAGACATGCTCCGGCAGGGCCTCGGCGAGACGACCCTCTTCCAGCGGTGCGCTATCGTGCAGGCGATACAGTTGCAGGTTCTTGAACCACATGCGACCAGTCCTTGAGTCCGGTGAACGGGGGGCTGCCCGTCTGAATGGCGCATATTATGGCGAAACTCATGCGGCGGGTCATCCGCCGTGGGGCTCGCGGTGGTGATCCGGTGGTTCGGGGAAGAGGAATAGGGAGACTGGAGTGGTCGACGGTATGGTGCCGGTGCCTGGAGACGAGGGGAAGGCTCTGGCAGGCATTTTCCTCTGTTCCATTTCCTCTGTTCCATTTCTCTCCGGTCTCTGTCCGACACTCGAGTGGCGGCAGTCGCGACTTTCAGCCAAGCGTTTGTTTTTCTGTCCGTCACCGGCATAAGATCAGCTGACGACGGCCATACGGCGCGATCGTTTCATGGACGGGAGGCAGGGATGCAACACGAAAGCAATCCACCGCAGGCAGCGAATGGCACTCACACAGACGTCGGCAATCACGCAGGCGTCGTCAGTCGCACGGCCCTGACAGTGCGAGGCTATCATCTGGATGGCTATGGGCACGTCAACAATGCCCGCTATCTGGAGTTCTATGAGGAAGGCCGCTGGGAGTTCATGCTCGCGCACCTCGATCTGGCCGCGCTCAAGCGAGAAGGCATCGCGATGGTGGCGGTCAACCTCAACCTGGACTGGCACTATCCCGCCACCGTGCACGATGAGCTGATCATCACCACGCGGCTGTCAGAGCTCGGGCGCCGCAAGATGATCATGCGCCAGGAGATCCATCTGGGTGAGCGGCGCATGGGCGAGGTGCATCCGCGTTCCGGAGCGCTGGTCTCCAGAGCGGATTTCACCTTCGTGCTGATGAATACCGATACCGGTCGCGCCATGCCGCTGGATGGCGAGATCGGCGCGCTGCTGGGGTTGTTGGTCAGTGAAGAAACGGCCTGATCGCCCTCAGCGGCGAGGCATGAGCCAGCAGGCCGTGCACATTGACGGCCGTACTACCGTACTGAGGTGTCCTTGCGGCGTCGTGTGAGCTGCTAGGCGCGCTCGCAAGTGATATAATGCCGCCACTTCGGTGCCGCGGAGCTGGCACCCCGTGTCCGCTTCACGTCACTGCCGCGCTGCAGTAGCGACGGAGCATGCGTCGTTGCTGCAGTGGCGCCAACAGTTGAGTTCAAGGATTTGACGAATCATGGGTGAGATCGCCAGAGAGATACTGCCAGTCAACATCGAGGACGAGCTCAAGCAGTCGTATCTCGATTACGCGATGAGCGTCATCATCGGGCGTGCCTTGCCGGATGTTCGCGATGGCCTCAAACCGGTTCACCGTCGCGTACTGTTCGCGATGCACGAGCTGAACAATGACTGGAACAAGGCCTACAAGAAATCTGCCCGTGTCGTCGGCGATGTGATCGGTAAATATCACCCGCACGGTGACAGTGCGGTCTACGACACCATCGTCCGCATGGCCCAGCACTTCTCCATGCGTTATGTGCTGGTGGATGGTCAGGGCAACTTCGGTTCCATCGATGGCGACAGCGCCGCGGCGATGCGTTACACCGAGGTGCGCATGGCGCGCCTGGCGCACGAGCTGCTGGCCGATCTCGAGAAGGACACCGTCGATTGGGTCGACAACTATGACGGCACCGAGCGCATCCCTGGCGTGCTGCCGACCAAGACCCCGAACCTGCTGGTCAATGGCTCCTCCGGTATCGCCGTGGGCATGGCCACCAATATCCCGCCCCACAACATGGGCGAGGTCATCGACGGCTGTCTGGCGCTGATCGACAACGGCGATCTGACCGTCGATGAGCTGATGGAATTCATTCCGGGGCCGGACTTCCCGACCGCCGGTATCATCAACGGCCGTGCCGGCATCCTCGATGCCTATCGCACCGGTCGTGGTCGTATCTACGTGCGTGCCGTGCATACCATCGAGCACAACGACAAGAACGGCCGTGATCACATCATCATCACCGAGCTTCCCTACCAGGTGAACAAGGCGCGTCTGATCGAGAAGATCGCCGAGCTGGTCAAGGACAAGAAGATCGAGGGCATCGCCGAGCTGCGTGACGAGTCCGACAAGGACGGTCTGCGCGTGGTCATCGAGACCAAGCGTGGCGAGTCCGGTGAAGTGGTCGTCAACAACCTCTTCTCCCAGACCCAGCTCGAGACCGTGTTCGGCATCAACATGGTCGCGCTGCACGAAGGTCAGCCGAAGATCCTGAACCTCAAGCAGATTCTGGAATCCTTCGTGCGTCACCGTCGTGAAGTCGTCACCCGTCGTACCCTGTTCGAGCTCAAGAAGGCGCGTGAACGTGGCCACATTCTTGAAGGTCTGGCGGTGGCGATCTCGAACATCGATGAGGTGATCGAGCTGATCAAGGGCTCGCCGAGCGCGGCGGAAGCCAAGGAAAAGCTGATCGGTCGTGAATGGCAGCCGGGTCAAGTGGTCGAGATGCTCGAGCGCGCCGGTGCCACGTCCTGCCGTCCGGAAGACCTGCCGGAAGGTCTGGGGCTATCTGAAGACGCCAAGCACTACCGTCTGTCGCCGGCCCAGGCTCAGGCCATCCTCGAGCTGCGTCTGCATCGCCTGACCGGTCTCGAGACCGAGAAACTGCTGGCCGAGTACTCCTCCATCCTCGAGCGTATCGCCGAGCTGATGGAGATCCTGTCCTCTGCCGACCGTCTGATGGAAGTCATCCGCGAAGAGCTGCGCGAAGTGCGCGCCCAGTACGCCGATGAGCGCCGCACCGAGATCATGACCAGCCGTCGTGACCTGACCATCGAAGACCTCATCAACGAGGAAGACATGGTGGTGACGGTCTCGCGCAGTGGTTATGCCAAGACCCAGCCGCTGTCTGACTACCAGGCCCAGAAGCGCGGTGGCCGCGGCAAGTCCGCCACCTCGATGAAGGATGAGGATGTCATCGAGCACCTGCTGGTCGCCTCGACCCACGACACCGTGCTGCTGTTCTCCAACAAGGGCAAGGTGTACTGGCTCAAGGTCTACGAGATGCCGCAGGCGTCACGTGGCTCGCGCGGCAAGCCGCTGGTCAACCTGATTCCGCTGGACGACGGCGAGTGGGTCACCACCATCCTGCCGGTGCGCGATTACGCTGCCGACAGCTACATCTTCTTCGCCACCGCCAACGGCACGGTCAAGCGCACCGCGCTGAGCCAGTTCTCGCGTCCGCGCAGTGTCGGCCTGATCGCACTGGACATCGAGGAAGGTGACCGTCTGATCGGCGCCGACATCACGTCCGGTTCCGACCACGTCATGCTGGTGTCCTCCAACGGCAAGGCGATCCGCTTCGAAGAGCAGAATGTGCGCGTGATGGGCCGTACCGCCCGTGGTGTGCGCGGCATGCGCCTGCTCGACGATGCACAGGTCATCAGCCTGATCATTCCGCGCACCACCGCGATCGATGACAACGAGATCGAGGTCGATGAGGCCGCGGACGCGACGGCGGAAGGTGTCGAGAGCGCTGATGTGGCGGCCACCGAGGGTGCGACGGAAGACAGCGTCGCCAGCGGTGAAGTGCCGCAGTGCTACATCCTGACCGCGTCCGCCAATGGCTTCGGCAAGCGCACGCGTCTGGAAGAGTTCCCGCTGCGTGGCCGTGGTGGCCAGGGCGTGATCGCGATGCAGACCAGTGAGCGCAACGGTGATCTGGTCAGCGCGGTGCAGGTCAGCGACAACGACGAACTGATGCTGATCACCGACCGCGGCACTCTGGTGCGTACCCGCGTCGCCGAGGTGTCCACCACCTCGCGCAACACCCAGGGCGTGACCTTGATCCGCACGGCGGAAGAGGAGCGTCTGGTGACGACGGTGCGTGTCGACGAGCCGGAAGAGGTCGTCGTGGTGCAGGATGAGCTGGACGAAGAGGCGCTGAGCACCGACGAACAGGTGCAGGCGGGAGATGACGCCGAGTCGACGGATACCCCGCCGACAGGCGCGGAATAAGACGCTGGATTGCGACCGCCTTCGGGGCGGTCGCTTCACTTTCGGGAAATAAGACGACATGACACGCAAGTTCAACTTCTGCGCCGGTCCTGCTGCACTGCCGACCGCTGTCCTGGAGCGCGCCCGCGCCGAGATGCTGGATTATCAGGGCCGCGGACTGTCCGTCATGGAGATGAGTCATCGCTCCGACGAATTCGTGGTCATCGCCGAGAAGGCCGAGGCGGACCTGCGCGAACTGCTCGAGATTCCGTCCAACTATCGCGTGTTGTTCATGCAGGGTGGCGCCTCGACCCAGTTTGCGGGTGTGCCGCTGAACCTGCTGGGCGCGGGTGGCAGTGCCAACTATCTGTATACCGGTATCTGGGGCAAGAAGGCGATCAAGGAAGCCGAGCATCTGGCGGTGGGCAGCCACGTGGCAGCCTCCAGCGATAGCAATGGCCTGATCGCCGTGCCGCGCCAGAGCGCGATCCAGCTCTCGGGCGATGTGGGCTATCTGCACTACACCGCCAACGAGACCATCGGCGGCCTCGAGTTCGACTATATCCCCGAGGTAGCAGCGGATGGCGTGCCGCTGGTGTGTGACATGTCGTCTTCCATCCTGTCTGGCCCGCTGGATGTCAGCCGTTTCGGCGTCATCTATGCCGGCGCCCAGAAGAACATCGGTCCGGCGGGGCTGACGCTGGTCATCGTGCGCGAAGACCTGCTCGATCGCGCCCGCAAGGACTGCCCGACCATGCTGAACTGGAAGACGGCCGCCGAGGCCAATTCTATGTTCAACACGCCGCCGACCTACGCCTGGTATCTCTCCGGGCTGGTGTTCGAGTGGCTCAAGGATGAGGTCGGCGGCCTCGCCGCCATGAACGCGATCAATGATCGCAAGGCGCAGGCGCTTTACGCTGCCATCGATGGCAGCGACTTCTATTCCAACCCGATCGTGACCGAGAACCGCTCACGCATGAACGTGCCGTTCGTGCTGGCCGATGAGCGTCTCGACAAGACCTTCCTCGCCGAGTCCGAAGCGGCGGGTCTCTTGAATCTGGCCGGTCACCGCAGCGTCGGTGGCATGCGTGCCAGCCTCTACAACGCCGTGCCGGAAGCTGCCGTCACTGCGCTGGTGGACTTCATGGGCGACTTCGCGCGTCGTCACGGCTAAGGGAGTAGGTGAGATGTCGGATTTCAAGGAAAGCCCTGCGTCGCAGGCGGCGGGCAAGGCGGTGACGCTGGACGACCTGCGTCAGCGCATCGATGCCATCGACAACGAGCTGCTGAACCTGATCAGCGAGCGCGCGGGCTGCGCGCAGCAGGTCGCCGAGGTCAAGATGGCCGCCGGTGACGTGGGCGAGGATGGTCAGGTGCAGTTCTATCGTCCGGAGCGCGAAGCCCAGGTGTTGCGTCGCATCATGGCCAACAACCCCGGCCCGCTGAAAGGCGAGGAGATGGCGCGTCTGTTCCGCGAGATCATGTCCGCCTGTCTGGCGCTGGAGCAGCCGATCCGCCTGGCCTATCTCGGCCCGGAGGGTACCTTCACCCAGCAGGCCGCGCTCAAGCACTTCGGTGACAGTGCCGTGACCAAGCCGATGGCCGCCATCGACGAGGTGTTCCGCGAAGTGGAAGCGGGCGCGGTGCAGTACGGTGTGGTGCCGGTGGAGAACTCCACCGAGGGCGTCATCAACCACACGCTGGATTCGTTCATGGGCTCGCAGCTCAAGATCTCCGGCGAAGTGGTGCTGCGCATTCATCATCACCTGCTGGTGGGCCCGAATACGCGTCGCGAGAAGATCTCGCGCATCTATTCCCACGCCCAGTCGCTGGCCCAGTGCCGCAAGTGGCTGGATGCCCACTTCCCGCACGCCGAGCGCATCGCGGTGTCCTCGAATGCCGAGGCCGCGCGTCAGGTGCGCACCGAGTGGCACAGTGCGGCGATTGCCGGTGACATGGCCGCCAAGCTCTATGAATTGGAGAAGGTCGAGGAGAAGATCGAGGACAGCCCCGACAACTCCACGCGCTTCCTGATCATCGGTGACAGCTCGGTGCCGGCGTCCGGTGATGACAAGACCTCCATCGTGGTGGCGATGCGCAACCAGCCGGGGGCACTGCACGACCTGCTGGCGCCGTTCCACCGCCACCAGATCGACCTGACCCGCGTCGAGACGCGCCCTTCACGTTCCGGTGCCTGGAACTATGTCTTCTTCATCGACTTCCGTGGCCACCGCGATGACCCGCTCATCACCGCCACGCTCGAGGAGCTGCGTCAGTGCGCGGCGGACGTCAAGGTGCTCGGGTCCTACCCGGTCGGTGTGCTGTGAGCGAGGTTGACCACACTCGCCATGCTGCGTCGTCAGACCTGCTGTCCTCGCTGCCGTCAGCGGAGCGCCTGGCCGGCGAGCGGCGTATTCTGCTGGTCGGGCTGGGCTTGATCGGTGGCTCGCTGGCGGCGGCATTGCGCGCGGCGGGCCATCACGGCGAGATTCTCGCCTGTGATCGTGACTCCAACGAGATCTGCCTCGGTCAGCGCATGGGGCTGATCGATGGTGGCAGCACGCAACTGGCGGCGCTGGTACCGGGTGCCTCGCTGATCGTGCTGTGCGTGCCGGTGATGGCGATGCAGGGCGTGATGGCCGAACTGGCGCCGTTACTGGAGGATGATGCCGTCATCACCGATGTCGGCAGCACCAAGGGCGCGATCCGCGATGCGGCGCTTGGCGTCTTCGGTCGGATGCCGCCGAATCTGGTGCTCGGTCACCCGATCGCCGGGTCCGAGAAGAGCGGTGTCGCGGCGTCCAATCCCGAGCTCTATCGCGATCACAAGGTGATCCTGACGCCGGAGCCGGACAGCGATGCCGAGGCCGTGGCACGCGTGGCGGCCATGTGGTCGGTATGTGGTGCCCAGCTTCTGAGCATGAGCGTGGCGCGCCACGATGAAGTGCTGGCGCGCACCAGCCATCTGCCGCACCTGCTGGCGTTCTCGCTGGTCGACAGCCTGGCGCGCCAGGATGAGCGGTTGGAGATCTTCCGCTACGCGGCGGGCGGTTTCCGTGATTTCACGCGCATCGCCGGCAGTGATCCGGTGATGTGGCGCGACGTCTATCTGGCCAACCGCGATGCGGTGCTGGAGGCGTTGGACGAATTCGAGGCCGGGGTGGCGCGGGTGCGCGCTGCCGTGACCGCGGGCGATGGTGAGGCGATGCTGGGGATCTTCACCCGCGCAAGCCACGCCCGACACTACTTCAATACCCTATTGAAACAGACGAGTTATCAGACCATGGAACAGCAGAACGTGCGGTACCGTGCACTGCCGGGTGGGCAGGTTCAGGGGCGCATTCGTGTGCCGGGCGACAAGTCCATGTCGCATCGCTCCATCATGCTGGGCGCCTTGGCGACTGGCGTGACCGAAGTCGAAGGTTTCCTCGAAGGGGAAGACAGCCTGGCCACGCTGCAGGCCTTCCGCGACATGGGCGTCGTCATCGAAGGCCCGCATCAGGGGCGTGTCACCATCCACGGTGTGGGTCTCAACGGCCTGAAGCAGCCGCCGGGCCCGCTGTATGTCGGCAACTCCGGCACCGCGATGCGCCTGTTCGCCGGTCTGCTGGCCGGTCAGGCCTTCGATACCGAGCTGACCGGTGATGCCTCGCTGACCAAGCGTCCGATGGACCGCGTCGCCAATCCGCTGCGCGAGATGGGCGCGGTGATCGATACCGCCGACAACGGTCGTCCGCCGCTGCGTATCCACGGTGGTCAGCCGCTCAAGGGCATCCGTTACGAGATGCCGATGGCGTCCGCTCAGGTCAAGTCGTGCCTGCTGCTGGCCGGTCTCTACGCCGAAGGCGAGACACGTGCCATCGAGCCGGCGCCGACGCGTGACCACACCGAGCGCATGCTCAATGGCTTCGGCTACAAGGTCGAGCGCGAGGGCGCCGAGGCGTGGCTGACCGGTGGCGGCAGCCTCGAAGCCTGCCCGATCGACGTGCCGGCCGACATCTCCTCCGCGACCTTCTTCCTGGTCGCCGCAGCCATCACGCCGGGTTCCGATCTGGTGCTGGAGCACGTCGGCATCAACCCGACGCGCATCGGCGTGATCAACATCCTCAAGGCGATGGGTGCCGACCTGAGCGTCACCAATGAGCGCGAAGTCGGCGGCGAGCCGGTGGCAGACCTGCACATCCGTTATGCGCCGCTCAAGGGCATCGACATTCCGGAAGACCAGGTGCCGCTGGCCATCGACGAATTCCCGGCACTGTTCATCGCCGCCGCCAACGCCGAGGGCATGACCCGTCTGCGTGGTGCCGAGGAACTGCGCGTCAAGGAATCCGACCGCATCCAGGTGATGGCGGATGGTCTGGCGCAGATCGGCGTCGAGCACGAAGTGGTCGCGGACGGCATCGACATCCGTGGCGGCGCCTACGGCGGCGGCCTGGTCGACAGTCACGGCGATCACCGCATCGCGATGGCCTTCAGTGTCGCGGCGCTGCGCGCCCAGGGCGAGATCCTGATCGACGACTGCGCCAATGTCGCGACCTCCTTCCCGAACTTCGTGGCGCTGGCCGCTGAAGTCGGCATGCAGGTCGAGAATCTCGGTGCCGTGGCACCCGGCCAGGAGGCTTCATGAGCGGGGAAGCAACACCTCATCACAGCCAGATCTGCGACGCGCCGGTGTTGACCCTTGATGGCCCCGGCGGGGCAGGCAAGGGCACCATCAGTCGTCTGGTCGCGGCGAGCCTGGGCTGGCATCTGCTGGATTCCGGTGCGCTGTATCGCCTGACGGCGCTGGCCGCCGAGCGCCATGGCGTAGCGCTGGAAGACGAGGACGCCGTGGCGACCATCGCCGAGTACCTCGATGTGCAGTTCGATGCCGAAGGCGACGCCACCAGCGTGATTCTGGAAGGCGAGGATGTCACCCGTGACATCCGTCTCGAGTCGGTCGGCAACAATGCTTCCATCATCGCGGCCCAGCCGCGCGTGCGGACTGCACTGCTGGCGCGCCAGCGTGCCTTTGCGCGTGCGCCGGGCCTGGTGGCCGATGGTCGCGACATGGGCACGGTGGTCTTCACCGCTGCGCCGCTCAAGATCTTCCTGACGGCGAGCGCCGAGGAACGTGCGCGTCGTCGTCATGCCCAGTTGCAGGAAGCGGGTGTCGATGCTAATATTTCGAGCCTTTTGACAGAAATACAGGCGCGCGATGCGCGTGACATGGGCCGGGCAGTCGCCCCGCTCAAGCCTGCAGACGACGGCGTGATCCTCGATACGACAGATCTCGACATCGACCAGGTGATCGAACGCATCCAGCAGCTGCTGGTCGAATACGGCCTGGTAGCAGCGCGCTGAGACTCGAGTCTCAGCCTGTAAGTCGTCAGAACAACGGATTGAATGCCTGCTGTTGCAATGCGGCCTCCGGGTCGGGCAGCAGCGGGTTTCGCTCGCTTCGCGAGTGATGATGCAGAACCCAGATGACACCGAGGTGTCATCAACCCCCCGGCCAGGTGTCATGGGGTGCATCGGCGGCAAGCGGAAAGCCGGTGTATCTCGAACCAGCGTCAACGCCCCCGGGGATATGTAGATATGGCCCGTGCTTGCTGGTGGTACGGAGACTGCGGTGCAAGCCGCCCCAAACGTTGATCATGTAGGAATACCATGAGCGAGAGCTTTGCTGATTTATTTGAACAGTCACTCCAGGACATCAACATGGAGCCGGGCGCAATCGTGTCCGCTACCATCGTGGATATCGATGGCGACTGGATCACTGTCAATGCCGGTCTGAAGTCTGAAGGTCAGATTCCGTCTGAACAGTTCCGTGACGAAAGTGGCCAGCTGTCCATCAGCGTCGGCGACGAAGTCATGGTTGCACTGGAAGCCGTGGAAGATGGCTTCGGTGAGACCCGCCTGTCCCGCGAGAAGGCCAAGCGTGCCGAAGCGTGGAAAGAGCTGGAAGCTGCCTTCGAGAAGGACGAGATCGTCAAGGGCGTGATCAACGGCAAGGTCAAAGGTGGCTTTACCGTCGACATCAACACCATCCGTGCCTTCCTGCCGGGTTCTCTGGTCGATGTCCGCCCTGTGCGCGACACCGCCCACCTCGAGAACAAGGAGCTGGACTTCAAGGTCATCAAGCTCGACGCCAAGCGCAACAACGTTGTCGTGTCTCGTCGTGCCGTCCTCGAAGCCGAGAACAGCGCTGAGCGTGAAGCCCTCCTGGCCACTCTGCAGGAAGGTCAGCAGATTCAGGGTATCGTCAAGAACCTGACCGACTACGGCGCCTTCGTCGACCTCGGCGGCGTTGACGGCCTGCTGCACATCACCGACATGGCATGGAAGCGCATCAAGCATCCGTCCGAGATCGTTGCTGTCGGCGACGAGATCAATGTCAAGGTGCTGAAGTTCGACCGCGAGCGCAACCGTGTGTCTCTGGGTCTCAAGCAGCTGGGCGAAGATCCGTGGGTCAACATCAAGGCTCGCTACCCGGAAGGCGCCAAGATCAACGCACGCGTCACCAACCTCACTGACTACGGCTGCTTCGCCGAGCTGGAAGAGGGCGTCGAAGGTCTGGTCCACGTGTCCGAAATGGACTGGACCAACAAGAACATCCACCCGTCCAAGGTCGTCAATGTCGGCGATGACGTGGAAGTGATGATTCTGGACATCGACGAAGAGCGTCGTCGTATCTCCCTGGGTATCAAGCAGTGCACCACCAACCCGTGGGAAGACTTCAGCGGCAAGCACAACAAGGGTGACCGCGTCTCCGGTACCATCAAGTCAATCACTGACTTCGGTATCTTCATCGGTCTGGAAGGCGGCATCGACGGCCTGGTTCACCTCTCCGACATCTCCTGGAACGAAGCTGGCGAAGAAGCCGTGCGTCGTTACAAGAAGGGCGAAGAAGCTGAAGCGGTCATCCTGTCCATCGATCCGGAACGTGAGCGCATCTCTCTGGGCATCAAGCAGCTCGAGAGCGATCCGGTCTCCGAGTACCTGGCCGTCAACGACAAGGGCGCTGTCGTGTCCGGTCGCGTTGTCGACATCGATGCCAAGGAAGTTCAGGTAGAGCTGGCAACTGACGTCATTGCTATCCTGAAGGCTTCTGAAATCAGCGCTGACCGTGTCGAAGACGCACGCAACGTCCTGAGCGTCGGCGATGCTGTCGAAGCCAAGATCGTCGGTGTGGATCGCAAGAGCCGCCTGATCAACCTGTCCGTCAAGTCCAAGGACCAGGTTGAAGCTCCGCGTGGCCAGGCTGCCAAGCCGCGCACCCAGGAAGTCGAGAGCAACGGCCCGACTACCATCGGTGATCTGATCAAGCAGCAGCTGGGTCAGGAGTGATCCCGAGACACTCCGCCTCCTCGTGAGGTGGGGTGTCCGGATCCACGCTGAGGTGACATGCCTCTGGTTGTCATCTCGGCGTCTCCGAATCGGTATCCTGCATGAGGCGCATGTCATATGCGGGAACGAAAAAAACCGCCACCCTTCGGGGTGGCGGTTTTTTCATGTCTGGTCGTTACGGGTGACTGCTGGTCATTGCTGATCGTTGCTGGCCATTAGCAGTCGCCACCTGCCAACCACCTGATCTGGCGTTGTTCAATGCGTCTGCGAGGCGCCAGGCTGGCTGACCTTGGCCAGCAGTTGCATCTGACGCAGCGAGATCGTGCAGTACAGACTGCGATAGAGTTCCGGTTCCTGCTTCGGATCGGTCTTGAGCAGGCGAGCTTCCAGCTGGTGGAGGTCGCTGGCCAGCTGTGTCGTGTCCGGGGTCAGAGGCTGTCGTGCGGCTGTCTGAGTCATGTAAAGGCGCTCCGTGAGTCCATGGTCGTGGATGGGGTCAGGGTCGGCTCTTCTTGTCTTGAAGACTTCTCGCGACGTGGCGGTGCTGCTGTCTGCGCTTGAGCCAGTTCGCGATCCGCTCAGCGATTCTCATCGTGCATGCCAGGCCCCGGGTCGGATCTTGAGATCAGATGGGAGCCTTTGCCTGATACCTGCAGCCCTCGCTCGAGCTATCACGGCGGAGCTGCAGTTGCTGCATGGGACAGTGTGTCACTCGGTACCTGTTGTCCTGCTCGTCAAGCAAAGCGGAAGGTCTAGAGTGCACCTTGATCCATGTCAGGGGGATGACGATGCGCTGACAGGCGGTAGCGAAGTGGCGAGAGCCAAGTCGCAACAGTCCGAGCCTCAGTACATGACGGGAGGGCCGTGCATGACTCAGGACGCCTCGTGATCGCTCTGCTCGCTGGCTGTGCCAGCGTTCGCCGCTGCCGTCTGGCGCTCAAGATTGGACAGCATGCCGCGCAGGATGGAGAGCTCGCGGCGGGTCGGTTCGGCACGCGCAAACAGGGCGCGCAGCCGCTCTTCGGTCTGGGAGTGGGGCTGGTTGAGGAAGCCGGAGCCCTGCAGGGCGCGACCAAGATGCTCATGGAAGTAGCCGAGCTGTTCGCGGGTCGGCAACTGGTCGTCCTCACGGCGCGCGACAGGCGCCTCCTGAGGCTTGTCGAGTGTCAGGCGCCATGCACTGCGGCACTCGTGCGCCAGCACCTGGGCGGCCTGTGAGACGTTGAGGATGCCGTAGTCCGGGTTGGTGGGGATCGACACCTGATGCGTGCAGCAGGCGATCTCCTCGTTGGTCAGTCCGAAGCGTTCGCGGCCGAATACCAGCGCCACCTTGCCATCGCGCGCGATATCCATGGCGTGGGCCGCCATCTCGCGTGGCTCATCGAAGTGGGGCAGTGGGACGCTGCGCAGGCGAGCGCTGGCCCCGATGACCAGCTGGCAGTCATTGACGGCGTCTTCCAGGCGCTCGACTACGTGTGCATTTTCCAGCAGCTCCGCGGCGCCGCTGGCCATGCGCGTCGCTTCCTCATCGGGGAAGCAGCGCGGATTGACCAGCACCAGGTCCTTGATGCCCATGGTCAGGATGGCGCGAGCGGTGGCGCCGATATTGCCGGGGTGGAAGGTCTGCACCAGCACGACACGCACATTGTCGAGGGCACTAGTGGTCGGAGAAGCGGCGGGGGTATCAGTCATGTGAAGATCCTGGGCAAGCGAGGCGCGCGGCCTGAGTGGTAGCGTCGTCGGTCGTGACCGTAGGCATTTCAGCCGCAATACAACGTCAGCCTCGATTCACTGTCATCACCAGGCGCAATGTCTCGGGTCGCGGCAAAAAGTGGCGCCTAGTGTAGCGTGGTGAGCGGGAGGCGTCAGGTGCCGAGAGGCGTGGCGCTTGCCATATGAGAGTCACGGCGTTCACTGTATGGGGCTCGCGGTGCACACCATGTGGAGCTCGCGGCGCTCGCTGAATGACAGGCATGAAAAAACCGCCCCTGCTTGCGCAGGAGCGGTTCGGGTCACGACGGGTGAGTCGTGGGGTGAGGCTGGCTTACATCATGCCGCCCATGCCACCCATGCCGCCCATACCACCCATGTCGCCGCCGCCGGCAGCTTCCTTGTCTTCCGGATCTTCAGCGATCATGCATTCGGTGGTGATCATCAGGCCGCCGATGGAGGCCGCAGACTGCAGTGCAGAGCGGGTCACCTTGGCCGGGTCCAGCACGCCCATCTCGAACATGTCGCCATAGACGCCGGTAGAGGCGTTGTAACCGTAGTTGCCTTCGCCAGCCTTGACGTTGTTGAGCACGACAGAGGCTTCTTCACCGGCGTTGGTGACGATCTGACGCAGCGGCGCTTCCATGGCACGCAGTGCGATGGCGATACCGTGAGTCTGATCTTCGTTGTCGCCTTTCAGGTCGGCCAGCTGGCCCAGCACGCGAACCAGGGCAGTACCACCACCAGGCACGACGCCTTCCTCGACGGCTGCACGAGTGGAGTGCAGGGCGTCTTCGACGCGAGCCTTCTTCTCTTTCATCTCGACTTCGGTGGCAGCACCGACGCGGATGACGGCAACGCCGCCGGCCAGCTTGGCGACACGTTCCTGCAGCTTCTCGCGGTCGTAATCAGAGGAGGTTTCCTCGATCTGAGCGCGAATCTGGGCAACGCGTGCTTCGATATCGCCTTCGTTGCCGGCGCCATCGATGATGGTGGTGTTTTCCTTGGACATGGTCACGCGCTTGGCGGTGCCCAGGTGGTCCAGGTTGGCCTGTTCGAGGTTGAGGCCGACTTCTTCGGAAATCACGGTGCCACCGGTCAGGATGGCGATGTCCTGCAGCATGGCCTTGCGACGGTCACCGAAGCCCGGTGCCTTGACGGCAGCGACCTTGACGATACCGCGCATGGTGTTGACGACCAGAGTCGCCAGCGCTTCGCCTTCGATGTCTTCGGCGATGATCGCCAGCGGCTTGCCGGACTTGGCAACGCCTTCCAGCACCGGCAGCAGTTCGCGGATGTTGGAGATCTTCTTGTCGACCAGCAGGATGTACGGGTCTTCGAGTTCGACCGCCATGGTGTCCTGGTTGGTGACGAAGTACGGAGACAGGTAACCGCGATCGAACTGCATGCCTTCGACCACTTCCAGCTCGTCTTCGAAGCCACGACCTTCATCGACGGTGATGACGCCTTCCTTGCCGACCTTCTCCATCGCTTCCGCGATGATCTCGCCGATGCGAGAGTCGCCATTGGCGGAGATGGTGCCGACCTGAGCGATGGCCTTGGTGTCGGTGCACGGCACGGACAGCTCACGCACGGCCTTGACGGCTTCGATGACGGCCTTGTCGATACCGCGCTTCAGGTCCATCGGGTTCATGCCCGCGGTCACGCCTTTCAGGCCTTCGTTGACGATGGACTGAGCCAGCACGGTGGCGGTGGTGGTGCCGTCGCCAGCCACGTCAGACGTCTTGGAAGCGACTTCCTTGACCATCTGGGCGCCCATGTTCTCGAAGCGGTCCTTCAGTTCGATTTCCTTGGCGACGGAAACGCCGTCCTTGGTGACGGTCGGAGCGCCGAAGGATTTTTCCAGTACCACGTTACGGCCTTTCGGGCCGAGGGTAGTCTTGACCGCGTCGGCCAGGACATTGACACCACGCGCCATGCGCTTGCGTGCATCATCGGAGAAACGAACGTCTTTTGCAGCCATGTTTATCTCTACCTTTAATCAGTAAGTCGAAGCGTTGGAACCCGAAAAAGCTGAAACTCAGCCTTCCACCACGGCGAGGATGTCGCTCTCGCTCATGATCAGCACCTCTTCGCCGTCGATTTTCTGCTTCTCGACGCCGTAGCCATCCTTGAAGATCACGGTATCGCCGACTTTCACGTCCAGCGGGCGAACTTCACCGTTCTCGAGGATGCGACCGTTACCGGCAGCGAGAATCTCGCCACGGGTCGGCTTTTCCTGGGCGCTGCCGGGCAGAACGATGCCACCTGCAGTTTTCTGTTCTTCTTCCACGCGACGAACCACGACGCGATCGTGCAAGGGACGAATGTTCATTGCTCACGTTCTCCTGATGGTAAATCCCGCCAGCTCCCGTTCTTTGTCGGTGAGTCTGGCGTTCAATGGGGTTGCCTAGCGAGTGTTGGGCCCCGCCGCTGGGGGCGTGGCCGTTATCCATTGCACCGCATTTATGGTGGCGGGAGGACAGCTTTCAAGTAGGCGATCATAAAAAAATTTCAAATCTGCGCATCTTGTGCGTCGCATGAAAGCTACCCACTCTGGATGTCGCCTGTCTTCCGCAAGGTTCCACTAGATGAATCAACGGCTTGAGTGTATCCGAGCCATTCACCGTTGGCATATAGCTGGCAGCCCCCAGACGGTGTCCATTGGTACAAGACGCCAGAGGGTGGTTTTCGACCAGGGTGAGCGTCATTGCAAGATGCAAGGTTCAGATGGGTAGCTCACGGAGCGCGAATCTGACCAGTGAGGCATTGGCACAGGGGCAGGGCAGGTCATTGCAGAACAGAAGAGGACAGGAAAGCATGATGGGGCCTGTGAGGCGCGGTATCACAAATCAAAAGGGCCCGGCACTGACTTCCAGTACCGGGCCCATGGCTCTCTAACCTGCCTCTCAAACATGACTTTCAAACATGACTTTCAAACATGATTCTCAGGCAGACGCTTGCGCGTGATGCTTGTGCGTGGGAAGACGTTAGAGGCGCGGCTCGTCACGGCTGATGTAATCACCTTCCAGCGGCTCGCCGGTCTGCTGGCTGCTGCCTTGCTGTCCAGCGTGGTTGCTGCTTGTGTGCTGCTGATCGCCACCGCTGCGTGAGGCGCTGTCAGCACGGGCATCGGCTTCCCAGTCACCCGTGCGGGTGCTGCGCGAGCTCCCCGCAGCCGAGAAGCGTCCTCTGAAGAAGCGCGCGATCGCGCCATTGCCGCTCAGACCGCGCGTCAACAGTCCCCGTGAGGCGGGGAGCAGGCACAGCAGGCCGAAGGCGTCAGACAGAAAGCCCGGCGCCATCAACAGGGCGCCGCCGAAGATGAGCGCCGCGCCTTCCATCAGCTCGCCGGAAGGCATCTCGCCGCGTTGCAGGCGTTCCTGGGCGCGCATCAGTGTCGCGCGACCTTCGCGGCGAATCAGATGCAGGCCGATGGCGCCGGTGATCAGCACCAGCGCCAGGGTCGGCAGCAGGCCGATCTGACTGCCGAGGCTGAACAACACCACGAAATCCAATAACCCGAACAGGGTAATCACTAACAGTATGGGCATCGTTTCTCCCGAAGCAGGTAAATGGCAGGTTGCGCCAATGCGTCAAGGGTAAACCAGCCGCCGGACGGGGAACAGTCGAATCGGGCCCTTTGAACGGCCTATGATCCGCTGGTGAGCGGTTGATGGTCGGTGGCGTGGATGGCTGGCGCTGCAGGGGTAGCGGTGCCATGCTGAACGATGTTGCATGTTGCAGTGCACAATAGAAGGGGCTGGATCGGGAGCGCCGGACAGGCAGAGCCCACGGCGGCCGCAGGGGGCGGGCCCAGGCTCACTCATCAGCATTCCCTGCTTTAACGCACGCTGTCGATGGCGTGCGTTGACGCTGTCATTGCGTAGCGTTGGCGGATCTCGCCTGCGTTGAGGCAGGACACGCCGCGATCTGTTGCACTGCATCATGAAAATTTACCGCGAACTGGCAGCGGGCGTCACCCAGAGGCATTCTCTGTCACGATGACGCTGAACACTGAAGGGCGCGGTGGGGACACTCGACACATAGATAGTGACGCCCGTACGGCATGCGGGCCTCGCATCCGGTAGCAGTTACTGACTGCCGGCAGACAACCTGGGAGACGGGACATGAAACTTGACGACAAGGTCATCGCGATTACGGGCGGCGCTCGAGGGCTGGGGTTGGCCATGGCGCGCTATCTGGGCGAGAAGGGAGCGGTGCTGGCGCTGCTGGACATCGAACAGGACGGCCTGGATGACGCCGTCGCGAGTCTGGAAGCTGCAGGCATCAAGGCGCAGGGCTTCGTGACCAATGTCGCGGAAGAAGACTCCGTCACCGCGGCCTTCTCGGCCATCAAGGGCGCATTGGGGCCGGTGAGCGGTCTGGTCAACAATGCCGGCATCACCCGTGACGGCCTGCTGATCAAGGCACGCGATGGCGTGGTGGAAAAGACCATGTCGCTGTCCAGCTGGCAGCAGGTCATCGATGTCAATCTGACCGGTGTCTTCCTGTGCACCCGTGAAGCGGCCAGTCAGATGATCGAAGCCGGCCAGCCGGGCGTGATCGTCAATATCTCCAGCATCTCGCGCGCCGGCAACATGGGGCAGAGCAACTACACCGCCGCCAAGTCCGGTGTCGCGGCGCTGAGCGTGACCTGGGCCAAGGAGCTGGCACGCTACAGGATTCGCGTCGGTGCCGTGGCACCGGGCTTCATCGCCACCGAGATGACTGCCGGCATGAAGCCGGAGATGCTCGACAAGATCAAGAGTGGCATTCCGCTGCGCGATCTCGGGCGTCCGGAAGATATCGCCAGCAGCGTGGCCTTCATCTTCGACAATGACTACTTCACCGGGCGAGTGATCGAATGTGATGGTGGTCTGCGCATCTGACCCCATGGCTTGTGTCAGCCGATGAGACTGAAGCCCCCGCGATGACAGCATCGTGGGGGCTTTCTCTTGCGGCGAATGCATCCAACGCAGGTTGCTGCGCGTAGAGGTCAGTATTGCCGTTCATTGTCATAAGGAGACACGTCATGCAACGACGCCAATTCATGGGGCTGGTGCTGGGGGCGGGAGCGATGCTGGCCCTGCCCAGGCTGTCTGCCGCACGTCCGCAGCTGGAACTCGAGCGTGGCGCGGACATCACGCCGCTGACCCTGGAGGAAGATGAATGGCGTGCCCGCCTGAGCCCGGAGCAGTATCGCGTACTGCGCGAGGAGGGCACCGAGCGTGCGGGCTCCAGCGAGCTCAACAGGGAGCATCGCGAGGGCGAGTATCGCTGTGCCGGTTGTGATCTGGCGCTGTTCTCTTCTGCCACCAAGTTCGAGTCCGGCACCGGCTGGCCCAGCTTCTTCGATCATATCGAAGGCCGCCTGCTGACCAAGATCGACTACGGACTCATCTGGCCGCGCACCGAATATCACTGTGCGCGCTGTGGCGGGCACCAGGGGCATGTCTTCGAGGATGGTCCCGAACCCACCGGCCTGCGCTGGTGCAACAACGGTGTCGCGCTGCGCTTCGTGCCCGCGTGAGGCGCTTGGGAGGCATCCCGATTGGCGCAGTGAGTGGCTAAAGCAATCTTGCCGCTTTGTGGTAACGTGACGACATCGTGATACAGACGGCCCGGTCAACTCCACGACCGGGCCGTCTGTATATTGCCGCATGAATTCTGCTGTAAGGGACTGACGTTTCATGGACGCTACTGCAACTGACGCTACCACCTCCCGTCCTGCACCGACGCTGTCGCCCGCTGCCACCACTCGCCGCATTCAACAGGCGCTGGCCGGTGAGCTTGGGGTGCGCGAAGAACAGATCACTGCCACCGTCGAGCTGCTGGATGGCGGCGCGACCGTGCCGTTCATCTCGCGCTACCGCAAGGAAGCCACCGGCGGGCTTGATGACACCCAGATGCGTCAGCTCGAAGAGCGCCTGCGCTATCTGCGTGAGCTGGAGGAGCGGCGTCAGGTCGTGCTCGAGTCGATCGCCGAGCAGAACAAGCTGAGCGCCACGCTTGAGCGCGATGTGCTGGCCGCCGACAGCAAGCAGCGTCTGGAAGATCTCTACCTGCCGTATCGCAAGAAGCGCCGTACCAAGGCCCAGATCGCCCGTGAAGCGGGGCTTGAGCCTCTGGCCGATGCGCTGCTCAATGACCCGACGCTGGAGCCGGAGGCTCAGGCGGCCGGCTTCGTCGCTGCCGACAAGGACGTGGCGGATACCAAGGCGGCGCTGGATGGCGCCAAGCAGATTCTGATGGAGCGCTTCGCGGAGGACGCCGCCCTGGTCGGTCGCCTGCGTCAACGTCTATGGGATGATGGCATCCTCAGCGCGCGCGTCATGAAGGGCAAGGAGCAGGAGGGCGCCAAGTTCTCCGATTACTTCGAACATGACGAGCCGCTGCACAAGGCACCCTCGCACCGTGCGCTGGCCATGCTGCGTGGTCGCAACGAAGGCGTGCTGAGCCTCGCGCTCAAGCTGGAAGGCGAGGACGACCTGCCGCGTCACCCGATGGAAGGCGCCATCGCGGCGCATTTCTCCCTCGAGGATCAGGGGCGCGCCGCGGACCGCTGGTTGAAGGAAGTGGTGCGCTGGACCTGGCGCGTCAAGCTCTACACCCATCTGGAAAGCGAACTGATCGGGCGCCTGCGCGAGCGCGCCGAGCAGGAGGCCATCCAGGTCTTCGCCGACAACCTGAAGGACCTGCTGCTGGCAGCGCCGGCGGGCCCCAAGGCCACACTGGGGCTGGACCCGGGGCTACGCACCGGCGTCAAGGTCGCGGTAGTGGATGCCACCGGCAAGTATGTCGATCAGGCCACCCTCTATCCGCATGCACCGCACAATCGCTGGGACGCCTCGGTGGCCGAGCTGGTCAAGCTGATCGAACGGCATGATGTCGAGCTGATCGCCATCGGCAATGGCACCGCCTCACGCGAGACTGACAAGCTGGCCGCCGACGTGCTGACGCGCCTGTCCGGCCGTCGTCTGCAGAAAGTGATGGTCAACGAGGCCGGCGCGTCCATCTACTCGGCCTCGGAATATGCGGCGCGCGAATTTCCGGATCTGGACGTGACCATCCGCGGCGCGGTCTCCATCGCCCGCCGCCTGCAGGACCCGCTGGGCGAGCTGGTCAAGATCGAGCCCAAGTCCATCGGCGTGGGCCAGTACCAGCACGATGTCAGTCAGGTGCAGTTGGGGCGCAGCCTGGAGGCCGTCGTCGAGGATTGCGTCAACGGTGTCGGCGTCGATCTCAACATGGCCTCCAGCGCGCTGCTGTCGCGTGTCGCGGGTCTCAACACCACGCTTGCCGAGAATATCGTCGCGCACCGGGACGCCAATGGCCGTTTCGCCTCGCGCCAGGAATTGCTCAAGGTCAGCCGGCTGGGCCCGCGCACCTTCGAGCAGTGTGCCGGCTTCCTGCGCATCGCCTCTGGCAAGAACCCACTGGATGCCAGCGCCGTCCACCCGGAGGCCTATCCGCTGGTCGAGCGCATCGCCAAGGCGCACGGGCGTGATCTGCCGAGTCTGCTGGGTGACAGCGCCTTCCTGCGCACCGTGAAGCCGACGGAATTCACCGATGAGCACTTCGGCCTGCCGACGGTGACCGATATCCTGCGCGAACTGGACAAGCCGGGACGCGACCCGCGTCCCGAATTCCGCTTCGCCGAGTTCAAGGAAGGCGTCGAGACCCTCAAGGATCTCGAGCCGGGCATGAAGCTTGAGGGCGTCGTCACCAACGTGACTCACTTCGGAGCCTTCGTGGATATCGGCGTGCATCAGGACGGCCTGGTACACATTTCTGCCCTGTCGCAAAAGTATGTTGCCGACCCGCGGGAGGTGGTCAAGGCGGGCGACATCGTCAGCGTCAAGGTGATGGAGGTCGACATCCCGCGCGCGCGCATCGCGTTGAGCATGCGTATGAGCGATACTCCCGCCGAGAAAGGCGCGGCCGGCGAGGCGCGACGCGGCGCAGAGGGCGGTCGCGGTGGGCGCTCGCAAGGCGGCGGAGGCCGTCAGGAGCGCGGCGGTCGCGGCAGCAATTCTGGCGCGAGCGGCGGCGCGGCACCGGCCAACAATGCGATGGCGGCAGCACTGCTCAATGCGCGCAAGTCAAAATCATAAGCCTTGAAAGCATTTTTTACGCGCCCATAATGTGGGCATACTGACCTGACGCGAACGGTACCTGCCGTTCGCGTCTTGCATGGCATCCGGTGCAGCACGCGGGCCATGGTCATCCAATTCGACCGGAGAGGCTGGGCTTCTCCCCATGCGAAAGGGTTCATACCTTGTCCGAGCAACTCGCGTCCGCCATCGCGCGACTCACGCCCCAGGCCCGTCAGGGTCTCTTCGGGCGCCTGCGCCGTGGTATCGAGAAGGAAGGCCTGCGGGTTACCGCTGGCGGTGACATCAGTCAGACGCCGCATCCGCGTTCTCTGGGGTCGAAGCTGACCCATCCGTACATCACCACGGACTATTCCGAGTCTCTGCTCGAGTACATCACCCCGGTGTTCACTCGTCCCAAGGAGTCGCTGGAGTTTCTGGCTGACCTGCATCGTTTCAGCTATCGCAACCTGGGCGATGAGCTGATCTGGCCGGCCAGCATGCCGCCGCGTCTGCACGGCAATGACAGCGTGCCGATCGCCGATTACGGCACCTCCAACAGCGGCACCATGAAGCATATCTACCGCAAGGGGCTGGACGTCCGTTACGGGCGCATCATGCAGTCGATTGCCGGTATCCATTACAACTTCTCGCTGCCGGATGACTTCTGGAGCCTGCTGCAGGGGCTGGAAGGGGCAGAGGCGGAAGATGCGCGTGATTTCCGCTCGCGTCGCTATTTCGAGTTGATCCGCAACTTCCGCCGCCATAGCTGGATCCTGCTCTATCTGTTCGGCGCCTCGCCGGGGATCGACGAGAGCTTCCTCGATGGCGGCAATGATGATCGCCTCAAGCGTCAGGCGGACCGCAGCCTGGTCTCGGCCTACGCCACCAGTCTGCGCATGTCGGACCTGGGCTATCAGAACAAGGTGCAGGCGCAGCTCAAGATCTGTTTCAACTCGCTGGACAACTTCGTCGGCACCCTGCGTCACGCCATCGTCACGCCGTGGAAGGACTACGAGAAGCTGGGCGTCAAGCAGGCCGACGGCAGCTGGTCGCAGCTCTCCAGCAACATCCTGCAGATCGAGAACGAGTACTACTCCGACATCCGTCCCAAGCGTGTCACCCGGCAGAACGAGACGCCCAGTCAGGCACTGGAAGGGCGCGGTGTCGAATACATCGAAGTGCGCTGTCTGGATCTCAACCCCTTCCTGCCGGTCGGGATCGACGAGACGCAGATCCGCTTCCTCGATACCTTCCTGATCTGGTGTCTGCTGACCGAGAGTCCGTGGATCGATGACGAGGAGTGCGCGACGCTCGACGACAGCAAGCGTCGCGTGGTCGAGGCAGGGCGTGACCCGGCGCTGACCCTGAGCGTCAATGGTGAAGAGCGACGCCTGCGCGATCTGGCAGCCAACATCATGGATGAGCTGGGAGAAGTCGCGGGCCTGCTCGACAGTGGCGACAAGACTGGCAGCGCGCACCGTGATGCGCTGGCGGCACTCGCACCGCGCTTCGATGATGCGCAGACCACACCGTCTGGCCGTCTGCTGACCAGCATGCTCGACAACGGCAGCAACTTCGTCGACGAAGTGCTGGCGCTGGCCAAGGGCCAGGCCGAGCAGTTCAAGTCAGAACCGACGGAGCGTGCGCGCGGCTATCTGCTCGATCAGCTGGTCGAGACCTCGCTGCAGCAGCAGGGCGATATCGAGAAGGGGGATCATCAGGATTTCGACACCTTCATGGCCGAGTACTTCGCGTCCGCCCATGCTACGCAACCGGCGTGATCTCGTGACGCAACGCCAATTCATGTTCAGGTCATCGCGACACGGCATGATAGGTATCAGTCGCTGATAGTGACGGATTCGGCTATCGCTTCATCATCGGCGCCTCAGGCTTGAGGCGCCGATGATGTATGTGGCTGCAGCCAGACTGAGCGCGGCTGCGGGGCACGACGCGGTGCAAGCCTCCATGCAGTCGCAGGGCCTTGATGGCCTTGCGGCTGCGTCATTTCTCACCCATGACTCCACTGGAGTTCCACCGGCAAGGACGGCAAATGACACAAGCGGACAAACAATCTGGGCAGCAGCCGGTAGCGCGCAAGGGAGGGCTTGCCAGCCTGGCGAGCTGGAGTGGGCGTCAATGGTGTCTGTTGGGAGCGCTGGGATGCGCCTTTCTGCTGGGCGTGGCCTTCGTGCTGCAGTTCGCCTTCGATCTGGCGCCGTGTTCACTGTGCATCTTCCAGCGCGTGGCGGTGGCTGTGGCCGGCGTCTTCTTCCTGCTGGGGGCCTTGCATGGCCCCGGACGCATCGGCACGCGCATCTATGCGCTGGGCGCACTGGCCGGCAGCCTCGGTGCGGTCGTGCTGGCGGGGCGCCATGTCTGGCTGCAGTCTCTGCCGCCAGATCAGGTGCCGGCCTGTGGCCCGGGCCTCAACTACATGCTGGAAGTGCTGCCGGTATGGGACGTGATCACCCAGGTGCTCAACGCCTCCGGTGAGTGCGCCCAGATCAGCGCACAGTGGCTGGGACTTTCGATTCCCCAGTGGTCGCTGATCGGTTTCTGTGGGCTGGCGCTGGTACCGCTGGCGATGTTGTGGAGCAGTTTCCGCCGTTGAAGCCATTGCCCCTGCCACCATGGTGGGGGGTTGGCAGCGCGCACGGCATGGAGGATAGTGGGTTGGCAGCGGGGCGAGCACCGGAGGTCAGCCCCTATCGTTCGGGTCATGCCAGAGGAGGCGCCCATGCTGGAGGAATGCACCACTGCGGCGGAACGCTTTCGTGGCGTTCATCAGTTGGTTGATCGCTGGCTGGACCAGCGACGCGAGATGCTGGTCTGCTTCATGGATCTGCACGAGGCCTGCGTCAATGACCTCGAGCAGCTCGAGATGACACGCGTCAATCGCTTCATCGAGCTGTTGATGGACTACATCTCGGCGGGGCATTTCGAGGTCTATCCCCAGCTCAAGGAAGAAGGTCGTGTCTTCGAGGACACCGCGGCACTGGCGGTCTGCGAGCAGCTGATGCAGCGCCTGGAGCCCTCCACCGAGCTGGTGCTGTCCTTCGATGAGGATTTCTCCAGCCCTACCCGCTGCCAGCACTATCGCGCACGACTGCCGGAATGGCTGGCTCGCCTGCAGCAGGGGCTGACCGAGCGTTTCGCGCTGGAGGATCAGCTGATCCAGCGTCTGCATGCGGTACACGAGCCAATTGCCCGGACGGCCACGTCGGGCCAATCGGTGTCCTGAGGCACCTTCCGTCAGGCAGCCATCAGCAGGCACCTATCAAAAAGCCCCGCCAGCGAATGCTGGCGGGGCTTTTTGATGCTCATCCCGAGGCGTGTCTCGAAAGAGGCTTACATCAGAGAGGAGGCTTCCGGACGCTCGATCTCGGTCAATTCGATCTCGCCGGTCAGCAGGTCACGCTCGAAGGCTTCCTTGTCGATGTTGAAGCCAAGGAATTCCTGGGCGAGATACATGTCCTTCTCGGCGTTGCCCAGGCAGCTGGTGCCACCCGGTGACGGCGTCATGTTGAAGACGATGCCGGTGCCTGGATTGATCTTGGCTTCGCCCATCACGAGCTTCTGCTTGCTCTTGTCGATCAACTGCGGGCGAACGCCACCGAAGCCCTTGGCGAAGCTGACGTCCTTGACGTCCAGGCTCGGCACGATCTTCTTGATGTCGCCGTGGAACAGACGCTCACGCAGCACCGGCACCTCGAACATGAAGTTCTTGAAGATGTAGTTGCGGATGTCACGCACCTTCATCAGGTCCCACAGGGCCTTGACGACGTTGCGGTCCATGCGCAGCACCTTGAGGAACTCCCAGAAGGTCTTGCCGTTGTAGCGCTCCAGCAGCGGCAGCATCAGGGCGGTCGGGCCGAAGCGGGTCTTGCCTTCCACCAGCACGTCCGGGTCGCCGTGGACGGCGGCGAACGGCAGGTTCTCGTTCTGGATGGTGTAGACCTTGCCGTTGAGCACCTTCGGAGTGAAGTAGAAGGAGCCGGCCATCGGCAGGCAGGACTTGTCCAGGCCGTAACCCATCTTGTGGGCGAACAGCAGGGAGTGACCGCCGGCGCTGACCACGACATAGCGTGCGCTGAGCTCGCCCTTGTCGGTCTTGACCTTGTAGACGTCGCCTTCCTTGCGGATGTCTTCCACGGCGGTCGAGAGGCGAACGTCGAAGTTCATGCCTTTCTCGGCCGCTGCCTTCTCGCCTTCGCTGACGAAGGCTTCCGACAGGGTGGTGTAGTTGACGGCGGTATATTCGTCGGTGGAACCCAGCGCGACGATTTCCTCGTCAGGACGACGACCTTCCACCACCTTTGGCTCCAGCTCGGCGATGTCATCACGCTCGAGCAGCTTCAGATTGGGGAACAGCTGCTTGAAGGTGTCGAAACGCTTGCGCAGGAACTGGCATTCCTTGGCACCGACCGCCAGTACCATCTTCGGATACTTGTAGACGATGTGATCGCGCTCACTCTCGCTGAGCTTGGTGGCGAAGTTGACCACCATGCCCGCGGTGCGCTTGGTCACACGCGCCTTCTCGACCGTGTAGTTGGTCTCGATGTCGCCGCAGTGAATGGTCTGGGAGTTGTTGCGACCGTGCGAGTTGACGATCGCGACGTGGTCGTACTTTTCCACCAGGCCGACCGACTTGAGGTCGGTGTAGCGGGCGAGTTCATAGAGAAGGGCGGTGCCGGACACGCCGCCACCCACAATCAGGACATCGTATGTCGTTGAGGACATGGCTGCTCACGCTCAAGGTTGGTGAGGGACATCCCCCGGACCCGACCGGGATTCCGGAGGCCGTCCTGCCGTGACGGGGCAAAAGTTGCCGCACCAGGCTCGACGGTTCGATGGACACACATTATAGACACATCTTGTGCGAAATGATTCAGCAAATAAGGTCGACTTTATGGTGAATGCTTGTAGCCACATAAAAACCTTATAGCTGAGGCTGCTCGACCTTATGGATCGATAAAACCATGTAAATCAGTTTCTTATCAGTCGCGCAGTGAAATGATTCGCCAATCGCGCGCGTCAGCGGCGGCACGCAGTTGCTCATCCGGGTCCACCGCGATGGCAGTATCGACACGCTCCAGCAGCGGTAGGTCATTGATGGAGTCGCTGTAGAAGGTGCTGCCATCCAGGGTGTGGTCACGTTCGGCGAGCCAGGCTTCGAGGCGGGTCACCTTGCCGGCCTGGAAGCTGGGGACGCCACTGACGCGCCCGGTGTAGCGGCCGCCGACGATCTCGGGCTCGATGGCGATCAGCTCATCGACGCCGAGGCGCTCAGCGATGGGAGCGGTGATGAAGCGATTGGTGGCAGTGATGATCAGCAGGGTGTCGCCGCGTGCCCGGTGACGTGCCAGCAGCTCTTCCGCCCGCGGCAGGATGATGGGCTCGATCTTGGCGGCCATGAACTGCTGGTGCCAGGCCGCCAGCTGCTCAGGACTGTTCTCGGACAACGGCTTGAGTGAGAAGGCCAGGTATTCGTGAATGTCCAGCTCGCCACTCTGGTAGAGCTGGTAGTAGCGCTCGTTGGCTTCACGATAGACGTTGGCGTCGACAGCGCCCTGTTCGACCAGAAATTCGCCCCAGGCGTGATCACTGTCCCCGGCGATCAGGGTATTGTCGAGATCAAAGATGGCCAGACTCACGGAAAACTCCTTGCTCTGCCCAGCCACACTCGGCTGGGCGACAGACACGGACAACAGAGCACGATAGGGTGCCGGCCCAGTGTTTGCGCGGGTGTACGGTGGCCGACGAGCAGTCTCGTTCGGCCGTGTTGCACTGCAATAGCGTGAAGGCAGCGATTATTGCAGAGGTGCTCGGGCTTTCACACCGCCAAACCGCGTATTGAAGCGCTTTCAGCCTTTGTGGAAGAATGGTTTCAATTAACGAATCAAAGGTGACATCCGTGATCGACGCTGACGGCTTTCGCCCCAACGTTGGCATCATCATTGCCAACTGTGAGGGCCAGCTGCTCTGGGCGCGCCGGGTAGGACAGAATGCGTGGCAGTTTCCGCAAGGGGGCATCAAGCCAAACGAGACACCGCAACAGGCGCTGTTTCGTGAACTCGAAGAAGAGATCGGCCTGAAAGCTGAGGACGTCGAGATACTGGCCTGCACCCGTGGATGGCTGCGCTACCGGTTACCCAGACGCATGGTAAGAACGCACTCCCGACCGATCTGCATCGGTCAGAAGCAGAAGTGGTTCCTGTTGCAGATTCGCTGTCAGGACAACCGCGTAAGCGTGGATACCACACCCAAGCCGGAATTCGATGGCTGGCGTTGGGTAAGCTACTGGTATCCACTGGGGCAGGTCGTGGCCTTCAAGCGCGAGGTCTATCGGCGGGCGCTGCGTGAACTGGCGCCGCGGCTGCAGCGTCTGGTGGACACCGAGCGACTCAAGACGCTCGCCGAGGGGACCTCGCTGCATGAGGCGCGAGGTGCCTGCGGGACGCCTGGTGCCAGTGGCTCACCGGTCGGCACTGCCAATGCGGCGGCCAAGGGGCTCGATGGTACAGGTGCCACTGACCCCGAGGCCGGTGGCGCCAGCTCTGAAGGGCACGGGCGTCATTCGTCCGACTGATGGCGTTGATGGGCGCGGGTGGCTGAGCCTGATTCACGCCACCCGTGTCCAGCAATCACTTTCTTCGACGTCTCCGATGCGCGAGAGACACCATGCTTGAGGTACTCCATGCTTGAGGTGCTACGTCGTATCGTTCAGGAGGTCAATGGCGCACGTTCCCTGGACGCGGCACTGGCGACCATGGTGTTGCGCATACGCAAGGCCATGAAGACGGACGTCTGCTCCGTCTATCTGCTGGCACCGGAAAGCGATCGCTTCGTGCTCAAGGATACCATCGGTCTGCGCTCGTCGTCGGTGGGGCAGGTCAGTCTGGCACGTGGCGAGGGCCTGGTCGGGATGGTGGCGCTCAGAGAAGAGCCGCTCAATCTCGAGGATGCGCCCGCACACCCCCATTTCCGTTATTTCGAGGAGACCGGAGAGGAGCGTTTCTCCAGCTTCCTTGGAGTCCCCATCATTCATCAGCGTCGTGTGCTCGGGGTGCTGGTCATCCAGCAACACGAGAAGCGCCGCTTCGATGAAGGTGAGGAAGCCTTCCTTGTCACCCTCGGCGCGCAGCTGGCGGGAGTGCTGGCCCACGCGCTGGCCACCGGGGCGCTGGGCAAGCTGGCCGGCACCAGTGGCCAGGCGACCTTCTCCGGCGTGGCCGGCTCGCCCGGCATCGCCATCGGCAAGGCCTTCGTGCTGTCTCCGCCCGCCGACCTTGACGCTGTCCCCGACCTGATCCCCACCGATATCGAATTCGAGATCGCACGCCTCAAGGAGGCGATCAACGCCGTGCGCGAAGAGATTCGCGTCGCGGCGGAGCGTCTCGCCAGTCGTATCTCCACCCAGGAACATGCGCTGTTCGAGGTCTATCAGCAGATGCTGGGCGACGCGGCGCTGGGGCAGGAGGTCGAGAAGCGCATCCGTGAAGGACAGTGGGCGCCGGCGGCGCTGGCCGATATCGTGCGCCGCCATGTGCAGTATCTCGAGCGTGTCGATGACGACTACCTGCGCGAAAGAGCGGCCGACATACGGGATCTCGGGCGCCGCGTGTTGTCACACCTGCAGGAAGAGGGTGACAGCGGTCCGATCGAATACCCGGAAAACACCATCCTCATCGGCCACGAGATCAGTCCAGCGACCTTGGGAGAGGTGCCGCGTGAGCGCCTCAAGGGATTGGTCGCGGTCAGTGGCTCGAGCACCTCGCATGTCGCCATCCTGGCGCGTGCGATGGGGATTCCCACCGTGCTGGGCATGGTGGATCTTCCGTTGTCGCGACTGGGCGGTGCACCGGTCATTCTCGATGGTCACCGTGGTCGACTGGTAGTGCGTCCCGAGCTTGAGCTCGGCGCCTACTATTCACGGTTGATCGAGGAGGAGCAGGCGTTGAGTGCTCTGCTGGAGCAGGAGCAGGATCTGCCAAGCGTGACCCCGGATGGTCATGTTCTGCCGCTGATGGTGAATACCGGCCTGGCGCTGGATTCCGTCGCGTCGCTCAAGTCGCGGGTCGGCGGGGTCGGGCTCTACCGCACCGAAGTGCCGTTCATGATGAGTGACCGCTTCCCCAGCGAGCAGGAGCAGGCGCGTCTGTATCGTGAGCAGCTTACGGGCTTCGCGCCGCTGCCGGTCATCATGCGCACGCTGGATATCGGCGGCGACAAGGACCTGCCCTATTTCCCGATCAACGAGGCCAATCCCTTCTTGGGCTGGCGGGGCATCCGGGTGACACTCGATCATCCCGAGGTGCTGATGGTGCAGCTGCGTGCCATGCTACGTGCCGCGGAAGGGCTAGACAATCTGCGCATCATGCTGCCGATGATCTCGGGAATAGAGGAAGTCGATGCGGCGCTGGCGCTGGTCAATCGGGCGCTGGTCGAGCTGGCCGAAGAGGGCATCAACGTCTCGCGACCGAGTCTCGGCGTGATGATCGAGGTGCCGGCGGCGCTCTACCAGCTGGAAGCGCTCGCCACTCGGGTCGACTTCTTCTCCGTGGGCTCCAACGATCTCACCCAGTATCTGCTGGCGGTGGATCGCAACAACCCGCGCGTGGCGAGTCTCTACGATGCCTGCCATCCGGCGGTGTTGCGCGCCCTGGCGCGCCTGGCGGAAGAGTCGCGTGCGCTCAAGATGCCGGTGAGCGTCTGCGGTGAGCTGGCGGGCGACCCCGCCGGGGCCTTGCTGCTGCTGGGCATGGGCTTTGACAGCCTGTCGATGAATGCCCCGAGTCTGCCGCGCGTGCGTGCGGCCATTCGGCGGGTGTCACTGGGTGCGGCGCAGGGACTGGTGGACGAGGTGCTGTGTCAGCCCACCGCCGATGAGGTTCATGACCTGTTGCTCCACCGCCTGCAGGCCTGGGATCTGGCCCATCTGTTGCCGCCGCGCGACAACGCGCCCGTGGCGCAGAAAGCCGGCGAGACGACTAACTGAGCCGCCAGCTGCCGATGTCTCCTTTCTCGCCGCTTCCCGGGGCGATCGAACATGTCATGGCCCTGCGGCTGGCGATGGTATGGCCCTCAGGGCTGAAACGTCGCTCCAGCAGGGTCAGGGTCTGCACCACACCAGATGGATCAGTCGTGTCCCTTGCCGGGTGGCGTTGCCAGCGCACCAGGGTCGAGGCCCGCGTGCCATATTCGGCGCTGACGATGAACGGGCTGGACAGCAGGGCTTCGCGTTCGGGCGTGAGCCCGGTGGCCGGCAGCTGAGTCGGCGCGGGCCGCCAGTCATCCTTGAGCAGGTCGAGCAGCGAGTCGTCGCTCAATGCTCGTGCGGTTGTCTGACCAGCACGGGCTGACGGGGCGAGGAGGGCTGCCAGGCGGCCACTCAAGCGTCGTTGCTTGGGCCAGTCGCTCTCGGGATGGCCATTGCTCAGGCTGTGGATGCCCGCGCCGAGGCGGCTCACCTCGGCCCCTTTTGGGCCATGATGCAGGCGCCACAACGCCTTGCCATCGCAGACCAGCAGGTTGCACCAGTCCACGGCCTCAAGCGTCAGCGCAGACAGCTTCTGTGCGTCCGCTCCCTCCAGTGCCGCAGGCACGCTCTCTCCCGCGACCAGGGCGCGCAACCAGTCCTCAAGGCCCCAGCGTGAGCATCGGCCCAGCGCCTGACGCGCCGCTGCCGCGACCAGCTGGCCACGGCTGATGCTGGCCGTCGGGGCAGGGTGGTCCAGCTGTCGCACATTGGTCAGCGTGGCGAGGCTGCCGGCGGGGTGCATGACCAGCCAGCCGCCGCCGGCCACCAGGTCGCGTCCGCCGCACAACAGGCCATCCGGCCACACGCCGAGCCCGATGGTGGCGCGTGCGTGAAACTCATCCCGGTTGCCGATCAGTAGCAGGCATTCGCCCTGCGGCGAGTCCGGTTGCCAGTCAAATGCCATCAGGCACATATCGCCACTCCATCAGGGGGTCGGGAGAAAATAGCGCCTCTGTCACGCTGGCACTGCATGACGCCTGACGGCGGCTTGCGTATGCTGCTGCTTTGTCTCGACAGCTTGCGCTGGCAAGCGGTCGGGCTTGCCGACGCCTCACCTACAGGATGCTTTCAGATCATGTTCTCGCGCCGTGCTTCCTCTGTCGAGCCACCGCCCGCGGCGGCAGCTTCGAATGCCCAGAATTCCGCCAGTAGCCTGGAGAAGGTCTGGGCGCGCATGATTCGGCTGACGGCTGGCCCGCTGCTGCTGGCGGAGCTGGCGGTGGCGTTGTGCTTTCTGGTCGGGGCCGCCGTGGTCTGGGACAGCACGCAGCATGCCGCCGTCGATAGCGCGCTGGGGGAACTCAGGCAGGAGCATGCGTTGGCCACGGCGCTGGTCAGCGAGCGCCTGGAAACCCAGCAGCGTCGCCTGCAGATTCTGGCGCGCTACGCACGGCGCCATCTCGATTTCGGCGCCAACGGGAGCAGCGCCTATGACGATGGCCTGGACCAGTTCTCGCTCACCGAGCAGGGCCAGTTGTTCAGGCCGGTATCGCGCGGGGGAGCCGCACTTTATGGTGAATTCGAAGGACCGTTGAGCGATGAGGATCGTGACGTCGGGCGGCGACTGATGCATATGCAGTGGCTGCTATCGGACCTCTACTCGTCGGACCCCCTGATCTCACGCCTGTTCGTGAGTCTCGATAACAGCATGGTCATGCTCTATCCCTGGTTCAACGTGCTGGACGCCTTCGCGCCGGGCAGTGATTTCATGCCCTACACCGGGGTGCTGCCGGACACCGTGCGTCAGCTTGCCGAAAATGCCGACAATGGTGCGGCGCGCGTGGTCTGGCTGCCGCCGCACCCCGGGCCTGCCGGTCTGCCGCAGATCACGGCGTTGGCAGAGGTCTCGCTCGGCAATGGCCAGAAGGCGCGTGTCGGGTTGGATCTCGCGCTGCCCCAGATGGAGGCGCGCCTGCTGCTGCCGGGGCATGCCCACTCGGATGCCTTCTGGCTGGTCGATGACCACCTGAACGTCTGGGCGGCCAGCAGCAATGTCGGCGACGGCCATTCACGGGAGCTGCCTGCGGATATCGCCCGCGCGATGGATACCAGCCTGCGCGGTGCCACGCTGGATGACCCGCACGGCGCCCAAGTGGTGGTGTGGGACAGCTTGCCGGTCACGGGTTGGCGCCTGGTGTCCAGCACGCGACTCGAGGTGCCCGGACAAGTGCCGCTGCTGACCCTGTTGCTGGGCAGTGGTGGCGCGCTGCTGCTGGTGTTCGCTGTCGTCATGCTCATCTTGCAATGGCGGCTCAGGCGTATGGACCAGCGCCTGGGGCAGCCATTGGAGTGGCTGGCGCGCCAGAGCGAGCGTCTTGAAAACGGAGAGGTGATGGAGGAGTACCCGCCGGTGGGGCGGCAGAGCTATCCGGCGGATGACATCCTGCGTCGCCATCGTGGAGCCGTGGCCTTGCTGCGTCGTGGTCGCGGCCATGAGCTGGATGCCTTGCCGCTGCCGGCCTTTGTGATGCGCCATGGGCTGTTGGCGATGGCCAACCCGGCCTTCGAGAAGCTGTTCGGGCTGGTATTGCATGAGTCGCTGGGGCGGTCGGTGGGCAGCTTGCTGATGCTGGAGCCCAACCCCAGCGTGCCCAGCAGTCGTGAACTCCGGGTGCATGACGCCGAGGGGCGCATGCGGCGCATGCGCCTGGAGCTGTGTCGCTTCAACAATGACCCGGCCCAGGTGCTCGGGGTGCTGATCGACGAGTCCGAACATGATCAGGCCAGTCAGCAGTTGCTGGTCGCGCGTGACCGTGCACGGGAAGAGGCTCGCCTGAAGAGCGATTATCTGGACATGCTGCACGCCGAGCTGACGCCGCCGTTGCAAGGCCTGGTGCGCAAGCTTGGTCAGCTCAGGCGCGAGCGTCATATCGAGGATGCCGAGCTCAGCCTGCTGCAGGGCCGCCTCGACAGCGTGGCGCAACTGCTGGATGCCCTGACCGAGCGTGAGGAAGTGGTACGGGCACCGCTGGAAGAGAATGACTTCTCGCCGACCGAGACGCTGGGGGCGCTGCTCGAGGATATGCAGCAGCGCCATCATGACGTCGGCTACCCCTTCGAGTGGCAGCTGGGGCCGATGCCGGAGGCATTGCGCGGTGATGTGCGTCGGCTTGCACAGCTGTTCGAGCATCTTGCGGAAGGCTGTGTGCGCCACGAAAGCGCCAGTCATCAATCTCTGCGGCTTGAGCTGCAGCAAGGCTGTGAGCTGCCGGCCTGTCGCGATGCAGCGTTCTCTGCCGAGGGGGCGGATGACGAGGGCGCTGGCTGTTGCTGCCTGCGACTCGAGCTGCGGGGGCATGTCGGGCTCGATATCGGTCATCAATCGCCCTCGAGCCTTGTCATGGCGCGGCGCTTGATCGATGAGCTGGGTGGTAGCTATCGCCAGATCAACCTGGACGACGAGCAGGCGCTGGAAATCCTGCTGCCGATGACATGGCCGGGTAAGCCGACCGAAACCCGCATTCTGGTAGTGGATGACGGGCCGGTGAATGCGATGCTGGCGCGCACGGTGCTCGGTCGTCAGGGGTTGTTGGTCGATACCGCCAGCAGCGGCGAAGAGGCACTGGCCGCACGTGGGCAACATTTCTACGCGCTGGTGTTCATGGATATCTTCATGCCCGGCATGGACGGCGTCAGTGTCAGTCAGCGCTGGCGCGAGCAGGAAGCCGCCGCCGGCAGCGGGCGGCGCAGTGTCATCATCGCGTTGACCGCCAATGCCAGTGAAGCTGATCGCGAACGCTTCTTCGCCGCCGGGCTGGATGATTATCTGGGCAAGCCCTACCGTCCCCAGGCGCTGATCGACAAGGTCAGCATGTGGCTGCCTGACGTGACACTGACGCCACGTGTGTCCGGCAGCGGCGAAGGTCCGCTATCAACAGACGGCTGACGGTCATGGCGCTGAGAGGCCCGGGCCACTCTCGGCAGACAGTCACCGCAATTCAGCATGAGAGGAGTCGGGTATGTGGTGGTGGTATCCCTTGTTGGGCGCGGTCGCCGGCATGATTGCGGGGTTGTTCGGTATAGGGGGTGGGTTGGTCATCGTGCCGGTGCTGGCCGCGGCCTTCGTGCTGCAAGGCGTCGCGCCGGAGGTGTTGATGCATCTGGCGATCGGCACCTCGCTGGCCACCATCGTGGTGACCTCGCTGTCGTCGGCGCGGGCACACCATGAGCGCGGTGCGGTGCGCCTCGACTGGCTCAAGCGGCTGTTGCCGGGACTGGTGGTCGGCACCGGGCTGGGCGTGGTGCTGGCCAGTGAACTGAGCGGTGAGACGCTCAAGATGGCCTTTGGCGTCTTCGTGCTGCTGGTGGCGGCCAAGCTCGGGCTGGATCTCAAGGTGGGCCAGATGGCACAGGCCCCCGGGCGGGTCGGCCAGTTCGTGGGTGGCAGTACCGTCGGCGTGATTTCCTCGCTGTTCGGCATCGGCGGCGGCACGGTGATGGTGCCGATGCTCTCCAGCTGGCAGGCGCGCATGACCGAGGCGGTGGGGACCGCCGCCGCGGCAGGCTTTCCCATTGCGCTGACCGCCGCACTGACCAACATCGTGGTTGGCTGGCATGCCCCCAATCTGCCGGAACACGCCATCGGCTATGTCCATTGGGTGGCGTGGCTGGGCATCGTGCTGGTATCCGTGCCGTTCGCGCGCCTCGGGGCGCGGCTGGCACATGCCTTGCCAGCTCTGCTGCTCAAGCGCCTGTTCGCGCTGATTCTGGTCGTCGTCGGACTGCGGTTTCTGCTGGCGTGAGCGGGAATACGCTGCCTCAGGCAGGTCGTGTTCATGCTTTGACTGTTATGCTCTGCCCGCCTGAGAGGCGATGCCTGCATCGCCCAGTGCGTTGATAGAGCCCGACTTCCTCATTCAAGGTTTTCACATGTTGCAATATCCTGAGATCGACCCCGTGGCGCTGGCGCTGGGGCCCTTCAAGATTCACTGGTATGGGTTGATGTACGTGATCGGTTTCGCGGCGGCCTGGGGGCTGGCGCGAGCACGTCGCGCACGTGTCGGCCTCAGTCAGGACGCGGTGGGCGACCTGATCTTCTTCGGCGCCCTGGGTGTGGTGCTGGGTGGCCGCCTGGGGTATGCGCTCTTCTATGGCTTCGACAAGCTGCTGGCGGACCCGGTGTGGATCTTCAAGGTCTGGGATGGCGGCATGAGCTTCCATGGCGGTCTGCTGGGCGTGTTGATCGCGATGCTGTTGTTCGCGCGTCGCCATCAGCTGACCTTCTTCCAGTTGACCGATTTCATCGCGCCGATGGTGCCGATCGGCCTCGGAGCAGGACGGCTGGGCAACTTCATCAATCAGGAGCTGCCGGGGCGCATCACCGATGTCTCCTGGGGCATGGTCTACCCGCTCTACGGGCCAGAGCCGCGTCATCCCTCGCAGCTCTATCAGTTTGCACTGGAAGGCGTCGTGCTGTTCGCCATCCTGTGGTTCGTCTCGCGTGAACCGCGCCAGAAGGGCTTGATCTCCGGTCTGTTCCTGCTCTGCTACGGTGGCTTCCGGTTCATCACCGAATTCTTCCGTCAGCCGGACTCCCAGCTCGGCTTCATCGCCTTCGACTGGCTGACCATGGGCCAGCTGCTGTCGCTGCCGATGGTACTGTTCGGGCTGCTGTTGATGGCCTGGTCGCGCGGTCAGGAAGTGGCGCAGCCGCCGGTGCCTCGGGCTTCCTGAGGTGGCAATGCAGGCGTGAATACAGGGGGCATTCGGTGTAAACTGGGCCCCTGCCAGATACGCAAGAACGCGGCCATCGGGCCGCGTTCTTGCGTATCTGGCAGCGTCAAATATCGTCAAGTGAACGATTCGAATTCATGAAGAGGCTGGCGCAGGGCTACCGACGGCACCGCTCGCTGCGCCAGCCTCTGACACGCCGTACGGACTCGCCACCATGCAACCCTATCTAGATCTGATGCGCCATGTGCTGGAAAACGGCACACAAAAGGGCGATCGCACCGGCACCGGCACCCTGAGTGTCTTCGGCCACCAGATGCGCTTTGATCTGGCCGAAGGCTTCCCGCTGGTCACGACCAAGAAGCTGCACCTGCGCTCGATCATCCACGAGCTGCTGTGGTTCCTGAAAGGCGATACCAACATCGCGTACCTGAAGGAAAACGGCGTGCGTATCTGGGACGAGTGGGCCGATGAGAATGGCGACCTCGGGCCGGTATACGGTTACCAGTGGCGCAGCTGGCCGAACCCGCAAGGTGGTTCCGTCGACCAGATCAGCCAGCTGATCGAGCAGATCAAGACCAACCCGGATTCGCGCCGCCTGATGGTCTCGGCCTGGAACCCGGCGCTGGTGGACGAGATGGCGCTGCCGCCCTGTCATGCACTGTTCCAGTTCTACGTCGCCGATGGTCGCCTGTCCTGCCAGCTCTATCAGCGCAGCGCGGACATCTTCCTCGGCGTGCCGTTCAACATCGCAAGCTATGCGCTGCTGACCCAGATGGTCGCGCAGGTGTGTGGCCTCAAGCCGGGCGAGTTCATCCATACCCTCGGCGATGCCCACCTTTACAGCAATCATCTCGAGCAGGCGCGTGAGCAGTTGACGCGTGAGCCGCTGGCGCTGCCGAAGCTGGTGTTGAATCCGGAAGTCACGGATCTGTTCGACTTCACCTTCGATGACATTGCCATCGAAGGCTATGAATCCCATCCGCATATCAAGGCGCAGGTGGCTGTATGAGCGATAATGAATTCTCTCCGCTGACGGCGGCGGCTGACACCGTCGTGCCCGTCGCGATGATTGCCGCCATGTCGGTCAACCGCGTGATCGGCGTCGACAACCAGTTGCCGTGGTATCTGCCGGAAGACCTGAAGTTCTTCAAGCATGTCACCCAGGGCAAGCCGGTGATCATGGGACGCAAGACCTTCGCCTCCATCGGCAGGCCGTTGCCCAATCGCCTCAACATCGTGGTCACGCGTGACAGCGAGTTCCATCACGATGGCGTACGGGTCTGCAGTGACCTGGCCGCCGCGCTGAGCATGGCGGACCACCACGCGATGATCGAAGGCGTGGATGAGATCATGGTGATCGGTGGCGGTCAGATCTACGCCCAGGCGCTGCCGGTGGCGACGCGCCTCTATCTCACCGAGGTTGCGGTCGAGATCGAGGGCGATGCCCATTTCCCGGCGCTGGATGCGAGCTGGCAGGAAGCGCAGCGCGTCCCGGGGGAGAGCGGTGAGGGCCTGCCGGCCTATGACTTCGTGCGCTTCGAGCGCCGCGACGTCTGAGCCACTGGCTGGTCGGCGTGACCTTTACAGTCAGCAGGTACTGACACAGACTGGTGCCAAACGGAACTGCCCATAGCGTGCAAGGGAGGCTCAGGCCTTGACGATGGATCGCCTCGAAGCGCTGTATTCTGCGCTTGAACATGAAGCCGACACACAGCGACAGCAGCGTGACACAGAGCGCCGGGCCCGTACGGCCCTGGAGTCGGAAAATGCCCGCCTGCGCGATGCGCTGGCCCAGCTGGAGCAGCAGGCAGCGTCTGCAGCCACGGCAGATGCCGATGCGCATCAGCGTGCCCTGGCAGACGCCGAGCGTGCACTGGCCGCAGAGCGTCGTGAGCGAGAGCAGCTCGCTGAGCAACTCGCGGCGGCGCGCCAGACACTGCAGGAGCAGCAGGCGCAGTTGAACGCGGTGAATGAGGCGTTGCTGGCGCGAGATGCTCAACTGCGCGAACTGGCTGAGCAGGCTTCTGCGCCGCAACCCTCCACGAATGCGGAGTCGGTTCTGGCAGCGCAGCAGGAGGCGCAGGCAGAACGCCTGGCCTCAGAGCGCATGAACGTGAGTCAGCCGGCAGCTGACGCGCAGACAGCGGCGGCTGCCGACTCGTCCGAGGCTCAGGCACCGCAAGCTCAGGTACCGCAGGAGCAGGAAGCGCATCAGCAGAACGAGGCCGAGCAGGGCGAGGCCCCGCAGGCACAGCAGGCTTCTCAGCCTGAGTCGGCGCCTTCTCCCCATGCGCTGCTCAAGCAGTGGTACAAGCGCTATCCGGATACCTTCTTCAAGGGCCACACCCGGCCGCTGAAGATCGGCATCCATATCGAGCTGCTGGAAAACGAGCCCTGGGATGACAAGCTGGTGCGGCGCGCGCTGGCGGGTTATGTCCATCTGCCGCGGTATCTGAAGGCGGTACGGGCGGGCACGCAGCGCGTGGACCTCTCGGGTCAGTCGGTGGGTGCCGTGACGGAAGATGAGGCACGCCATGCCCGTCAGCAGCTCGATGAGCTGACGCGCCAGCAGAAGGCGCGGGAAGAGCAGGCGACCGATCAGCGCATCAGCCACAAGCTCAGCGAGCTGATGACCAAGCACCGTCCCTGAACACAGTCCTTGAACACAGTCCCTGAGCACCGTCCCTGAGAATGTGCTGGCAGGTGGTGTGACAGCTGAGGAAGACGCTCGGTCGACAATGATCGGTGCTAACAGACAAGGCCCCTGTGCGGATTCCCGCACAGGGGCCTTGTCGTTGGTGGGCGGAAATCCGCACAACTCCTCACAAATCGCCAGCGGCCCGCGGAATTCGGCTCACCTGTGCGCGAGTTGTGAGTGAACTGTGCGTCTTCAACTCATTGAATTGTCTGGATTGTCTCGTCTATCTGGCGGCTGTGGCGCAATGCTCGCAGTGTCTCGGCTATCCCTGCTCGCGCCGCACCTCTGCGCGGCATCGTGTCGGAGCCGCGCAGACGGGATATCGAATGCCCTACAAGACCCACAATATCCGCAATTCAAGAGGATTCGCCATGCGCCTTATCAAGCCAGCCCTGACCGCCCTGAGTGCCGCCATCCTGTTTGCCTCAGCGACGGCCATGGCCGACCCGATCACCATCAAGTTCTCCCATGTGGTGGCGGAAAATACCCCCAAGGGCCAGATGGGCAAGAAATTCCAGCAGCTGGTAGAGGAGCGTCTGGGCGACAAGGTGGAAGTCGAGCTCTACCCCAGTTCGCAGCTGTACGGGGACGACAAGGTGCTGGAAGCCATGCTGCTGGGCGATGTGCAGCTGGCCGCACCGTCATTGTCCAAGTTCCAGAAATATACCGACCAGCTGCAGGTCTTCGATCTGCCTTTCCTGTTCAAGGACATGGGCGCAGTTGAACGCTTCCAGAGCAGCGAGACGGGCCAGTCATTGCTGACGTCGCTGGAATCCAAGGGGCTGGTGGGACTCGGTTACCTGCATAACGGCATGAAGCAGCTTTCCGCATCGTCGCCGCTCAAGACACCGGAGGATGCCGACGGCAAGAAATTCCGCATCATGACTTCCGATGTGCTCGAGGCCCAGTTTGACGCGGTGGATGCCGTCTCGCTGAAGAAGCCGTTCTCCGAGGTCTTCATCCTGTTGCAGACCAAGGCCATCGACGGCCAGGAGAACACCTACTCCAACATCTACTCCCAGAAGTTCTTCGAGGTGCAGCCGTACATCACCGAATCCAACCACGGCGTGCTGGATTACATGGTGGTGTCCTCGGCGCGCTTCTGGAATGGCCTGCCGGATGATGTGCGTGGCGAGGTCAAGTCGGCGCTCGATGAGGCCATCGTCTACGGCAACCAGCTCTCCGAAGCCAAGAACATGGAGGCCAAGCAGGCCATCCTCGATTCCGGCCAGAGCGAGATCATCACGCTCGACGATGCCCAGCGTCAGCAGTGGGTCGACGCCATGAAGCCGGTATGGGGCGAGTTTGCCGACGACATCGGTCAGGACATCATCGACGCCGCGCAAGCGGCCAACCAGTAAGCCGTCAGGCCATCCATCACTTGCCCCATCTTGAGCGCCAGAAAATCGGCGATCACGCGTGGGGCAAGTGTCCTTGAGCGACATGAGGATTCTTGCCATGGCACTAAGATGGCTTCACAAGGCGGAAGAGACGCTGTTCTCGCTGCTGCTGGTAGCGATGGTGCTGCTGGTCTTCGTCGAGGTGGTGTTGCGCTTTGTCTTCAATACCGGCATCAGCTGGTCACAGGAAGCCACGCTGTATCTGGCGGGCTGGTTCGTGTTGATCGGCGTGTCCTGGGGCGTCAAGCAGGGCGCGCATATCGGTGTGGATGTCGTGGTCAAGATGCTGCCGGTGCTCTGGCAGCGCGTGGCGACCTTGCTGGCGCTGGCGATCTGCATGGCGTACTGCGTGTTGCTGCTGGTCGGCAGTTATGAATATCTCTCGCTGATGAAGATGATCGGCATCGAGCTTGAGGACATCGCGATTCCCAAGTGGTATGCCCTCACCATTCTGCCCATTGCCATGTTGTTGCTGATGCTGCGCTTTGCGGTACTGGGCTGGAAGGTGATTCGTGGCGATGCCAGTGGCTTCGGCTTTCATGACGAAGGCGAGGACAGCATGCACCTGGTGCAGTCGGATGAGCCGGATGGCCAGGACAACGGCGATGCTGGCCGTGACAGTGATCAGGGAACACCACGATGACCATAGCCACTCTGTTTGCGCTGCTGTTCGGCGGCATCTTTCTCGGCATGCCGATCGCCTTTGCGCTGGGCTTCTCGAGCGTTACCACGATCCTGCTGTTTTCCAGTGACTCACTGGGGTCGGTGGCGATCAAGCTGTTCGAAGCCCTGTCGCATCACTACACCCTGCTGGCGATCCCGTTCTTCATTCTCTCCAGCACCTTTCTCTCGACCGGCGGCGTGGCACGTCGCCTGATCACCTTCGCCACCGACGCCATTGGCCACGTGCGCGGTGGGCTGGCGATGGCCTCCGTATTGGCGTGCATGCTGTTTGCCGCCGTGTCCGGCTCTTCTCCGGCCACGGTGGCGGCCATCGGCTCCATCGTGATCGCGGGCATGGTGCGCCAGGGCTATACCGAGTCCTTCGCGGCGGGTGTGATCACCAATGCGGGTACGCTGGGTATTCTGATTCCACCGTCCATCGTGATGTTGGTGTATTCCGCCGCCACGGAAGTCTCGGCGGCCAAGATGTTCATGGCCGGCCTGATTCCGGGCCTCCTGATGGGCGGTATCCTGATGGTCGCGATCTATATCGCGGCGCGGATCAAGAAGTTGCCGGCTCAGCCTTTCCCTGGCGTACGGGTGCTTGCGCGCTCCGGCCTGATCGCCATGGGCGGTCTGATGTTGATCTTCATCGTGCTGGGTTCGATCTATGGCGGCGTGGCCAGTCCCACCGAAGCCGCGGCCGTGGCCACGGTGTATGCCTGGTTCATCGCCGTGGTGGGCTATCGCGACATGGGGCCCTTGAAGAACGTGCCGTGGCGCAAGGGCAACGAAGCATGGGGGAGTGCGGGGTTGCGCGCGCTGTGGCAGGTGCCTGCCGGGCTTCTGGGGTCCTTCACCGATCAGGAGGTCAAGAAGGTGGTACTGGATGGCGCGCGCGTCTCGATGATGCTGCTGTTCATCATCGCCAACGCGATGCTGTTCGCGCATGTCCTGACCACGGAGCGCATTCCGCACACCATCGCCGAAACCATCATCGGCTGGGGACTGCCGGCGTGGGGCTTCCTGATCGTGATGAATCTGCTGCTGCTGGCGGCGGGCAACTTCATGGAGCCCTCGGCCATCCTGCTGATCATGGCGCCGATCCTGTTTCCCATCGCGACGCAGCTGGGGATCGACCCGATCCATCTCGGCATCATCATGGTGGTCAACATGGAGATCGGCATGCTGACGCCTCCCGTGGGGCTGAATCTGTTCGTGACGGCGGGAATCACCGGCAAGCCGATGACCTGGGTCATTCGGGCAGCATTGCCGTGGCTGTCGCTGTTGCTGCTGTTCCTGGTGTTGATCACCTATGTGCCGGCGATCTCGCTGTTCCTGCCCAACTGGTTGAGCAGTTGACGATAACTATCTGCAGATCTTGATAGCAGACTCATCAATGAATCATTGGCACAGGGACGGTGCCTTTGATGAAGATAAAGCTGAGAGGAAACCACAGCTTGGCATCAGACAAGCACAGCAGTTGACGGGTATTTGATCTGCGACTTTTGTCGCAAACGAGGTTTTTCCACAATGAATCCGGGATTAACGCTCAGCGATGCGCTCGATGATGCAGAAATCGGCGTCAAGACGCATGGTTGTCATGAATCCTTCATTCGTGGGCCCTAGAGTATGCTCACGCCAGACAACCGACCGATGGATAGGTTCAGGAGTGGTGATCGAAAACAGTGTTTTTTTCTGTTGCACATCCTGAAAGCCCGGTATATGGTTTCCCTGCGAGCATTGGATAATAACTAGGCCACAGAGTTTTAGAGGCGTCATCAAGCGCCCGGAACCTCGGCCACTGCCATCGGCAGACACGATCGAACAGTTAACGCTAGTTAAGGAACTATCGCGATGAAAAAGACACTTCTGGCTACTGCCATCGCCGGCGCTGCTGCCCTGGCTGCTACTTCCGCTTCCGCTGCAACCGTCTACAACCAGGACGGCACCAAGCTGGACATCTACGGTAACGTTCAGCTGGCATACACCTATATTGACCAGCTCGGCGGTGATCCGGAAAGCGAACTGGCCGACAACGGTTCCACCTTCGGTGCCAAGGGCGAGCACAAGATCAACGACGACATCGTCGGTTACTTCAAGGCCGAGTGGGAATACGACGCTGACGAAGCCAAGAGCAGCGAAGGTCTCGACACCGGTGACCAGGCTTATGTCGGCGCCAAGGGCTCTTTCGGTGATGCGCGTATTGGTTCCTGGGATCAGCTGATGGATGACTGGATCCAGGATCCGGTAACCAACAACGAATATTTCGACGTTACCGACTCCAGCAGCAACATCACCGGTGGCAGCACGGTTCGTGAAGGTAACAAGCTGCAGTACATGTCTCCGGTCATGGGTGGCCTGCAGTTCGCCGTCGGTTCCAACTTCGAAGGTGACGGTGAAGACGAGAACGTCACCGATTCCAACCAGGCATCCTTCTATGCCGGTGGTAAGTACACTGTCGGTGGTTTCTCCATCGCTGCCGTGTATGACGATCTGGGCCAGTTCGACGGCGTAGATGACGGTACTGGTGCAAGCCAGGGTGATATCGGTGAGCAGTATGGTCTGACCGCTCAGTACACCGTCGATGCGCTGCGTGTTGCGGTGAAAGCCGAGCGCTTCGCTGCCGATGCTGACAACGCCGATGTCGACTACTACGGTATCGGCGCGCGTTACGGCTACGGCATGGGCGACGTCTACGGTGCCTACCAGTATGTCGATGCAGAAGATGGGTCTGATCTGGCTGTCGAAAATGGCGGCGATGACAGCTTCAACGAATTCACCGTCGGTGCCACCTACAACATCTCTTCCGCGATGTATACCTTCATCGAGTACGCCCAGTACGATCGTTCTGGCGATGCCAGTGACGGCGCTGCAGTCGGCATCTACTACGGCTTCTAAGACGTCTTCAATCGTCTAGCAAGCTAACGAAAGCCGGTCCCTCGGGGCCGGCTTTTTTACGTCTGTCACTTCCGTGATGACTGACTCCTCGTTCGATGAAGGGAGGGTAGTCAGTGCACAAACATGAGCGTCATGACCACGAAAAAGCCCCTTTGATCTGCTGATCAAGGGGGCTTTTATCATGTGCTTTCTGGGAAAATGATAACGCTTGTCTGTTATTCGTCAGCGTTATTGTCCGGCCATCATTTCATGGCGTCGAGGTCTTCACGCTTGGGCAGTGCGGCATAGGCGCCCGGGCGAGTCACGGCGAAGGCACCGCAGGACGCAGCGCGCTCCAGTGCGGCGTTGAGATGGCTATCGTCCTCACACCAGTCTCTCAGGTTGTCGGCATGGATGCCGGCTTCGCTGAGCGCTGACAGGAAGCCGCCGATGAAGGCATCGCCACCGGCGGTGGTGTCGACCGCCTTGACTGTGGGCGGCGTGATGCTGACGGTCTCGATGTCGCCGCTCTGCTTGCGCACCAGGGCGCGAATCACGCCCGGGCCATCGGTGAGCACGATCAGGCGCACACCGGCCTTCAGGCGCGCTTCGAGCCAGTCGGTCTGCGGCTGACTGCCGGTCAGTGCCTCGACCTCTTCCTGGGACAGCTTGAGGATGTCGGCGTTGTCCAGCAGGCGCGTGACCAGGGTCACATCGACCTGCTGGTTCGGCCACAGGTTGTGACGCAGATTGGCATCCACGCTGACCAGAGAGCCAGCCGCACGTGCGCGTGATGCCAGCACGAAGCTGGTGTCCGCGATGCCGGCGTCGGTCAGGCTGTTGCTGCACAGGTGGAAGATGGCGGGAGTCGCGAACAGCTCAGGCCCGGCGTGTTCCGGACGGAACAGCAGGTCAGCGGCCGGCGGACGATAGAAGTCGAAGCGGCGTTCACCCTCTTCATCGCGAGACACGAAGGCGAGCGCGGTGCGCGCATGGCTGGTGCGCTTGACGTGTTCCATCTGCACGCCATGAGCGCTCAGTTCGTCGTGCAGGAAGTCACCGAAGCTGTCCTGACCCAGCATGCCGACGAAGTGGCTCGGCAGGCCGAGGCGGGCACAGGCCACCGCGACGTTGGCCGGTGCGCCGCCCGCGTAGGGCGTGAAGGTTTCCTGCTCGACGGCCTGGCCGCCGAGCTTGTTGGAGAGCATGTCGACGAGCGCTTCGCCGAACGCGATTACCGGAGTCATCAGGAGGAGGTTTCCTTGCGAGTGGTCGTCGTGGAGCCTTTGGCTTTCTTGCCCGGCTTGTCGTTGCTGTCATCTGCCTGGGTGGCGCCACCGGCAGGGAAGTGCTCACGGACCAGTGCCAGCAGGCCCTGGGTGGACGGATCGAAGGCCTTCACGTCGGTATCGATGCGCGCGCTGATTTCCCCGGCGATGCGCTTGCCGAGCTGCACGCCCCACTGGTCGAAGGAGTTGATGTTCCAGATCACGCCCTGCACAAAGACCTTGTGCTCGTAGAGGGCGATCAGGGCGCCGAGATTGCGCGGGGTCATCTCATCCAGCAGCAGGGTGCTCGACGGGCGGTTGCCCGGGCAATTGTAGTGCGGATCGAGGTTGCTGCCATCCTGGCTGCCTTCCATGAAGGCGTTGGCCTGGGCCAGCATGTTGGTGATCAGTGCGAAGTGGTGCTCTTCGGTACCCGGCTCCGGCTTCAGCGAGGCGATGAAGTCGATGGGCACGTAGCGCGTGCCCTGGTGCAGTAGCTGGAAGAAGGCATGCTGACCGTTGGAGCCGGTCTCGCCCCAGACGATCGGGCCGGTCTTGTAGTCCACCGGACGGCCGAAGATGTCGACCGACTTGCCGTTGGATTCCATATCCAGCTGCTGCAGGAAGGCGGGCAGCTGATGCAGGGCCTGGTCGTAGGGCACGATGGCCTGGGTCTCGGCGCCCATGAAGTTGATGTACCAGATGCCGATCAGCGCCATCAGGACCGGCATGTTCTCGGCCATCGGTGCATTGATGAAGTGCTGGTCCATCTCGTGGGCGCCTTCCAGCAGCTCCATGAAGCCTTCGTAGCCGATGGACAGGGCAATGGGCAGGCCGATGGAAGACCACATGGAGTAGCGACCGCCAACCCAGGCCCAGAATTCGAAGACGTTCTCTTCGCGAATGCCGAATTCCTTGGCCGCCTTGCGGTTGGTGGAAGCCGCGACGAAGTGGGCACCGACGTCGGCATCTTCGCCGGCGTGCTCCAGGAACCAGCGGCGCGCCGTCTTGGCGTTGAGCAGGGTTTCCTGGGTGGAGAAGGTCTTGGTGGAGACGATGAACAGCGTGGTGGCCGGATCCAGGCGCTTGAGCACCTTCTGGATGTGGTTGCCATCCACGTTGGAGACGAAGTGGAAATTGATTTCCGGGTGGCGATGCTTGAGCAGCGCTCGGCAGGCCATGTTGGGGCCCAGATCAGAGCCGCCGATGCCGATGTTGACCACGTCGCGAATCCGCTGGCCGTCGAAGCCTTTCCACTCACCGCTGCGCACGGCTTCCGAGAAGGCGCGGATCTGCTCGCGCGTCTTGTGGATTTCCGGCATCACGTCCTTGCCATCGACGATGACCGGCGTGTTGGTCTGGCTGCGTAGCGCAGTGTGCAGCACCGGGCGATTCTCGGTGACGTTGATGATGTCGCCGGAGAACATCTGCGCGCGACGTTGCACGAGTGCAGAGTGCTCAGCCAGTTCGATCAGCGCCTCCATCACCTCATCGGAGATGTGGTGCTTGGAGTAGTCGAGGAACAGGCCGCCGACGCGCAGGCTCATCTTCTCGAAGCGCTTGGGATCCGCCGCGAAGTAATCGCGGATGCGGTCGTTGCGGGTCACCTCGCCCAGCCGGGTCAGCGCCTGCCAGGAAACACTACGGGTCAATTGCAGCATGGAAGTGTCCATCGTATGGGTTGTTGAAGTTCATCGGGGCGGGTCGCATTCTGTGGCGGCCCGACGCACGCTTGCAGGCGAGGCGAAAGTCACTGTCAGCCGGGAGTCGTGGCGATGACACGATTCAGGCGCAAAGCGCTCTCGGTTGGTCGACAAGGTGCGCAAGGTGCCGGCCACGCCGTGAGCCGCGTGGCCGGCTGTCATTCACTCGCCGCTTGCCTCATCACCGCTCAGCGGTGAGATGTGCTGGGCCAGCAGATGCTGAGCGCCCGGCGGCAGCCAGACCGGATCGAGACGCGTGCAGGCGGTCTCGACACACAGGAAGCTGCGCGCATTCTCGACGCTGGTGTCGGCCGGCGGCGCGTCACCGGGATGCCAGACCACCGTGGAGTCAGAGCCCTGCTTGGCGATGCGCAGCTGACGCTTGCCGTCCTCGAGCACCTGGACACGGCTGGTCTGGTAGATGCGGTCCAGCGGGCCGCGCACGCCCAGTTCGCCCTGCTGGTCGAAGCGCGAGAAGTCCTGGCGCTTGTCCAGGTAGCTGGCGCCGGCCAGACCGGTGACGCGACACGCGAAGGCATTCGGCACTGCGAAGTAGGTATGCAGCGCGCCGGTCATCTTGACGGGGGCGTCGCCACGGTTTTCCGTGATCAGCTCGACCTTGAGGAAGCGGCGGCTGGCAAAGATCACCACGCGCGGAGAGAGGGCGGCGTGCAGCGCTGAGACCGGTGAGGCATGGATCTCGACGCCTTCCTCTTCCTCGTCCACCGCATCGATGCGCCAGTCGGCCTTGCGAGCGGGGCCGTGCAGTTCGCTTTCGCCCTCGGGGAACTCATCCGCGAACCAGGGCCAGCACAGCGGAATGCCGCCGCGAATGCTGCCCGGCAGGGAGGCGGGCGTTTCCGTCACCCACAGCCAGGGAGAATCGCCCGTCGGCTGATAGTGCAGCACCTGAGCCCCCTGGTGGCAGACCACCAGCTCGCCCCACGCCTGGTTGAGGATCAACAGCGAGCGGCCCTGCCATTCGACAGTGCGTTGGCCAGCGGTGTCGGCGATCAGTTCGCGCAGACTTTCGGGGATCATCTCGAGCTACCTCGATGGTTCAGGAGGTGACAATGCATCATGTCACCTCTTCATTGTGCAGAGCCTCGGCGGCGCCCAGCAGGCCGGTCCACGGCGCGGTCACCACCCAGGTGGGTATCGCGGCATTGTAACGGCTCAGACGATTCTTGTCGGTGAAGGCGTGGCGGAAATCGCTGCGCATCAGCAGATCCAAATTGCGCGGCAGCACGCCACCGCACAGATAGACACCGCCGCGTGCCCCCAGTGTCAGGGCTGCATCGCCGGCCACCGCACCAAGAATCTTCATGAAGCGCATCACCGCCTCGAGTGCCAGTGACTCGCTCCTGATGGAGGCTTCATCTTGCACTGCCGCCGCATGGGCGGCCTGGCTGACGCTGGCGGCACTGTCGAGAGGCGTCGCCATGCCGCGAAGCTCGCCCAGGGCCTGATAGATCTCGAGCATGCCCTGGCCACACAACAGGCGCTCCACCGAGACGCGACCATGGCGACGGCGGAAGATGCCGAGCAGGCCATCCTCGATCTCGTCGGTGGGGGCGAAGCTTGCATGTCCCCCTTCGGTCGCGAGCGGAATCCAGTTGTGCGTGCCGCGTACCAGCCCCGCGACACCCAGCCCGGTGCCGGGGCCGATCACCAGGCGTGGCGAGGCCGCATCGCCACTACCTTCGGTGAGCTCCTCACCGATGGCCAGGCGTTCGCTGGCCTCGATATGGGGCACGCCCAGCGCCATGGCGGTGAAGTCATTGAGGCACTTGAAGCGCTCAAGCCCCAGTGAGTCGCGCACCTCGCGCTTGAGAAACGTCCAGTGATTGTTGGTCATGCTGACGCGTTCATCATGCACGGGGCAGGCGAAGGCCAGACAGGCCTCGACGGGTTGCTCGGCCTCTGACAGGCCCAGCATCCGATAGTAGGCCTGGATGGCCTCCTCGAGTCCGGCATGCTCGGCGCAGGCGAGCGTCTGGATGTGCTGCAGGGTGTGGCTGCCCGGCTGGACAAGTGCCAGCCGGGCATTGGTGCCACCGATATCGCCTACCAGAGCAAGGCGATGGGAGGTGTCGCGGGTCATCGTCCGGCATCCTTCCTTTGCGTCAGTGCCTCAGGAGAGTGACAGGGTGTGCCCATCACATCAGGTCGTGGCCGCTGCCCGGCAGGTCGCCGTAGCCTGCAAAGCTGGAAGCGCCTTCCTCGGCACCGCCGACCAGTGAACGCATGCCGGAGAACAGCTCGCGGCCCAGGCCGTGATGGTAGCTGTCGCGAGTGATGGTCGCGGCCTCGCGCTCGGCCCATTCGGCTTCATCGACCAGCGCCGTGAGGGTGCCGGCATTGGCGTCCAGACGGACCACGTCACCTTCGCGCAGGCGTGCCAGCGGGCCGCCATCGAGCGCTTCTGGCGTCATGTGAATGGCGGCCGGGACCTTGCCCGAGGCGCCAGACATGCGGCCATCCGTCACCAGCGCGACCTTGAAACCGCGGTCCTGCAGGATGCCGAGGTAGGGCGTCAGCTTGTGCAGTTCCGGCATGCCGTTGGCGCGCGGGCCCTGGTAGCGCACCACGGCGACCATGTCCTGCTCCAGCTCGCCGGCTTCGAAGGCGGCCTTGAGCTCATCCTGATCGCTGAACAGCTTCACCGGTGCCTCGACGAGACGATGCGCTTCCTTGACGGCAGAGACCTTGATCACGCCGCGGCCAAGGTTGCCGTCCAGCACGGTCAGGCCGCCTGTCGGGGCGAAGGGGTTGGCCACCGGACGCAGCACATCTTCGTCGAGGCTGTCGGTGGGGCCGTCTTTCCAGACCAGCTTGCCGTTCTCGAGGAAGGGCTCGCGGACATAGCCGGCCAGGGTGCCGCCGTCCTGGGTGGGGATGTCGTGGAGCAGACCCGCCTTGAGCAGTTCACGGATCAGGAAGCTCATGCCGCCGGCCGCCTGGAAGTGATTGATGTCGGCCTGGCCGTTCGGGTAGATGCGCGTCAGGCTCGGCACCACCGCGGAAAGCTCGGTGAAGTCATCCCAGGTGATGGTCACGCCCGCAGCGCCGGCCATCGCGACCAGGTGCAGGGTGTGGTTGGTGGAGCCGCCGGAGGCCAGCAGGCCGACCATGGCATTGACGATGGCGCGGGCATCGATCTGGCGATAGAAGGGACGGTAGTCGCCGCCGACTTCGCTGTTGCGGATGGTCTGCTCGGCGGCGTGACGCGTCAGGGCTTCGCGCAGCGGCGTGCCCGGATTGACGAAGGACGCGCCCGGCAGGTGCAGGCCCATCAGCTCGACCATCAGCTGGTTGGAGTTGGCGGTGCCATAGAAGGTGCAGGTGCCCGGGCTGTGGTAGGACGCGGACTCGGCTTCCAGCAGTGCATCGCGACCGACCTTGCCTTCGGCGAACAACTGGCGGACACGCGCCTTCTCGTTGTTGGGCAGGCCGGAGGGCATCGGGCCGGCCGGCACGAACAGCGTCGGCAGGTGGCCGAAGCGTGCGGCGGCGATGAACAGGCCCGGGACGATCTTGTCGCACACACCGAGGAACAGGGCGCCATCGAACATGTTGTGCGACAGGCCGACAGCAGCGGCCATGGCGATCAGGTCACGCGAGAACAGCGACAGCTCCATGCCCGGCTGGCCCTGGGTCACGCCATCGCACATCGCGGGCACGCCGCCGGCGAACTGGGCGGTGGAGCCCATCGCCTGGACGGCTCCCTTGATGATGCGCGGATAGTCCTCGAAGGGCTGGTGGGCGGACAACATGTCGTTATATGACGAAATAATGCCCAGGTTGGCCGAGTTCATCAGCTTGAGACGATTCTTGTCGGTCTCGCCACAGGCGGCAAAGCCGTGCGCCAGGTTGCCACAGGAGAGCTCGGAGCGGTGCACGCCGCGGCGCTGCTGGCTTTCCATCAACTGCTCATAGGCGGCGCGGCGTTCGCGGGAGCGGTCGATGATGCGCTGGGTCACGTGCTCTACGGTCTGGTTGACTGACATGCTCTTACCTCATGTATCAGGCGGCGCAGGGCGCCGAGGCTGGCGAAAGAAAGCGTTTCCCGCTGTGTGGGCGTGCTGCTGCCCGGCGACGCTAGCTAGTGGTGATGGCGGTGTAAAGCCTCTCGCATCACCCGTGTCGCGTCGTTTGGTTGCCGGGGTAGCCTACAGTAGCGCGTCATGGCGCTCGAGAAACGGTTTTGTTCGGAATATTCGGTAAATTTAACAAAAAAACTGCTTGAAGACTGGACGACTTTCGGCCAAATTATGGGAAAAGCGTGTAGGATAATTTCATGGAACGTATTGCAAGCTTTCGTTCTTCGATCAGGTCTGGTCCTGCACCCGCCATACGCCACAGGAGTTGAGTCATGACATTACGCGTCGCCATCAATGGTTTTGGTCGCATCGGTCGCAACGTGCTGCGTGCGCTGTATGAAGGTCAGTACAACGATCGTATCCAGGTCGTCGCCATCAACGATCTGGGTGATCCGAAGCTCAACGCTCACCTGCTGAGCCGCGATACCGTCCACGGCCGTTTCGCCGAAACCGTCTCGCACGACGAGGAGAATCTGTTCGTCGGTGACGACAAGATCCGCATCCTGGCCGAGCGTGACCCGGCCCAGCTGCCGTGGTCCAGCTTGGACATCGACCTGGTGATGGAATGCACCGGTCTGTTCACCAAGCGTGCTGCCGCTGCCAAGCACATCGAAGCCGGCGCCAAGCGTGTGTTGATTTCCGCGCCAAGCGGCGATGCCGATGCGACCGTCGTGTTCGGTGTCAACGAAGATGTGCTGAAGGCCGAGCATCAGGTCGTCTCCAACGCGTCCTGCACCACCAACTGCCTGGCGCCGGTCGCCAAGGCGCTGAATGATGAAGTCGGCATCGAGAATGGCCTGATGACCACCATTCACGCCTACACCAACGATCAGAACCTGTCGGATGTCTACCACTCCGACCCGTACCGTGCCCGCAGCGCGACCCATTCCATGATCCCGACCAAGACCGGTGCCGCTGCGGCAGTGGGTCTGGTGCTGCCGGAACTGAACGGCAAGCTGGATGGTCTGGCGATCCGCGTGCCGGTAATCAACGTGTCGCTGGTCGATCTGACCTTCACCGCGTCGCGTGATACCTCCATCGAAGAGATCAACGCCATCGTGGCCAAGGCCGCCGAAGGTTCCAGCGTGCTGGCCGTCAACGAGCTGCCGCTGGTGTCCATCGACTTCAACCACGATGCACACTCTTCCACCTTCGACAGCAACCACACCCGCGTCAGCGAAGATCGCCTGGTCAAGGTCATGGCGTGGTACGACAACGAGTGGGGCTTCTCCAACCGTATGCTCGACACTGCGCTGGCGATGCAAGCCGCCAAGTAACCGCTTGGTGAGTCCCGCGCGGCCGCTGATCCCTCATTGATCAACCGACCAGGCCGCGCGGGGCAGCAAGAATTCGGGGGGCTGTCAGTCTGTCGGCAAGACAGCAGGGCAGGCTCCCAACAGGTGAGGACGAGTGGCCCGAGGATTCTCGCGTCGCGCTCAGGCTCCACGGACAAGGCAATGCCATTCGTCCCCTTTGAATCGGTGGTCGGTCAGGGTTGGCGCCAAGACCGGCTTCGATGCTGCTCGGAATGACATCGCGTCATCCATTCTTGAACCTCTCCCAATGGGAGAGGTTTTTTTTGCGCACCATGAAAGTGCGGGAGGTGTTTCAGAGCGCAAGGTGTCGTTGCCTTGCGTCAGTGGCGTGGTCTTATGGCAACTTTTTTTAGCACGATCGCGACAGGATTGGTTCAGGTGGTGTGAAACGTGCACTGATACGTCGAGAAAGGTGGGCAACATGTCGTCATCGTAATGCACGGTCGAGTGAAATTAGCGAAACTGTGGCGGTGTGTTACACTTCGCACCTGTTGGCCTTGCATCCATTGGTGAGCCAGGTCATGACAACGTCAAATCATGCAGGCGGCCCTATGGCCTGCGAGTGATCCATTGTTGTGCGCAATTCAGGGAAGGTATTGCCACACTGCCGCATACTCTCCGGCAGTTATCTCGACTTCCACAGCAGGCTGTCTCAGATGCACGATGCCATCCGCGAAGCTCATGAATTGATCGGTGCTACCTTGCGTGACCCGCGTACCCAGCGTGAGGGCAAGGTCGTGGGTATGGACCTGGGGCGTGAGCAGCCGGCGATCTATGTGCTATGGCAGGAAAGTGCCGCAGCGGAGCGCATCGGCATGGAGCCGGATGATTTTCGCGTGTTGCTCGATCATCTGCGGGCGCGCCTGCCGGACAAGGCGCCTTCCGCCCAGCAGGACAAGGACAGCCGGCAGTCGCGGCGCCAAAAGCGCAATGCCCCGCGCGCGACTGCCCAGCCGGCTGGCGAGAGCAACGATGGCTGTAGCCGCGCACCTGATGCCCCGACCTCCGCGCTCATCGGCGATGCCATGCCGCGTTCCGCGCAAGGCTAGATCTTTCCAGGCCAGCTCTGCTCAAGGTCAGCTCTCAAAAAAGCCCGAAGCTTATGCTTCGGGCTTTTTGCATCCATGAGGTTTTCCCTTCGGCGCCGCTTGCGTGATACTTGACCACAGCATTGCGCGTCCGCTGCCGATAAGGGAGATAGTCAGACGCAAGAAGGAAAGGTCGCAATCGTTCATATGCCGTCATCTGCCTGGATCTTCGCGCAATCAGGCATTGGGAGTGGGAGGGCTGCTGGTTGCCAGCGCCATGGATAGGGCATTCTTGAGCTAACCGCATGACAGAGAAGGGGGTTCACGTTGCCTGAATCATTCGCGGATAGTCGTTTGCTGCAGCATCATTATGCTGTCGTGGCAGATGTGTTGTTCACGCTCAGTGCTGATGGTCAGCGCCTGATTGCCATGAATGCAGCGGCGGAACGCCTGCTGGGATATGCGGTGCGGGATTTTCTCAAGCAGCCGGAGCTCTGGCTTTCGCTGGTGATCACCGCCGACCGGCAGCGGTTGAGTGACTTTCGCGCCTCGATGGGGCGGGTCGAGCGTACGACGTATCGCATGCGCGACCGCAGCGGGCAGCTGTTGTTGCTCGAGGAATGTCTGTGGAGTTCCGGCGTTGGGCATCCGCTGTGTGGACGAGTGACGGATATCACGCAGCGTGACAAGGCCAATGAGCAGGAGCGGCAGCTGGCACGTGCCTATCGTCTGATGATGGTGCGCAGTCGTGACCCGATGGCGATCCTGCTGCTCAAGGATGAAAGACTGGTGATCAGTCATGCCAACCCGGCCTGGCATCTCTATCACGACGCGGCCTGTGCACATTCCCGCCTCTCGCTTGAGCACCTCTACCTCCCTCATGTCCTGCGTAGCCTGGAGAGAGCCGAGCCCTGGCAATGCGATATCAGCCTGTCGCTGCCGCGGGGGGAATCCAGATTGTCCGTCCAGATGGTCAGTCTGGGGCGCTCGCTCGCCGACGAGGGGCGTCAGGTGGCCGTGATGGCGCGCGATATCACGCAGGTACATCAACGTCTCGATCATGTGATCGATCAACAGCAGCGTCTGGCGCGGCGGGTGGATGAGACACCCGGCGCGCACTACGCGACCGCTGGTGAATGGCCGCCAGAGGAATTGGAGTATCTGTCGGCAGGCAGCGAGGCACTCACCGGGCTTTCACATGACCTGCTGATGGCAAGCCCGGGTCTCTGGCGGGCCCGGTTGGTGCCGGATGAGCTGGCCATCTGTCAGCAGCGCTTCGGCGAGGCCGTGCGGGAGCGCCATAGCCGTTTGAGCCTGTGTTACGCCTTCGTGCATGTGGATGGGCGCAAGCGCTACCTCCAGGATGACATGCAGCTGAGTTACTCCCCTGAAGGGAAGGTCACTGCCGTGCTCGGCAAGCTCAGTGATGTCACTCAGCGCGAAGCGCATCGGCGCCAATTGGATAACCTTGTCCAGCAGATGCGCGGTGTCCTCTTCCAGTGTCGCCTGAGTCAGGAGGGCGAGCTGCGCTATACCTACCTCTCGCCGGTCGCCTCGCAAGTGCTGGGGTTCGATCCACAGGCCGTCATCGACGACCCCATGCTGCTGCTGGCGCGCATCGAGGATCGCGAGCGCGAGTCTTTGCTTGCGTCTCTGCAGACCAGTGCCCAGCAGCAATCGCCCTGGGAGGCGGAGATACGCTATCAGCATCCGGATGGTCAGGAGCGCAGGCTGGCCTGTGTCGGCTTGCCGCAGATGATCGACTCCCCCGGGGGCGGCGTGATCTGGAATGGCTATTGTGACGATGCCACCGCTCGATACCGTATCGAGGATGAGCTGCGCCAGAGCGAGGAGCGCTACCGATTCATCCTCAACTCCGTCAGCGATCTGGTCAGCATCGAGGACTCCCACGGTATCTGTCAGTACATCAGCCCCTCGGTGGAAAAGCTCTGTGGCTACCGGCCGCAGGAGGTCATCGGTCATGAGATCAAGCAGCTCATCCACCCTGACGACATGCAGCGCATCGCCCATGAAGTCCATCGTGCCGCCTGTCTCGGCGAGGTATTTCGAATCGATTTCAGAATTCAACACAAGGCCGGACATACCCTGTGGTTCGAGTCGATCTCGACGCCCTCGATGGACCCCGTCACCGGGCGTTATCAGCGCGTGCTGTCGGTGTCGCGCAACATTCATGAGCGCAAGCTGATCGAGCAGCGGCGTGAGCATGAAGCGATGACGGATGCCATGACGGGTGCCATGACCCGCGCCAGCTTCCTCGACACGCTCGATACCCTGCTGAGTTCGTCATCGCGGGAGCAGATGGCGTTGATCCTGTTTGATATCGACCACTTCAAGCGCGTCAATGACACTCACGGTCATGCGGCGGGCGATCAGGTACTGATCAGTCTTGGCGAGGCGTGTCGTGCCCAGCTGCGGCGCGACGACTGCTTTGCGCGTCTGGGCGGCGAGGAATTTGCCGTCCTGCTCACCGATGCCGGCACGGCCACCGGTGTCGGAATGGCCGAGCGACTGCGACAGCAGATCGCGGCGTTGGAAGTTCGCTTCAAGTCACTCACATTGCACTGCACCATCAGCATGGGGGTGGCGACACCCCAGTCGGGGGAGACTCGGGATGGCTACCTGCACCGTGCCGATATGGCGCTCTACAGTGCCAAGCGCAGCGGTCGCGATCGGGTGGTGCTGGCATCGCAGTCCTTGAGCGAGGACAATTGAGCCAACACCGGTGATCAATCGGGCACACCGGCAGCCGGTGTCTCGGGTTGTGGATCGCGTCATGCAAGTGGATCACGTCATACAAGGAGTAGGCGATGCGAATGTTACGTGGCTGGTGCGCTGGCACCCTGTTGTTTGCACAGTCGGTATTTTCTGCCGGACAGGCCATGGCCGCCGAGGATACACCGCTGGTCAATCGTCTCGAGGGGCCGCAGGTGGTGACGGAGACGGTGACCTATCGGGCCAATGGTGAGGAGCACGTCGGCCTGATCGCACGCGATGCCAAGGCGCAGGGGCGCCGTCCCGGTATCCTGCTGGTACATGAGTGGTGGGGCTTGAACAGCTACGCCCGCAAGCGTGCCGAGCAGCTGGCAGGGCTTGGCTACGTGGTCATGGCCGTCGACATGTATGGCGGTGGGCGCACGGCCGAGCACCCCAAGGAGGCCGGTGCTTTTTCCTCTGCGGTGATGAGTGACTGGCCGAAGGCCGAATCCAGCTTCAATTCGGCGCTGGCGGTGCTGCGCTCACGCCCGGAAGTCGATGGCGAGCGCATGGCGGCAATCGGCTACTGCTTCGGCGGTGCCGTGGTGCTCAACATGGCGCTGACCGGAGCGCCGCTCAAGGCGGTCGTCAGCTTCCATGGCAGCCCGTCGATTGCCGTGACGGAGCCCGAGCCGTTTGCCGGCCGGGTCGTGATCCAGAATGGCGCGGCCGATACGCTGGTGTCGCAGGAGGATCTCGACAAGCTGGTCGCGACCTTCCAGTCACTCGAGACGCGCACCACGTTGATCCAGTATCCGGGCGCCAGGCACGCCTTCACCAATCCGGAGTCGGATGCCAAGGCGGCCAGGTACGATCTGCCGCTGGGCTATGATGCAGCCGCAGATTCGGCTTCCTGGCAGGTCATGCTCAACCTGTTCAATGAGGTCTTCAAGACACCGAAGAAGTCAGTCAAGACCTGAGTCGTCAAGACCTGAGCTGCAAGACCTGAGTCGTCAAGACCTGAGCCGTCGTCACTTATGCTGAAGGTGATCGACATGCAAAAGCCCGCTCGGGAAGTTTCCGGGCGGGCTTTTGCATGGGGCTTTTCCAGAAGCTGGTTCATGAGCCTGTTTCAAGGTCTCTGGCAGGAGGCCATGGCAGGGCGCTCAGTGATCGCTGAGCGCGCGGCTCAATCCAGCTCCTTGAGTGACAGCACCTGGTGCGCCAGACGAATCATGTCGGGGTCGCCGGTGTGTTTGCTCGAGACATCCGACAGCTTTATCACCGGCACCCACTCCTGACCCTCGGGGCGGGCTTCGGTCATCTTGATCACCATGTTCATCGGTTGCGGGCCGACATCATTGGTGAAGTTGGTGCCGATGCCGAACGACATGCCGATACGTCCGGCGCAATAGCGTACGATGCGATCGACCTTGTCGGTGTCCAGGCCATCGGAGAACACGATGGTCTTGGTCTTGGGGTCGATCCCCAGCGACTCATAGTGACGGATGGTGGTCTCGGCGAAGTCGATGGGGTCACCACTGTCGTGGCGCACGCCGTCAAACAGCTTGGCGAATTTCTTGTCGAAGCTCTTGAAGAAGGCCTGGCTGGTGAAGGTGTCAGACAGGGCGATCCCCAGGTCGCCGCGATAGACCTTGACCCAGTTCTCCAACGCCAGGATGTTGGCCATCTTGAAGCCGAAGCGCGCGGCATGAAACATGAACCACTCATGGGCGTGCGTGCCGATCGGCTTGATGCCGTGGCGCTGCGCCATGTGCACGTTGCTGGTGCCGATGAAGCAGCCACGGCCGTGGTCCTTGAGGCCCGCGACCACCTTGTCGTGCACATCGTAGGAGTGCCGACGACGAGTACCGAATTCCGCCACGCGGATGCCGAGACGCTTGTAGTGCTCGATCTTGGCCAGGGTGCTGTCGCGCAGGGCCTGATCGCTGTCGCGTTGATCTCCGCCCAGCTGATACCAGAGCTCGCTGATCATCGCCATCAGCGGGACTTCCCACAGGATGGTGCGATACCAGTAGCCTTCGATATGCACCTCCAGCTCATCACCGGTCTGGGTGATGGTGATTTCGGAGGGATCGAAGCGGAAGCCCGCCAGGAAGTCGCGGTAGGTCGGGTCCAGGAAGGGGCAGTGAAGCTCGAGGAAGGATTTCTCTTCCACGCTCAATGCCAGTTCGGCCATGCTGTCCACCGCCATGCGCAAGGCCGCGCCGAACCCCGGCGGGAACGAATGCTCGCCACGGTTGATGAAGGCGTAGCGAGCGCGCGCATACGGAAATAGTTTCACCACGGCGTTCTGCATGGTGAACTTGTAGAAATCATTATCGAGAATCGAGTACAACATCGAGGCTCGCTCAGTATCAAGGCGGCTCGGGGGAACCGGAATCGCTGGCAGGGCAGGCGCTGCGAGAGGCAGGCATGCCCCGCTGGCACGGGGAAGCAATGTCGGCGCATTATCCGTGCAGGCGCGCTGCACGTTCAAGCCGGAGAGCCCAGGCGCTGGTCAGGTGCTGAAGGCCATGATGCCGAACATGGTCAGCATCATGCCGCCGAACATCAGCAGGCCGGCCAGCGACAGGGCGATCAGCAGATAACCGAGAATCAGCCCGGCCAGGGCCCAGCTGTCACCGGCTTCGCCACTGCGGCGGATCTGGCTGCGCGCAATGTGGCCACATACGACGCCGCCGAGTGCCGCAGGCGCGAGCAGGCAGCCGAGCACGCTCAGGGCGAAGGCGGCCACTGCCATGAGATTCGTGCTGGCATGGGTGTCCTGCGCGGGCGGGGTCGGCGCATACGGGCCTTGAGAGGGCCCTTGCGAGGACTCTTGAGTGCGCCCCGGGGTCTGTGAGCCGCTCGTGGACGTGTCGTCCGGCGGCGTGGGAGTCTCTGTCATGTGGGTCTCGTTGTCCTGCATCATGTCGACACACTAGCATGTCCTGGGATATGCGGCATGTCTGCATCAGCGGTGGGCATGGCAAGACCATGAGGAGAGTACGGTGACAGGGCAATGGCAGGTAGAAGATGAGGCGGCGACAGGGGCGGCGGCTCACGCGACAGAGGCTGCGACAGGCCAGCAGCAGGTTGCGAGCGCCGCAGATGCCGCAGAGAAGCAGGGTTGGCGCCTGGAGGTGCTGAATTCCCTCGACGCCCTCACCGTCAGTGAGTGGAATGTGCTGGCAGGCGATGACTATCCCTTCCTGCAACATGCCTATCTGAGCGCGCTGGAGAGCTGCGGTGCGGCCAGCGCCGCCAGTGGTTGGCATCCTGCCCATCTGGTAGTGCGAGACGCCGACGGCCGCTTGCTGGCAGGGCTGCTGCGCTATCTCAAACTGCACTCGCGTGGCGAATATGTGTTCGACCAGCAATGGGCGGAGGCCCTGGAGCAGGCCGGTGGTCGCTATTACCCCAAGCAGTTGACTGCCGTGCCGTTCACCCCCAGTGACGGGCCGCGTCTTGTCACCTCGCCGCAGTTGACGTCGCCCGCTGCCCGGCGTGCCTTGCTTGCCTGGTTGTGGCCGCACCTCAAGGCGGGTATCGCGCCTGCGGCAGAGCCGGGGAGCGTGCTGCGTCGTTATGAGCACAGTGGTTTCCATCTGCTGTTTGCCTCGGCACAGGAGCGGCAAGACTGGCAGGCGGCGATTCCGGAGCTGATTTCGCGTCCCGGGATGCAATATCACTGGCAGTCACGCGGCGAGCCTGACTTCGCCACCTGGCTCGAGAGTCTGCGCTCCAAACGGCGCAAGGAGATCCGTCGCGAGCGGCGCAAGGTCGCCGAGCAGGGCTTCACGCTGGCCAGGCTCGAGGGAGCGCAGATTGGCTCTGACGATATCGCGGCCTTCTACCGCTGCTACTGCATGACCTATCTCGAGCGCGGCCAGCGGCCCTATCTGCCGCTCGATTTCTTCCAGCAGCTCAGGCGCCACATGCCCGAGCGGTTGCTGCTGGTGCAGGCGCGCGATGAGCAGGGCGTGCCGGTAGCGGCAGCCTTGTGTCTGATCGGCAGTGATTGCCTGTATGGTCGTTGGTGGGGCAGCGAAGTGCATGCCGACTGTCTGCACTTCGAGGTCTGCTATTACCAGGGGCTCGAATTCTGCCTGCAGCGAGGGCTCAAGCGCTTCGACCCCGGTACTCAGGGTGAGCACAAGATCAGCCGCGGTTTCGCGGCGTATGCCACCGGGTCGCTGCATTGGCTGATGCATCCCGGGCTTCAGGAGGCGGTGGCAGAGGCGGTCGAGGAGGAGGCACGCTGGATCAGCAAGGCGCGTCAGCAGGTGACGGCAATGCTGCCTTACCGGGAGGCCGCGCCCCAGCCAGCGCAGGAGTGATGACCTTCAGGCCCCGTGACTGTCATCCGCTATCCGCTGGCGGATTCTCCCGCGGAGTCAGAGGCAAGAAAGATTGCGAATGGAGCGCTACACTGAGTTATATATGAATGCTCTAATCCAGAGGCGCCCATGCTGATCAAGGATTGCGATTCACGGGAATACGACCTGCTGGTGCTCGAGGTGCTGGCGCAGGATGCTGCGCTTGCCGCGCCCGAGCGCCACAAGGTGCTGGAGGCCCTGCGTGCGATACGTGCCCGTCAGGCGCGTCGCCGTGCACTGGCAAGCCAGCTGGATGCCTTGTTGGGGACGCGGGATGATTGGGTCGTGCTGCATGATGTGCGCCTGACGCAGGCAGAGGGCGTGATCGAGATCGATCACCTGCTGATCAACAGCCTCATGCAGGTCTGGGTGCTGGATGCCTCCTGTTTTGATCTGACGCTCTCGATCACCCCCTTCGGTGAGCTGTTGGCCCATGGCGGACGAGTCGCGCGGGGGAGCGAGACACCCACTGGCGAAGATGGTGCCATGGCGCATGCCGTGACGCCGTGTCCCTTGCAGACGATCCCTGAGCGTAGCCGCGCCATCATGCAATGGCTGGAGGCCTCCTCGTTGCTGCCTGTGCGGCTGGGGATGACGCTGCAGCCGCAATTGCGCTATCGCATCCTGGTGGCCGATGCGGCTCAGGTCAGCCGACCGCCGGAAGATATCGTGGACAGTCGTGCGCTGCTGTCCTTCGCGCGCCTCAAGCGTCAGTGCCTGCAGGTGAGTGGCAAGACCGCTTACGTGACACGGCTGCGCAGTTTTACCCACCGCCTTGATCAGCGCCGCCTGCGCCAGCTGGGGCGCGCCATCGCGACCCGGCATGTGGCCCCCAATACGGATTGGGTGGCAAAGCTGGGCCTGGCCGCTGACGTGCGCGCGACGGAGGACGACGCTGCCACTCCGCTGTCCCCGCTGGCCTATCTATGGCAACCGCCGCCATCGCCTGAAGAGCTGGCGCGGACCTCAGGTGGAAGCGCTGCCATGGCGGTAGAGTCTGAGGACAAGGAGGGAGCGCCGGATGACACGACGCTGGCGGTCCAGCGTGGCGTGACATCTACAGCTGCCCTGAAACGGCAGTGCGGTTTTGGGGGGCGAGGGCTGCAGGCCGCGCATTGGCAGCCCGGGCACCCGGCGCTGGACCAGGCTCAGGGGCAGGCCCGGCACCAGGACAGCCAAGCAGATCCCGCTAGCCCGCAGACGGCAGGCGAGCAGCCGAGGACTGTGCCCGGCAATCAGCAGGGCGCGTCTTCCGCCCAGTCACAGGATGAGGATGGCTTGCCGCGCTGCCAGGGCTGTCGGCGTTGGCTCTCCAGCGAGAGTGTCGACTTCTGTCGCCAGACAGAGCAGGCGCGCGTGCTGGGCGGGCGCCTGCTCTGCAAACGCTGTCGCGACGCCTCATGCCAGTGAGGGATAAGCACGGCGCTCTCCTCAAGTTCAGCCTTTCAGCTTCGGGCTTCTGTCTCAGCCCTCTGTCCTAGTTCTCTATCCTCCCAGCCCTATGGCCCAGTCTGGTGTTCCAGGGGCGTGGTGTGTGGCATGACGGGGCCCCAAGGCGTCAATTTTCTTTTCGGCTTCTGATTGTTTTTCTCCAGTGTAATCAGCCAACTGCATCAATCAGGGCGTACAGACCAGTCGTTGCGATGTTTTTGATGTTGCAGTGCAACAAAGACTGTCTTATGCTGCTTTGCAGCGAGGATGGAACCTGGTCGATAGCACTATCTGACCGCGACGGCTTGATAGTGACGGCTTGATAATGATGGCTCGGTCACTACGGTGCACCAGCCCGGTTCAGTCCTGATAACCGAACGGAGCAACGCTCCGGTTCATTTCAGTGTGATGCCAATACCCTGGAGGTGCCTACATGTTCAATGCCAACTTCGAGAAGTCCGCTCAGCAGTTCGACGATATGTTCCTGTCTCCGCTGCGTGCGTTCAGCGCCCTGAGCATCGATTACAGCGAGAAGCTGATCGGCGCACAGATGGAACTGACCAAGTCCTATGCTGATGCTTCCCTGACCCAGGCGCGTTCCATGCTCGAGATCAAGGACAGCGAAGGTCTGAAGAACTTCGTCAAGGAGCAGCAGGAAACCGTCAAGACTCTGGGCGAGAAGCTGCAGAACGACACCCAGAAAGTGGTCGAGCTGAACCAAGAATACGCCAAGAAAGGTCAGGAACTGGCAGAAAGCAACGCCAAGTCCGCCTCCGAGGCCATGCAGAAAGCCGCCAAGTAAGCGATTGCTGCCGACGCTCTCAGGCGAGCGTCCTCAACGCCCATCCGGTCTTCCGGGTGGGCGTTCGCGTGTCTGGAGTATCGCTGAGCAGGTGGGGAGGCGCGCGACGCTAGCGGCGAGCGCTGCCTTGGGCCACAATGACCTGCCACGCCGCCGGTGATTGCCGGCGGCATTTATTCGATCAGTGACAGGTGATAGACATGGCACAGGCCACAGCGCGTCATATTCTCGTTTCCAGCGAAGAACAGTGTGCAGCTCTCAAGACCGAAATCGAGAACGGCCGCGATTTCGCTGATGCCGCTCGCGAGCACTCCTCTTGCCCGTCCGGCCGCAGTGGCGGCGACCTGGGTGCCTTCGGTCCGGGCATGATGGTCAAGGAATTCGACGAAGTCGTGTTCAGCGCCCCCATCAACACCGTGCAGGGCCCGGTGAAGACCCAGTTCGGTTATCACCTGCTGGAAGTCACCAGCCGCACGTGAGCCTTCTGTCACGCTCATGAGATGTCATGAGCCTCTGGCAGGATGTGACGAAAACGCCCCGACCATCACTGGTCGGGGCGTTTTTTTGTGTCGCTTGGAAAGTCAGCTTTCCTGTGCGTCAGGCGCTTGGCTAGACCTCCTGATAGAGCTGGCTGCCTTCACGCTTGAACTTGTCGGCCTGTTCCTGCATGCCGGCCATCACGCTGTCGGCATCGCCGGTCAGACCATGCTCATTGGCGTAATCGCGCACTTCCTGGGTGATCTTCATCGAGCAGAACTTCGGCCCGCACATGGAGCAGAAGTGGGCGACCTTGGCCGAGTCCTTGGGCAGCGTCTCATCGTGGAAGCTGCGCGCGGTGTCCGGGTCCAGGCCCAGATTGAACTGGTCTTCCCAGCGGAACTCGAAGCGCGCCTTGGAGAGCGCATTGTCACGGCGTTGCGCGCCCGGATGGCCCTTGGCCAGATCGGCGGCATGTGCGGCGATCTTGTAGGTGATGATGCCGGTCTTGACGTCGTCCTTGTTGGGCAGGCCCAGGTGCTCCTTGGGGGTCACGTAGCAGAGCATGGCGCAGCCGAACCAGCCGATCATCGCGGCGCCGATGCCGGAGGTGATGTGGTCGTAGCCCGGGGCGATGTCGGTGGTCAGCGGGCCGAGGGTGTAGAAGGGCGCCTCGTCACACTCGCTGAGTTGCTTGTCCATGTTCTCCTTGATCAGGTGCATCGGCACGTGACCCGGGCCTTCGATCATGACCTGGACATCGTGCTGCCAGGCGATCCTGGTCAGCTCGCCGAGGGTCTCGAGCTCGCCGAACTGGGCGGCGTCATTGGCATCGGCCACCGAGCCCGGGCGCAGGCCATCGCCCAGTGACAGGCTGATGTCGTAGGCCTTGCAGATCTCGCAGATGTCCTCGAAGTGGCGATAGAGGAAGCTTTCCTCATGATGCGCCAGACACCATTTGGCCATGATCGAGCCACCGCGCGAGACGATGCCGGTCACGCGATTGGCGGTCAGCGGCACGTAGCGCAGCAGGACGCCGGCATGGATGGTGAAGTAGTCGACGCCTTGCTCGGCCTGTTCGATCAGCGTATCGCGGAAGATTTCCCAATCGAGGTTCTCGGCCACGCCATCAACCTTCTCCAGCGCCTGATAGATCGGCACCGTGCCGATGGGCACGGGAGAGTTGCGCAGAATCCATTCACGGGTCTCGTGGATATTGGCGCCGGTCGAGAGATCCATCACGGTGTCGGAGCCCCAACGGATCGCCCAGGTCATCTTGTCGACCTCTTCCTCGATGGAGGAGGTGACCGCCGAGTTGCCCAGATTGCCGTTGACCTTTACCAGGAAGTTACGACCGATGATCATCGGCTCGCTTTCCGGGTGATTGATGTTGGCGGGGATGATGGCGCGACCGCGTGCGACTTCCTCACGCACGAATTCGGCGGTGATCTCGTCGGGCAGGTTGGCGCCGAAGCTGTGGCCCGGATGCTGATGGCCCAGGATGCTTTCCACGGAGTCACTGCCCCGATATTCCTCACGCAGCGCGATGCGACGCTGGTTCTCGCGAATCGCGATGTATTCCATCTCCGGCGTGATGATGCCCTGGCGCGCATAGTGCAGTTGGGTGACATTCTTGCCCGGTAGAGCGCGGCGCGGGCGATGGTTGAGCTCGAAGCGCAGTGACGCCAGGCGCAGGTCGGCCTGACGCACGCGGCCGTATTCACTGCTCAGCTGATTGAGTTGTTCGGTATCGCCGCGCTCCTGGATCCACTGTTCACGCAGCGGCGCCAGACCTCGGCGAATGTCGATCTCGACCGCCGGGTCGGTGTAGGGGCCGGAGGTATCGTAGACGACGATCGGCGGATTCTCTTCCAGACCGCTGGAGGTCTGGGTTGGCGAGCAGCCGATCTCGCGCATGGGCACGCGAATGTCCGGGCGGGAGCCTTCGATATAGATCTTGCGTGAGCCGCTCAGTGGCGCGATGGCGGCGGCGTCGACGCGTGCTTCGCTGGCAAGGTGGCGGCTGCCATCCTTGCGACCGGCACGCGCGCGTGCCTTGGGGGCAGACTCAGGCTGCGAGGCGAGCGGTGACTCGGCGGCGTTGGTAGCTTGTGGGTCTTGGGTTGTCGGGGCAGTGCTCATGCAGGTCTCCTCAAAGGGCGACGTCACGGCTGACGTCATCATGGGAAGACCGTGCGCAGGGAGAGGATGGTCGTCGCCAGCTCCTTGCCAGCAGGTGGCCCGGGAGCGAGGCGGCCGCGCGCAGCGGCTGGCCATCAGCTTGATTTCCTACGCCGGTCCTAACCGGTTCAGGTTCCACGGGACCCCTTGCTGGCAAGCTCGCGCGTCAGGGCGGCGAAGCATGCATGCAGGATCTCAGCCGGTTCCACCGGCACCCCGTCAAGCGTGTGCAGATTTCAATGCGAGAGGGTGTTGTCCGAAGCGTCAGGCTTGCCCCGGGGAGCGTTCTAGCATCCAGGCTCTGTTGGCCTGTCAGTCGTGCCATCCATGGAGGATGGCGTCATCCCGAGCGACTCATGGCGAGCGCCGGGATGTCAGTCCGTCATGACTCAGGCGCGATCGAGGCCCATCTGCCAGAAGTCGATCTCGAGTCGCGTGGCGTCCCGGAAGACATCGACCAGTTCACCCAGTCGGCGCTCCGAGACTTCCGAGAGCCGCGCATCCAGCCATTCACGCTCGGCTTCGACGGCTTCCTTGAAGTCATCGCTTGAGTACATCGCGATCCAGTCCGCGTACGGGTTGTTCTCGATCTCGGTGGTGTCCTGATCGAGCAGCCACTCGGCGATCTCGCCGTAGCCGATCAGGCAGGGCGCGAGCGCCACGTGCAGATCGAGCAGGTCGCCGCGCTGGCCGCAATCGAGCACGTAACGGGTATAGGCCAGGGTGGCGCGGGATTCCGGCAGCTCGCTCAGGTCATCCTCGCTGATGCCCCACTCGCGGCAGTAGCCGATATGCAGATCGAGCTCGGTATTGAGGATGGTGTCGAGACTGGCCGTGGCCTGACGCAGCTCCGCGAGGGTGCGGCTCTTGTAGGCGGCCAGCGCCCAGGCACGCGCGAAGTGGATCAGGAACAGGTAGTCCTGCTGCAGGTAGTGGCGAAAGGACTCCTCCGGCAGACGGCCTTCGCCCAGCTGGCGAACGAAGTCGTGCTCGAGATAGTCACGCCATTCCTCGGCGCAGGCACTGGTCAGGTCGTTGAAACTGGGCATGACACATCCCTCGGTGAGCGTGCTGACGACCCGTGATGGGACGACAGGTCTCTGGCGCAAGTGTGGCCAGTACCGGAACAGGAGCAGGGGAAAAGCGGGGGAGGTGCCGACAGTCACCGTGAGAAAGTGGTGACGATATCGAGTGGCATCGCTTCGCGCTTGATCCCTACGCCGGTACTAGCCGGATCAGGTTCGGCGGGATCGTCATTCACGCAAGGACGTTGCCTGCGCATGACATCTCAGCCGGTCTTACCGGCACCCCGTCAAGCTGTGACATATGAGTCACGATGCAGCGAGTGTAACAGCCCTGCGGCGCAGAAGAAGGGCAGTGTGAGCAAAAATGCATACGACTTTGGGAGGCATGCCGAAGGTGTGAAGAGCCTCAGGCGGGCTTATAAAGAGCCTCAAGCGGGCTTGTGATGAGCCTCAAGCGGGCTTGTGATGAGCCTCGAGCGGGTTTGTAGAAAGCCGTGAGCGGGTTCATGCAAAGCCTCAAGCGGCAAGGTCGGCCATGAGCGCCGGCAGGTGGCGCGACAGTCGCGCAAGGTCACGTGGCTCATCGACATCCCAGCTGGTCGGCAGGCAAGCGGTCGTTCTCCCCGCCCGTGCCAACAGCGTCAGGGTGTCCCGGCAGACATGGGCATGACTCCAGTGGGGCAGCAGGAAGGCTTGCGGGCAGCACGCCTTGAGGCCGATCAAGCCATAGCCGCCATCGTAGGTGGGTTGCAGCACCGCGTCGTGAGTGCGCAGTCTGTGGGCTGCCTCGCGCAGACGCTGGCTGTCCAGCGCCGGCAGGTCGGAGCCCATCAGCAGCACCGGCCCTTCGGGCAGATGTCGGGCCATGGCCCGGGACATTCGCTCACCGAGATCCCCCTGCGGCTGTGCTTCGAAGGTGAGGTTGGCAGAAGCATCGACAGTACTTCGCAGCCGGGCTTCCAGCGCCACCTGCAGAGCCGCCTGTTCAGGGGCCTGACTCGACGGCTCGGCAGCGGGCGTCAGCATCACCACGACCTTGCCGAGATGCGCGGCGCAGGCCTGGTCAACGATATGGCTCAGCATCCGCTCATAGAGTCGAGCTGCGCCCTCGGGTCCGAGTGCGGGGATCAGACGTGTCTTGCAATGGCCGGCGATGGGCAGGCGACCGAAGATGATGAGGGTCGGGCGCACCTCTGACGCGGCATCAGTTGTGGGCAAGGTAGGCAACGTCGCATCACGCATGGGGCATGCCGCGCTGCTCACAGGCCTGCGCCGCGGCGCGATAGCCGTAGAGGCGTGCCAGACGTGTGGGAGAGACCCCACACCAGGCCGCCAGTCGCAGTCCCCACATCTTGACGATGGTGCGCCAGACGCCCTGGGTGTCCCAGCGTCGACCGCTGGTGGTAACGCGCGCTGTCAGGTTCATTGGCGGTGTCAAATGCTTGAGCTGGGCACTCAACCAGATATCTTCCATCAATGGCATGTCGGCAAAGCCGCCGATGGCCTCGAAGGTCGAGCGCTGCACGAACTGGGTCTGGTCGCCCGTGCTGATGCTGGTCAGCCGCGAGCGCAGATTCATCATGATGGCGATCACCGGTAACCACGGCGACTCGCCCTTGATGCTGACATCGAAGCGGCCCCAGTCGCTGCGGCGATGCGTCGTGACGGCCTCTTTCAGCAATGCCAGCGCATTGTCGGGCAAGTCGGTATCGGCATGCAGAAACAGCAGCCATTCCCCGCGCGCGCGCGCGGCTCCGGCGTTCATCTGGCGTGCTCGGCCCGGCTCACTGCTCAGCACGGCATCACACAGCGGACGGGCCAGTGAGGGGGTGCCATCCGTCGAACCACCATCCACCACGATCACTTCACAGTCCCCTCCCGCGCGCAGGCGATTCAGGGCGATCAGGGTTTGCACGATGCCGGCTGCCTCGTCATGCACCGGCATCACGATGCTCAGCCAGGGAGCGCGCGTCAGATGCGTGCATGTGCTCGGCAAGGAGTCACGGCTGGCAGGCGTCCGTGCTGCTGAGGGTGGCTGCTGATTCATGGCGGCAGGCTCCGACGATGGCGTATTCGTTGGATCATACGCAGGAGTTCGTAGGCTAGATGCACGAGCGAGAGACGCTCCCTCAACGCGTCATCGTTCATTAAACGCTTGGCGTCGGGCCAGTGTCGCTCAGTGGCCACATGATGACCAGAAGGCCATTGGGTGCATGCGGGGGCACGGGACTACATTTCTGTAATTCGAAGGCGGGGCATGAACGACCAGGTTCTAGAGTCTGCAGCAGGCAAGCACTTCATTCATCGGCCCTATTTACAGGCCCTATTCACAGGTCTTGTTCATAGGCTCTCTGCCAAGCATCTCCTGGAAAGAGAGCCTGAAGAGAGGGCTTGGAGAGAGCGCGTGACTAAGGGCCAGGGCCTCGCTTCAAAAGCCCGTTCTGCTGAAGGTCAGGCCATCAATCGAAGGTGAGGCCATCAATCGAAGGTGAGGCGATAGAGGCCAGCCGCGCCGCTATCCGAGGTGAAGTACAGGCTGCCATCAGGGCCGAACAGGACATCGAGCGGGCGAATCCAGCGCTGACCGCTGCTGCTGTCCTGCAGGCCGGTCAGCACTGGCACCAGACGTGCTTCAGTGTCTGGCGTCGCCAACTTGAGGCCCAGCAGGCGAGGCTCACGACGGCTGGCCGGGTCACCCGCCGCGTTGCCGGAGGGCGCCGTGCCCCAGCTGCCGTGAACGGCCACCACGACATCCATGTCTGCGGCCAATGGATGATCTGGCGGTACCATCGCGATTCCCATTGGCGCACTGCGAGCGGGAACCTCGGCCAGTGGCGGCGCAATCTCGTCACGCTCGCGCGGTGAATCGCTCGTGATGCAGTCATCCGTATGCCAGCGGCCATCGACCCACTGATACCAGGGCATGCCATGGAAGCTGCCTTCGCGGGCTGCGACCACCAGCTCGCGAGGTTGCTCATAGCCCCAGTGGTCGGGGCCGTTGTTGGTGGCCAGCAGGCGCGGCTCATCTTCCATGCCCAGCTGCCAGGCGAGGCCCACCGGGTTGCGCAGCCCGCTGGCCCAGGGTTGCCAGTGCGGGGCATCGCCGGATTCCTCAAGGCGCAGCACGCCGCCTCGGCGTTCACTGAAGGAGTAGCCCTGCTCGCTGCCTGCGAGATATTGATTCGAGCAATTGCCCTGGATGCCCAGCGCCAGATAGAGGCCGCCATCAGGCCCGAGACTCAGGGTGCGCGAGTTGTGGCCACCGCCGCCGGGCAGGGCGATCAGCTCACGAAAGTCATCGCGGGTGAGAGATTCGCCGTGTGAATAGTCGGCGATCAGCAAGGCTGCAGTGGTCGCGACATAGAGCTTGTCGCCGCGTACCACCAGCGAGTGAGGGTAGCCCGACAGTTCGACCAGCGTCTTCACGGCAGATAGGTTGCCGTCCGGCGTCAGCTGAGCGCGATAGACACGCTCGGCCCGCGAGCCGATCAGCAGCTCGCCAGCGTCAGTGAGATGCAGCATGCGTGGACTGTCGAGTGAGGCCAGCCGCTCGAGCGTGGCGCCCTCAGGCAGCTTGAGCGCAGGGGCATCACTGGGCACTTCCTGAGCGCTCACCAGCGACAGTGAGGAAGCGGCATCTGTCTTGGCTTGGGCTGGTAGAGACAAGGCGAGACAGGCCGCCGCGGCACCTGTGACCAGGCGTGTCGCCACACGTGTTGCCAACCTTGTCGCCAAGCCTGTCACCAGACTTGCCGGCAGGCGTGTCGATACTGCCCGAGACAGTGAGGGGCGCCGGGGCGATGCGCCACTTGTGAGGTAAGCGACGTGAGCGGCGTGAGTCTCGATCGGCATCCTTGCCTCCTGTCATTGAGCCATGCGCATTCAGTCTGGGAGCTGATGGCCTGTTGCGCCAGTGCTGCCCTCAGCCGTGCTTGCTGGCCTTGCGGCGATGCTTGAAGTAACGGCGCCAGCCCTTGAGCGAGAAGAAGGAATAGGTGCGCGCATAGAAGCGGGCTTCCTGCCAGCCCGGTTGTTGCTCCATTTCCTGCGGGCTCTTGCGCCAGCGCTTGTATTCCCACTGATACTGGGCCGGCGCCAAGGCGATCGCCGATTCCACCGAGGCATTCACCCCGCGTGCCGAGGCGACTTCCTCTTCGCAATAGACACCTTCATCCGCGGCGAGGAAGTGGATGGCGAAGCCATGGCCATCTTCCAGGCGTTGGGCGACACCGGTGACGACGCGTGCATCGGTTCTCGCCACCAGCTTGGGCAAAAGGGTGGCGGTATAGGCGGGGCGGCCATAGAAGTCGGCGAAGACGCCGCTGCCACGACCCGGCTCCTGATCCGGCAGTATGCCGATCGCTTCGGCGCGCTTGAGTGCCTTGAGCAAGGCAGCCACGCCGCGCGAGTTGGTGGGCACCAGGCTCGCGCCCATGCGTTCACGGCCATTGCGGATGATCGGGTCGAGGCGCTCGAACTTGGGCGGCTCGTACATGGCGGTGAACGGGAAGTGGCTGGAGAGCCAGAAATTGAGCACTTCCCAGTTGCCGAAGTGCGGCGCCAGCACGATGACACCGCGCCCCTCGGCGCGCGCCTCGTCGAGCAGGTTGCGGCCGTGGACCTCGAGAATCGAATCGCGCACGGCGTCTTCATCGCCCAGCCACACCTTGCCCAGTTCCAGCATGGTGGCGGTGGAATGCGCGAGGCTGTCGCTTGCCAGACGCGCGCGCGCCTGTTTGTCGAGCTGCGGGAAGGCCTGGCCAAGATTCTGGCGCGTGACCCGACGCTCGCGGGGATTGCACAGCTGCACCATACGCGCCAACGGGCGCGCCAGCCACCAGAGCTGACGGGTGCTGAGCCCGGCCAGTCGTTGCCACAGACAGGCCACGGAGTTGGCCTTGAGAGGAGTCAGGCGCTGTTCCATGGCCTGTTCGAACCGCTTGAGAGTCTTGTCCATCGTCACACGTGAAGTTCCGGTGGTCTGGCGTGAAAGATCGCGACTGTCTGACGCGAAGGCAGGCGCCGTGACATCGTCAGGTGTCGCGGTGCCGCACTCGAATGATGTTCATTGTGCCAGAGGGGGGCGGTGCCTGCAGGCTCCATCGCGGCAGGCGCAATACACTGGCGCGGGGTATCATTCAGCACTCAGACCGTCGCCACCTTCGATACGTTCACCTGCTGCGGAATTGCTCGTGCCGCCGCGGTGTCGCGCGTGGCGGCGAGTTGTCACCGCCAGCCGTGTGGTGACATCGACCCTCATCGCCAGTGTCCCTTGCCGCGGAGCCCTGATGTCAGCCCCTGATTCCCCCGTTCCCTATCCGCCTTCAGATACTGTCTGCCCGCTGTGTGAGGCGCCCCGGTGCCAGCATGTACTGCACCTGGTACAGCGACGCAGGCCATGCCCCGACACCGGTAAGCGACCGCCCGCCGATGAGCGTGATTACCTGCGCTGCCCGGAATGTCATCTGCTGTATCTGGCGCCGTCCCAGCGCCTGGATGCCAGGGCAGAGCAGGACATCTACGACCAGCACGAGAATGACCCGGCAGACCCGCGTTATCGAAGCTTCCTGGCCAGGCTCTTCACGCCGATGTGCGAGCGGCTCGCGGCCGGTGTCAGCGGGCTCGATTTCGGCTGTGGACCGGGGCCTGCCTTGGCGCAGATGTTCGAGGAGGCGGGCCATCCGATGACGCTTCACGACCTCTATTATCATCCGAACCCGGCCGCGCTCACCCGCCAGCATGACTTCATCGTCAGCACCGAGGTGATCGAGCATCTCTACGCCCCGGGAGAAGTCTTCCGCCAGTGGTTGCGCTGCCTCAAGCCCGGCGGCCTGCTGGGGGTGATGACCCAGCCCGCCTCGGATGACCCGGAAGCGCTCAGGCGCTGGCACTACCTGCGTGACCCGACGCATGTGTGCCTGTTCAGCCCGGCGACCTTTGCCTGGCTGGCGCGTACGCACGGACTCGAGCTTGAGCAGGTCGCCAACGACAGTGTCATCTTCCGCGTGCCCCGATCCGCCTGACAAGAGCGCGGGGCAGGGCATGGGACAGGGCGCGGGACAGGGCATGGATAGAGCGCAGGACAGGGCGCAGCGGCACGAAAGAAGACATGGTCGCCAAATGACGCAAAAAGGCTTGGATTTGGCGCGGACTGTCACTATATTGCCCGCGCCTTGACGTATTCTCGCAGGGCAAATTCCCTCTCCCGACGATATCCGCACCTTGCGGCATTGGCTGATCGCTGACTGGCGGCCGGCCGAGGATCTGGTCATGCCCCGTCATCTGCTGTTGATGTCCCTTGCACCCCTGCTCGGCCTTGCCTTGCTGGGGATCGGTAACGCCATGCTGACCTCGCTGGTCCCGTTGCGGCTGTCTGCCACCGGCGTCTCGAGCGAGGCGATCGGCCTGATCAGCTCGGCCTACTATCTGGGCCTCGGGCTCGGCGCGCTGGTCAACGACCGCCTGCTGCTGCGCATCGGCCATATCCGCGCCTATGCCGGCTTCGCTTCGCTGGTGGCGGTCGCGGCACTGGCCATGGGGCTGGGGGACCACCCGGTGGTGTGGTTCCTGCTGCGCATGATGATCGGCTGGTCGCTGGTCGGAGTGTATCTGGTCATCGAGAGCTGGCTGCTGAGCGCCGCCGACCCCGCCGTGCGCGGGCGTCTGCTGGCGCTCTACATGATCGTGCTCTACGGCGCGGGGGTGCTCGGTCAGCTGCTGCTGGGCGTGACTGCCATGTTGAGCCTCGAGGCAGCTTTCATGCTGGTGGCGATGCTGGCGGCGGCCTCGGTATTGCCGCTGGTACTGCTGCCGCGTGTCTCGCCGCTGATCGAACAGTCCGAACCCCTGAGCCCGTGGCGCCTGATTCGCATCACACCGACGGGCGTGTTCGGTTGCCTGGCCTCGGGACTGGTGGTGGCGGTCATCTACAGTCTGCTGCCTCTGGCGCTGGGCGATGGCGGCATCCTGAGCACCGCGGAGATCGGTCAACGCATGGCGCTGGTGATTCTTGGTGGCATGTTGCTGCAATACCCCATCGGCCGCTGGTCTGACAGCCATGATCGCCAGCAGGTGCTGATCATTCTGTCGATCGCCATCGTCGGCTTCGCCGCCTTGCTGATGGGGCCGGCCCGCGAGGGCATCGCCCAGCTGACGGTGCTGTTCCTGCTCGGCGGCGCCGCTTTCACCCTCTATCCGGTGGCGGTCAGCCATGCTGCCGACCGTGCGCCCGCCGGCGCCCTGGTGCGCATGAGTCAGGGCCTGCTGTTGATCAATGCGGTGGGGTCGACCCTGTCACCGCCGGCGGTATCGTTGCCGATGGCCGAAATGGGCGCGATGCCCGGCATGGCGCTGAGTCTGGCGGTGATGGGTGGCGGCATGCTGCTCTTCTTCGTCTGGCGACGCGTGATGCGCCCGGCGCCACAGCCGTTGGCGCCCTTCGAGACCCATGCCCCGCAGACACCGCTGGGCACCGAGCTTGCGGTCGGGCCTGAACTGGTCGAGGCCGCCGAAGAGCACCTGCGTGACGCCGAAGCCGATGACCCGCTGGTCGAGGTCACGCGTGAGCTGGTCGCTGACATGCCGGAGCTGATCACGGAGGCCTCGCTGGACAGCCTCGAGGAGATCGAGGTCAAGGAGGAGCAGGCCTTGCAGGAAGAGCGAACGCTCCCGAAATAGTCACCTTTCAGATCAGCGTGCCGGGTCGACCAGATTGCCCTGTGAGCTGTTGCGCCGGAACCAGCCGGTGACACTGGCGCGCGCCTGATGCGTCGGCAGCACCTCATGGGGGATCTGCTCGGAAAGGAAGCACACGAAGGTGCCGGCCTCGGGGGTGACGCGCGCCATTTCGCGGCTGTCATCCTCGGGGTCGTAGAGCACGATCTCGCCGCCGCCATCGCGCGGCCAGTCCTCATTGAGATAGAGCACGCTGGAGATCAGGCGATTGCCGCGGCCGCGAAAGCTGTCGAGATGCTTCTTGTAGAAGCTGCCGACCGGATAGTGGGCGAAGTGGGCCTCATACTCGAACAGCCCCAGATAGAGGGCGCGGTTGAGCTCATCCTTGAGCACGTTCATCGCTTCCAGGTAGGCGCGCTGGGCACGCGAATTGCGGTCCAGCCAGCGAATCGCGTCGCCGCGGATGTCCGGGCGCAGATCATGCTCGCGTCCGCGCCCGATACCCGCCGCCGTCAATTGCTGCCGCGTCTCCAGCGCCGTCAGTTCATCATTGAGCTGGGCGATGACCTGGCGCGGCAGGAAATCGGGGCGCACGCTGTAGCCATGCTCGACCAGTTCATCGATCAGCAGGTTCAGCGCGACAGGGTCCAGCAGTGGGGCGGGTGCAGGTACAGCGGGCATCAGGCGCTCCGAACGGGAAGTGGCATGGCATCGTGGGCGAGGAGTTATAGTCCAGTGCCATTGTCGGTGCAATATTGTCAGGGCAATGGCAGCGGTGCGATGCCATCAGGGCGATGACATCAGGGCGATGACATCAGGGCAATGGCGAGCCGCTTGGCGGGAACACACCTTGCCTGGTTCAGGTGCTCTGGAGCTCTGGAGCTCATTAACTCAGGAGTTCAGGAGTTCAGGAGTTCAGGAGTTCAGGGTCTTGAGCTTCAGGGCCGAGGCGGCACGGGGCGCGGCGGCAGATGGCGCAGCGGTGCACCAGGCGGTGGCGCTGCCTTGAGGCTCACGGCATGGCCGAAGCCGATGGCCATCAGTTCGACCAGCATCATCGAGGACAGCCCCCACAGCACCTGGTCGGCCACGCGATAGCTGGGCACGTACCAGGTCTCGTCACCGACGGTGATCACGTCGGTATGCTCGCGCTCGTCCTTGAGCAACATGCTCAGCGGCATCTCGAAGATCTGCTCGATCTCGCCGGGGTCAGCGCGCAGCGGCAGGTCGGCGGGAATGCGTCCGACAAAGGGCGTGACATGCATGCCGTGCAGGGAAATCACGTCGCTCAGCTGGCCGAAGACCTCCACGGCGCTGGGCGGTAGCGCGACTTCTTCCTCGGCTTCGCGCAGCGCGGTGGCCAACAGATTGCTATCATCGGGTTCGGCCTTGCCGCCGGGAAAGGCCACCTGGCCGGGGTGCTGGCTGAGATGGCTGGCGCGACGCGTGAGCAGCAGCGTCGGTTCGGGACGATCGATCAGCGCGATCAGGACGGCGGCGCGTGGCAGCTGGTGGTCGGTCGCAAGGGGTTGATGTGCTTGCAGGCGTTGGCGCAGGGCTTCTAGCATGTCGTTTCCTCGTAGGCATTCATGATGTGGCGCGAGGGTCCTGGCGGTCAAGGCGACTGCCATGCCGCTGGGCCCACCGCGCAGCGAGGAAGCTGAGACGGGATGTCACTGAAGGGTGCCTTGAGATTTCATGGGAGAGCGAATGAATTATTGCAGTCACTGTGGTGAAACGGTGCGTCTGGCAGTGCCGCAGGGCGATGATCGTCTGCGCTACCTGTGTGATAGCTGCGGCACCATCCATTATCAGAATCCGCGCATCATCGCGGGCACCCTGCCGGTGCGGGACGGCAAGGTGTTGCTCTGTCGGCGTGCCATCGAGCCGCGCCTGGGCTATTGGACCCTGCCGGCCGGCTTCATGGAGAACGCCGAGACCACCAGCGACGCCGCTGCTCGCGAGACACGGGAGGAAGCCGGCGCCGAGGTCAAGCTGCAGGGGCTTTATACGTTGATCGACCTGCCGCACATCAATCAGGTCTACATGCTGTTTCGGGCCGAGCTGATCAGCGACTACTCGGCTGGCGTCGAGAGCCTCGAGGTGGCGCTGTTCGCCGAAGAGGAGGTCCCCTGGCAGTCGCTGGCCTTCCCGACCATGGAAGTGACGCTGCGCCGCTACTTCGAGGACCGCCGCCACGGCGAGGGTGACGAGCATTTCCCGCTGCATCTCGAGCAGATCGACCTGGACACCCGCGAGCACTTCTTCAACACCACCTTCCTGCCTGCGAGCTAGATCGTCTGGCCAGTGCTGACCTCGCGTGCCTCGTTCTTCGGGACGCGCGGGGTCAGAGCGATTCCAGTCGCCAGCAATCGAAGGCGACTTCTTCATAGGGATGGGCCTCGCGCAGCGCCGCCACGGCAGCGGCGATGAGCGAATCGTCACATACCAGCTCTATCTTCAGTTCGGCGACGCGCTCCAGCGTGCCGCAGGTCCCGATATGCGGATTGGCGCTGGCCAGTGGCCGAAACTGGCCGGTGCCGCGTGTCTCGAAGCAGCAGGCCTCGTAGTCGCCGATACGCCCTGCGCCGGTGGCGAAGACGGCTTCCTTGACGTGTTCGGCGTCATTCTCCGGGACGAAGAACGCAAGCTTGTACATTGGATGACTCCTGGCAGAAGGGTGAGAGGGCGCTGTCATCAGGTGGCCCTGGTCGACTGGGGGGCGTCAAGCGTGGCAACGGATGCTGGCAGTGCCTGCGTCACGCTCCCGGATGATGGCATAATGCGCGCTGCAACGGCCAAGGACATCGCCATGCTCAAATGGATCAATATCTCACTGCTGCTGCTTCTGGCACTGCTCCAGTATCGGCTGTGGTGGGGCGAAAATGGCATCACCGAATTATTCGATATTCGCGCACGCGTGCATCAGCTGTCCAAGGAAGGTGCGGTGCTGGACAACCGCAATCAGCGACTCGGTGCGGAAGTGGTCGACCTCAAGAATGGTCTGGCGGCCATCGAGGAGCGTGCACGCAATGATCTCGGCATGGTGCGCAAGGACGAACAGTTCCTGTGGGTGCCCAATGTCGCGGTGCCTGAACGCAAGGCGCCTTCACCAGATGAAGTGGCGGACGGTGCGCTGGAGGGTAAGGGCCTGGAAGGCGGGCTGCCCAAGGTGATCACGCCATGATGCCGACAGACGCCTCGCGCGAGCCCCGACTGTGGTATCTGGTGCCGGCCGCCGGCGTGGGCAGCCGTATGCAGGCCGACCGCCCCAAGCAGTATCTGGAGCTGTCGCCCGGCGGCTGCGTGCTGGAGGCGACGCTGGCCACGCTCAAGCGCGCCTTGCCCGAGGCAGGACTCTGTCTGGTGCTGGGCGCCGATGATGGCTATTTCACGCCGTCGATGGTGCCGTGGCAGGACTGGCTGCGCGCCGATGGTGGCAGCGAGCGTGCCGACAGCGTGCTGGCGGGCCTGGATTGCCTGAGCCGCCACGCCCATGACGATGACCTCGTGCTGGTGCACGATGTCGCGCGTCCCTGCGTGCGTGATGCCGATATCCATGCGCTGGTCGCGACCGCTCGCCGCAGTGCCGATGGCGCCATCCTCGCGGCCCCCGCCAGTGACACCATGAAACGCGCCGCGCCGGCCGGCGACTCGCGCCCGCATGGCGGTGGCGATGGCAGTGGCGGCGATGAAGAGCGTGCGCCGAGCATCGCGCATACCGAATCCCGCGTCGGCCTGTGGCATGCCTTCACGCCGCAGGCCTTCCCGCTGGGCCTGTTGCGACGGGCGCTGCGTGAAGCGCTGGGGGAGAACCCCGCGCTCATCACGGATGAGGCCTCGGCACTGGAGGCCTGTGGCCGTGCCCCCGTGCTGGTCGCCGCCGCCCGCGACAATCTCAAGATCACCCATCCGGAAGACCTCGCCATGGCGCGCCTGTTGCTGGCCGCGCGCGAGGCGCTTCCCGATAGCCCCCGGACGTCTGCCTGACATGACTGAGCAATCTGCAACACCCGCTGCTGCCACTGCCTCTGCGCAATCCTCGACCTCTCCCCAACAGGCTGGCCATGTGCCGATGGCCCTGCGCATCGGCCACGGCTTTGATGTGCATCGCTTCGGCGATGGCGATCACCTGATGATCGGGGGCGTGAAGATCGCCTACGAGCATGGGTTCGTGGCGCACTCCGACGGTGACGTGCTGCTGCATGCACTGTGTGATGCGCTGCTCGGCGCCTGTGGCATGGGCGATATCGGCAAGCATTTCCCGGACACCGACAGCGAGTGGTCCGGCGCTGATAGCCGTGGCCTGCTGCGCCACGTGATCGGGCTGGTCAATGCCGCCGGTTTCGGGGTCGGCAATGTCGACCTCACCGTGATGGCGCAGGCGCCGAAGATGGCGCCGCACATCCAGGCGATGCGGGAAGTGATCGCCGAAGACCTGCGCGTGCCGCTGGCGGTCGTCAACGTCAAGGCCACCACCACCGAGCGGCTCGGCTTCACCGGTCGCAAGGAAGGCATCGCCGCCGAGGCCGTGGTGCTGCTGGGCGCGCTGCCGACCGCGAGCGGAGCCGAGCATGTCTGAAGTGAATGACATGTCCGAGTTGCCCGAGGCGGATGCGCTGTTTGCCGAGGCGCTGACGGCGCTGGATGCTGCGGGCAGCGAGGCGTGGGTCAAGGAATCCGAGTTGATGCAGCGCTGGCCGCATGCGCATGGCGGCCCGCTGGGAGCAGGCGACTTCCGCCACACGCCGGAGGACTTCCGGGTCACCGAGCTGATGGACTTCGTGCCCGAGGGCCACGGCGAGCATCAGTGGCTGTGGGTCGAGAAACGCGGCCTGACCACCGATGAGCTGTGCCGTGAACTGGCCAGCCTGTGCGAGGTTGCGCCGCGTGATATCGGCGTGGCCGGTCTCAAGGACAAGCAGGCGATCACCCAGCAGTGGGTCTCCGTGTGGTTGCCCGGGCGTGAAGCGCCGCAGGATCTCGGCGATGCACTGGCCGAGAAGGGCGTCCGCGTGCTGGCCAGCGTGCGTCATCCGCGCAAGCTCAAGCGTGGCGTGCATCGCGGCAACCGCTTCGCGCTGCGTGTCAGCGGTGAGGCCGTCGCGCATCCCGAGTTCGAGGCGCGCTGGCAGACGCTGATACGTGATGGTGTGCCCAACTATTTCGGGCCGCAGCGTTTCGGGCATCAGGGACATAATCTCGGCCGGGCACGTGCCGTGCTGGTGCGTGGCTGGCGCAAGCGTGATGACCGCAGCGGCATGCTGCTGTCGACCGCGCGCAGCTTCCTGTTCAACGAGGTGCTGGCGGCGCGCCTCAAGGCGAATTGCTGGGCGACGGCGATGAACGGAGAAGTATTTGCGCTCAACGGGACGGGCTCGCGCTTCGTCACCGATGGCAGTGAGTCAGCCGAGACGCTGGCGCAGCGCCTGGCGAGTGGCGATATTCATCCCACTGGCCCGCTGTGGGGTACCGGGCGTGCGGAGGCTCACGCGCAGGTCGCCCAGCTCGAGCAGGTCCTGGCCACGCGTTGGCCACAGTTGTGCGAGGGGCTCGAGAAGGCCGGGGTCAAGACGGAGCGTCGTCCGCTGCGCCTGATGCCCGGCAAGCCGCGCCTGGAGTGGGATATCACGCCAGGGCAGGCAAAAACCGAAGGCAGCGAGGCCAGTGTCTGGCTGCATTTCGATCTGCCGCGTGGCAGCTTCGCGACGGGCCTGTTGCGTGAGCTGATCGCCCACCCACTGCTGTAGTGCCGTCAGGCCACATGACGGCCATCCGATGATTCGCAAAGGAGTGAGATGATGCGCAGGATTCTGCTTTCCAATGATGATGGCGTGCACGCTCCGGGGCTCAAGGCGCTGCATGATGCCCTGGCCGGGCAGGCACGCATTCGTGTGGTCGCGCCGGACCGTGACCGCTCAGGGGCCAGCAACTCGCTGACGCTGAGTCGGCCGTTGTTGCTGTCCGCGATGGAGAACGGCTTCTACAGCGTCGACGGCACACCCGCGGATTGTGTCTACCTGGGCGTCAATGGCGTCTGGGACGAGAAGCCTGACATTGTGATTTCCGGCATCAACCATGGCGCCAATCTGGGCGATGACGTGCTGTATTCCGGTACCGTGGCGGCGGCGATGGAAGGACGCTCGCTGGGCATGTCGGCAATCGCGATGTCACTGTGCGGCAAGACCCACTTCGAGACCGCCGGGCGCGTGGCGGCGAGCCTCGTCGGCGCGGCCGAGACCCTGGCATTGCCGCCGCGCTCGCTGCTCAACGTCAATGTGCCGGATGTGCCGTGGAGCGAGATTCGTGGTTTTCGCGTCACGCGTCAGGGCCACCGTGGCCCGGCGGGCGCCCCGATCGAGGTCAAGGACCCGCGTGGCCGCACCCGCTACTGGATCGCGCTGGCCGGCGATGGCATCGATGATGGCGATGACACCGACTTCGCCGCCATCGCGGCGGGCTATGTGTCCATCACGCCGTTGATGACGGACCTTACCTCCCATGGGGCGCGCCACGATGTAGAACAGTGGCTCGATGCGCTGACCTGAGCGATGCAGCGCCAGGCAAGGCTCAAGGTTTCGCTGTGAAGTCCTCGCTCGACAGGATATGAATCAAGACCATGAAGGACGTGTATCAGAACGCTTTCCCGCTTGCGCAGTCAGACAGCGCAGCGGGAATCGCCGGGCCCCTGCATCTCAGGCGCCCGGACACGGCGCAGCTGAGCGGTATCGGCATGACGTCCCAGCGCACGCGAGACCGCATGGTGGCGCGCCTGGAGGATGCCGGCATTCGCGATGAGCGGGTGCTGGAGCTGATGGCCAGTGAGCCGCGTCATCTGTTTCTCGATGAGGCGCTGGCGCATCGTGCCTATGAAGATACCGCACTGCCGCTGGGGCAGGGGCAGACCCTGTCCCAGCCTTACATGCACGCCCGCATGACGGAGCTTGCCCTCGCGCAAGCGCCGCGCCCGCGCGAGGAGTGTCGGGTGCTGGAGGTCGGCACCGGTTCGGGCTATCAGACATTGCTGCTGGCGCGTCTGTTCGCTCGGGTGTCTTCGCTCGAGCGCATCGCCGTGCTGCACGCCAGGGCCGCTCAACGCCTTGGCTGGTTCGGGCTCGACAATGTCGAGTTGCGCCATGCCGATGGTGGGCATGGCTGGCAGGACGATGACTCGGCATTTGATCTGATCGTGGTGACTGCCTGCGCACCGCATCTGCCGCAGGCGTTGTTGAAGCAGTTGGCCCCGCAGGGGGTGATGATCGTGCCATTGGCCGAGGACGACAGTGATCGTCAGTGGCTGACACGAGTGCGCCGTGTTGGCGACACTCAGGATATTCAGCGGTTCGAGGCTGTGCGCTTCGTGCCGTTGCTCGAGGGAGTGATCAGGTGAAACGAGCTTTGAGCGTGTTCTTCAAGGGCGCTGGCATGGGAGCGGCGGATGCCGTGCCCGGGGTATCAGGCGGCACGATTGCCTTCGTGACCGGCATCTATGAAGAATTGATCGAGTCCATCAAGCGCTTCGGCCCCTCCGCCATCGGCGTATGGCGTGAGCAGGGTGTCAAGGCGCTGTGGCAGCATTTGAATCTGGCCTTTCTGCTGCCGTTGGCCGCTGGCATCTTCGCCAGCCTGATCAGCGTGGCGCATCTGGTGACCTGGTTGATGGAGGCGCAGCCGCTGCTGCTCAATGCCTTCTTCTTCGGGCTGGTAGTGTGCTCCGGGGTGGTGGTCGCGCGGCGTATCACCACCTTCCGGATCGGGTATCTTGTGTGGTTGGCGCTGGGGCTGGTGCTGGCCAGCAAGTTGCCCAGCCTGTTGCCTGCCGCCACCGATGCCTCCTGGGTGCTGGTGGTCGGCGGTGCCATCGCCATCAGTGCCATGCTGCTGCCGGGCGTCTCCGGTAGCTTCCTGTTGCTGACCATGGGCCTCTACGGCACGGTGATGACTGGCATCAAGAGCTTCGATCTGCAGCTGATCGTGCTGTTCGGCAGCGGCTGCGCCATCGGGCTGTTCACCTTCTCGCGTTTGTTGTCGTGGTTGTTTCGTCATCATCATACCGCGACACTGATGCTGCTGACGGGCTTCATTCTCGGCTCGCTGCCGGTATTGTGGCCGTGGCGCACCATCACCGATTATCGTCTGGGACCCAAGGGTGAACAGGTTCCGCTGGATTACCAGTTCATGATGCCGGATACCTACACCAGTGTGACCGGTGAGCCTGCCCAGCTGTGGGCGGCACTCGCCCTGATGCTGGCCGGCGTATTGCTTGTCTGGTTTGCCGGAGAACGCTCCGGTCCGGATGACGACTCCAGCAATTCCCGCAAGGAGCAGGAACATGCGTGACAGGATGGACAAGGGAATCAAACTGACGTTGGCCGGTCTGGCGCTGGGTGCGCTGACAGCCTGCAGCACGGCGACCACTCGCCCGCAGGTTCAGGACCTCAACGCCGGCAATGCGCGTATCACCTCCGACACCTATACCGTTCAGCGCGGTGACACCCTGTATGGCATCTCCTGGCAGAGTGGTCAGGATTTCCGGGATGTGGCGCGCATGAACGGCTTGAATCCGCCCTACACCCTGCAGCCGGGGCAGACGCTGCGTCTGGACCCCAATACCCAGCTGCCGGCGAGAGCGGCGGGCGCTTCCGGTACGAGCGTCTCCTCGGGCGGTGGCGTCGTTGCCACGCCGATGGGCGGGGGCAGCGATGGTTCGATCGCCGGCGGCAGCGAACTGCCGGACTGGCTGGCACCGGATGAGTCCGCCATGGCTCAGCAGCAACAGCGCACCCGCCAGGCCCAGTCGCTGACGACCGGCTCGGGTGGCGTGTCATCGGCCGCCACCGGGGCCGCGGCGGCGGCCGGGCTGGGGCCTGTCTACCAGGAAGGCAGTGAAGAGGCGCTCGCCGAGACGGCGCGCAACGCCGCCAATGACAGCGTAGAGCAGGTCAGCAGCGGTGCTGCGCAAGCCAGCAGTTCGGCCAGTCAGACAGCCAGCCAGGCGGCTGCCAGTGCGGCCGCCGCCCAGGCCGAGGCGCGCAAGGCCGCCAAGGAAAAGGCCGAGCAAGCCGCCGCTGCCGCCGCGGCAGAGCGCGAGAAAGCGGCCGCTAGCGTGAAAAATGAGGCTGCCAAGGTTGAAAAGGGCACCAACGTCGCTGGCGAAACCGTCAAGGCTGCACCGGCCAAGAAGACCTACGTTCCGGTAAAAAACGTTGACTGGCAGTGGCCTACGCAAGGCGAGATCATCGGCAAGTTCGGCGAGTCCGAGAGTGTCACCGGCGGCATTGATATCGCTGGTCAAAAGGGGCAACCTGTCAAGGCAGCAGGGCCGGGAATCGTGGTCTACGCCGGAAGCGGAGTACGTGGTTACGGTAACCTCATCATTCTCAAGCACAACGACCGCTATCTGAGCGCCTACGCCCACAACGACACTCTGCGTGTATCAGAGAACGATGTGATCGACGCCGGACAGGTCATCGCCACTCTGGGAGCCACTGATGCTGAACGTGCTCAGCTGCACTTCGAGATTCGCGAGGATGGGCAGCCCAAGGACCCACTGAAATTCCTGCCTAAACGCTGATTCCCACCGCTGCCACAACAACAAGTTCCTGGCACCAGACCAGAGACAACGGGGTATCGACATGAGCATGCTGGAAAAGGATATCGATCAGGCTGAGGTTGAGTTGTCCCTTGAGGATGTCGAGGAGGATGACGATACGCTTGAGGCAGAAGCGGAAGAGGCGGCATTCGAACGCGCCTTGAATCGTGAAGAGCGCAAGCACTACCAAAGCCTGGATGCGACCCAGATCTACCTCAACGAGATCGGTTTTTCCCCGTTGCTCAAGCCCGAGGAGGAGGTCTACTTCGGGCGCCTGGCACAGGCGGGCGACCCTGCCGGTCGCCAGCGCATGATCGAGTCCAACCTGCGTCTGGTGGTCAAGATCGCGCGGCGCTATCTGAATCGTGGTCTGTCGCTGCTCGACCTGATCGAGGAGGGCAATCTGGGGCTGATCCGCGCGGTGGAGAAGTTTGACCCTGAGCGCGGTTTCCGTTTCTCGACCTACGCCACCTGGTGGATTCGCCAGACCATCGAGCGGGCGTTGATGAATCAGACACGCACCATTCGTCTGCCGATTCATGTCGTCAAGGAACTCAACATCTACCTGCGTGCCGCGCGCCAGCTGACCCAGAAACTGGATCATGAGGCCACCGCGGAGGAGATCGCCGAATTCCTCGACAAGCCGGTCGATACCGTCAAGAAGATGCTGGGGCTCAATGAGCGCGTGTCATCCGTCGACTATCCGATGGGCGGTGAGAGCGACAAGCCGCTGATCGAGACGATCGCCGACGAGAATGACACCAGCCCGGAGTCCAGCCTGGTGGATGTCGACGTCAAGGCGCATGTCGATGAGTGGTTGGCGGAGTTGACCGAGAAGCAGATGGAAGTGGTGGTGCGTCGCTTCGGGCTGCGTGGTCACGAAGCCGCGACGCTGGAGGAAGTGGGCGAGGAAATCGGTCTGACGCGTGAGCGGGTCCGTCAGATTCAGGTCGAGGCGCTCAAGAAGCTGCGACGTATGCTCGAGAAGCAGGGGTTGACGCTCGAATCCATCTTCGAATGATGCGCGGGCACAGTCGTCGTGGCTGTCGATGCCTTGATGCAGGTTGCCAGTGAAAACGGCCCGCTCGTGATTCGAGTGGGCCGTTTTCATATTGTGTCATCATTATACTGGCAGAGTGGGGTGTTCTGACGTTCGAGCGCAGGGTGCTCCCTGACATTGTTGTCAATTTGGAAACGCTGTATCGTGCAATAACGTTAGCCAACTAACTGGACGCCCAAAAGAGCGACGATTAGACTAAGGCCACTTTTTCACGACCCGCTTGAGCAGGGCTGAGGCAGTAGTCCAGCCGATGTGTGAGCTACCTTTTACCTTGTCCTGGTGCTTTCGAGGCGCCATGCAGGTCACGACTGTCACTGATCAGGAACAACGCATACATGGCCAACATTCGCATACTGCCACTGGTGCTGGCGATGGGTTTTGCGACCCAGGCTCAGGCTGCCAATCTGCTCGACATCACCCGTGATGCATTGACCCACAATGCCAGCCTGTCCTCCTCTCGCTCGCTCTATCAGAGCGTCGAGGACAATGAGCGTATCGAGCTTGCTGACCTGTTGCCCCAGATCACTGCCACGGGAACCGTGTCGCGTACCGATGTCACCGGCAATTCCCAGAGCGGCACCGAGGGCGATTACACCGACAGCAACATCGTGGTCAACGTGAACCAGCAGCTGTTCGATGCCGCCGACTGGTATGAGCTCGCGACCAGCAAGGACACCACCCGTCAGCAGAAGTTGCTGCTGGATTCCGATCAGCAGCAGCTGCTCTATGACGTGGCGTCTGCCTACTTCACCATTCTGAACAATCGTGATGTGCTCGATGCGCGCATTGCTCAGGAAAAGGCCTTCTCCCGCCAGCTGGACCAGGCCAATCAGCAGTTCGAGGTCGGTCTGATCGCGATCACGGACGTGCAGGAAGCCAGGGCATCCTTCGATGATGCGCGCGCCCAGCGCATCGCGGCCGAAGCCGATCTTCAGGTCAGCTTCGAGGCCCTGCAGCAGTTGACGGGCCAGCAGTACGATTCCATCGATGGCCTGGAAGAAGATCTGGCGATCGAAGCGCCGGTGCCGGCCAGCCGCAGCAAGTGGGTCGAGATGGCATTGTCCAACAACCCGCTAATTGGTGCTGCCCAGAAGGGTGTCGATGTCGCCAGAGGCGATGTGAAGACCTCCCGCGCAGGCCACTTGCCGGAAGTCGGTGCCTTCGCGACCTACTCCTACGATGAAACCGACATCGATACTGCCGGGGGGTATCAGGAATACAACCAGATCGGTATCCAGGCCTCCCTGCCGATCTATACCGGTGGCCGCACCTCCGCCCAGGTACGTCAGAGCACCCATCTGCTCGAGCAGAGCCAGTACGACCTGCTCGACCAGCAGCGCTCCACCACCCAGAGCGTGCGTTCGCTCTACAGCCAGGTGCGCAGCGACGTCCTGACCGTCAAGGCGCGCAAGCAGGCGATCGTCTCCAGCCGTAGCGCACTGGAAGCGACTCGCTCCGGTTATGAGGTCGGCACGCGCAACATCGTCGACGTGCTGGACGCCGAGCAGGCCCTGTATCAGGCGCTGGCGGACTACGCCTCTTCGCGTTACACCTATGTGCTCGACCTGCTCAACCTGCGTCAGGCGGCAGGTATCATCGATATCAACAGCGTGCGTGACCTCAACGAGAGCCTCAAGGCAGATCGTCAGGTATCCCTGGTGCTGAATGATGAGAGCTCCGACGAGCTGGAAAACGTGACGCCCTGATCGTCCCGAGCTGGCTGTCGCCACGTGCTGCATGCACCCCCACAGGCCCTGCCTGCGGGGGTGCATACGTTTCGCGAGCATGCGTTTGAGGGCATCAGTGGGTCAGGCCACTGATGCTTAAGCTTGTGTTCATCAGGCAAGTGATGACTAGCCAGAAAGGCGCCGAAGATCAGTGCACAAGGGCAGCGCGGCCTCGAGACAGGCGGTTTCGTGGTGGTATTGGTCGAAAATCCTGCCTATATTTTAACAGGCAGTGGTTTATATCGGTGATTTGGGGGAAGTTTGGTGGTTTTCAGCGTGACCTGACGGCGATGATGGAAAATAATTGAGGGGCTTGCTCTGCTGTTTGCCATCTTCACCTATCACTCTGGAGTCCCCTCATGTCCCGCCCACTGCGCGCTGATATTGATCTCGATGCACTGCGTCACAACTATCAGCTGGCCTGCGAGCTGGCGCCGCATTCGCGCGCCCTGGCCGTGATCAAGGCGGATGCCTACGGGCATGGCGCGGTGGCGTGCGCACAGGCACTGGCAGACCTCGCGCCCGCCTTTGCGGTGGCCACGATAGAGGAGGCGCTGGCGCTGCGGGCGGGCGGCATCTCTCATCCGGTGGTACTGCTTGAGGGGGTGTTCGAGGCCGCGGAGTACGCCCTAGCGGCCGAGCATGACTTCTGGTGCGCCATTCACAGTGAATGGCAGTTGGCGGCCCTCGAACAGAGTGAGCTTGCGCAGCCCTTGTCCTGCTGGATCAAGTTCGACTCAGGTATGCATCGTCTCGGCTTCACGGCCGAGCAGGTGCTGGATGCCAAGGCGCGCCTCAAGGCAAGTGACAAGGCGCGTGACCTGCACCTGATGACGCACTTCGCCAGCGCTGACAGCCTGACACCAGACTACTTCCAGCTGCAGATGGCGGCGGTGACGGCCTTGGCGGCCGAGGCAGAGCTACCACTGTGTCTGGCCAACTCACCGGCGACGCTTGCCTGGCCAGAGACGCATGCGGCCTGGAACCGCCCGGGAATCATGCTCTACGGCGCAGACCCGCTGGAAGGTGCCAATGACGCCAGCCGGCGTCTGAAGCCGGTGATGACGCTGTCTTCGGCCATCATTGCCGTGCGTGAGATCGCCATCGGTGAGCCGGTGGGGTACTCGGGGCGCTTCGTGGCGACGCGTCCCACGCGTATCGGTGTCGTCGCCTGCGGCTATGGCGATGGCTATGATCGCCACGCCGTGGATGGCACGCCGGTGCTGGTGGATGGCCAGGAAACGGTGCTGGCCGGCAAGGTGTCGATGGACATGCTGACGGTGGATATCACGGACCTGCCCGAGGCGGGTATCGGCTCACGGGTGGTGCTGTGGGGCGAGGGGCTTGAGGTCAATCGCGTCGCCGCCAGTTGCGACACCATCAGCTATACGCTGCTGACGGGGCTGCTGCCGCGCGTGCCCAGACACTATCATGGTGGCGTTGGCAGTGTGGCGGACGACCAGGATGTCGCGCAGTTGGCCAGCGCTCAGCCGCTGGATACGCACGCCTGACCTGACGGCAAGGCTCGCGCGGTCTACAATGGCCGCCGTTGCCCGTCGAACGAGAGAGTCATGGCCAAGAAGAGCTATCCCGAGAGTTTTGCACACCCCCGCTACTGGCTGACCTGGCTGGGCATCGGTGCCATGAAGGCTTCGGCCTATCTGCCCTGGTGTGCCAAGTTGTGGCTGGGGCGTGGCCTGGGTGAGCTGGCATGGCGCTTCGGCAAGCGTCGTCGTCACATCACCGACACCAACCTCAAGCTGTGCTTTCCCGAGTGGAGTGAGGCGGAGCGCGCGCGTCAGGTACGCAAGACCTTCCACGCCAACGGCATCGGTATCTTCGAGACGGCCACAGGTTGGTGTCGTGATCCTGAGCACATGCGTGATCGCGTGACCTTCAAGGGGCAGGAGCACATGGAGCGCGCCATGGCCCAGGGCAAGGGGGCGTTGATCGTGGGCATCCACTTCTCGACCCTGGATCTGGGCGGCGCACTGCACTCGCTGTTCTTCCCGGCCGATGTCGTCTATCGCCCCCACGACAACCCGCTGTTCGAGCGCTTCATGACACGTGCGCGCAATGGCATCTTCGGCACCGCCATCGATCGTCACGACCTGCGGGGTGTGGTACGTCGCATCAAGAGCGGCCATGGCGTGTGGTATTCACCGGATCAGGACTTCGGTCGCGAGGTCAGCGTGTTCGCGCCGTTCTTCGGCATCGATGCCGCCTCCATCAAGCTGACGGCCAAGATCGCCCGCATGACGGGCGCGCCGGTGATGCCCTTGATGTTCCACCGCAATCCGGACAATCGTACCTATACGCTGGAGTATCTGCCGGCGCTGGACGACTTCCCGAGTGGCAATGACGTCGCCGATGCCACGCGCATCAACGCCTTCATCGAAGGGGCGATCCGCAAGCATCCCGAGCAGTATCTGTGGCTGCACCGTCGCTTCAAGACACGTCCCGAGAAAACCGATCCGTCCCTGTACTGAGGTGAACCATGAGCAACGACATCTCTTCTCACGCCGCCCTGGCCGAGGTGGAAGCGCGGCTGGCCGCTGGCGATACCTTCGTGCTCAATCAGGTCGCGGAATGGTGCCCGGATTGCACCGAACGTCAGCGTCCGGCACTGCCTGCCTTCAAGGCGGCGCTTGCCCGTGGCGGTCTGCCACTGGTGACCTTATGCGTGCAGCAGACCCGTGGGGTCTATCTCAGCGATGCTCATGCACAGATGAGTGAGCGCATCGGCGGTGCGGGCTATCCACGTACCTTGCTGGTTCGCCACGGTCAGCCGGCGAGCCTCGACAGTGGTTTGAACCGCGTCGAGGTGATGAGCGAGCCCGATCTCGTCGCCTACGCCGAGGCCTTGATCGCCGCACTGTAAACCGATACCTCCGGCAACGATCATCCGCCGCTGTCAGGGGGATGACACGAGTGATGCACACAGCAAAGGCCCCGTTCGGCATCTCGCCGAACGGGGCCTTTGCTGTGTAAGGCGGCACCCGACAAGCAACATCATCTGCCCGAGCTGCATGCGTGCGGTCAACCGAGTGCCGCCTGTCGTGTGCCTATCACAAGACGTGCGGATGACGGGGCAGGCTTTCAACCCATCAGAAGGGCTGCGGGAAATTCTTTTACTTAAGTGCGACATCATGTTGACAAAGCTTTAGTTTATTACCATTTTGGCAATAACGAGTCAGGTGGCTGACACGCCTCCTGACCGCTGTTTTCAGCACTCTGGAGTGCGCCTGAGGCGTCATCCGTCAGGGCCTGACTCCGCTGCGACAATTCTCACATGACATAAGGAATTGACATGCTCAACTACGCCATCATCTTTCTGATCGTCGCTGTCATTGCCGCAGTGCTGGGCTTCGGCGGCATCGCCGGCACCGCAGCGACCATCGCCAAGGTCCTGTTCGTGATCTTCCTGGTGCTGTTCCTGGTGTCCTTCTTCAAGAGCCGCCGCAAGCCGTGAGGCTCTGATTCCCTGCCACGGGTCAGACTGACGGCAATAGGCCGCAAGCCGTCACGTGATCGGACAGTCGACTTCGAGACAGTACGGCTCAGAAATAGTACGGCTCAGAGACAGCAACGCCCGCGACGGTGATCGACCGTCGCGGGCGTCTTGCGTTCAGGCGCTGGCCTTTTTACCACTGAGGGCTGGGCAGGTTCAGACGATGGTGACCGGCCTGCAGGCTGTGTTCGATGAAGCGACGATCCACCTCGAATTCGGCCTGGGCGAGAATCGCCTCTACCACCTTGTCGGCATGCTGTTGCAGCAGCACCAGATGGCCGTATTGCGCGCCCATCAGGGACAGGGTCTTCAACAGCTCCAGCAGGGCCAGGCAGATCGAGAGGTCATCACGACCATAATGCAGAATCGGCGTGATGGAGCGGTAGAGGAGGCTTGCGAAGGACTCCATCTGCCAGCTGACGCGCACGGCCTTGTGATCATCCACGCAACAATTGCACAGCGGCACCGACATGCGCTCGCTGAGCAGTTCGGTCAGCTGGTGCATGCAAAGACGTGCCGTGCCGGGGTCATTGATGCCGGGTGACAGTGCCTTGATGGCGACTTCCATCAGCTGGGTCAGGCCGTGCTCGTGCAGGTCCTCGACGGACTCCCCATCCAGGTAGCCAAGCGTGGCACGCAGATTTTTGATCAGTTCGGCCTGTTGTTCTTCATCGAGCTCTTCCCCCGCCGTCGCACCCTTGGGCAGGCCGTTGGGCCACTCGATGCGCATCAAGGGCATGCCGCTGACGATGAAGGCGCCCAGCGCGAAATCCAGATGCACCACCATGTCATGCTTGATGGCCAGTTGGCGCAGCGCCGAGAAGTCGACCTGCTGGATGTAGCCACGCCTGCGTGCCCGCAGCAGCTGGCATTGGTCGTCGTCACGGCTGACCTCGCGCTCGCAGAAGCCATCGTCACGATTGCGCTGACGCAGGCGTTCCAGCGAGAGGCGGGTGCGTCCGGACAGGCGCCGCGCAACGGCGTTGATCTGCACCGACTGCGAAACCTGATGGATGAAGTAGACGAACATCCCCAGGCAATTGACCATCATCAGCACGCCCAGATAGACGGCCAGCGAGCGCCACAGGGTCGGGGAGTCTCCCGTATTGGGCACCATCAGGTTGACCAGCAGGAACAGCAGACTGCCCAGGTAGTGGCCGAGCACCAGCTGGTGGTGGCGCTCGGTCACCAGGCCCAGCAGCAACTTGTGGGAGAACTGCGCGCCTGCCTGGGTGAGCACGCTCATCACCATGGTGAAGCTGAACACCATCAGCGAGATCAGGCCGCCGACCAGTGCCGCCAGCAGGGTGCGCGGGGTGTCATGTTCCTTGAAGGCCAGTGCTTCGAAAAAGTCGCTGTTCGGCAGCGAGGAAGGATCCGGCAGCCCGGAGGGCATCACCGAGATCAATCCCAGCAGGGTATAGACCATGGCCAGCATGCTGGGGAGATAGGCGATGCTGGTGGTCCAGGTTCGCAGCCACATGAGGGGTTGCTGTAGCCAGCGATGCATAGACGATTCCCGAACGGATTGATTGGCAAGCTCCTGTTATGACGGCTCGCGTCGATCACTGCAAGTCAGCATGACGTGCTGGCAGGAGGGGTCTGGAGGTGAGGAGGTGGGGAAGAAGCAGAACAGCGCAGACAGAGCGGACGAACTGGAACGGACAGACTGGAACGGACAGCAGGGCCCGATGGCAAGACGCCCCACCGGGTGAGCGGTGAGGGCGTCTTGAGACTTGCGTCGATCAGCGTGGCTGACCCCGCCGGCTCATCAGGCGTCGATACGCTTGTACTTCATGCGCTTGGGAGCATCGTTGCCGACGCGCGCGTGATAGTCCGCTTCGTACTCGGTATAGCTGCCTTCGAAGAACACCACGTTGGAGTCACCCTCGTAGGCGAGGATGTGGGTCGCGATGCGATCGAGGAACCAGCGGTCGTGCGAGATGACCATCGCACAGCCCGGGAAGGCCAGCAGAGCCTCTTCCAGCGCGCGCAGGGTCTCGATGTCCAGGTCGTTGGATGGCTCATCCAGCAGCAGCACGTTGGCAGCCTGCTTCAGGGTCTGGGCCAGCTGCAGACGGCCACGCTCACCACCGGACAGATCAGACAGACGCTTCTGCTGGTCGGTGCCCTTGAAGTTGAAGCGGCCGACATAGGCGCGCGACGAGACTTCATGGCCATTGATGTTGAGCATGTCCTGACCGCCGGAGACGGCTTCCCAGACGGTCTGATTGTCTTCCAGGCCATCACGCAGCTGCTCGACGTAGGCGACCTTGACGGTCTCGCCCAGCACGACTTCACCGCTGTCCGGGGTGTCCTTGCCGGTCACCAGCTTGAACAGCGTGGATTTACCTGCACCGTTGCCGCCGACGATACCGACGATGGCACCCGGGGGGATGGTGAAGGAAAGATCATCGAACAGCAGCTTGTCGTCGAAACGCTTGGTGACGTTGTGCAGCTCGATGACCTTGTCACCCAGGCGCGGTCCCGGCGGAATGTAGATCTCGTTGGTCTCGTTGCGCTTCTGGAAATCACCGGACTGCATTTCCTCGAAGCGGTTGAGACGCGCCTTGCTCTTGGCCTGACGGCCCTTGGGGTTCTGACGAACCCATTCGAGCTCCTGCTGGATGGCCTTGTTGCGTGAGGCTTCCTGCTTGGCTTCCTGCTGCAGGCGAGCGTCCTTTTGCTCGAGCCACGAGGAATAGTTGCCTTCGAAGGGAATGCCCTGGCCACGGTCCAGCTCGAGAATCCAGCCGGCGACGTTGTCGAGGAAGTAGCGGTCGTGGGTGATGGCCACCACGGTGCCGGAGTAGTCGTGCAGGAAGCGTTCCAGCCAGGCGACGGATTCGGCGTCCAGGTGGTTGGTCGGCTCGTCCAGCAGCAACATGTCCGGGCTGGAGAGCAGCAGACGGCACAGTGCGACACGGCGGCGCTCACCACCGGACAGCACGCCGACATTGGCATCCCACGGCGGCAGACGCAGCGCTTCGGCAGCCACTTCCAGCTTGCGCTCGAGGTTGTGGGCGTCGGAGGCCTGGATCAGGTCTTCCAGCTTGGCCTGACGCGCGGCGAGGGCGTCGAAATCGGCGTCCGGCTCGGCGTAGGCGGCATAGACTTCATCAAGTTCGGCCTGGGCGTTCTTGATGTGGGCCAGGGATTCTTCCACGCACTCGCGCACGTTCTTGGAATCATCCAGTTCCGGCTCCTGGGGGAGGTAGCCGACATTCAGACCCGGCATGGGACGTGCTTCGCCGTTGTAGTCCTGATCGACGCCGGCCATGATGCGCAGCAGCGAGGACTTGCCCGAGCCGTTGAGACCGAGCACACCGATCTTGGCACCCGGGAAGAAGGACAGCGAGATGTCCTTGAGAATCTCGCGCTTCGGGGGAACGACCTTGCCCACCCGGTTCATGGTATAGACGTATTGCGCCATGGAATCCCAATTTGGTTGGAGAATGGAATGACGCGCAGATGATAGTGCCCGGCGTCACGCTTGGCCAGCCGGGCAGCCTGTGCCAGGCGAGCGCGGCGACTCACTGCATGACATTCCCTGTCCTGACGTCGACCCCTTCCATGGCCTGACCGCTCCCCGGCTTCCCTTCCCCTGCACGCCGCTGGTGGCGAGCTTACTCCTCTTCGCCCCAGTCGCTGGCGCCGATCAGGTCATCGTCGTCGGCTTCATCGTCCCAGCCTTCGCGGATTGAGCGAGCCAAGGCGCGCTCCTCGAGCAGGGCTTCAAGACGTTGGCGGGAGTCACTGCGTTGTGGCTTGGCAGGTGCGCTGGAGGGCGACAGCTCGAAGTCCACTTCGGTGGGGCTGTCTTCGGCGAGTGCCGTGGCATCGATATCATCGAGGAATTGTTCACGGGCCATGGGCGGACCTCACGATCTTGGAACGACCTGCCCGATATCCAGCGCCTGGACTGGCCTGTGCTACCGGGCACCGCCAGCGGCGATGCGCCGAAGGCTCTCTGGCTATATACCGCCCGTCGGCGAGGATGACAAGCCTTTCGCTCGGCCTGTCAGGGCTTTCGCCAATTGCCAAAGGCGAGAGGCCCATAACGACAACGCCCACCGGTGGGGTGGGCGTTGTCGTTGCTGGCGCAATGCGGCGCCTGATCTTTAGCGTGTGGCGATCAGTTGGACTCGCTGGGGTGCTCCGCGCGCAGGCGTTCCAGCTCTTCCTTGGCGGTCATCAGGCCGGTGACATCCTTCTGGACACCAACGAAATACTGCAGGTTGTCATGCTCATCGAAGACCGGTGTCATGGAAAGTTCATTCCAGAACAGGCTGCCATCCTTGCGATAGTTGCGCAGTATCTCGCGGCACGGACGCTTGTCGCGCAGCGCGGCACGGATGTTGTCCAGCTGCGGCTGATCGCGGTCATCATTCTGCAGGAAGCGGCAATCGCGGTAGAGAATCTCGTCGGCGCTGTAACCGGTGAGGCGCTCGAAGCCCTGATTCACGTAGATCAGGATGTTCTCATCGCCTTCCTGTTCCGCCACTACGATGCCATCGTCCGAGGCATTCACGACTCTCTCGAGCAGCTCGGGGCTGATCATGTGAGGTCTTTTCATCTGACTCTGATCCTTGCGGCTTGAGAACCCGGTCCTGAAGACCGAGCCCGAGAGTACGGGTAGTAGGGTGCCTGTCCGTGTGCCCGGACATTCCAGCACCATGATCGGTTTCACTATGGCGGGGAGACGCGGCTTATGCAATCGCAGCCGCTAATGTGGCAGGGCCCGACATCGTTGTCAGGCCCTGTCAGCGTGAGAGTCGATCAGATACATAAGGGGGAGAGAGGGGTATAGAGGTAAAAGGGGTAGCAGGGGAGCCGTCACGCCCGCCCCGGATGCTCAGTCGTCCTCCACTTCCGGCAGGCGCTGCGCGCAGAGCGCGGCACAGGCCGCGACGACCGCCAGAATCATCAGCAACCATTCACTGCCCAGCCACTGGGCGAGCCCGCCGATCAACAACCCCAGTACCAGCATCAGCACGCCGGTCAGGGTGTTGGAGAGTGCGACGTAGAGGGCGCGATTGTCAGAGGTGGCGAGATCGACCACGTAGGTCTTGCGTCCCAGGCGGATACCGGCGTGGGCGATCACCAGCAGCCCGTAGACCAGCGCGTAGCTCCAGATGCTGTCGGCCAGCGCCTGCGGCCACCAGGCCATGCTGCCGGCCAGGGCGCAGCAGACAGCGGCGCCGGCCCCTGCGTTGCGCATCACGCGGCGGCTGGAGGTGTCGGCCAGCCTGCCCCAGATGGGACTGGCCAGCATCCCGGCCAGTCCTGATACCACCACCAGCGCGCCCAGGCCGCCCAGACTCTCACCGCTCTGCTGCTGGCCGAGCAAGGCGATATAGGGCAGTGCCAGGGCGCTTGAGAGCAGCAGGGCGCGTGCCAGATTGAAGTTGCGAAAGGCGACGTCATGCTTGAGCTGGATGACCCCGTCGCGCACCGTCTCCCAGGCATTGGCGCCGCCGCTGGTGGCACCGCTGTCCTCACGGATCATGGCGGCGCACAGGGCATTGAGTGTCCAGCCCAGCGCCGCGATAGCCATCAGTATCGCCAGCACCTGCTGCCCGGGCTGCTCGCCCAGCAGCATCAAGGCGACGCCGGCCAGCAGGGTCATCGCCCCCGCCACACTGCCACTCCAGCCCATCAGGCGCCCACGGCGCTGCTTGGCGATGGTCTTGCCCAGCACATCCTTGGTAGCAATGGAAGCCACTCCGCGCCCGAGCGACAGCAGGATCAACAGGAGCAGAACCAGGCTGCCTGCGAGGGTGCCATCGAGTCCGTGACGCGTGGCGAAGTTGCCCTCGGCCAGTAGGCTGATCATCATCAGCCCCAGCGCCATCAAGGCCTGGGTGGAGGCCCCGGCGACCCACACCCACTTGCGTTGCGGCAGTGGGCGAATGAAGCCTGCCACCAGCAGTTGAGGCAGCAGGGCGCCGGCCTCGCGAATCGGCACCAGCAGTCCCACCATCCACACCGGCGCCCCGATCAACCCCAATAGCCACGGCAATACCAGTCGTGCACTGGCCATCTCGTCGGCAAGCTTGGTGCCCAGCGAGGCCAGCAGGTGACGCCAGAAGTTGCCGGGCTGCTGGTGACAGGCATCCTCGGAGATGTCCTTGCACATGCGCGAATCTTCATCGCCGGTCATGCGCTCGAAGAAGCGACTCTGTCCGCTGCCCGACGGCCTCTCGTGGGCTTTGTCTGCAGACTCCCGCTCAGTCTCGCGGTCTTGAGCGTCTGTCGGTGAGGAGGCCTCGGTAGAGGAAGGCAGGGGTGACATGTGGCCAGGGCTCCGCTATCGGCGTCGTGTACGGGAAGTCGTGATGCAGATCACGTCCGTACTGCCGGTTGAAGAAGGATCGATCGCAGTGCGACCTCAACTGAAGGAATGACTGCGCCGAGTATAGTTTATGTAAAGTTTGTGTGTAGCTTTATGGTGTTGACCATTGCGCGACAGTGCAGTGAAGTGATCATTACATCATTGATTGGAGCAGGCACCACCATGGATCAGGCATCCACGCTGAAAGTCCGGATTCACTACTGCACCGGCTGCAACTGGCTGTTGCGAGCGGCCTGGTATGCACAGGAACTGCTGTCCACCTTCGGGGAAGACCTCGGTGAGGTGGCCTTGGCGCCGAGTCACTGCGGCCATTTCGAGGTGCTGTGCCAGGCCACTCCTGATTCGGAGTGGCTGGTACTGTGGGAGCGCAAGCGCGACGGCGGCTTCCCCGACAGTCGTGATCTCAAGCAGCGCGTGCGAGATGTGCTCGACCCAGAGCGCGATCTGGGCCACATCGACCGCGCCAGTCGTGAGCAGGGCCAGTAAGCAGGGTTTTCCAGCAGCTCCGCTACGCCATGGGTGCGCTCACCACCATTTCTTGCGCTTGAGCAGCCACAGCTGCATCGCCACCACGCCCAGCGTGATGCCGACGAAGGCAGCGAAGCCCCACTGGCTGTCGCTGCCCGGTATGCCACCGACGTTGACCCCCAGCAGCCCGGTGAGAAAGCCCAGCGGCAGGAAAACGGCGGTGATCACCGACAATAGATACATGCGCTGGTTGAGCTGCTCGTTGTGCTCACTCATGCGCTGTTCATGGATGATCAGCGCGCGCTCCTGCATGGCCTGAAAATCCTCCACGTAGCGCGACAGCTGATTGGCGATCTCGCGCAGGTCCAGACGCGCCTGCTCATCGATCCACAATGGCCCTTGGGAGAGTTGTGCCAGACAGTCGCGCTGCGGCCCCATGAAGCGTCGCAGAGTGATCAGGGGGCGCCGCAGGCGGGTAATGTCATCGGGGTCGATCTCGACATCATTGAGCTGGTCTTCCTCGAGGTTGGCGAGCTGCTCATCGAGGCGATGGCTGAGCTCCGCCACGCGATCGACCAGCGCATCGCTGAGCATCGCCAGCAGCCAGGAAATGCTTTCCGCGCCCTGGCCGACTTCCAGTTGCTCACGCACCTGAGTGATCGACTGGAACGGCCGACGGCGCAGGGTGATCAGGCGGGTCGGGCTCATCCACAGGCGCAGTGACAGCAGGTCTTCCGGCGCGGCGCCGGGATTGAGATTGATACCGCGCAGCGTGGTGACCATGCCGCCGCCGAAGCGCGCCACGCGCGGGCGGGTGTCCAGCTCAGTCAGGGCCTCGATGCTTGGCTCATCCAGCTGGGCAAGGTCGTCCAGGTAGTCATTGACGTCGCCGCGGGTGTAATCGAGGTGCATCCAGATCAGCGCGTCGGGGTCCTGCCATTGCTCGCGCAGGCTGTCATCATCGAGCAGGCTGGCGCCGCCCTTGCCATCTAGGCGATAGGCGCTGACCAGTGCCGTGGCCGAGTCATCTCCCGCGGGGGGCGCAGGTGTCGGCGCGGCTTGCGTATCGGTGGCATCACTCATTCACGAAATTCCTTTTTGGTGGCGCGGCTTGCAGCAGCGGGCAGGGCACGCGATGCTCGAATGTCAGGCCGTGGGCAGTGTCGCTGCCATCGCCATGCCACTCATCGCCAGGAAGGCGATACCCGAAATGCGAGGAAGGATGCCATGAGTCAGGATAGGGAAGCCATGCTCTACGGTCTGGGAGCCGTGGCCCTGTGGTCGACGGTGGCGACCGCCTTCAAGCTGGCACTTGCGCAGATGTCGCCGCTGGAGCTGGTATGGCTGGCGGCACTGGTGTCGTGGCTGTTGATCGGCGTGCTCATGTGGCGTCAGGGCAAGCTGCGCGAAGCGCTCACCACCGGCTGGCGGGGTGGCTGGCGTACGGCACTCTGGGCTGGCCTGATGAATCCGGTCGGCTACTATCTGGTGCTGTTCGGCGCCTACGCGCGACTGCCGGGCCAGGAGGCGATGGCGCTCAATTACACCTGGGCGCTGGCGATGGCCTTTCTTGCCGTACCGATTCTCGCGCAGCGCCTGACGCGCATCGACGTCGCGGCGGGGCTGATTGCCTATGCCGGTGTCTGGACCATCGCCACGCGTGGCGAGATATTCGATGTCGCCTTCGCCGACCCGCTGGGCGTCGGGCTGGCGCTGGGCTCGACCCTGCTATGGGCGCTCTACTGGTTGCTCAATGCGCGTGACTCGCGCGCGCCGCTGGTCGCCCAGTGGCAGAACTTCAGCATCGCCTTGCCGGTGCTGACGCTGCTGGTGGCCTTCGGGCCGGGCTTCGGCAACTTCATCGGCGCAGGCGCCAACCCCCAGGCGCTGACGGCGGGCATCTATGTCGGCCTGTGCGAGATGGGTATCGCCTTCGTGCTCTGGCAGCTGGCGGTGCACAAGGTATCGCGCACCGCCAAGGTCTCCAATCTGATCTTCCTGTCGCCGCCCATCTCATTGACGCTGCTGCACTTCATCGTCGGCGAGCCGATTCTGACCTCGACGCTGGCAGGGCTGGTGCTGATTCTGGCCGGACTCGGTCTGCAGCAGCTACAGAAGGCACCGGCGGAGCTGTCACGGTCGACCTGAGCGAGCTGCGCCGTCAGTGCACCGCCCGTCACTCGATCGTCAGTCGTCGGGCAGGATGAGGCGATCGGCATCCACCACGATCAGCGGGTCCGGGGTGCCGATCATCTTCTTGTCCTTGCCGGGGTAGTCGAGCTGACTGAGCACATGACGCAGCGCGCCGATACGGGCCCTGCGCTTGTCGTCGGAGCGGATCAGCGTCCAGGGCGCATGATCGCTGTGCGTGCGCGCGAACATGGCCTCGGCGGCATCGGTGTACTCATCCCATTTCTCCTGCGCCACGGCGTCCATCGGTGACAGTTTCCAGTGGGTCAGCGGGTCGGCGGCGCGCTTGGCGAAGCGGATCGATTGCTCCTCGCGGGACACCGAGAAGTACAGCTTGACCAGGTGCAGGCCATCCTCGACCCACAGGCGCTCCTGCTGGGGCACCTGAACCAGGAAGCGTTCGACTTCCTCCGGCGTGGCGAACCCCATCACCGCCTCGACCCCGGCGCGGTTGTACCAGCTGCGATCGAACAGCACGATCTCCCCACTGGTGGGGAAGCGAGAGACATAGCGCTGGAAATACCACTGGCCCTTTTCCGTCTCGTTGGGCTTGTCGAGGGCGACGATGCGCGCGAAACGTGGATTGAGATACTCCATGAAGCGCTTGATGGTGCCGCCCTTGCCGGCGGCGTCCCGCCCCTCGAACACGATGGCCAGACGTCCGCCACTGTCACGCAGCCAATGCTGCACCTTGAGCAGCTCGATCTGCAGCGCGCGCTTCTCGGCCTCATAGACCTTGCGCTTGAGGCGCTCGTCGTAGGGGTAGGCGTCACTGGAGACCGGCCCCAGCGTCATGCGCGGGGCATCGCCAGTGGCGTGCTTCTTGCCGGCCTTGCCCTTGGCGCCCTTGCGCTTGGCATCCTTGGCCTTCGAATGCGCCTTGCCGGCATCCGCCTTCCTGTTGTTGGATTTACTCATGGCAGTATTCCCTGTGAGGATGGGGCCTGGCCCCGACGACCGACGACTCGGGCTGATGACGTCAGCGCTGCAAGGCCTCATGGCCCAGATGGCCTGCCTGACAGGCATTGATCAGCCAGGCGCGGATTGTCATCTCGCGGCAAGGTAGGCGCATGCAAGCTGGCGTGACATGCGCCGCGCCTGATATTGATCACTCCGCTGACGTCGCGTGTTGCGCCAGTGGCGCGAGTGTCGGCCAGATGGTGTCGAGCAGCTGCGGTTGTGCCTTGGCGGTGGGGTGGATGCGGTCCTGCTGCATCAGTTTCTCGCTGGCCGGGGCCGTGGCGATGCCTTCGAGGATGAAGGGCACCAGCGGCACGGAATATTCGTCGGCCAGATCCCGGTAGACCTGACGGAAGGCATCGGTGTAGGCCGGGCCGTAATTGGGCGGGATCTCGATGCCGAGCAGCACCGGCTGGGCATCGGCGTCTTCCACGGCCTCGATCATGCTGGCCAGATTGGCCTGCATGCGGGCGGGTGGCAGGCCACGCAGGCCGTCGTTGCCGCCCAGTTCGATCATCACCAGTGAAGGGTCGTGTCGCTCGAGCAGTGCCGGCAGACGATTGAGGCCGCCTTCGGTCGTGTCGCCGCTGATGCTGGCATTGATGACCTCAGGCGCATCGCTGCCCAGGCGGTTCTCGAGGCGCATGTCGAGCAGTGCGACCCAGCCCTGGCTGCTGTCGATGCCGTAGCCGGCCGAGATGGAGTCGCCGACCACCAGCCACGGGGCCGGCGCGTCGGCCAGCGCCATCTGAGGTGTCAGCACGGCCACGAGGCTCAGTGCCGTACTGGCGAGGGCATTGCGCAGCCGCTTGAGTCCCGGCGTGCCGGGAGCTTTGCCACCGCTCGCCAGGCACTGGGTGTCACGGCGATTCACTAGCCATTTCTGCATTCATCATCTCCATCATCTGCACACTATTCATACCCGTTTCGGGGTCTGGAGTTCGTGCCCACCCCGTTCTCTACCATAAGCGAGCAGACACGATGTCACATAACGCCTCCATTAACGACGTGACCCCTGCGTCGGATCAAACCTCGTCAGACGCGCAGGCCAGCGCAACGCCTGCACCGGTGCTGGAAGTGAGCGGACTGGCGCAGCGGGTGACCAGTGGCGAAGGGCGCCTGACCATCCTCGAAGACCTGGAGCTTGCCGTGCAGGCCGGTGAAAGCGTCGCCATCATCGGGGCCAGCGGCTCCGGCAAGTCGACGCTGCTGGGTCTGCTGGCGGGTCTGGACAGCCCGAGCGAGGGCGATATCCGCCTGTTCGGAAGCTCGCTTGCAGGGCTCAACGAGGATGGCCGTGCGGCACTGCGCGCGGGGCAGGTCGGCTTCGTGTTCCAGAACTTCCAGCTGTTGCCGACGCTGACGGCGCTGGAGAACGTGCTGATGCCGCTGGAGCTGGCCCCGCAGGGCGATATCGAGGCGCAAGCACGTGACTGGCTGACGCGGGTCGGGCTGGGAGAGCGGCTCGATCACCTGCCGCGTCATCTGTCCGGCGGCGAGCAGCAGCGCGTGGCCATCGCGCGCGCCTTCGTCGCGGGGCCGGGGCTGGTGTTCGCCGATGAGCCGACCGGCAATCTGGATACCGCCACCGGCGAGCGCATCGCGGAGCTGCTGTTCACCCTCAACCGTGAGCGGGGCACCACGCTGATTCTGGTCACCCATGATCTGACGCTGGCCAGGCGCTGTGATCGCTGCCTGAACCTCGAGGCCGGCAAGCTGGTGGAGTGGCAGGATGAGGCGAGTGCGCCGGCCGTGGCGACGCCACAAGGAGGCGACGATGTCTGAGTCCCGGGTGTCTGACCGCGCGGCGACATCTTCCGCCAATGCGCAGCGCCCGCGTGGGGCGCGCCTGCCGCTGGCACTGCGTGGCCTGCTGCGTGACCTGCGCGCCAGTGATGTGCGCGCGCTCTTTCTGGCGCTGATGCTGGCGGTCGCCGCGACCACCATGATCGGCTTCTTCCTGGATCGTCTCGACCGTGGACTCAATCGCCAGGCGAGTCAGCTGCTCGGCGGGGACCTGGTGCTGGAGTCCAGCAACCCGCTCGATCCGCGCTTCGCCGAGGCCTTCCGCGCGGCGGGGCTTGAGATGTCGCCGCAGCTGGGCATGGTCTCGATGGCTTCCCACGACGACAGCTTCGTGCTGTCGAGTCTCAAGGCGGTGTCGCCGGGCTATCCGCTCGCCGGCCGGGTGGAGCTGGAGTCGGACGCCACGGGCGAGGAGGCTCAGGCGCCAGGCACCAGCTCGCGCGCGGAGATTCCGCCGCCAGGCGAGGCGTGGATCGTGCCGCGTCTGGCCATGGCGCTGTCGGCCGAGGTCGGCGATACCCTGACGGTCGGGCGCAAGCAGCTCACCATCAGTGGCCTGATCACGCGTGAGCCTGATCAGCAGGGCGGCTTTTCCGAGTTCAGCCCGCGCCTGATGTTCAACATGGAAGATCTCGACGCCACCGGTCTGATTCAGCCCGGCTCGCGGATGGAATATCGCCTGCTGGCGGCGGGCGATCCGGCGTCGGTGCAGCAGGCACGTGATGCCATCGCGCCGCTGCTGGCGAGTGCCGACAACGCCGAGGTACGCCTCAAGGACGTGCGCGAAGACCGCCCGCGTCTGGGGCGCTCTCTGGAGCGTGCCGACAAGTACCTGAGTCTGGCCGGGCTGGTGGCGGTGCTATTGGCCGGGGTCGCGGTGGCGATGTCGACGCGCCGCTATGTGGAGCGCCACCTGGATAGCGCCGCGCTGTGGCGCTGCTTCGGTGCCTCTCAGCGTCAGCTGTCACGGCTGTTCGCAGCCCAGCTCGGCTGGTTGGCCCTGTTGGCGAGCACCGGGGGTGCGGTGCTGGGCCTACTGGGCCAGATGGGACTGGTGGCGTTGCTGGAACGCTTCCTGCCGCTTGAGCTGCCCGCACCGGGGCCGCTGCCGTTGGCGTTGGGAGTTCTGACGGCGCTGGCGGTGCTGGTCGGCTTCGCCGGCCCGATGCTGCTGCGCCTGCGTCAGGTCAGCGCGCTCAAGGTGCTGCGGCGTGAACTGGCCCCGCTGCCTGCCTCGGCGTGGGTGGTGGTGGCGATCGCCAGTCTGGTGTTCGGTGCCCTGATGTGGCTCTACTCGGGTGACCTCACTCTGGCGGCCGGTCTGCTGGTCGGTGGCATCATCGCGCTGGGGCTGTTGATGGTGGTGGGACAGCTGCTGCTGTCGCTGATGCTCAAGGTGGTGGCGCGCATGCGCGGTCAGGGTGGCTGGAGCCGGCCGATTCGCCTCGCCGGCGGCATGCTGGCCAGGCGGCGCGGTGCCAGCCTCGGTCAGCTGGTGGCCTTTGCCGTGACCTTCGCGGCGATGGCGTTGATCGCGCTGGTACGCGGTGATCTGATCACCCGCTGGCAGGCGCAGATTCCGACCAATGCGCCCAATCACTTCGCGATCAATATCCAGCCCGGAGAGCAGCAGGCCTTCGGCGAGCAGCTGACCGCGATGGTGGATGAGCAGGCCGGCGACAGCCAGAGCGAGCTCTACCCGATGGTGCGTGGACGCATCACGGCGCTCAAGGGCGAGTCCCTGCTGGGACGCACCCAGCAGGGACTCCAGGCTGCTGGCAGCAATACGTCGGCCCAGTCGGATCAGCCGGCGGCAGGCGGCATGCAGGAAGGACGCAGCGACGAGGGGGACGGCGAGCAGCAGGGCGTTCCGCAGCGTGAGCTGAACCTGACCTGGCATCGTGATCTGCCGGACCACAACCGCCTGTCGGCGGGCGAGTGGGTGCCGATCAGTGATTTCGCCGAGGCAGACAGCGAGACGCGCCGCCGCCTCGCCGCCGCGCAGGGCGTGCCGGTGTCGATGGAGGAAGAGCTTGCCGAGCGCATGGGGCTGGTCATCGGTGACAGCCTGTCGTTTACCATCGGCAGCGAGACCGTCAAGGCGCAGGTGGTCAATCTGCGCCATGTCGACTGGGACAGCTTCCTGCCCAACTTCTACGTCATCTTCCCGCCCGGCGCGCTCGAGAGCTTCGCCCACAGCTACATGACGGCGTTTCATCTCGAGGATGAGCGCAAGCTGGCGCCACTGGTGCGTGACTATCCCAGCGTGTCGTTGATCAATATCGACGCCATCCTGACCCGCGTGCAGGAGCTGATCGCCCAGGTGTCGCGTGCGGTGGAGCTGATTCTGGGGCTGGTGTTGCTGGCGGGGGCCAGCGTGCTCTACGCGGCGCTGGTGGCCAGTCGTCCGGCACGTGAGCACGAAGGCGCGCTGTACAAGGTGTTCGGCGCCGGTCAGGGGCTGCTGGCCCGCCTGCAGGCCGCTGAGTTCGTGTTGCTCGGTCTGCTCAGTGGGCTGCTGGCGGCGATGCTCGCCGAAGGCGCGGCGGTCGGTCTCTATTCCGGCTGGCTGGGGCTGCCGGTGGTGCTGCATCCGTGGCTGTGGGTGCTGCTGCCGCTGGCGGGGGGTGTGCTGATCGGCGGGCTGGGCTTCTGGCTGTCGAGAGACGTGAGGCGTCAGCCGCCGATGGCGGGGCTGCGCGCCCTGCAGTAAGGGCCATCAGGCCTCGTCATCGCAGCGCCGGATGATGACGCCTGACGACGTCAACCTGCGGCCTCATGATCATTGTCTCGGTCATGGGGCCGTCTTGCGTTAACAATGATGCTGATTCATGTGAATCGGACCGCTGGCTGAGGTATCATGCTGGTCCTGATCTTACCCCCAGATGGCGAGCCGGCCGCGCCGGAATTCGCTGTCGTCATCACCCTTCAGGCGAGGACACCCGATGTTCACCCGTGACATGCAGATTGCCGGTTTTGATGATGCGCTCCTGAGCGCCATGGACGACGAAGTCGTTCGCCAGGAAGCTCACATCGAGCTGATCGCCTCCGAGAACTACGCCAGCCCCCGCGTTATCCAGGCGCAAGGCTCCCAGCTGACCAACAAGTACGCGGAAGGCTACCCGGGCAAGCGTTACTACGGTGGTTGCGAGTTCGTCGACAAGGTCGAGCAGCTGGCCATCGATCGTGCCTGCGAACTGTTCGGTGCTACCTACGCCAACGTTCAGCCGCACGCCGGTTCCCAGGCCAACAGTGCCGTCTTCCAGGCGCTGGTCTCGCCGGGCGACACTATTCTGGGCATGAGCCTGGACGCGGGGGGTCACCTGACTCACGGTGCACGTCCGAACTTCTCCGGCAAGCACTACAACGCCGTGCAGTACGGTCTGGGCGAGAACGGCCTGATCGACTACGCCGAAGTCGCGCGTCTGGCGCGTGAGCACAAGCCGAAGATGATCATCGCCGGCTTCTCCGCCTACTCCCAGATCATCGACTGGGCCGAGTTCCGCAAGATCGCCGACGAAGTGGGTGCCTACCTGCTGGTCGACATGGCCCACGTGGCCGGTCTGGTCGCCGCTGGCGTCTACCCGAGCCCGCTGCCCCACGCCCACGTCGTCACCACCACCACGCACAAGACCCTGCGTGGTCCGCGTGGCGGCCTGATCCTGTCCGCCGAAGGCGATGCCGACATCGAGAAGAAGCTGAACTCCGCTGTCTTCCCGGGTGGCCAGGGCGGCCCGCTGATGCACGTCATCGCGGCCAAGGCAGTCTGCTTCAAGGAAGCGATGGACCCGGCCTTCACCGCTTACCAGAAGCAAGTGGTCAAGAACGCCAAGGCGATGGCGTCCGTGTTCCTGGAGCGCGGCTTCGAAGTCGTCTCCGGCGGCACCGAAGACCACCTGTTCCTGCTGTCTCTGGTCAAGCAGGGCCTGACCGGCAAGGACGCTGACGCTGCGCTGGGCCGTGCCCACATCACCGTCAACAAGAACGCCGTACCGGGTGACCCGCAGTCGCCGTTCGTCACTTCCGGTCTGCGTATCGGTACCCCGGCCGTCACCACGCGTGGCTTCCAGGAGCAGGAGTGTCTGGAACTGGCCGGCTGGATCTGCGATATCCTCGATGCGATGGTCGCTGGCGATTCCGCCGCTGCCGAAGCCGAGGTGCAGGCCAAGGTCTCCGCCGTCTGTGCACGTCTGCCGGTCTACGCCTGAGGCGTGACGAGGTGCCAGCCCGGCTGGCCCTCATCGCAGCAGTGCTGACAGTGGCGTTGCGCTGTCATGCACCGGACGAGAAACGCCTGTCGCGCAAGCGGCAGGCGTTTTTTTGTGCCCGCACCACGGCCAGCCGAGGCCGAGTGGTGTGATGCGCAGCGGGGTGGGAGAGTGGTCAACCAGCGCTCAGAAATATCAGCCTGTGCCCGGGAGTGGGCGCGCTACGCTATTCTCGATGCCGGACACACTCTGCTCATCTTCGTGCAAGGAGGCTTTCATGGCCGTCATGCAGCACCATGCCTTTCTGATCCTGGTCGAGAATAGCGGCAATACCTCACTGAGCAGTCAGGGTAGCGGCGAGGTCCGCATTTCCGTCGCCACGCTGGGGACGCTGAGAGCCGCCGAGCGGTTGGTCAGTGAGCTGGTCGCCCAGGGCGTCAGCCAGATCGAGCTGTCGGCAAGTTTCGGCGCGGCAGGTGAGGCAGCGCTGAGAACGGTGGTCGCGGACAGCGGTGCCGAGCGTACGGTGTCGATCGGTCGCGTGCGATTCACGGCCTGACGCCAGCACAGGGGGAAATTGCCAGTACCTGAATAGCCCTTTTGCAACAGGGAGTTGCGTAAAGGTGTGACCAAAGTCGGGTCTCACCCTTGGTCTAGGGTGTCTTGTTGGCATGTCTGACATGGGCTATTCCTTGACGGACAAGAGCGCGCCGCGATGCATCCCGTGAAGGATGTGCGCGAGCTACAAATGACGCGCCACGCCATCAAGGAACGTTCGATCATGACCACGCCTACCACGAGTGCCGCTGGCGGCAGCCCGCGCGCCAATGCCTCTTCTGGAACGTCTGCCTCACCCGGCGACACCTCGACCGCGCGTGTCGATGTCGCCGAATGGCTGGCGCAGGCCATCTTCGAGAATCGCTACCCGCCGGGCAGCCTGATTCCTCGTGAGCTGGACCTGTGCGATCAGCACGCCCAGAGCCGCGCCACCGTGCGCACCGCGATCCAGAGCCTGGTCAATGCCGGGATTCTCACCCGCACCACCGGCCAGGGTACCCGCGTCAATCCTCTCAGCGAGTGGCATCTGCTCGATCCGCGTGTCACCGGCTGGATGACACGCTACGCGATGCCGCATCCGCAGCTGGCGCGGGACATCTACGCCTTCCGCATCTCCATCGAACCCTTCGTCGCCGCCCTGGCGGCCACCGAGGCCACCGCCCAGGACCTGTCCGCCATCGAGCAGGCCTACGACGGCATGGCCGCAGCGGTGCATGGCGGCAGCGCCATGGAGGAGTTCGACCGCGCCGATATCGCCTTCCATGACGCCATCTTCGCCGCGACCCACAACGTCATCTGGGCGCAGCTTGGCCATGTGCTCAAGCCGTCGATCAGCCTGCTGGTGGCGACCTCCAATCACAATGCCTCGGAGCTGGGTGACAGCCTCGGCCGCCATCGCGCGGTGATGGAAGCGATTCGTCTGCGCCAGCCCGATGCCGCCCACGCCGCGACCCTGCATGTGCTGGACCGCACCGGCCAGGACCTCGGGCTGGCCATGCCTGCAGGCCCTGAAGGCAGCCATCCTGCCGGGCGCGCCCAGGAACCGCTGGAGCTGCTGCGTCGCTTCGGCCAGCTGCCCAGCCTGTCTGCACCGCTGTCAAGCGAGTGAACGGCACCTCACGGCGTTTCGCCACGCCGGAAAGTGCCTGCACGTCTTCCATTGACCACAGAACGTCATAACACGTCATAACAACAAGCCAGGAGTTTCACCATGCCGCGTTCCACTATCTCGTCGCTCACCACTACCTCGCCGCGCACTACTGCCGCTCCCGCCCGTGTCACGCTCAAGGCGCTGGCGCTGTCCAGCGCCGTGGCCGCCACGCTGATCGCCACACCGAGCTGGGCGGCCGAATACGAATGGACCTTCCAGACCTCCGAGACGGCCGGGGAGCCGCAGTTCGAGGTCAAGAAGGCCTGGGCCGACAGCATCAAGGCCATGTCGGATGGCCGCATCGCCATCGAGATCCTGCCGGTCAATGCCGTGGTGCAGGCCAACCAGACGCTGGACGCCGTCAGCGCCGGCATCCTGCAGGGCCACCTGACCGATCCGTCCTACTTCTCGGGTCAGAATCCGGCCTTCGGCATGCTGGGCAACCTGGTGGGTGCCTGGGGTGACCCGCTGGAATATCTCGAGTACATGCAGCACGGCGGCGGTGAGGAGCTCTACAACGAGCTGGTCGAGCCCTACGGCGTGCATCTGATCGGCGCGGGCGCCACCGGGCTTGAGTCCTTCGTCTCCAAGAAGCCGGTGCGCACCGTCGATGACCTCAAGGGCCTCAAGGTGCGTGCGCCGGAAGGCATGGTCTACAACATCTTCCAAAAGGCCGGCGCGGCACCCGTCAACCTGCCGGGCTCCGAGGTCTACACCGGCCTGGAGAAGGGCGTGATCGACGCGGCGGATTACACCGTCTTCGCCACCAATGATGACCAGGGCCTGCACAGCTTCGCCAAGTACCCGTCCTACCCGGGCTTCCACTCGTTGCCGATGGTGGCGGTGTCGATGAACAAGGGCATCTGGGACGGCCTGCCGGCGGATCTCAAGGCGATCATGGAGACCGCTACCGACGCGATGGCCTACGACATGGTCTTCACCCTCAAGGCGCGTGACATCAAGGCGGTGAGCGCGGCGCGTGCCAATCCGGATATCGAGGTGATCGACATGGCGCCGGAGGAGCGCGCCAAGTTCCGTCGCATCGCGCAGCAGGAGTGGAAGGTGTGGGCCGAGAAGAATGAGCTGACCGGCAAGGTCTACGAGTCCGTGGTCAGCTTCCTGACCGACCGCAACCTGATGTGAGCCCGCTGGCGCGCGGAATGGGCACCAGCCGCCGCGTGGCAAGAGACAGCTAGCCACGCTTTTGGCGACACGATCGTAGAACGATGAAGACGCGGGAGATCAAGGTCGGCGTGCTCACTGGGCGCGCCGATTCTCCTCGGGGCAGCGAGTCAGCAAGGAATTCGATATGGCAGAACATGATGTGGCGTCGCCGGGGCTACCCGAGGCGTCGGATGACCACGACCCGAACCTGGGCACGCGCACGCCGCTGGACCGCCTGGTGGGCAAGGGCACGCGCGCCGCGGCGTGGCTGGTATTGCTGGCGATGGCGATCAGCGTGTTCGAGGTGGTAATGCGCTACGGCCTCGATTCACCGACCTCCTGGGTGCACGAGACGGTGATCTTCCTGGTCGCGACCAGCTTCGCGCTGGGCGGCCCGGCGGCACTGGCCAACAATCGCCATATTCGCGTGCGTGTGCTCTACGACCTGGTCGGCACGCGCTTTCGCTACGTGCTGGACTGCTTCAATGACGTGATGACGTTCGTCTTCTGTCTGGCGATGAGCTATGCGGGCTGGGTGATGTTCTGGCGTGCCTCGCACAGTCCGCTGGGCGAGTGGCAGCTGGAGCGTTCCGGCACCTCGTGGAATCCGCCGTTTCCGGCGCTGACCAAGGGCGTGATCCTGTTCGCGCTGGCGGTGATGACCCTGCAGGCGCTGTGGCATCTCTATCAGACCTTCTTCTCGCCCCGTCCGCCCGAGGGCGGCAGTGAGTCTCATGATGCCTCCGACGCCACTCCCGGCGCCGCAGCTGACCACAAGGAGCCGCGCTGATGGATATCGCAACGGCTACGATGCTGCTGGTCGGCGGCATCTTCGCGCTGCTGGTCACCGGCCTGCCGCTGGCCTTCGTCACCGGCCTGGTCGCGCTGGCCTACACCTTTGGCTGGTTTGGTCCGATGGCGCTGCCGCTGGTCACCAGTCGTGTCTATGGCTTCGTCACCGAGTATTCGCTGGTGGCGGTGCCGATGTTCGTGCTGATGGCCTCGCTGCTGGATCGCTCGGGGATCGCCAGGGACCTGTTCAATGCCATGCGCGTGATGGCAGGGCGCCTGCCCGGCGGCGTGGCAATCCAGACCATCGTGGTGGCGTTCTTCCTCGCCGCGATGTCCGGCATCATCGGCGGCGAGATCGTGCTGCTGGGGATTCTGGCGCTGCCGCAGATGCTCAGGCTCGGCTATGACAAGCACATCGCCATCGGCGTGGTGTGTGCCGGCGGCTCGCTGGGCACCATGATGCCGCCCTCCATCGTGCTGATCATCTATGGCCTGATCGCCAACCAGTCGATCGCGGACCTGTTCACCGCGGCGATCACCCCGGCCATCGTGCTGATGGCAAGCTACATCATCTACGTGCTGATCCGCTGCCTGCGCAACCCTTCGCTGGGGCCGGTGATGCCCGAGGAGGAGCGCCGCGCCAGCTTCCAGAGCAAGCGTGAGCTGCTCAAGGCCATCGGCGTGCCGGCGGTCATCGCGGGGCTGGTGCTGGGCTCCATCTATGGTGGCGTGGCCTCGGTGACCGAAGCCGCGGCGATGGGCAGCTTCGGCGTGCTGGTGGCGGTGATGCTGCGCGGTGAGTTCTCCATCACCCTGATGCAGCGTGCGCTGTCCCAGACCATGAACACCTGCGGCATGATCATCTGGATCGGCATCGGCGCGGCGGCGCTGGTCGGGGTCTACAACCTGATGGGCGGCAACCGCTTCGTGTCGAGCATGATTCTCGGCCTGGATATCCCGCCGCTGGCGATCATCATGGTGATGATGGCGATCCTGCTGCTGTTGGGGCTGTTCCTCGACTGGATCGGCATCGCGATGCTGACCCTGCCGATCTTCGTGCCGATCATCGTTCAGCTCGGCTACGACCCGGTATGGTTCGGTGTGCTGTTCGCGGTCAACATGCAGGTGTCCTTCCTGTCGCCACCCTTCGGGCCTGCTGCTTTCTATCTGAAAGGCGTGGCACCGGAAGGCATCAGCCTCAAGGATATCTTCGTCTCGCTGCTGCCGTTCATCGCCATCCAGCTGTGCGTGCTGGCGATGTTGCTGCTGTGGCCGCAACTGTCGCTGTGGCTGGTCTAGTCTCAACAGACGTTGTCCACTTGCCCAGAACTCGACGCCCTCGCAGATGCGAGGGCGTCGTCGTTGGTGACGTTGAATTTGCGCCGCCATGAGGCGTGACATCATGCAAGGCAGGCTTTGTGCTCTTTGATGGTGCAAATGAGCGGGTGCATAAACATCGTCATGGCGAGAGAGGGCAGGCTGACATGGAGGCTGCACCATCTTGGCACATTCCCTGCAATGCTCTTGCAATGCCTGTCCGGTGCCACGAGATCCTGCCGAGGTGACCCCCGACACGCTGCAGCACTTCACGAGGAGAGTTCACATGTCAGAGACTCAAGCACCGCTGTTGTTGCTGACCGATCTGGATGGCTCGCTGCTGGATCACCACGATTACTCACCGGGCCCGGCACGCAGCTGGCTGACCCGTCTGCGCGCCCGTGGTGCCTGGATCGTGCCCAACACCTCCAAGACCGCAGCCGAACTCACGCCACTGATGAACTCACTGGGGCTGGCGGGTCAGCCCTGGATCGCCGAGAACGGCGGCGTGGTGGCACTGCCTGCCGATTGGCTGAGCGCCTACCCGCTTGAAGCGGCCAGCGCCCCGGATGCCCACGGCCTGTGTCGTATCGCGGTGGCGATGCCCCGCGACAGGATTCTCGCGGCCCTGGAGGAGCTGAGCGCGGAATTCGCCTTCGAGGGCTTCGCCTCGATGTCGGTGGCGAGAATCAGTGAGCTGACGGGGCTGGAGGAGGGCGACGCGGCCCTGGCGGGACAGCGTGATGCCAGTGAGCCGCTGGTGTGGCGTGACGCGCCGGAGCGTCTCGAGGACTTTCGCGCGCGTCTGGCCAGTCATGGCCTCAAGCTGACACGTGGTGGGCGCTTCCACCATGTGACCGGGGACAGCGACAAGGGCGTGGCAGCGCGCTATCTGATCGCGCGCTACCGGCTCTGCGAGCGGGTGCGCCCCTGGACGCTGGGCTTCGGTGATGGCGCCAATGACCTGCCGCTACTGGCCGCCGTCGACAACGCTGTGCTGATCCCCGGCGTCGGCGATACCTCACAGCGCGATCGTGAGCTTGGCGACTACCCGACATTGGCGGATGAGCGCCGCTGTTTCCGCGCCAATTCCCCCGGACCGCAGGGATGGGTCGAGGGATTGCGTCACTGGCTGGCCAATGGCCAGCCGGAAGAATGGACATCCAGAGGCCTGGGCGCCTGACGCCTGCCTGATGCATGTCTTCGGCATGACAAGGAGCTGACATGAGCGATTTTTACCAGAATGGCATCATCACCAACTTCCATAACCTGACCGATCGTCCGGTGGAAGATCTCGAAGCGGACCTGATGCGCTTCTCCCGCAAGCGGCCGATGAGCCTGATTCTGCCGTCGCTGTATTCCGAGCTGGAAGGCCCCGCCCTCAAGCATATCGTCGAGGAGCTGGCCCAGGTGCCCTACCTCAGCGAGATCGTGATCGGGCTGGACCGCGCCGACCGTGACCAGTTCGAGCATGCCAAGGAGTTCTTCTCGCACCTGCCGCAGCATCACCGCATCCTGTGGAATGATGGTCCGCGCCTGCGTGCGCTGGACGAGGAGCTGACCGAGCATGGTCTGGCGCCGATGGAGGCCGGCAAGGGGCGCAATGTCTGGTACTGCTCCGGTTACGTACAGTCCTCGGGCATCGCCGAAGCGGTGGCACTGCATGACTGTGACATCGTCACCTATGACCGTGGCCTGCTGGCGCGGCTGATCTATCCGGTGGCGCATCCGCAGTTCAACTACGAGTTCTGCAAGGGCTACTACTCGCGAATTGCCCAGGGCAAGCTGAACGGTCGCGTGGCGCGTCTGATGGTCACGCCGCTGATCCGTGCGCTCAAGAAGGTCTATGGCCCGCTGCCGTACCTGGATTACCTCGACAGCTATCGCTACCCGCTGTCCGGCGAGTTCTCGATGCGTACCGACGTGCTGGCGGATATCCGCATTCCCAGTGACTGGGGGCTGGAGATCGGTGTGCTCTCGGAAGTGCATCGCAACTATTCCACCAAGCGTCTGTGTCAGGTGGATATCGCCGATGCCTATGATCACAAGCACCAGCCGCTGTCCGAGGAGGACGCACTGGGCGGGCTCAACCGCATGAGCCTGGATATCGCCAAGGCCATGTATCGCAAGCTGGCCACGCTGGGCGTCGAGATCCACGGCGAGACCTTCCGCACCATCAAGGCCACCTACTACCGTATCGCGCTGGACCTGATCGAGACCTACTACAACGATGCCGTCATGAATGGTCTGACGGTCGACCGCCATAGCGAGGAAGCGGCGGTGGAGCTGTTCGCATCCAACATCATGGATGCCGGCAGCGCCTTCCTCGACAATCCGCGCGACAAGCCCTTCATCCCGAGCTGGAACCGGGTGCAGTCAGCCGTGCCGGACCTGCTCGAGCGCATGCACGAAGCGGTGGAGCTGGACAACCAGTAACGCTCGCGGCGGGAAACAGCAAGGCTCGCGGGGGGAAACAGCAAGACCCACGACAACGGGGCTGCCACTGGCAGCCCCGTTGTCGTTGGCAGGAGGGGAAAAAGAGGGCGTCAGACGACCTCGATGGCCGGCGGGCGCACGGTTTGCTCCATCAGCCAGGCCGCTTGATAGGGACGGCGAGCCATGGTGGGGTCGTAGGCCTTGTCGTGGCACAGGTGGTCGGTCAGCGCGACGCCTTGCCAGCTTGCCGGCAGCGGCAGCACGCGCGGCTGATCGGTGACATTGAGGGCGAACAGCAGGCGACGCCCTTCATGGGTGACGCGCTCGAAGACGAAGAAGTCCGGGCCGACATCGAAGACATTCTGGTCGGCATCCGGGTGGAAGCAGGGTTCGTTGCGGCGCAGTGCCATCCGGCGCTTGAGGGCGTGGAAGACCTCATGGGTTGCGGTGTTGGGGCTTGCCAGCAGCGCTTCCAGTTCATCACGCTGCCACTTGCGGCGGTTGATGGCGCGCAGATGACCATCGCGTTCGACGCCTTCCTGGTGATTGGGGGTCGCGGTCAGCGAGTGGATATACAGCCCCGGGATGCCCTGCAGGCTCAGCATCAGGGTCTGACTGGCGATGAAACGCTCTATCTGCCACGGGTCCTGGCCGCGCCGCGTGCCCTTGAGCGCATCGAAGTAGCTGATGTTGAGTTCATAGGGGGTGTCGGCGCGGCCCGGGTTGGCGCGCATGCTGACGTAGCCGCCGAAGTCATGCACCAGTCGCACCAGGGTGTCGCGCTCGTGGTCGGGCAGCAGGCCCTCAAGGGCGCGAACGCCGATGCCGTCGTGGCTGGCGGTGAAGTTGAAGTAGCTGCAGCCGGAGGGCAACGACGGCAGGCTGGCGGCCCACTGGGTCAGGGCGCTGGCATCGCCGGAGGTCAGGGTGTGCAGCGTCAGCGGCGGCAGCGTGAACTGATAGATCAGGTGCGCTTCATCGGCCTGGGCGCTGCCCTCGATGGTGGCGAGGTCGTGCTGTGACAGACGGTCGAGCCCGAAGTAGGACATGTTCTCGGCATGGGGCACGTTGGTCTCGGTGATCAACAGGCTGCCCGGCGCCAGATGATCGACGATGGCGCGCAGCAGGCGCACCACGGCATGTGTCTCCGGCAGGTGGATGCAGGAAGTGCCCTGGCGCTTCCACAGGAAGGCCACCGCATCGAGGCGGATGATGCCCGCGCCCTGCTCGAGGTAATAAAGCAGGATGCCGATGAATTCGAGCAGCACATCGGGATTGGCGAAGTTCAGGTCGATCTGGTCATCCGAGAAGGTTGCCCAAAGATGGCGCAGGCCACGACGGGTATGCACCGGCGTGAGCAGGGCAGACGGGCGCGGGCGCACGACCTCGGAGACATCGGTGTCGGGGTCCATCTCGATGAAGTAGTCGCGACCGGGCTGCACACCGGCCAGATAGTCGGCGAACCACAGTGACTCGCGTGAGCAGTGATTGATGACCAGGTCTGCCATCAGGTCGCGCTGCTCACTCAGGCGCCGGATGTCCTGCCAGTCGCCGAGGGCCGGATTGACCTCGCGATAGTGGACGACGCTGAAGCCGTCATCGCTGCTCCACGGAAAGAAGGGCAGCACGTGGACACCGGACAGGCTGTCGTCCAGTCGGCTGGCGAGGAAGTCGTGCAGGGTCGCCAGTGGCGCCTCGCCTTCCTGCTGCAGGCTGTCGCCGTAGGTGATCAGCCACTGGTCGCGCTCGCTCCAGAGTGGCTCGCCTTCCGGTACGCGGGGATTGAGGCGCGTGCGATGGAAATCCAGCACCGTCTCCAGGCGTCTGAGGACTTCTTCATGACGCTGCGGGTAGATCTCGGCGAGCAGACGTGTGGCGTGGGCCTGGAAATCAGCCTGCGAGAGGCGCTTGGCGAGAGAGACTCTGGCGCGTGGCCTGGCGTTGCCCTCGCTCGGCGCAGGATCGGAGGCAGTGGAAGTCGAGTGATCGGGAGGTGGCGTATCGGACATGGGCAATCCTCGTGGCAGCAGAAGCGGTCTGGCTCTGCCGCGTGAGCCGCAACGGGCAGAGCGTGTCGCGGGTGATCTTCGTTAAGCCCGCCGGCGCAATCTTGCGGGGGCCGGTGGCAAGACAGGAAATCACATATCAGATGAAGTCGGCTGGCCGTCGTTTGGTGAAATGCCTGAATAGCGCATCGGCTCAGCGGCGCCCGTGGGCGACGGCCTGGTGTCTTTACCCTTGAGTCATGCACGCCTCGGGCCAGATTCTTCAAGCCTGCAAGACAGGACGGCCAGCCTGCATGAGCCGGCTGGCCGTCCTGTCGGGCGTCATATGGCCTGAGGCCGGCTGACGCCAATGCGCTTCAAGACGCGCTTTACTTGCGCAGCACGCGATACAGGATCAGCAGGATGACGGCGCCGAGCACGGCGATGACAAAGCTGGCCAGATTGAATCCCGTCACTTCCCCGAAGCCCATCAGGGTGCCGACCCAGCCACCGACCACGGCCCCCAGAATGCCGATGATGCTGGTGACGATGATGCCACCCGGGTCCTTGCCGGGCACGATCACCTTGGCGATGATGCCGGCAATGAGACCGAATATGATCCATGCAATGATTCCCATGTCGCAGCTCCTTGCGTCATCGTGATCAGTCTCGCGGCAGAGATCATCTGCCGCCAGTCGTGAAAGGATTCCACAGCTCGGGCAAGCGTCCTCGTGAGGCGCTGCACCCTGATGTCATCTTTCGGTTATCCCGCGGGGATTTCAAGCCTGCCGAGCAGGTTGATTGACGCTTTCGCCGTGGTGTCCGCCCCCCCCAGGGCGACAATGCAGGAAACTCCTGTCGCCCTTTGGTCTCTCCCCAAGGCCAGTTCAGATAGGTCGGGGCTGACATAGGCTCCCGTGGCGGGGCCTTAACGGTTACAATACCCGCCATTCGCTGTCATTCGGCTGCGCTGCGCCACTTCCTCGCTGTGCTTCGCGCGGGGTCGCAGCCACCTCGCACCCAAGCAGGCTCTCCAACATGCACTGTCCCTTCTGCGGAACTCATGAAACCAAGGTCACGGATTCCCGGCTGGTGGTCGAGGGTGACCAGGTGCGGCGTCGGCGCCAGTGTGCGGCCTGTGGTGAGCGTTTCACGACCTACGAAACAGCGGAGCTGGTCATGCCGCGCGTGGTCAAGGGTGACGGCTCGCGTGAGAGCTTCGATGAGCACAAGCTGCGTGCCGGCATGCTGCGTGCGCTGGAAAAACGCCCGGTGTCCTCCGAACTGATCGAGGCCGCGGTGGAGCGCATTCGCCAGCGTCTGCGTGCCACCGGCGAACGTGAGATCGAGGCGCGGCGCATCGGGGATGAAGTCATGCAGCAGCTCAAGCGGCTGGATCAGGTCGCCTATATCCGCTTCGCTTCGGTCTATCGTCGCTTCCAGGACCTTGATGAGTTCCGCGCCGAGATCGACCGCCTCGCCCAGGAGCCCAGCTTCCTGCCGGGCGAGGAAGATTCGCGGCCCTGATGCCTCGAGGTCATCCTTGCAGATGACCTCGAGGCCTGTGTCTGCTGGCTCTGTCGCGTCACGCTGCGTAGCTCAGGCCTCGAAGTATTGGTCACCGCCTGGGCTACGCCTACCTTCTCTCGTTTCACGCCAAGGTATCGCATGTCTCTTTCTCCCCATGCTTCTCATGCTCCCCGTGACAGCCACTCTCGCGACAGTCACTCTCGCGCACGCGGTGCTTCCTCGGCGCGTGATGCGCGCCACATGGCCCACGCCCTGCGCCTGGCGCGACTGGGCAGCTACACGACGCAGCCCAATCCGCGTGTCGGCTGTGTGCTGGTAGAGGCCGAGACTGACGAGGTGATCGCGAGCGGCTTTCATGTGCGTGCCGGGGAAGGGCATGCCGAGGTCAATGCGCTGGCAGAGGCGGGCGAGCGCGCGCTGGGCTGCGTGGCCTATGTGACGCTGGAGCCCTGCTCCCACACCGGGCGGACCGGCCCTTGCTCGCTGGCGCTGATCGCGGCGGGCGTTTCGCGGGTGGTGATCGCGATGCGTGATCCGAATCCGCAGGTTGCCGGGCGCGGCATCGCGCTGTTGCAGGGTGCGGGCATCGCGGTGACGGTCGGGGTGTTGGAGCAGGAGGCGCGAGCGCTCAATCCCGGCTTCCTGTCACGCATGGAGCGCGGTCGGCCCTTCGTGCGCCTCAAGCAGGCCATGAGTCTGGACGGTCGCACGGCGATGGCTTCCGGCGAATCCCAATGGATCACCGGCCCTGAAGCGCGCAGCGCCGTGCAGCGTCTGCGCGCCCGCTCCAGCGTGGTGATGAGCGGCATCGAGTCGGTCATCTTCGATGATTCGCGTCTCAATGTACGCGCCGACCAGCTCGGTCTCGACGACCACCCGCTGGGACTCGAGGCGCTGGTGGCGCGTCAGCCGTTGCGCGTGGTAGTGGACAGCCATCTGCGTCTGCCGCTGGCGGCGCGCATTCTGGCGCAATCCGGTCGTACGCTGCTGGTATGTGTCGCGGATGAGACAGCGGCGCTGGCTGAGCGACGTACCTTGTTGGAGGCGGCCGGTGCCGAGGTGCTGGCGCTGCCGGCCGGCGAAGATGGCCGCGTGGACCTCGAGGCCCTGCTGCGCTATCTGGCCGAGCACGAGCAGGCCAACGAGGTGCTGCTGGAAACCGGCGCGGTGCTGGCCGGGGCCATGATCCAGGCAGGCCTGGTCGATGAGATGCAGCTGTTCATGGCGCCCACGCTGCTGGGTGGTGAGGCTCGTCCGCTGCTGGCACTGCCGGGGCTGGATCACATGGCGCAGCAGCGCCGGGTCGAGATTCGCGATATTCGGGCGGTGGGGCGTGATTGGCGCATCACCGCGGTGCCAGTAGCATCGCCAGGCCCACAGGAGAGCGACGACTGATTTCTTGTTGTCACGCAAGCACTTGCCGCCGTCTGGCGACAGCGGCGTCGCTGGGTGCTGGCGCAAAACGGGGTGGCGGGGTACCCTGACGCCCGACTTTTTGATACTACGCGTGGGTCCGGCATGGGCCGGCGCAGCCCGTAAAGTGGAGCAAGCATGGCGCTATCAGGCATCGCAGCACTCGTCGAGGATATCCGGCAAGGCAAGATGGTCATCCTCATGGATGACGAGGATCGTGAGAATGAAGGCGACATCATCATCGCCGCGGAAGCCGTGACAGCCGAGCACATCAACTTCATGGCACGCCACGCGCGTGGCTTGATCTGCATGCCGATGTCGCGTGAGCATTGCGAACAGCTCCAGCTGCCACTGATGGTTCAGGCCAACGGTTCCGGCTTCGGCACCAAGTTCACGCTCTCCATCGAGGCCACCGAAGGCGTCACCACCGGTATCTCGGCGGCTGACCGCGCCCGGACCGTGCAGGCTGCTGCCGCGCGCAATGCGCGCCCGCAGGACATCGTCCAGCCGGGACACATCTTCCCGCTGATGGCGGAGCCGGGTGGTGTGCTGCGTCGTGCCGGCCATACCGAGGCGGCCTGTGACCTGGCGTCCATGGCGGGCTTTGGCGCGACCGGCGTGATCTGTGAAATCATGAATGATGACGGCAGCATGGCGCGTCGTGAAGAGCTCGAGCGCTTCGCCGCCGAGCACGACCTCAAGGTCGGCACCATTGCGGATCTGATCGAATATCGCATCCACAATGAGCAGACCGTGGAAGTGCTGGATAGCGAGCAGGTCGAGACCGCCTTCGGCGAGCTGACGTTGCATTGCTTCAGCGATCGCATCCAGGGCCGTCACCACCTGGCGCTGGTCAAGGGCACGCCGAATGCCGAGTCTCTGACTACCGTGCGCGTGCACGTGCAGGACCCGATGCGCGACCTGTTGACCCTGCGTCAGCCGGGCAGCAGCAGCTGGGCGCTCAATGATGCACTCGCTGAAGTCGCCGCCGCCGATGCCGGCGTGCTGGTACTGCTGGACACCGGCAGCGACACGCTGGATTACAAGGATCGTCTCGATGTCTTCCTCGGCCGACGTCGTACCCCGCGCACCAACGAATCCGATGGTGCGGGCAACTATCTGACCACCGGTACCGGTGCCCAGATCCTTCGGGATCTCGGTGTCGGCCGGATGCGTCTGCTCAGCTCGCCGTGGAAATTCTCTGCCCTGTCCGGGTTTGGCCTCGAAGTGGTCGAACTGGTCGGCAGTGATGACACGGCAGGCGAGACAGACGCAGACGCCGCAGGCGCGTAAGCGCTTCGGCACCCCAAATGGCGGGGGAGGTCGCGCGCTTCTGGCGACCTGCCCCGGTATGATTGATATCCCCGCCCCGGTTCTCCGGGGCGCTAGCATTGTGGACTGACCATGCAACCGATTGCTCAACTCGAAGGCACTTTCACCAATGTCGATGGCCGTTACGTCATCGTCGTCGGGCGTTTCAACCACCATGTCGTCGACAGCCTGGTGGAAGGCGCGGTCGATTCTCTCGTACGCCACGGCGTCGATGAGGAAAACATCGACCTGATCCACGTGCCGGGTGCCTGGGAAATTCCGCTGGCCGTCAAGGCCGTGCTGGCCAAGGTCAAGCCGCACGCCGTCATCACGCTGGGTGCGGTGATCCGCGGTGGTACGCCGCACTTTGAATACGTCGCCGGCGAGTGCAACTCCGCGCTGTCCCGTCTGCAGCTCGAATTCGACACCCCGGTCGCCAATGGCGTGCTGACGGTGAATTCCATCGAGCAGGCCATCGAGCGTGCCGGCACCAAGGCTGGCAACAAGGGTACCGAAGCGGCCATGGCGGCGATGGAAATGGTCTCCCTGCTCAAGGCCATGGGAGGTGACGCGTGAGCGAACGCAATGAACGTACCGAGCGCGAGCCGTCCAGGCAGCAGCAGGCGCGGCGCGCCGCTCGCGAGCTGGCCGTGCAGGGCATCTACCAGTGGCAGATGACCGGCAAGAACATGACCACCATCGAGGCCGAGTTCCGTGGTCAAAAGATCGACGATGATGTCGAACTGCACGAGAACTGGGTCGAGGTGATGCGCATCGCTGACCAGGCCCTGTTCCACGAGTTGCTGCACAACGTGCCACGCTTCCAGAAAGAACTGGATGCCAGCATCAGCCCGCTGCTCGACCGCCGCTTGCAGGATCTCGACGAGATCGAGTTGGCCATCCTGCGTCTGAGTGCCTACGAGCTGTCCAAGCGCATGGAAGTGCCGTATCGCGTGGCGATCAACGAAGGGGTCGAGCTGGCCAAGACCTTCGGTGCCACCGACGGGCACAAGTACGTCAACGGGATCCTCGACAAGCTGGCAGTCAAGCTGCGCAGCGCCGAGGTGACCCAGGCCCGCCTGCGCTGACATGCCAGGTGAATTCGAGCTGATTGCCCGCTACTTCCAGCGCGATCTGTCCGGGGCACCGGGCGTGTTGCTGGGGCCGGGAGACGACTGTGCACTTCTTGCCGCCAGTGATGGCATGCAGATGGCGGTCAGTGTCGATACCTCGGTGGCGGGGGTGCACTTCCCGCCGGATGCGCCTGCGGCGTCCATCGGCCATCGTGCCCTGGCCGTCAATCTGTCTGATCTGGCGGCGATGGGTGCGACCCCGCGCTGGGCGTTGCTGGCGCTGACGTTGCCGGACGTGGATGAAGACTGGCTGCATGGTTTTGCGGCCGGTTTCCACGCGCTGGCGGATCGCTACGGCATCGCGCTGGTCGGCGGCGACGTCACGCGCGGCCCGCTCTCTATCACGATCACCGTGCATGGCGAGTTGCCGTGCGTGCTCGAGCCTGCTCAGCAGGCCGGCAGCGTGGCCCGCCCGATCCTGCGGCGTGACGGCGCCCGCGAGGGCGATCTCATCGCGGTCACCGGTCTGCCGGGGTTGGCGCATGCCGGACTCAAGGCCTGGCAGGATGGCGTCCGCGATGTGCTGAACCCTTGCCTGGCGGCCTACCTGCGACCAGAACCGCGGGTCGATGCGGGGCTGGCGCTGCGTGAGCTGGCCAGTGCGGGCCTGGATGTCTCCGATGGCGTGATGGGCGATCTGGCACACATCTGTCGTGCCAGTCAGCTGTCGGCGGCGCTGGAGCTTGGCGAACTGCCGCTGGCGCCGGAGCTGGTCACGGCGCTGGGCGAGCAGGGCGCCCGCGAGGCGGTCCTCAATGGCGGCGACGATTACGAGCTGTTGCTCACGCTGCCCCAGGAGAACCTCGAGACGGCCAGGCTTGCCCTGCGCTCGCTCAACCTGCCCTTGAATGTCATCGGGCGCATGCAGGCGGCGGGCGGCGATGCGCCACGCGTGATGCTGATGGACAAGGGCATTGAGCAGGCAGCGACGGGTCAGAGCTGGCAGCATTTCTCTGCCTCGCAGGCTTCTGACACACAGGTCTCTGCCACACAGGCCTCTGGGACAGATGGCTCCTGTGGTGATGCGTCGTCACGCAACGAGAACGGGGTGGCACCATGAATCGCGCACCCGCCAGTGTCTGGCGGCGCCCCGTGCACTTCCTGGCCTTCGGGCTGGGCAGCGGTACCGCGCCCTTTGCACCGGGTACCTTTGGTACTCTCGCGGCAATCCCGTTCTACTGGCTGATGACCAACCTCACGCTGTGGCCGTATCTGGCCACCGTGCTGGTCGCCTCGCTGGTCGGGATCTGGATCTGTGATCGCACCTCGCGCGATCTCGGCGTGCATGATCACTCCGGGATCGTCTGGGACGAATTCGTCGGCTATTGGATCACGATGGCCGCCGTGCCATTCTCTTGGCAGGCAGCGCTGTGGGGCTTCGTGGTCTTCCGGGTCTTCGATATTCTCAAGCCATGGCCGATTCGCTGGGCCGACCGCCGGGTTGCCGGTGGCTTCGGCATCATGCTGGATGACATCTTCGCCGGTATCTATGCCTGGTCGACGATGCATCTGTGGCTGTGGTTGCACTGACGCCTCGCTGCCTTGGCGGCGAGGCTCATGCACATGTTTCACTGATGGAAGCAGATGCGACAAGAGGCACCGCGCAGACGGTGTGATGCTCCAATAACGGACAAGGGTTAATGCGATGGGCAAGGGACTGGTAACCGCGACGGCAGTGGTCGTCATCGGGGCAGCCGGCTATGTCGGCGGCGTGGCTTACTCAAGCCAGCGCTTTGAAGATGAGATGGCCCGCATGGTGGCAGAGCTCGACAGGAGCTCCGACATCAAGGCGACCCGAGAGGATGTCGACAGCGGCTGGTTCGGCTCCGCGGGCCGGGTAGAGATGGAACTCGCCACCGGGGACGGGGAAGGTCCCATGCGCATCCTATTGCCCTATGAAGCCGGCCACGGCCTGCTGTCGACCACCATGCAGGGCAACGTCAAGGTGCTGTACGGTACGCCGTCACGCGACGTCTTCGCCGAAGTGCTCGGTGATGGCAAGGCGATCGCCTTCGATGGCAGCGTCGACAACTTCAGCGGCGCCAGCGATACTACTCTGACCTTGCCGGCCTTTGACTGGCAGGACCCGGAGAGCGGTACGCGCATCGACTTCCAGGGCGGCGAGCTGGTGGCTTCCCATGATGGTGGTGACACACCGGAAATTACCGTGGATGGCGAGATCACGCCGTTCGATATCACCAATGGCGCCGAGAAGATCAGCGTCGGCACTCTGAGCCTCAACGGCATCTATCGCGGGGCGGACAATGACTTCCGCCAGGACGACAAGATCGTGCTGGACACCCTGACCATCGACAACGGCACCGGTCAGCCGCCAGTGGTCGCCAGCGATATCCGTTACAGCGGTGAAACGCGTCTGGACCCGACCGAGCTGCGCTATCTGATGAAGCTGTCGGTGCAGGATGTCAGCGCGGGTGATCAGCAGATGGCCAGCGGCGACGTGTCCATCTCGATCGATCGTCTGCAGGGTGCGGCCGTCTATGACTTCATCACCCAGCTGCAGGGCTTGCTGGAAGAAGCGGGCAAGCCGTTCGAGGAGCTGAGCGAAGCGCAGCAGGTCGCCATGCTCGAGAAGGTCGAAGCGCCGCTGTTCACCATGCTGAGCACCTCTCCGCGCATGACACTGGAATCGCTGAATGCCAAAAGCGATGCCTTCGGTGTCGACATGCAGGGTGATGGCCAGATGATTCTTGATGGTGCCGACATCACTGATCTGTCCATTCAGGAGTTGCAGACCGTGCCGGCTCAGCGGGCCTTCCTGAATCGTCTGAGCGGGCGCTTCGAGTTCCGCAACGTACCGCCGATGATGGCCATGATGGCAGGTGTCTCTCCGCAGGCCGCCGACCGCAACCTGGTGGTCGAGATCGATGGTGACAGCGTGAAGATCAACGGCACTCCGATCTACTGAGCGTCGCGCAGTATGCTGGAAACGACAATGCCCGCCTCATGGCGGGCATTGTCGTTTCCAGGGGGGCGCCCGGTGCCACTCTGAACACGCAGTGTTGCGTCCCCGGCGCGGCAAGCGTGCCTTGATAAAGTGGCTCACTGGCCGCATTGGTGGAGATGATCGCCTCAACCGAGGCCTGGTTTCATGAGGGTTGCATGCCACGTCACGAAGAGATTTCCGATAACGACGATATTCTTGCCGGCTTCGAGGATGACAGCCAGTCACAAGAGCCTTCTTCTTCCGCCTCGGGTGGGCTGGTGCCGAGTGGCGACCAGCTACCGGAGCGCATCTACCTGCTGCCGATTCACAATCGCCCGTTCTTCCCGGCCCAGGTTCAGCCGCTGGTGATCAACAAGCAGCGTTGGGCCGAGACCATGCAGCTGGTCGGCAATACGCCGCATCATGCTGTCGGCCTGGCCTTCGTCGGCGATGTCGAAGTGGATGAGCTGGGGGTCGAGCACTTTCCCGAGATCGGCTCTGCCGTGCGCGTCCACAAGCCCGAAGACGGCGATGACCAGGTACAGTTCATCGCCCAAGGGCTGCGTCGCTTCCGCATCACGCGCTGGCTGTCGCGCAAGCCTCCCTATCTGGTTGAGGTCAACTATCCGCGCGAACCGGTCGATGCCGAGAGCGACGAGGCCCGCGCCTACGCGATGGCGATGATCAACGGCATCAAGGAGCTGTTGCCGATCAACCCGCTGTACGGCGAGGAGCTCAAGCAGTACCTCAACCGCTTCAGCCCGCATGAACCCGGCCCGCTGACCGATTTCGCCGCCGCCATCACCTCGGCCAAGGGTGCTGAGCTGCAGGAAGTGCTGGAGTCGCTGCCAGTGATGGAGCGCATGCAGAAGGTGCTGCCTCTGCTGCGCAAGGAAATCGAGGTCGCACAGCTGCAGACCGAGATCTCCCAGCAGGTCAACGCGCAGATGGAGAAGCATCAGCGCGAATTCTTCCTGCGCGAACAGCTCAAGGTCATCCAGCGTGAACTGGGCATCTCCAAGGATGATCGCGAGAACGACGTCGATACCTTCCGTGGCCGTCTCGACGAGCTCAAGGTGCCGGAGCGTGTCCAGTCGCGCATCGATGACGAGCTCGACAAGCTGTCGGTGCTGGAGACCGGTTCGCCGGAATACGGCACCACACGCAACTATCTTGACTGGCTGACCTCGCTGCCGTGGGGCATCACCTCCACCGATCAGCTCAATCTGGCCCACGCGCGCACCGTGCTCAATCGCGATCACGATGGGCTGGATGACGTGAAGTCACGCATCGTCGAGTTTCTGGCCGAGGGCACCTTCAAGGGCGATGTCGGCGGCTCGATCCTGCTGCTGGTCGGCCCGCCCGGCGTCGGCAAGACCTCCATCGGGCGCTCCATCGCCCAGGCGCTGGGGCGCGAGTTCTATCGCTTTTCGATCGGTGGAATGCGAGACGAGTCCGAGATCAAGGGGCATCGCCGCACCTACGTGGGCGCCATGCCCGGCAAGCTGGTGCAGGCGCTCAAGGAGGTCAAGGTCGAGAACCCGGTGATCATGCTCGATGAGATCGACAAGCTGGGGCAGTCCTTCCAGGGCGATCCGGCCTCGGCGCTGCTCGAGGTGCTCGATCCGGAGCAGAATGTCGACTTCCTCGACCACTATCTCGATGTGCGTCTCGATCTCTCCAAGGTGCTGTTCGTGTGTACCGCCAACACGCTGGACAGCATCCCCGGCCCGCTGCTGGACCGCATGGAGCAGATTCGCCTCTCCGGCTACATCGCCGAGGAGAAAGTGGCGATCGCCAAGCACCACCTGTGGCCGAAGCTGCTGACCCGCGACAACATCCCCAAGAAGCGCATCAATCTGAGTGATGCCGCGCTGCGTCAGGTCATCGAGGGCTATGCGCGTGAAGCCGGCGTGCGCCAGCTGGAGAAACAGCTGCACCGCATCGTGCGCAAGGCGGCGGTAAAGTTGCTGGAAGAGGAGCTTGCGACCGTGAAGGTCTCGGTCAAGAACCTCGAGGAATTCCTCGGGGCGCCGATCTTCCGTCGCGAGAAGGTTCTGGCCGGCGAAGGCGTGGTGACCGGTCTTGCTTGGACCAGCATGGGTGGGGCGACCCTGCCCATCGAAGCCACCCGGGTGCATGGCCTGACACGTGGCTTGAAGTTGACCGGCAAGCTGGGTGACGTGATGCAGGAGTCCGCCAACATCGCCTACTCCTACACCCTGGCCAATCTCGAGGCCTATGATGCCGAGGCGGACTTCTTCAACGAGTCCTTCATTCACCTGCACGTGCCCGAGGGCGCGACGCCCAAGGATGGCCCCAGCGCCGGTGTGACCATGACCACGGCGTTGATGTCGTTGGCCAAGCGTCAGGCCCCGCGCAAGGGACTGGCGATGACTGGTGAACTGACCTTGACCGGTCAGGTGCTGCCGGTGGGCGGTATCCGCGAGAAGGTGATTGCCGCGCGGCGCAGTGATATCTACGAGCTGATCCTGCCGCAGGCTAATCAGCGTGATTACGATGAGCTGCCGGAATACCTGAAGGAAGGCATGATCGTGCACTTCGCGGCTCGCTACGCGGATGTCTCGCGTGTGGTCTTTGACACTGACAGCGCACAGCGACACTGACAGCGCAGGGCGCAGAATGGATGGCGACATCCGACGAAAAGCAGAAGCCCCGCCAATCGGCGGGGCTTCTGCTTTGCAGTGGGGCTTTTGCTTTGCAGTGGGGCATTGTGTGCATGCAGGCGTCATGCTCGCGGGCATTCAGGCGGTATCGAGCTGTTCCAGAACGGCCGCCTCAGCGGCATTGCGCCCGACGCTGGCGATTCCGTTGTCGCGCCCGGACTCCGACTTGTACATCTGGCTGCGACCGATCTGCTGGCTGTTGGCGGCCAGCAGGGTGAAATAGAAACGTCCGTCCTTGGCGACTTCCCGGGTGAAGCGTTTTTCCTCGACGGCATTCTTGCGCACGGACTCCACGCCGTTCAGGCAGCCGCGCTTGTCGGCATAGCCCTGACTCTGCAGGATCTTCTCGCCGTTGCCTGCCTTCAGCGCAAAGTAGAACTTGCTGTCCTTGCCCCGAGTGATGACGAATTTTCCGGCCATGGGTGACTCCTGTTCCTTGTGGGGTGTCTGGCATTGCCTGATGTGTCGTCCCTCAGTGTAATCAGCGCCTCCCGCCGCAGGCCCACGCTAGAGGCCGCTTGATTCAACGCTTTTGCGCTTGTCGGCATCTTTCGGGGCTGCGTGTGGCGTGGACGTTGCTATCTGGTAGGCAAGCAGGGCCGGTACATGACAGAATTGTCCCCAGGCTGACAGCGTTGACCCGTGAGGCACGCGTCTCCTCTGGACACCAGGTGTGCGTACCCCACGGGGGGCGCCGCCTGACCAAAACAGAAGCCGCTCCCGTGCGGAGTGATTCTGCAGCGGATTGCGCAGAAGGGCGGCGTCAGTTTGACCCTGCCAGGCGCGATTCCATGAATCAGTCCCTCTTCACACAGGAGAGCGGCCAAGCACTATTGACGAGGACACCATGCCAGAGTATCGCTCCCGTACGACCACCGCAGGTCGTAACATGGCCGGCGCTCGCGCCCTGTGGCGCGCCACCGGCATGAAAGATGGCGACTTCCAGAAGCCGATCATCGCCGTTGCCAACTCCTTCACCCAGTTCGTTCCGGGCCACGTTCACCTCAAGGACATGGGGCAGCTGGTCGCGCGCGAGATCGAGAAGGCCGGCGGCGTCGCCAAGGAATTCAACACCATCGCGGTCGATGATGGCATCGCCATGGGCCACGACGGCATGCTGTATTCGCTGCCGTCGCGTGACCTGATCGCCGACAGCGTCGAATACATGGTGAATGCCCACTGTGCGGATGCGCTGGTGTGCATCTCCAACTGTGACAAGATCACCCCGGGGATGCTGATGGCCGCCATGCGCCTCAACATCCCGGTCATCTTCGTCTCCGGTGGCCCGATGGAAGCCGGCAAGACCAAGCTGCTGGATCACGGTCTCGATCTGGTCGATGCCATGGTCATCGCTGCCGATGACAGCGTCGACGACGAGACGGTCGCCGAGATCGAGCGCAGTGCCTGCCCGACCTGTGGTAGCTGCTCGGGCATGTTCACGGCCAACTCCATGAACTGTCTGACCGAGGCGCTGGGCCTGGCGTTGCCGGGCAACGGTACCGTACTGGCCACGCACTCCGATCGTCGTCGCCTGTTCGAGACTGCCGGTCATCGCATCGTCGAATTGGCCCGTCGTTACTACGAAGGCAATGAAGAGCACCTTCTGCCGCGGGCCATCGGCTCCCGCGCCGCCTTCACCAATGCGATGACGCTGGACATCGCCATGGGCGGTTCCACCAACACCATCCTGCACCTGCTGGCTGCCGCTCAGGAAGCCGGTGTCGACTTCACCATGTCCGACATCGACAAGCTTTCCCACAACGTGCCGCAGATGTGCAAGGTGGCGCCGAACACCCAGAAATATCATATCGAGGATGTCCATCGTGCCGGTGGCATCATGGGGATTCTGGGCGAGCTGGATCGTGCCGGCGTGCTGGATACCTCAGTGCCGACCGTCTACGGCGACTCGCTGTCTGCGGCGCTGGAAGAGTGGGATATCATGCGCTCGCCCACTGATGAAGTCGTCGAGTTCTATCGCGCCGGCCCGGGCGGTATTCCGACCCAGACCGCCTTCTCGCAGAGCGCGCGCTGGCCGAGCCTGGATGGTGATCGCGCCCAGGGCTGTATTCGCGATTACGACCATTGCTTCTCCACCCAGGGCGGCCTGGCCGTGCTGTACGGCAACATCGCATTGGATGGTTGCGTGGTGAAGACCGCTGGCGTCGATGACTCCATCCTGGTCTTCGAAGGCCGTGCCTACGTCTGCGAGTCCCAGGATCAGGCGGTGGAAGACATCCTGGCCGACAAGGTCAAGGAAGGCGACGTCGTGATCATCCGCTACGAAGGGCCGAAGGGTGGTCCGGGCATGCAGGAAATGCTCTACCCGACGTCCTATCTCAAGTCCAAGGGGCTGGGCAAGGCGTGTGCGCTGCTCACCGACGGACGTTTCTCCGGCGGTACCTCGGGCCTGTCCATCGGCCACGCGTCTCCGGAAGCGGCGGCGGGCGGCGCCATCGGTCTGGTCGAGCATGGCGACACCATCCTGATTGACATCCCGAACCGCACCATCAACGTCCAGCTCAGCGATGCCGAGCTGCATGCGCGTCGCGAGGCGATGGAAGCCCGTGGCAAGGATGCCTGGAAACCGAGCATCCAGCGCAATCGTCGCGTCTCCGCGGCGCTCAAGGCCTATGCCCTGCTGGCGACCTCTGCTGACAAGGGCGCCGTGCGCGACCTGAGCAAGCTGGATTGAGCAAGCTGGATTGAGCAAGCCTGCAGGAGTCAAACGACAACGGCCACCCCAAGGGGTGGCCGTTGTCGTTGATGGGGATGTGCCTGAGGGGCATCCGTGGCAGGGCGCACACACGAAAGGCGCCACTCAGGGCAGGTCGGGCGAGGGGGAGCCGCTCGGTGACTGAGGGCTTGCGAAGGTGTCCGTCGGGATGACCGGCTCAAGCTCAAGGAAGCGCACGCGATTGCGTCCCTGGCGCTTGGCCTTCTTGAGTGCGTGCTGGGCGCGCTCGCAGAGCTCGAGACGGTTGGCCAGCGTGAGCGTATCGGGCGCCGGGTGATAGCAGGTCAGCCCGATGCTGCAGGTGACTGGTCCCTCGAGGCCATGCAGTTCTGTCGTGGCATGGCGGACGCGCTCGGCGAGGATGATGGCGCCGCTGGAATCGGTCTGGCCCAGCACCGCAATCAGCGAGCCATCGTCGCGCTGACTGAGCAGGTCGCTCTTGCGTGTCGCGTTGCGCAGGATGGTGGAGACCTGCTGCAGTGCGCGGTCTCCTGCGGCGCGGCCGTACTGGCGATTGAAGTCGGTAAAGGCATCCACGTTGAGCAGCAGGATCGACAGTGGCTGCCCGTGGCGTGCACTGCGCGCGATCTCGCCATCCAGCTGTTGCTCGAAGATCTCGGCGGGCAACAGCTTGTCCAGCACCGACGGCACGGCCGGGCCCGGGGGCGTCATGCTGGCCAGCTTGTGCCGCATGCGGGCCAGGCTTTCCTCGTGGGAGCGCTGCTCGCTGAGGTCCTGGTGCTGACTCAGAATGACGCCGGAGTGGCTGTCAATTACATCCAGATGCAGCATGACTTCGATGATCTGCCCCTGTCTGCCCAGATAGCGGTGCGGCTGCTCGAAGTGGGTGATCTCGCCGGCCTGCATGGCCATAAGCGCCTCCTGACAGGCCTGCATGTCAGCAGGGTGCGAGACATCCTCCAGCGCGCCGCGCTGCAGTTCACTCCTCTCCGTCCCCAGCAGTTGGGCCAGCGCCGGATTGAGACGTGTCCAATGGCCATGGAAGTCCATGATCGCCATCGGGAGCTGGCAGCGTGAGAACAGCAGCTCCATCTCCTGGTAGGCGAGGCGCAGGTTGCTCAGTTCGCTGGCGAGCCGCTTGCGTTCATTCTCGCGATCGATCAAGCCTCCCAGCAGGCTGGCCAGTGTCTCGACCAGTGCACGATCGCTGGCGCTGAAATCTGTCGCGCGCGGTGAGTCGTCGCCGAAGCAGACGGTGCCGGTCAGACGGCCTTCGGTCCATACCGGCGCGGCGATATAGCTCTGGAAGGGCATCGACTTGAGAGCCGGATGAGCCTCGAGTGCTGGCGTGGTCGCGATATTGGCGTAGGCGATGCAGCCAGCCTGCTCAACGACTTCATTGCAGTAGGTCTCGTTCAGCGGTGCGATCGCGCCCTCGACCTTGCCGGGCGGAGGATTGACCGCCGCCATGATTTCATAGCGATTGGCCTCTGCGTGGCCGAGGATGCCAGTGGTCATCCCCAGCAGGCGGCAAGCGGTCACCAGGTACTCTCTGAGCTGTTCGCTGAAGGTTCCCGCAGGCGCGAGTGTCAGGGCAAACAACGCTTGCAGCTGGGCGGGTCCGAGATTCTGATTGAGGAAGACAGTCGCGGCGGCGGCCTGTGGCGAGAGCTCTGAGGTATCAACTGGATTCGAACGTCCCGAGGAGGATGGTCGCGCGGGCGGGGTAGGCAGCATGTGACATCCTTATCTTGCATGTTGCGGGGAGAGGGGAATGGCCATACATCGATTATGCTGGCTCGGAGCGATGAATGGGTGTTTTACTGGAGAAGATAATCAACTGTTTATATACGTAAGAATGACGGCGCCTTTCGAGGTGTGACTGGACTAGAGGCGCGCCAGGTCGTGAATCTGGTGGTACAAAAGAAACGGGGAGGCCGGTCGATGGCTGATCGACGGCCTCCCCGACAAGTTCTTTCTCTGCCCACCATGATGCGTCGCCATGCGTGGCAGAGTCTGTGTGCCGCTTGTCCTGTCATCCGGGTCCTGTGCCGTTCACACCTGGTGTCACCGATGGGGCCGGCAGGATCCCGCTGTTGTCATGCGTAACGCTCCTGGCTCAGGCGGCTTCGGCCAGCTGAGGTTCCGCTGTCGCTTCCATTTCGATGGCTTCCAACGCCAGTTCAATCGAGAACCAGTTGTCGTTCAGCCACAATTCCAATGCTTCATTGCTCATGCACATCGTCAAGTCTCCCCGAGAGTAGTGGCAATCGAGTGTGTGTCATGGTGTGCTGCCGATAAGCAGCAAACATCAGTATGGCGTCTCCTTGCCGAGAGCGAATGAAGTTTGCGCGACGATATGATGTCAGCAGCCTTGGATAGCGAAAGCAGGACATCACCCATGGTCAAATTCCCATGGGTGATGTCCTGCTTTTCGTGAAGGGTGAGCCTCTCAGTCTCGAGAGCCTGATTGTCGGGGGAAGCGTCTATTTGCCAAGGAGCGCCTCAGGCTGTTGGCGTGGTGTCAGACTGAAAGCAGCGAGCCTCAGCGGCGAGTGAAGGAGCGCAGCAGGCTGCGAATCAGGGTCCGTCCCAGTTGCGATCCCAAGGCGCGCATCACGGACTTGAGCAGGGTCTCCATGATGCCTTGACGCTGTCTGCCGCCTTTGCGTGGGGCGCTTTCGGCCACCGGACTTGTTTGCTCGATGTCAGGCGTCGCGGCTGGCGTCTCCTCCGTCCGAACCTGGGCTGTCGCCGAGCTCGTCAGTTGCGCCTCGAGGCGCTCGTGAGCCGATTCACGGTCTATCGCCTCATCGTAGCGACCGGCCAGTGATGAGCTTGCCAGCAGCGCTGCGCGCTCGCTGTCACTCAACGGGCCGATCCGCCCACGCGGCGGCGCGATCAAGGTGCGCTCCACCTGGGTGGGCGTACCCTTGTTGTCGAGCACCGAGACCAGTGCCTCGCCCACACCAAGTTCCGTGATCACCCGAGCCGTATCGAGGGCCGGGTTGGGGCGGAAGGTCTCGGCAGCGGTCTTGACGGCCTTCTGGTCGCGTGGAGTGAAGGCGCGCAGGGCATGCTGGATCCGGTTGCCCAGCTGGCCGAGCACGTCATCGGGGATGTCGGCGGGGGATTGGGTCACGAAGTAGACGCCGACTCCCTTGGAGCGAATCAGGCGCACCGTCTGCTCGAGGCGCTCGAGCAATGCCTTGGGAGCGGCATCGAACAGCAGGTGGGCCTCGTCGAAGAAGAACACCAGCACCGGGCGGTCGGCATCGCCGCGTTCGGGGAGGGTGCGAAAGAGCGTCGACAGGAACCAAAGCAGGAAGGTGGTATAGAGGCGTGGGCTTTGCATCAATTCACGCCCATCGAGCAGATTGATGAAGCCGCGTGTCTGGTCTCCCTCGCCCGTGGTCGCCAGCATGTCATGGATGTCGAGCGCCGGTTCGGCGAAGAAGCGCTCGCCGCCCTGGGTGGCCAGCACATGCACTCGGCGCAGCATGGCACCGAGGCTCTGGGGGCTGACGCTGCCGTAGCGCTCCTCAAAGGCTTCGCGCTCGCGCTCGATATGCTTCAGCAGGCTGATCAGGTCCTTGAGATCGATCAGCTCCAGCCCTTCACGCTCGGCATGATCGAAGGCCAGGTGCATCAGGCCACTCTGGGTGTCGTTCAACTCCAGCAGGGTCGACATCAGCTCAGGCCCCATGGAAGCCACGCTGGCACGCACCGCATGCCCACTCTTGCCGAACAGATCCCATAGCCTGACGGGCGCGGCCTGAGGCTGCCAGTCATTGATGCCGAGGCTGGCGAGGCGGTCATCGACGCGTGGATGCGCGGCACCTGCCGCGGCAATACCGGAGAGGTCGCCCTTGACGTCGGCGGTGAACACCGGCACTCCCATGCGTGAAAACTCTTCTGCCAGCACCTGCAACGTGACGGTCTTGCCGGTACCTGTCGCACCGGCGACCAGGCCGTGACGATTGGCCAGTGCTCCGGCTAGCGTGATGTGGCCCTTGGGTCCCTGTCCTGCGAGCCCCCCGATCAGCACGTCTGGCATGTGAGTCTCCTGTCATTCAGGTGGTGGCGGTGCATGCAGAAGGAGGTGTGGTGACCACTGCCGATGACCGCAGAGATGGGCGATGTCATGGAACTGTAGGGTTACAAAATGTTTCGTTGAGTAAAATGCTGCAAGCCATCTTGCGCCACTTGACGCATGGCGTCAGACAATCGATGCGTGAAAAACCGCCTGATGAGCGGCCAGCAGCCTATATGGGCGCTAATTAAACGCGAGTCGATATCTCACTCTTGTATAGGAAATCTGGAAGAAAGATATTTTTCTTTCCCTTCTCTGCTTGAAAGTTCGGCCCCTTAGTTCCATATCTTTAGGCATCAGGGCGCATGTGACGCAACACGTCTCGGCAGATTGAGGTTTTCGTCAAGAATGACACCATCAGGTTCGGGTACAACTCTGGTGACGTTTTTTGAAGAATGCTCCGACAAGCAGCCGACGCGCAGGAGAGGGTCGATACATGCGCCGCAAGGATTTTACGCAGTACCACAAGACGTCGTTGAGATAAGCAGGAATGTCTTGTGGAGCCTGGAACTCGAGACATCCAGTCTCGAGATTCTTGAAGGCTTACCGGCAACGGCCGAGCGAATCATCTGCTCGTCTCTTGCAACAGACCGCTACTGGAGGATGGATCATGAAGAAGCTGACTGCTGCACTTTTCGCGACTGCCCTGGCACTGCCGACCACTGCTGCCTTTGCCGATCACCACGAATCCAGCAACACCGGTTCCGCCAACACTGGCGCCCACTCCACCAAGGTAGAGGGTGGTACCGCTGCGGGTCATGAAGGTGGCAAGGTGCATCACGATACCGAACGCAACACCGAGAGTGGTTCTGCCAACACCAAGAAGGATTCCATGATGGTCGAAGGCGGCACGGCCCAGTCCGAGTCCGCCAAGCACGGCAAGGTCATGGACAAGGGCGAAGATCACATGGGCGTCAGCCCGGAATCCGGTTCGGCCAACACTGCCGATGGCAGCATGAAGACCGAATAAACGCGTTTTGACGGTCTGTTCCCAGGCCAGACCCGCAATGGATCTTGCGGTGCCTGAACGAGTCGCCAGCACGACCCGCTTGAGCGCATCGCGAGTGAAACGACAAGCCCCCGCCTTGGCGGGGGCTTGTCGTCGTATTGGGGCATGCAAAGCAGGGGGTGAGGGGGGCAGGAAAGAGGGGGCTGGCCCCTCAGGTGCTTGTCATCGGCGCTTGCCACCAAGCCCTTACCACCAGCGAGGGCTGTAGGTATCTTCCCCGGCCAGCAGGCGTTCGCGGGCCATGAACAGCGCCGCGACCGCACGCGCCTCGTGGAAGTCCTCACGCGCCAGCAGCGCCGGCAGCTCATCGAGGCGGTGGCGCTCGACGACCAGCGGTTCCGGTTCATCGCCCGGCAGGCGCTTTTCGAACAGATCGCGCGCCAGCATCACGTTCATGCGGTGATCCATGTAGTTGGGCGCCAGGCTCAGTTCGGCCAGTGGTTCGATGTTGTGTGCGCCATAACCGCATTCTTCCATCAATTCGCGATTGGCGGCGGTCACCGGGTCCTCGCCCGGGTCGATCAGTCCCTTGGGCAGAGTCAGCACATATTGCTCAGGGCCAGCGGCATATTCGCGGATCATCAGCACGTGGTCGGGGTCGGGCATGGCGACGATCATCACCGCGCCGTGACCGCCGCTCTTGAGGCGCTCGAAGCTGCGGGTGGCGCCATTGGAAAAGGTCAACTCCAGCGCCTCGACGGCGAACAGGCGCGAGCGAGCGACCTCGCGGCGTGAGTCGATCCGCGGCGGCGTCAGCGTGTGGCTGGTGTCTGAATGATTCATGGTCGGGTGAACGGTATCTGGCGCATCATCCATCGCAAGTCCTCGCGAGGCAGTATGAGAAGAGAGAATACTGTCGCTCATCGTGGCAGGCCGCCGCGAGCGGGGCAATCACAAGCCGCCATCCCCCCTTGTTGCACATGCGCGCCCGTGGGCCATGCTTTACACTATGAGGCCAAATTTCCCTCTGGCTGACAGAACCCGATGCTTGACTGGAACACTATCGACACCGTGCTGTTGGACATGGACGGCACTCTGCTTGACCTTCACTTCGACAGCCACTTCTGGCTCGAACACCTGCCCAGGCGCTATTGCGAGCTGCACCGCCTCGATGAGGCGCTGCAGGCCGATCTCAAGGCGCGCATCATCAGCGAGTCCGGCACCCTCAACTGGTACAGCCTCGATTACTGGAGCCGTGAGCTCAAGCTCGACGTCGTCGCCCTGAAGCGTGAAGTGCAGCACCTGATCGGCTATCGCCATGAGGCCGAGGACTTCCTCGCCTGGCTGCGCGATCAGCCGCAACGCGTGGTGCTGGCGACCAACGCCGACCGTCATGGCATCGATCTCAAGTTCGCGTTGACCGGCATGGGCGACTATTTCGACGCCGTGGTGTCGTCCGCGGATCTGGGTCACGCCAAGGAAGAGCAAGCCTTCTGGCACAAGCTCAACGAGATCGAGCCCTTCGATCCGGCGCGTACCCTGTTCATTGATGACAATCCGCAGGTGCTGGAAAGTGCCCACACCTATGGCATTGCCCATCTGCTGGGCGTGCGTCAGCCGGATTCGAAGCGCCCTGCGCGTGATTTCGAACGTGTGCACGGCCTGGACGGCTTTGCAGTGCTGACACAGGGCGCGGGGTCCGAGGTGGCCAATACCGGAGTCTCGAGCGACGGGGAGGGCGAGGAGGCGTCATGAGCGATCAGGTACGTATCGACAAGTGGTTGTGGGCAGCGCGCTTCTTCAAGACGCGTGGCATGGCCAAGAAGGCCATCGAAGGCGGCAAGATCCAGTACAACGGCGGCAAGGTGAAAACCTCCAAGACCGTCGAGATCGGCGCCGTGATCGAGGTGCCGCAGGGCTGGGATCGCCTTGTCGTCGAGGTGCTGGCCCTCAGCGACCAGCGCCGTGGCGCGCCCGAGGCCCAGAAGCTCTATCAGGAGACGCAGGAGTCCCGCGAGCGCCGTGAGCGTGAGGCCGAGACGCGTCGCCTCGGCAATCAGGGCATGACGCCGCCTCCCGGCCGTCCTGACAAGAAACAGCGCCGCAACATCCATCGCTTCCAGCGTCAGGATGCCGATAGCTGAGCCAGCGCGAGTCACCGCCGGGTGCCTTGGCACCGACCGGCAGAATTTCCATACCGATGTGTGTCAGCACATCGTTGTTGGCGGCCTGACAAGGGGGCGCTTGTGCGCTCTCCCTTCACGCCTGCCTTGAGGTCCCTCAATGAGCGAACACGACATGCAAGATTCCCATTCCACTGACGATGCGGCCGCGCCGAGCTTCGATCAGATCCAGCGCTTCCTGTTCGATGCCACCAACGTGCGTGGCGAGATCGTCACACTCGACAAGGCCTACGCCGAGGTGCTCGATCGGCACTCCTATCCACAGGCCATCTCGCGCCAGCTGGGCGAGATGCTGGCGGCCGTGGCGCTGCTGACCGAGACCATCAAGCTCGATGGCACCATGACGCTGGAAGTGCGCGGTACCGGTATCGTGCGCCAGCTGATGGCCGAGTCGAACCCCGGCGGTGAGCTGCGTGCCATCGCACGTCTCGGCGATGAAGCGGTGTTGCCGACGGAAGAGTCCAGTCTGCAGGAGCTGGTTGGCCAGGGCCAGATCGTGATCACCCTCGACCCGCGCGAAGGCAAGCGCTATCAGGGCATCGTGGCCATCGATCAGGACAGCCTCGCCGGCTGTCTGGAGAGTTACTTCAGTCAGTCAGAGCAGCTGCCGACCCGCCTGTGGCTGATGGCCGATGGCAAGCGCACCGGCGGCGTGCTGCTGCAGCAGCTGCCCAACGATGAGGCCAACAAGGACCCGGATGCCTGGGAGCGCGTCGTGCACCTGGCCGAGACCCTCAAGGCCGAGGAGCTGCTGACGCTGGACCAGCAGGAAGTGCTGCATCGTCTCTATCACGAAGAAACCGTGCGCATCTATGAGCCCAAGGCGCTGCGTTTCGGCTGCACCTGTTCGCGCGAGCGTCTGGGCGCTGCCCTGCACAGCATCGCCGCCGACGAGCTGCGTCAGATCGTCGCCGAGCAGGGCGAACTGGCCACCCAGTGTCACTTCTGTCATACCCGCTATTCCTTCAGTGCCGCGGAAGTGGAAGCGATCATCGAAGATCCTGACGCCGAAAGTCCCGTCGTGCATTGAGCTTTTCCCAATGCGCCGGCGACTGGCCCCAGGGACGATGATTGTCTGACATATCGTCGTCTCTCAGGCGGCGGCGCCTGCGCCAAGGTGTTGCAACAATGGGCGTTTCCGCCCGACACCCTTTTTGCCATAATGCCTTGCCAGTACAGGGCCGGATGCCCTGTGCTGGTGGTATCGACGGTGTCATGGCATGCCGTCATGCGCGATCGGGCAGCAACGATCGATCACAAAATAAGCCTGTGGCATGTACCTCGGGCATCTGGCTTCAGCCATCAAGAGAGAGGGCGGCCCTGAGCCGCGGAGACGCGAATGAGCAAGCATCAAGACAGTGCGGTGACCACTCACACCAATCTCAGCAGCGCAGAGCTGATCGAGCTGGCAGTGGCTCGCGGCGAAGGACGTCTGGCCGACAACGGCGCGCTGGTCGTGGAGACGGGAACCCGTAGCGGACGCTCCCCGAACGACCGCTTCATCGTCGACGAGCCGTCCACCTCGGACGCCATCGACTGGGGCAGCGTCAATCGCCCGTTCAGCCCGGAGCGTTTCGACGCCCTGTGGGAGCGCGTCGAGGACTACCTCGGCGAGCGCGACAGCTTCGTCTCCGAGCTGCATGTCGGGGCTGACCTCGAGCACTACCTGCCGATCCGCGTGACCACCGAGACGGCCTGGCACAATCTGTTCGCGCGTACCATGTTCGTGCGTCCGGACAGCTTCAATGCCAAGGACAAGAGTGAATGGACCATCCTCAACGCGCCGCACTTCACCTGCGAGCCTGAGCGTGATGGCACCAACTCCGACGGCGTCGTGCTGATCAACTTCGCGCGTCGCCGCGTCCTGCTGGCCGGCATGCGTTACGCCGGTGAGATGAAGAAGGCCATGTTCTCGGTGCAGAACTTCCTGCTGCCGGAAAAGGACGTGCTGCCGATGCACTGCTCCGCCAACGTCGGTGACGATGGCGAGACCACGCTGTTCTTCGGCCTGTCCGGCACCGGCAAGACCACCCTGTCCGCCGACCCGGCGCGTTACCTGATCGGTGACGACGAGCATGGCTGGGGCGAAGGCACCGTCTTCAACATCGAAGGCGGCTGCTACGCCAAGTGCATTGACCTCTCCGAGAAGAACGAGCCGGTGATCTGGAACGCGATCAAGTTCGGTGCCGTGCTGGAAAACGTGGTGCTGGATGACCGTCGTGGCGCGGATTACGGTGATGACCGTCTGAGCCAGAACTCGCGTGCCGCTTACCCGCTGGAGCACATCGAGAAGCGTGTCCCGGAAAACCGTGCCGGCGAGCCGAATGCCATCGTATTCCTGACCTGCGACATGTCCGGCGTGCTGCCGCCGGTGTCCGTGCTCAGCAAGCAGGCCGCTGCCTACCACTTCCTCTCCGGCTACACCGCCAAGGTCGGCTCCACCGAGATGGGCTCCACCGCCGGTCTCGAAGCCACCTTCTCCACCTGCTTCGGCGCGCCGTTCTTCCCGCGTCCGGCACGTGAATACGCTGACCTGCTGATCAAGCGCATCGAGGCCTTCGGTTCACGCGTCTACCTGGTCAATACCGGCTGGACCGGTGGCTCCTACGGTGAGGGCGGCTCACGCTTCTCCATCCCGACCACGCGCGGCATCATCAGCGCGATCCAGAACGGTGCGCTGGCGGACATCGAGACGCGTCACATCGACGTGCTCAACCTGGATGTGCCGGTGCGCGTGCCGGGTGTCGACTCCAGCCTGCTCGATCCGCGTGAGACCTGGGAAGATCGCGCCGCCTACGACAGCAAGGCGCGTGACCTGTCAGCCAAGTTCGTCGAGAACTTCAAGAAGTTCGCCGGCGTGGATGAGGCGATCATCGCGGCAGGCCCGACCCTGGTCTGACGATCAGCGGGATTGATCGCAAGCGGTAAGCAAAAAGCCTCGCCCGGTATTCCGGGCGAGGCTTTTTCGTGTCTACAGCTTTTCTCGTCAACAGTTGCCGTCATCACCTGCTGTCGGGTCTGTCAGGCGCTGTCAGGGACTGCCACCGGCGGCCAGCGAGCGGTTGGCAGGGCCGTCGAAGGTGTCCTCGGCGGCGAGCGGCTCCGGGCCTTGCGCAGCGCCGGTATGTTGCTCGATACCCTCATCTAGCTCAACACCAGCACTTTGCTCGAGGCTGGGCTCAGTGTTGCTGGCCTCGGTGCGGCGTGACGCGCCTTCGTTGGCGGTTTTGGCAAGGTCTTCGTCGGCGGTGTCGGCAAGGCCTTCGGGCGAGCGCTCGGCGACGAAGGGCGCCGGCGGCTGATACCACCAGCGGGTTGTCCAGGCACGCATCACTCGCTCCGGGTACCAGGTCTTGCCGAGGCTGCCGTTGTAGCGCGCCAGCGCATCGGTGATGTCGCCTTTCTCGCGCTTGAGGTAGTGGGCAAGGATGGTGGCGCCGTAGCGCAGGCTGGTGTCCTGATCGAGCAGGTTGTCGTCGGGCTCGCCGATCTCACGCTTCCAGAACGGCATGACCTGCATCAGACCGCGCGCCCCGGCGTGGGAGACAGCAGTGGGTTTGAAGGCGCTCTCGACCTGGATGACGGACAGGATCAGCTCCGGTGCCAGGCCTGTGCGCGTCGCTTCGCGGCGCACCTTGCGCAGCAGGTCGATGCGCGCGGCGCGGTCGGGCATGTAGCGCTCCAGCCGCTGCTGCATGCTCAATACCCAGTGCAGAGCATCGATGGGGTCCTCGAAGGCCTCGGGCTCGGCCAAGGCCTCGCGCAGGCTGTCACGCAGCCCCGGCGACAGCCCATGCTCGGGGATCGCGGCGGCGGCCTGCACCGGGGAGCTTGTCAGTCCGGTAGACGCGGCGCTCAGCGTCAGCAGGACAGCGGCCAGCCACGGGCGCAGGCGACGACGTGAGGTATTGCCTGCAGCGCCTGTCACGGGCGGCACTGCAGGAGAAGTCGATGAGAGGGTCATGCGCAGTCCTTGCGTATCCGTCATGGCGTCATTATGCCGTGCCAGTGGCGTTGACGTTAATCGGATCGCGTGGTGAATGCATGTAAAGAAACAGCCCGCCCCTCGAGAAGAGGAGCGGGCTGTCCCGGGGGCTGCGCTAGCGTCAGCCGTGAGCGAGTGGCTCAGGCGGCTCGAGTTCAGCTCGCGCTGTGCTCGGCCAGGAAGTCCAGCAGGCTGTCGACGGCGATCATGGTCGCTTCGGCGTCGGTGCGACCCTTGTACTCGTACTCGCCATTGTCGAGACCACGATCACCGATCACCAGGCGATGCGGAATGCCCAGCAGCTCGCCGTCGGCGAACTTGTTGCCCGGGCGCAGATCACGGTCATCCAGCAGCACGTCGTAACCGGCAGCCGTCAGCTCCTGATAGACGCGCTCGGCAGTCTCGCTGACACGCACGGACTTGTGGGCGTTCATCGGCACGATGGCGACCTGGAAGGGCGCGATGGCTTCCGGCAGCACGATACCGCCCTTGTCGTTGCCCTGCTCGATGGCAGCCGCGACCACGCGGGTCACGCCGATGCCGTAGCAGCCCATGGACAGCGGCTGTGCCTTGCCGTTCTCGTCGAGCACGGTGGCATTCATGGCCTCTGAGTACTTGGTGCCGAGCTGGAATATGTGACCCACCTCGATACCGCGTGCGATATCGATCACGCCCTTGCCGTCCGGTGACGGATCACCGGCGACGACGTTGCGGATATCGGCGATTTCCGGCAGCGGCAGATCGCGCTCCCAGTTGAGGCCGAAGTGGTGCTTGCCTTCGATATTGGCACCGGCACCGAAATCGCTCATCAGCGCGACGCTGCGATCGATGATGATCGGCATCTCGAGGCCGACCGGGCCGAGGGAGCCGAAACCGGCACCGACGGCGGCGCGCACTTCCTCGTCGCTGGCCATGGTCAGCGGCTCGGCGACCTGCGGCAGGTGCTCGGCCTTGATCTCGTTCAGCTCGTGGTCGCCACGCACCATCAGCGCGATCAGACCACCTTCGACGCCTTCGGCCGCCTTGACGATCAGCGTCTTGACGGTCTTCTTGATGTCCAGGCCGTGCTGCTCGACCAGTGCGGCGATGGTCCTGGCGTTCGGCGTGTCGACCAGCTGCATCTCCTGGGTTGGTGCCGCGCGCTCAGGCGTCTCGCCCAGCGGTGCCGGCAGCGCTTCACACTTCTCGATGTTGGCGGCGAAATCGGAGCCGGTGGAGAAGGCGATGGCGTCTTCACCGGAGGCGGCCAGCACGTGGAATTCGTGGGAGCCGGTGCCACCGATGGAGCCGTTGTCGGCGATGACGGGACGGAAGTCGAGACCCAGACGCGTGAAGATGCGCACGTAAGTGTCGTACATCACCTGATAGGTCTCTTTCAGGGATTCTTCGCCCAAGTGGAAGGAGTAACCATCCTTCATCACGAACTCGCGCGAGCGCATCACGCCGAAGCGCGGACGAATCTCGTCGCGGAACTTGGTCTGGACCTGGTAGAAGTTGGCCGGCAGTTGCTTGTAGCTGTTCAGCTCACGACGCGCGAGGTCGGTGATGACTTCCTCGTGGGTCGGGCCGACACAGTAGTCGCGCTGGTGACGGTCAACCACGCGCAGCAGCTCGGGGCCGTACTGCTCCCAGCGACCGGACTCCTGCCACAGCTCGGCTGGCTGCACGGCTGGCATCAGCAGTTCCTGGGCACCGGAGCGGTCCATCTCTTCACGCACGATGCGCTCGACCTTGCGCAGTGTGCGCAGGCCCAGTGGCATCCAGGTGTAGAGGCCGGAGGTCAGGCGACGGATGAAACCGGCACGCAGCATCAGCTGGTGGCTGACGACTTCGGCGTCGGACGGGGTTTCCTTGAGAGTGGAAATCAGCAGTTGACTGGCACGCATGGGCTCAGCGATCCCTCGACTTGTCGCTTTGATCGGTACGCTTCGCAGTCGCGAAGCATGAACAGGCAGGTCTTCGGCACGCCTTTTACAGGCGCATCAGCGAAGCAGACTGAGCGCATTGTACTGCCGCGAGCCTTGGAGGGGCAAAGTGCATGGACAGACTGGAAAGATCCTCATCGGCCTGACGATACTGGTGACACGGGGTTTCCCCTTGAAGAGGGCCACGATCGGCTCTTTCGGGGGAGTCCCGATAAGGAGCCGATAAGGAGACAGGGATATGTCATCACTCGATCAGCGCATGGGATACGCGCGCGCCAGACATCGCTGGCCCTTGAAGGTGGGGCTTGTGTTGCTCGCACTGGGGGCGTGCCTGAGCGTTTCCCTGTGGCTGGTGAGTCTTTTCCTGCCGATCCCTTTCGTCGATGAGGGAGTGCATTTCGCGCAGATTCGCCAGTTTCTCGCCGGCGACTGGGGTCAGCATCCCAAGCTGACCACCCTGACGCTATATCACGCCACCATGGCGGTGACGTTGATGACGCTCCAGACGTTGGGGGAGTGGCTCAATCTTCCTCTCGCAGCTGACGCCCTGGCCGGACGCTGGCCTGAGATGCCCTCGGTTGACTGGGTGCGGGGCCTGTCGCTGCTCGGCTTCAGTGTCATGGTGTGCATGGTCTGGCGGGCGCTGCCGAGCGTCTATCGGCGCCTGGGCCCCATGCTCGATGAGAGCGGCGCCCGGCAACAGGCGAATCGTCAGAGCTGGCAGTGGCTATGGCTGCCGATCATCTTTCCCTATCTGGCACTGGTGTATACCGACCCGTGGATCATCGCCCTGATCGCGCTGCAGCTCGTCGCGCTGGTGCATGAGCGGCGCCTGGCGTTGCTGGTCTTGATCCTGGTCGGGCTCGGCTTGCGGCAGGACAGCATCGTGCTGCTCGGGCTGTGGGGCGGTCTATTGCTGTTCATGACGCAAGCGCAGCCTGGGGCTCGTTCGCAGGCTGTCGGCATGGCACCACCGCTGCGCTCGCCGTTGCGTCAGCTTTCTTTCTGGTGGGGCCTGATCGTGCGCTGGTGGTGGGTGGCCGTGATTCCGGTGGCCGCCTTCATCGGGTTTGTTCTCTGGAACGACGGCATTGCCATGGGCGATACCACGCGTCATCAGGCCGGTTGGCACACCGGCAATCTCGGCTATTACCTGGGCGTGATCGGCGTGGTGTTTCTGCCATTGTGGCTGGCCGACTTGCCGAGGCAGTGGCATCTGCTGTGGCGTCTGTGCACCCGGGGCGCCTGGCCATGGCGAGGCATTCTGCTGCTGGGGGCGCTGGCGGGCGTGTGGGTCATGCTGGTGATGAGCTTTGAGGTGACGCATGACTACAATTTCCAGCGCTGGACGATCCGCAATACCTGGCTGTTATGGCTCAATGACCACCCGGTGGGGCTGTGGGTCACCATGTTGCTGACTACCAGCATGGCGCTCTGGTGGCTGAGAGCACCGCTGCGGCTGGGGCATGGTGGTCTGCTGCTGGTAATGCTCGCCTTGATGATCTGCACGCGCGAGCTGATCGAGACGCGCTACATGCTGCCCTTGATCACGGTCTTCCAGTTACTGCGCTGTGCAGAGCGAGCGGAAGTGGAGCGCGCGATGACGCTCTGGGCGGTTTCGATGGGGGCGCTGCTGCTGGCGGGATTGGTGCTGACGCGCACCCTGCCATGAGGCGGTGGCAGGGTGCTTTGGAGGCTCACTCGACGGCGGGGGCTTCAGGCCTGATGGCGTTTCGCCGCCGGGGTCTGGGCATCATGACCGCTAGGGGTTTTATTGGCACCAGCACCGATGCCAGAGCCACCACGCGGTGGCTCGGCGACCCAGGCATAGGCAGCCTCGCGCTCGTCGGGCGAGAAGTGGCGCACCTCGATGGAGCGCACCAGATGCTTGCTGAACTCGGTGACATGGCGCAACCAGTCGGCCTTGCTGATGATGGCTTCGCGCTCGAAGTCTCCCAGGTGGCGCAGGGCATAGCCGATGTCATTGAGCAGGGCGGCGGGCGTGATCAGGCCAAAGCGTTCGATTTCCACCAGCAGCGAGATTCGCTCATGGCGTGCCAGGCGTTCGTCGCATTCCTTGATGATGGGGGCGAGCGAAGCCTGATCGATATGCCCCGCGAGATGCAGGGCGACAACGTGATCGGCGGGACTCTTGAGCAGTGTCAGCATGTTTGGCTCCTGCACTGATGCATGTTGGCTGGGCGAGCCGTGCTGGAAACCAGCGCTGGCGTCGCTACCTCTTCAGTGTAGTCGCATGTAAGCCGCTTGCGGGCGTCTGGCCGGGCGATTGTCGGGACTGTTCGTGTCGAGGAACTGCCAGCTACGGTTACCTCCTTCGGCATCTGGCCGCGCGAGGCATGACGAGCGGGGCAGTGTTCAGGTAAGAAAAGCATCGGACACGAAAAGTATCAGGCATGAAAAGTATCAGGCATGAAAAGTATCAGGCATGAAAAGTATCAGGCATGAAAAAGCGCCGCCCCTCGTGAGAGGAGCGGCGCTCTTGAATTCAGACTGACTCTTGCTTGATCTGGTACGGCCAGCCGGACTCGAACCGGCACGCCCGAAGGCAGGAGATTTTAAGTCTCCGGTGTCTACCGATTCCACCATGGCCGCGCAGACTGGCGCATAACTTATCATATTTCAGATCAAGGTCAACTTTAATGGCAATGACACCTTACTGAATACGTGATTCAACTGACTGTTATGCAATGAAATTGCGACGCTGAATGGTCATCGTGAGCGGTGACATTGAGACAGGAAGAGCAGAGCGATTTTTGCCCGGCATGATCACGGCAAGCAACGCGAAAAGGTGCACGGTGGAGAAGGGCAGGAAAACAGAGGGTCAGTACCGAGCACGAAGGCGCACAGGAGAAATCCTTCATGGGATTAGGGCGACTGTCAGAATCACTGGACAGATGAAAAAAAGATATCACGCGGCAAGGCAACGACTTGGCAAGACGTAGACCAGGTGATAGCCAAGCGAAAAAGCGCCAGGGTTGCAGCAATGCAAATCGAAACAAGCAAGGGAAGTGTGACGACCCGAAGGGGGTGGGTGTCATAGCCATTCCAGAGAGAAACAGGGGATGTTTCGGTATCTGAAATGGAGGCTGGAGTCGGAATCGAACCGGCGTACACGGAGTTGCAGTCCGCTGCATGACCACTCTGCCATCCAGCCTCAATGATCGAGATGTCAGTCGAAACTGATGTCTGATCCGAGGAGTATCCACTGATGCTGCTGCAGATACATGAATCAGTAAATCAGGTGGATGTTGCGCTACCTGTGTTACTGGAGCGGGAAACGAGATTCGAACTCGCGACCCCAACCTTGGCAAGGTTGTGCTCTACCACTGAGCTATTCCCGCTGAACTCGAGGTCGAATTATACGGATAATTCCCATGCTGTCAAACAGTTAATGAAAAATTGTCTCGCGAGTCAGGTCGCTGGAAACGAAAACGCCCACCGGCCATAGGGGCGGTGGGCGTTGAGGCATTCGCAGCATCTCGTGGCTGAACGGGGTGTCAGACCGAGCGCACCAGTTCCGGCCAGGCGGCGCGCAGGTAGCTGATCATCGACCACAGCGTCAGCGCAGCCGAGATATACAGCAGGGCGAGGCCGGTGTCCCCTCCGACACTGCCTGGGGCGAAGAACAGCAGCATGAACAGGGCGAGCATCTGGGCAGCCGTCTTCAGTTTGCCGACCCAGGACACCGCGACGCTGCCGCGCTTGCCGATCTCGGCCATCCACTCACGCAGTGCCGAGATGACGATCTCGCGACCGATGATGACCAGGCTCGGGATGGTCATCCACAGGCTGTCGTAGCGTTCGATCAGCAGGCCCAGTGCCACCGCGACCATCAGCTTGTCGGCGACGGGGTCCAGGAAGGCGCCGAAGGGCGTGGTCTGATTCCACAGGCGGGCCAGATAGCCATCGAACCAGTCGGTGATGGCGGCCAGTGCGAAGAGCAGCGCCGTCAGCGGCAGGCTCCATGCATAAGGCAGATAGAAACATACCACCAGCAGCGGAATGAACAGGATGCGGATCAGAGTCAGGATATTGGGGATGCTCATCGTGACGGCACGAGTCCTTGCATGAAGCGTAGGTGGCTGGGCGCAATCGAGGGCGAGTCGAGCCCCTGAAGAAAGCCGTTCGATTGACGCCGCACAAGTCGTCTATTCTAGCCTGCCGGCGGCGCATTCAGCCATGCCAAACGGCAGGTTATTCAAGCCAACGCTCTGTCACTCTTCCTTGAGCGTTGAGTCGATGGTGCCAGAGGCCACCATGTCGTGCACGGGAGGCAGCCATGCAGCGTCTGATTCATCAGCCATGCAGCGCCTGGTGGATCAGCTCGGCGAGCGACTCGCTGATGCCGGGCACGCGGGCCAGTTCCGGTTTGGAGGCCTGTTTCACCCCCTGCAGTCCGCCGAAGAACTTGAGCAGCTCGCGGCGCCGCTTGGGGCCGACTCCCGCGATTCCCTCCAGACTTGAGGTGCGCCGCGCCTTGTCGCGTTTGGCGCGGTGACCGGCGATGGCGAAGCGGTGCGATTCATCGCGCACATGCTGGATCAAGTGCAGCGCTGGCGAGTGGCTGTCGAGGTCCAGAGTGTCATGCACCGTCTCGATGAACAGCGTCTCGAGCCCTGCCTTGCGCGTAGTGCCCTTGGCCACCCCGAGCAGGATGATATCGGTCACGCCGAGTGACTCGAACACCCCGCGCGCCATGTTGAGCTGTCCCTTGCCGCCATCGACCAGCAGGATGTCCGGGCGCTTGCCTTCACCTTCCTGAAGTCGCTTGAAGCGCCGCGTCAGCGCCTGTTGCATGGCGGCGTAGTCATCGCCCGCCGTCACGCCTTCGATATTGAAGCGGCGGTAATCCGACTTGATCGGGCCGTCATGATCGAAGACCACGCAGCTGGCCACGGTCGCCTCGCCATGACTGTGGGAGATGTCGAAGCATTCCAGTCGCTTGGGCACTTCATCGAGTCCCAGCGCATCGCGCAGCGACAGGAAGCGGTTGGACAGCTGCTGGCGGCTGGCCAGCTGGGTGGCCAGATGTTGCTCGGCGTTGGTCTGCGCCAGTGTCAGCCACTGGGCGCGGTGGCCGCGCACCTGATGCGCGACCCGTACCCGCCGCTCGGCCTTCTCGCTCAGGGCGCCTTCCAGCAGGTTGGCGTCATCAAGGGCCAGCGAGGTCAGCACCTCATCGGGCATCTCCCTGTCCTGGCCGAGATAGTACTGGCTGACGAAGCTGGTCAGCAGTTCACTGCTGGTCAGGTCCAGGCCATTGTCGGGCGAGAAGTGGCGCGCGCCGAGCATGCGGCCCTGACGGACCGAGACCACGCTGATGCAGAGCCCGCCGGGGCGCTCGGCCAGCGCCAGAATATCGGCGTTGCCGGTGCCGGTGTCGACGTATTGCTTCTCCTGCATGCGGCGCAGCTGGGCAACCTGATCACGCAGGCGAGCCGCTTCCTCGAATTCCAGCCGCATGGCCGCGTCTTCCATCGCCTGGCTGAGCTCGTCGGTGACCTTGTCACTCTGGCCGTTCAGGCACATCACCGCATGTTCCATGTCGCGGCGATAATCCTGCTTGCTGATGTAGTCGACACACGGCGCGGTGCAGCGGTTGATCTGATATTGCAGGCACGGGCGCTCGCGGTGGGCGAACACCGAATCCTCGCAATTGCGCAGGCGGAAGATCTTCTGCATCAGGGTCAGAGACTCGCGCACCGCGACGCTGCTCGGGTAGGGGCCGAAGTAGCGTCCGTCATTGCGCTTGTGGCGCACGCGCTTGAACTCCAGCGCCGGATAGTCGTGGTGCTGGCTGATGAAGACGTAAGGGTAGGATTTGTCGTCACGCAGCAGGATGTTGTAGGGCGGGCGCAGCTCCTTGATCAGGGTCTGCTCCAGCAGCAGGGCCTCGGTCTCGCTGCGCGTGATGGTGACCTGCACATCGGCGATGCGCCCGACCAGCGCTTGGGTCTTGGCATTCAGGCCGGTGTTGCGGAAATAGCTGGAGAGGCGTGCCTTGAGGCGCTTGGCCTTGCCCACATACAGCACGTCGCCTGCGCTATCCAGCATGCGGTAGATGCCCGGTGCATCGCTGACATGCTTGAGGAAATGGCGAGCATCGAAGCCGGTCGCCTCGCTGCCCTGCAGCAGGTCACTGCTGGCGTCACTGGTGATCAGACGGCTGGAGACCCGTGCGGCATCGCTGCGTGCGCGACTGTCAGCCTGCGCGCTGGCATCACGGGCTGGCGAGCCTTCAGGCTGGGCAGGATTGCCAGATGGCTGCTCATTCTCGGGTGACTGAGAAGTGGTGTCCGTCATCGTGGGATCAGTGTGCTGCTTGGCCATGAGGTTCCTCGTCCAGAGATGCCTCGAGTCTATCAAACAAGGGCGATTGCTCGCAGGCATGGGGGCGACGCTGCCATGCTGCAATGCCTGCTGTCATGACCGGCCCGATCAGGACGTGCCACTCAAGAACGCCTCAGACAGAAACGCCTCAGACAGAAACGCCTCATGCAAGAACGCCACCCGGGAAGGTGACATTCTTGCATGAGGCGTTGACGGCGCTGCTCGGGAGTGTCACGAGCAGCGCGGGCCTGCAGTGTGTGACGGGCTAGCAAGGTGTGCTTGTTCAAGCCTCGTCAGGACGGTCCAGCACGTAGTCATCCAGCAGCTGGTGACGCATGGCCAGATGCGTCATCTCCACGTCGCTGGTTACGCCAAGCTTGTCGAAGATGCGGTAGCGGTAGGTGTTGACCGTCTTCGGGCTCAGGTGCAGGCGGTCCGAGATCTCGCTGACGCGATGGCAATTGACGATCATCGTCGCCACTTGCAGCTCGCGGCTCGACAGCTGATCGAAGGGATTGCTGCGCTGGGTGTCCATGCCCGAGAACACCAGGCGCTGGGCGATTTCCGGGGATAGATAGCGTTCGCCTGCGGCCACCTGATGGATGGCGCGAATCATCTCGTCAAAGGGCGTGCCCTTGGAGATGAAGCCGAAGGCTCCCGCTTCCAGCAGGCGTTTGGCGAAGGACTCTTCCAGATAGGCGGTCAGCACGATGACTCTGACGTCGGGCAGGCTGCGCACGATCTTCTGTGTGGCTTCCAGGCCATCGACGCCGGGCATGCGGATGTCCATGAGCACGATATCCGGGCTGTGCTCACGGCAGAGTTTGATCGCGGTTTCGCCATCCGAGGCTTCTGCAATCACCTTGAGCCCATCCTCTAGCTCAATGGTACGGACGATGCTGGTACGCACCAGGTGGTGGTCGTCAGCGACAAGAACCTTGATCAAGGCGGCTCCAGTAAAGGTGTCAATAAGTAGTGAAGTGAATGCGCGATCCAATGTACCCATTGGACAAGGGCTTGTCGATGCCCTGTCATCCAGTGAGTCGCGCTCAGGATAACCACTGCTGATATAGTGCTAGCGTGATCCTGCTCCTTGTCGTCGGCCGTGTGACAGTGAGCGAGCCGCTGCGGTAAATCGTGCCTCGCGATGTGACCCGTAGACTTCACGCACTCCACAAAGCGCAGCAAAAATAAGAGGTTGACGACGTATTCGTCGCTCTGTAATATGCGCTCCATCGTGAAGACGGGGCCTTAGCTCAGCTGGGAGAGCGCAACACTGGCAGTGTTGAGGTCAGCGGTTCGATCCCGCTAGGCTCCACCATGACTCGCGACAAGTCTGTCCAGGTTTCACGTGCCCACTTGCCTGCAGGTGACACATGACATGACAGTCTGATTAGGGGCCTTAGCTCAGCTGGGAGAGCGCAACACTGGCAGTGTTGAGGTCAGCGGTTCGATCCCGCTAGGCTCCACCAGAATTCTTGAAAAAGCGGTCATCCTTCGGGGTGGCCGCTTTTTTGTGCCCGGCTTTCAGCTCGCCCCTGTCTGCTTCACATATATAGCCGCCGGTGCCCGGGTCTGCCAATGCTGATTGGAATAGGTGGTAAATCTCACCCGGGTTCGTGATTGGCTGAAATTGCCGCCAATCATTGCCTGATCGTCTCAAGTTGTTGATGAGAGGCAGGCATGGCGCTAGATTGGCGACATGAGCAGACAAGAGATCACACGACTCGTGGCGAGCCTCGCCCATGAGGAAGGCATTCGAGAGACCGCAGTGAAGGGCGTGCAGCTCTTTCGCATGATGGAGCCCGTTCGTTGCGCGCCGGCCATCTATGAACCCGCCGTGGTGGTGATCGTCAGCGGTGCCAAGGAGGCGATACTGGACGGCGAGCGGCATGTCTACGACAGCCGCCAGTATCTATGTTGTCCCATCTCGATGCCGGTCGAGGCGGGCGCCCCCACGGCCTCGCCAGAGATGCCATTGTTGGGCGTGTACGTCTCGCTGGACACGCGGGTGATGACGGAGCTTGCCATCGAGATGGAAAGCGCTGCGGGGCTTGTGCGCAAGCCGGGCAGCGGCCCACTGCCGCCGGGGCTTGCCCTGGCGCATTGGGACGCCGCCTTCAGCGATGCCTTGTTGCGACTGCTGCAGGTGGCGCAGAACCCCCTTGACGCGGCGATACTGGGAGAAGGGCGGCTGCGGGAGCTTTACTACGCCGTCCTGAAGGGTGAGGCGGGGGAGTCGGCGCGACGGGCCTTCGGGGTGGGCAATGAGATCGCGCGGACGATCGATTACCTGTCCAGTCGACTGGATGAGCCGGTCAGCATTGAAGACATGGCCGGGCGGGTCGGCATGAGTCGCGCCGTCTTCCACCGCAAGTTCAAGCAGGCGACCACGATGTCGCCGATCCAGTTCGTGAAGTCCATGCGCCTCAATACCGCTGCCATGCAGATCGCCAATGGCAAGACCGTCAGCGAGGCGGCCATGGCCGTGGGCTATGTGAGCTCGTCGCAATTCTGTCGCGAATTCAAGCGTCTGTACGGGCAGTCGCCCAAGCAATGGAGTCAGTTCAAATAGCGACACGCCACCAGCGGGGCAAGAAAAAACGGCCATCCGAAAGGAGGCCGTTTTTTCATGGCTGGCGATCATCCTGCTCGTGGGGTACTAGAGCACCGCTTCACTCTCCTCGACACGCTCGAAGAGGATCAGGTGATCGGCCTGGATACGCAGCATGACCCGCTCACCGGGCTGGTAGTCGTGATGGCTGTTGAAGGCCGCCTCGACTTCCCGCCCGGAAGGCAGCGCCAGCCGGTAGAGGGTGCTGGTACCGGCGAAGGTCGCGCTGAGCACGCGTGCCTTGAGGTCGGTCGCTTCCGAATCCCCTTCGGCCAACACCAGGTCATCCGGGCGCAGCAGCACATCCACCGGCGTGCCGGGTGCATACGGATAGGCACGGTTGCCGCGAATCACGCCCAGCTCCGTGCTCACGCATTCGTTGTCCTTCAGCGTGCCGGGGATGAAATAGCCCTGGCCGATGAAGTTGGCGACGAAGCGCGTGGCGGGTTCGTGATACAGGTTGAACGGCGTGTCCCACTGCTGCAGATGACCGCCGTGGATCACGCCGATCTGGTCGGCCATCGCGAAGGCCTCATTCTGGTCATGCGTGACCAGCACCGCGCTGATGCCGAGGTGTTTGAGAATCCGCCGCACCTCCTGGCTCAGTTGACGGCGCAGCTCCACGTCCAGATTCGAGAACGGCTCATCGAGCAGCAGAATGCGCGGCTCCGGTGCCAGCGCGCGAGCCAGGGCCACGCGCTGCTGCTGGCCACCGGACAGTTCATGTGGGAAGCGCTCGCCGAGGTGGGCGAGGCCGACCAGGGTCAGCAGCTCCGTCACCTTGTCATTGCGCGCTTCACGGGTCATGCGGCGCACACCGAAGGCCACGTTGTCCGCCACGCTCAGATGGGGGAACAGCGCGTAATCCTGGAAGACCATGCCGACATGGCGCTGCTCTGGCGCAGTCAGATGAGTCGCGCTGGACAGCACCTCGCCTTCGAGACGAATCTCGCCCATTGCTACCGGTTCGAAGCCGGCAATCGCGCGCAGCAGCGTGGTCTTGCCGCAGCCGGAGGGGCCGAGCAGGCAGGCAATGTCACCCTTGTTGAGGGAGAAATTGATGTCGCGAGTCACGACGGTGGTGTCGTAGCGACATTCCAGCGAATCGATCTGAAGGAGCGGTTGCATGATGGCAGGTCAGTCCGGATGGCGATGAAGGCAACGGGGCAGGGGAGTGTCCGTCTCGCTTGAGCATACGCGAGCGCCGCCTGCGTGGATGCAGGCGGCGGCTCAGTCCTGAGCTTCAGTGCTGATGGCTCAGTCCTGGCGACCCAGCATCAGGAACTCGAGCAGTGCCTTCTGGGCGTGCAGGCGGTTGCCTGCTTCCTGCCAGACGACGGCGCGCGGGTCATCCAGCAGCCCCATGCTGATCTCTTCGCCGCGGTGTGCCGGCAGGCAGTGCAGGAAGATGACATCGTCGGCGGCCTTGTCGAGCATGGCTTCATCGACCTGGAAACCGGCGAAGTCGGCTTCACGCTTGAGCTGCTCTTCTTCCTGGCCCATGGAGGCCCAGACATCGGTGGTCACCAGGTCCGCGCCCTGCACGGCTTGCTGCGGGTCACGATGGATGCTGACGCGCTGGCCAGCCGCCGCGACGATCTCGCTGTCCGGCTCGTAGCCTTCCGGGCAGCAGATGCGCAGGTTGAAATCGAACTGACGCGCGGCGTTGATCCAGGAGTGGCACATGTTGTTGCCATCGCCGATCCAGACCGCTGTCTTGCCCTTCACGGAGCCACGGCATTCGGTCCAGGTCATCACGTCGGCCAGCAGCTGGCACGGATGATAGTCATCGGTCAGCGCATTGATGACCGGCACGCTGGAGGCGTCGGCGAAGGCTTCGATGTCGGAATGGGCGAAGGTGCGGATCATCACGCCATCGACCATCTCGGACAGCACGCGGGCGGTGTCGCCGATCGGCTCGCCACGGCCCAGCTGGGTGTCGCGCGGTGACAGGAACAGCGCATGGCCACCGAATTGCGCCATGGCCGTCTCGAAGGACACGCGGGTGCGCGTGGAGGACTTCTCGAAGATCATCGCCAGGGTGCGGTTGGCGAACGGCGTATAGACCGGACCTTCCTTCTTCAGCCCATCCTTGATGGTGATGGCGCGCTGGATGAGGTAGTCGAGTTCTTCCGGAGAAAGGTCAAGCAGGGTCAGAAAGTGCCGGGTGGCCATCGAGCGGGCTCCTGTCAGGGTCTCGGGCAGCACCATCGAAAAGGGCGCCATGCGTCGGAGGGAAGGAAGTCGCCGACGATCACGGCGCCCGGATGGCGCTGCCTGTCAAAAGAGCCATCCTAGCCAGCTCGGCGCGAGCGTGCAACGCTCGCGCCGTTATCAGGGCAGCCATGGCGCGCGCTGCAGTGCCGATGCGCGCTGCTGCAGACAGCAATCTACAACTCGGGCACTATCGGGGGCTGAATTCATGGCTTACCCCCAGTAGAATGAGGGAATGACACTCACGGGCCTTGCGCCCACCGTCCGAGGATTGCACATGAGCACTACCATCGAATCGATCGAAAAGCAGATTGGCGAGAACCCGATCCTCCTGTACATGAAGGGCACCCCGCAGCTGCCGCAGTGCGGTTTCTCTGCGCAGACCGTGCAGGCCGTCATGTCCTGCGGCGAGCGTTTCGCCTTCGTCAACATCCTCGACAACCCGGACATCCGCGCCGAGTTGCCGAAGTACGCCAACTGGCCGACCTTCCCGCAGCTGTGGATCAACGGCGAGCTGGTCGGCGGCTGCGACATCGTGGTCGAGATGTACCAGAGCGGCGAGCTGGAGCCGATGATCAAGCAGGCCGCTCAGGCAGCTTCCGCCGAGTGATCGGCAGTCTGATCTGACCTGCTGGATCTGACACGCGCTGATCTAGGCAAATGCCGTTCAGAAAAAACGCCCCCGCAGCCTGGCTGCGGGGGCGTTTTCTTTTCTGGCTCTAGGGGAGCCTGTCAGCCGGAGAAGCTGTCAGAAGCTCTGCCAGTCAGGGCGCGGGCGCGTCGAGCGAGACCGGCACCTCGTCATTCATGCCCTGTTCCTTCATCGCCAGGTCCCAGCCGCCCAGGTCCTTGAAGCGGTTGACCATCGCGCAGAACAGCTCCGCGGTACGTTCGGTGTCATAACGCGCCGAGTGGGCGGAGGCGTTGTCGAACTCGATGCCGGCGGCACGGCAGGCGCGCGCCAGTACCGTCTGGCCATAGACCAGACCCGCAAGCGAAGCGGTATCGAAGCACGAGAACGGGTGGAACGGATTGCGCTTGATGCCGCAACGCTCGACTGCCGCGTTCAGGAAGCCCTGATCGAAGGCCGCATTGTGGCCGACCAGCACCGCACGCGTGCAGCCGTGCGCCTTGATGGCCTTGCGCACCGGGCTGAAGATCTCGCCCAGCGCCTGATTCTCGGCCACCGCGACCTGCTTGCGCACCGGGTTGTCGAGATCGATACCGGTGAAATCCAGTGCCGACTGTTCGATGTTGGCGCCCTCGAAGGGGGCCACGTGGAAGGCATAGGTCGCATCCGGCACCATGTTGCCATCGTCGTCCATGGTCAGCGTGACGGCAGCGATCTCGAGCATTGCATCACCGGCGGCATTGAAACCACCCGTCTCGAGGTCGACCACCACTGGCAGAAAGCCACGGAAGCGCTGTGCCATCTGCGTGCGCTCGCTCGCCTGGGTCATCAAGATCTCCAATCCCGTCATTGCATCTCGTGCTGCGCCGTGCGTATCGCCGACGCTCAAGGTGGCCAATTGTAGCAGGGCGAAAAGGGCGCGTCGCGGCGCTGGCCGCGTGCCGGGGTGTCTCTGGCCCTCCTGGCAGTATCGGTGAGGTGCCAGCCTCGCTATAATCGGCCTCACATCGTGATTCGGGTAGATGAGCGGCTGCGCTTGCGCGGTCTTCGCTCGTCTGGACCGGGCGATCCAACCCCACCTGCGGCCACGGCGTTCATCAGTGGTACGCGGGAACTACAAGCATCAACTCAGGAGTCAAGCATGTCCGACGTGCAAAAGGTCGTTCTCGCCTACTCCGGCGGCCTGGACACTTCAGTCATCGTCAAGTGGCTGCAGGAAACCTACAACTGTGAAGTCGTGACTTTCACAGCTGACCTCGGTCAGGGCGAGGAAGTCGAGCCGGCGCGTGCCAAGGCAGAAGCCCTCGGCGTGAAGGAGATCTACATCGAAGACCTGCGCGAGACCTTCGTCCGCGATTACGTCTTCCCGATGTTCCGTGCCAACGCCATCTATGAAGGCGAGTACCTGCTGGGCACCTCCATCGCACGTCCGCTGATCGCGCGTCGCCTGGTCGAGATCGCCAACGAGACCGGCGCCGACGCCATCTCCCACGGTGCGACCGGCAAGGGCAACGACCAGGTGCGTTTCGAGCTGGGCGCCTACGCGCTGAAGCCGGGCATCCAGGTCATCGCGCCGTGGCGTGAGTGGGACCTGAACTCCCGCGAGAAGTTGATGGAATACTGCGAGCAGCACGGTATCGAAGTCGACTACGCCAAGAACAAGAAGAAGTCTCCGTACTCCATGGACGCGAACCTTCTGCACATCTCCTATGAAGGTGGCGTGCTGGAAGACCCGTGGACCGAGTGCGAAGAAGAAATGTGGCGCTGGAGCGTCAGCCCGGAGCAGGCGCCGAATGACGCGACCTACATCGACCTGACCTACGTGAAGGGTGATATCACTGCCATCGACGGCAAGGAAATGGCCGCTCACGAAGTGCTCGAGTACCTGAACAAGGTCGGCGGCGCCAACGGCATCGGCCGTCTCGACATCGTCGAGAACCGTTACGTCGGCATGAAGTCGCGTGGCTGCTACGAAACACCGGGCGGCACCATCATGATGCGTGCTCACCGTGCCATCGAATCCATCACCCTGGACCGCGAAGCGGCCCACCTGAAGGACGAGATGATGCCCAAGTACGCCGAGCTTGTGTACAACGGCTACTGGTGGAGCCCGGAGCGTCGCATGCTGCAGGCGGCCATCGATGAGTCCCAGAAGGTCGTCAACGGCGTCGTGCGTCTCAAGCTCTACAAGGGCAACGTGATCGTCGTCGGCCGTCAGTCCGAAGATTCGCTGTTCGATGAGTCCATCGCGACCTTCGAAGACGACGCGGGCGCCTACGACCAGAAAGATGCTGCCGGCTTCATCAAGCTGAACTCCCTGCGCCTGCGTATCGCGGCCAGCAAGGGACGTGGCATCGAGTAATCTCTGATCCGATAGCCTGATCTCGGAACACCATGACGCCGGCCCCTGCTGCAGCCATTCGCTGCCATAGGGGTCGGCGTCGTGCTATCTGGTGGTCGGCCGAGCGCTGTTCACCCCCACGGGGGCATGCGATGCTGACACAAGCGCCATTTCATTCTCATTTCTGCACGTGAACCGCCGGCGAGCGTCACGAGAGCCGGCCAAGGAAGATGTCTCATGCTGGGTATGCTGAAGAAACTGTTTGCCGCAGGCGAGCCTGCGCCGGTCAAGGAACCGGAAGCCACCGAATACAAGGGCTATCTGATCGTGGCGATGCCGCAGAAGCACGATGGTCAATATCGGGTGTCGGGCGTGATCCGCAAGCCGGTGGAAGGCGGCGAGATGCTGGAGCACCGTTTCGAGCGCTCCGACACCGTGCCGGGCGAAGAGGGCGCCGTGGAGCTGACCCTGCTCAAGGCGAAGCGCACCATCGATGACCTGGGTGACAGCATCTTCGAGCGCTGATCGCCCCCGGAGCTGACCGCTGCGCACTTGACCCTACCTTCAGGAGCACGCCCATGATCACGGTTCACCATCTGGAAAACTCGCGCTCGCAGCGCATCCTGTGGCTGCTGGAAGAGTTGAATCTTGAATACCGTCTGCAGACCTATGCCCGCGACAGCAACAGCATGCGTGCGCCCAAGGCGCTGAAGGAGATACACCCGCTGGGCAAGGCGCCGATCATCACCGACACCACGCTGGCGGGAGAGAATGCCGAGCCGGTGGTGGTCGCCGAGTCCGGGGCGATCATCGAATACCTGATCGATCTGTACGCCGGCCAGGGCAGCGGCAGCACCGCACACCTGCGCCCGCCCGCCGGCAGCCAGGCCGAGCGTGACTATCGCTTCTGGCTGCACTTCGCCGAGGGCTCGGCGATGCTGCCGTTGATACTCAGGCTGGTATTCTCGCGTCTCGACAAGCCACCGGTGCCGTGGCTGGTGCGCCCGATCTCGCGCAAGCTGGCCAAGGGCGTGAATGACAGCTTCATCAGCCCGGAGATCAAGGCGCATCTCGCCTACATGGATACCTGTCTCGAGCATCGCCAGTGGCTTGCCGGTGACTCGCTGACCGGTGCCGATATCCAGATGAGCTTCCCGATCCAGGTGCTTGATGCGCGCCAGGGGCTCAAGAATCACCCGAATATCCAGGAATGGCTGGCCCGCATCCGTCAGCGCGAGGCCTTTCAGCGCGCCGTGGCCAAGGGTGGCGAGCTGGCGCTCTGACGCGCTGATGTTTGTGCGCCCTGAGGTGCTGATGCTTTTGTGCTCTGAGGTGCTGATGCGTTGATGCCTGGGCGCGCTGCGCAAACATCACATGGCTTGCGCATTTCTGCGCTATTGATGTCATTTAGACTTTCGTCGGGATTCTTTCGGCATCCGAGCTGTCACATCTTAACGTTATATCGGTAGGTTCTGCTTTAGATATTTAAGCTACAGTTAATGCTTATTGACCTCGAGCGGGCGACAGCCGCCCAGTCACCAAGCTGGGTAGCGAAGCGCGAAGGATGCTAGGAAGAGCATCGCAAGACAGAACGACAAGACAGAACGACAAGACAGAACGACAAGACAGAACGACAAGACAGAACAGAAGACCGTGAGCGATGCATCGGCAAGCGAACAGGGAGTTCGCCGTGGTGCCGATGGATAAACAGGATGCAGGACAAGGAGTCGACCGGGGGCCTGGCATGGCACACAAGAGTCTGCGTGAACAATCACTGGAACAAGCACTCAAGCAGATGGAGCGCGACAAGGCCCGCCTTGAACGCCGACTGGCGGGACTGGAGGAAAAACTGTCGGCGACGCTCGACGGTACCGGCCTGCGCCTCTGGCAACTCGAGGTGCCCAGCGGCAAGCTCACCATCTTCAACTATCGCTGGGGACGCATGCTGGGCTACCAGCCGGGCGAGCTGAACGCCCATTTCGATGTCTGGCGTGAGCACCTGCACCCGGAAGACCGCGAGGAAGTGCTCGCCAACCTCAATGACCACCTGGAGGGGCGCACCGAGGTCTATCAGGTCGTGCATCGCATGCTGGCTCGCGATGGCAGCATCACCTGGGTCGCCGACCGCGGGCGGGTAGTCGAACGCGATGAGCACGGCGATGCCCTGCGCCTGCTGGGCACGCATACCGACATCAGTCATGAGAAAGACTACGAAGCGCGCCTCAATGCGCTGGCCAGCACCGATGCCCTGACGGGGCTTGCCAATCGTCAGGCCATCAACAGCTGGCATCAGCGACCGCTGGCCGATGACAGTGCCTTGATCTTCATCGACCTTGACGGCTTCAAGCAGGTCAATGACCAGTTCGGCCATCGTGCCGGCGATGAAGTGCTGGTGCTGGTCGCGCATGGCCTGAACGATGAGCTGCATCGACTGAGCATCCACCAGCATCTCTCGGCGCGTTTCGGCGGCGATGAATTCCTCTTTCAGCTGCCCCGCATGACACTGCCGCGTGTCGAACATATCGCCCGTCGCTGGCTGGAGCGCTTCGCGCATCCCCTCGAGATCAGCGGTGGCCTCGGCTGCGTCGGCCTGAGCATCGGCATCTGTTTCGGGCGCGAAGCCGACAATCGCTTCGGGCTGGCGCTGGAACAGGCCGATCAGGCGATGTATCGAGTCAAGCACCACGGCAAGCACGGCTTCAAGGTTCACTCGACGCGGGAAGACCGCGAGGGCGACAACCGGACCGCGAGTCAGCAGGCCCCCGCCAGTCGGCTGCCTTCCTGGCTGCATCCGGAGGCTGAATCGAAGCTGAGACCTGCGCCGAAACCGGAGCCGGAACCGGAACCGGAACCGGAACCGGAACCGGAACCGGAGCCCAAATTGGAGCCGGCACCGGCACTGAGGCCTGCCTCATCGCCACCACCTCGTCAGGCGCCCTTGCCACCGGCCCTGCCAGCGAGACAGCCAGCCGCGGCATCAAGGCCAGAGAAGAAAGGTGAGAGAGGAAAGGTGAGAGAGGAAAGGTGAGAGGCATGACCCTGAATACACGCCCCGGTGACACTCGGCATTCCAAGCCCCCCGCACGCGCAGGCGTCGGGGGGCTTTTGTCTTTCAGGCCACTCGACTGATGGGCGTGGCACAACGCTGCAGCGCGAATGCCATCATTTTCTGATATGACTATTGCATCCGGCAAGGTCGCGAACGACGCTGGGGGAGCGGCAAGGCAGGATGAGCCGAGGCCCCGAGCGTCATGGAAGCGTCGTGGCACAGGACAGGCATGAGCGGCGGCCTCCAGTGCCGCCTTTATCAGCAGGGCGAGTGTCCTCAAGGAGAGAAGGATGAGTAGCAGCGAGTCTGGCCGACAGTTCATCAATCAGCCACGCCAGGTCGTCGGCGAGGCCCTGGAAGGCTGCGCACGACTGCGCCACCCGGATGGCAGTGGCGTGCGGCTGTCAGACCCCGCCAGTGGCATGCGCCTGGTAGTGCGTGATGACTGGGCGCGTGATGACTGGGCGCGTGATCAGGTCGCGCTGATTTCCGGTGGCGGCTCGGGGCATGAACCCGCGCACGCAGGCTTCGTCGGTGCTGGCATGCTGACAGCCGCCGTGTGTGGTGAGCTGTTCGCCTCGCCGACGGTGGACGCCGTGCTGGCGGCGATCCGCGAAGTCACCGGTGAGGCCGGGGCCTTGCTGATCGTCAAGAACTACACCGGGGATCGCCTCAACTTCGGGCTGGCCGCCGAGCGGGCGCGCCAGGAAGGCTTCAAGGTCGAGATGGTCATCGTCGCCGACGATGTGGCGCTGCCCGACAATCCGCAGCCGCGTGGGCTGGCCGGCACGCTGCTGGTGCACAAGGTCACCGGTGCGCTGGCGGCACGGGGGGCGGGCCTCAAGGAAATCACCGCCATCGCGCGTCGCGTCGGCGACAGCTGTTCAACCCTGGGCGTGGCCTTCAATGTCGGCCGTCATCCCGGCAAGCCGCGTGAGCAGCGCGCACCGGAACTGGGGCTAGGCATTCACGGCGAGCCGGGCGCCATGGCGCTGGAGCTTGGCAGCAACTCGGGCACCCACGGCGTGCATGCGGTCATGGACACCGTGGTCACGGCGCTGGTGCAGGGTCATTCGCGCAAGGATGTCGGCGGCGACCTGCCGGCCAGCGGCCATCTGCTGCTGATCAATGATCTGGGCGGTTGCTCGGCGCTGGAGCGCAGCCTGCTGCTGGAAGAAGCGCTGACCCATCCGTCGCTGCAGGCGCTGGGCATCCATGCCGTGGTCGGCCCGCAACCGCTGATGACCTCGCTGGACATGCACGGTTTCTCGCTGACGCTGCTGCCGCTGGATAGCTTGCTAGAAGAGGCGCTCAGCGCCAGCTGCGCGCCGGTGGCCTGGCCGGGCGTGCAATCGGTGACGCCACTGGCGCACTTCACGCCGAGTCAGGACGCCGTCAGAACCGCCAGTGATGAGGCCTCGGATGCCAGACGTGCCCAGGCCAAGGCCGACTGCCAGGCGCGTGCCGCCCGTGGCGTGAAATCGCGTGCCGGCCTGCCGGGCGATCCGCAGGTCGAGCAACGCCTGCGCGCGGCATTGGAAGTCCTGCTTGCCAGCGAGGCGGATCTCGACCGACTCGATGCCATCAGCGGCGACGGTGATACCGGCAGCACCTTCGCCAGTGGCGCGCGCGCGGTGATCGAAGCGCTGGAAGACTGCGAGCTGGCATGTGGTGATTCCGGCGAGCTGATGGCCACCATCGGCAAGCAGCTGGCCCACGGCATGGGTGGCTCCAGTGGTGTGCTGCTCTCGACGCTGTTCACCGCCGCCGCCACCCGCTGGAAGGAGCAGTCGGACACGCATGGCCAGGCGCCAATGAGCCAGCGCTGGCACGATGCCCTGAGTCACGGCGTCGCCCGCATGCAGCATTACGGCGGCGCCTCACGCGGCGACCGCAGCCTGCTGGATGCGCTGTTGCCGGCGCTGGAGGCATTGCAGTCTTCGTTGCAGGCCACCCCGGGTGGGCGTGTCGACTGGGGTGGCATGGCGCGCGCCGCCCGTGAGGGAGCGGATGCCACCGCCGCGATGGAGCGCGCACGCGCCGGACGCTCCGCCTACGTGCCCGCCGCGCATCTGGTCGGCAACAGCGACCCGGGCGCGGAAGCCGTGGCGCGTGTCTTCGAAGCGCTGGCCGATGCCGCCGAGGAAGCGGCGGGCTGATACGGTTGACCGGCTGATTTGAGTGACCGGCTGATGTGATTGACCGGCTGATTTGAGTGAATGGCTGAGTCGCTTGACCCGAATGGCCAGTGTCTGAGCTCTCCAGCCCCCAAAAGCTCTAAAACCAAAGCCCCATAAAGCAAAAGCCCCATAAACCAGAAGGCCCGCCCATGAACCTCATGTTCAGGGGCGGGCCTTCTTGCATTATGTGGCCAGGCCAGCGGTCAGGCGACTTTCTGACGTGTCGGCAGGCGAATCAGACGGGTGGCGATGGCGGTGCCCAGCAGGGTGATGCCCATGCCGGTGAGGATGCGCGCATCGATCACCTCATCGAGCAGCATGTTGCCCCATAGCAGCGCGCTGACCGGTACCAGGAAGGTCACCGAGGTGGTCGCGGTGGCGCCGGCGCTGGCCAGCAGGCGGAAGAAGATCAGAAAGGCCAGGCTGGTGCTGAGCACCGCCAGCGCGATCGCGCTGCCCCAGGCCTCCAGGCTGACGCTGGTCGTCGGCCACATCCACAGGCCCGGAATCAGCAGCAGCAGGGACGACATCAGCGAGCTGCCTGCAGCCAGCACCGGTGAGGGCAGGTGACTCAGGCGCTGGCGCGAGAAGTTGGAGGCGAAGCCGTAGCAGAAGGTCGCGCCGAGGGCGGCGAGGATGAACCAGCCATCGCCGCCGAGCTGGAAGTCGAGGCGATCGCTCGACAGCACATAGACACCGCTGAAGGCCACGGCCAGGCCGAGATACTGCTGCTTCTGGATCGGCGTGGCGAACAGCGCCATGCCCAGCAGCGCGGTGAACAGCGGCGTGGTGGCATTGATCAGCGAGGTGAAACCGGCTTCCAGCTGGGTGGTGGCCAGCGCCAGCAGGCAGAAGGGCAGCGCCTGACTGGTCAGCCCCAGCACCGCAAGCGGGCCCTTGTGTTCCCACAGCAGCTTCAACCGGCCCACGCCCAGCAGCAGCGGGGCCAGCACCAGCGCGCCGATGCCCATGCGCAGCAGGATCAGCGTGGTCGGGCCGAATTCCGGCGCAGCCACGCGCATGAAGATGAAAGACATGCCCCAGAGGCTGGAAAGCAGGACAAGACGCAAGGCATCGCTGGCGGACATGGTGTTCTCGACGTGGTGTGTAAAAGGCAGTCCGACAGGCTAGCCCCTCATGCGCGTCACGGGAAGCATGACCTTGTGCCTGTCGCTCTTCTTTCCCAGGCCCAGCTCCAGCTCCAGCCCGCTGGCCTCAGGCGGAGGGTATCGCACCACGCTGGATGGCGGCGATATCGCGGGCGGCGCGCTCGAGTGCCGGCAGATGCTTGAGCATGTCCTCGCGCGACTGGCGCATCACCGGCGCCTGGATGGCCACGCCGATGTTGGAGGGCCCATCGGGATTGGGCGCCAGCACCGCGATGCACACCAGCCCGGGCAGGAATTCCTCGTCATCCAGCGCGAAGCCCTGCTGGCGGACCTGCTCGATCTCGGCCTCGACGGATTCGATGTCGGTCAGGGTATTGCGTGTCATCGCGTTCAGCGGCGTGCCGGTCAGCAGACGACGGCGCTGGGCGGGCGGCATCTGGGCCAGAAACAGCTTGCCGCTGGCGGAGCAATGCACCGGCACCCGGGAACCGGGGTGCAGATAGAAGCGCAGCGGGGCCTGGGTCTCGACGCGGTCCAGATACAGCACCTCGCTGCCGGACAGCGCCGTGATGTTGCAGCTCTCGCCGACCTCTTCCATCAGCCGGTTGAGCACGCCGTGGCGGGCACCCTGCACGGTGTCGTTGAGCAGCAGGTTCTCCGCCAGACGGCGCAGGCGGCTGCCCTTGCTGTAATGGCGGTTGTCCGCCTCGCGCTGCAGCATGCCGCTGCCTTCCAGCTGCTGCAGCATGCGATGCAGCGTCGGCTTGGGCAGGCCGGTCTCTTCCACCAGCCCCTGCAACGTGAAGAACTGGTCCTTGGCGGCGATCACCTCCAGCAGTGCCAGCAGGCGCTGGGCAGGTGTATCACCCTCTATCTTGCTGCCTTCCCTGGCGGTGTCGCTGTCCTTGCGGTCATGCGGCAGGCTCGTGTGGGGTTGGGTGGCACTGTTCATGGGCGTTTTCCTCTTTCGATCCGTGCGCTGAACGGTCGTGCGCCGGGGCGGTCGTGTGTCGAGCCGTCATGCGCGGGGCAGTATGGCGCGCAAACGCGCGGCCCGTCAGTGCCTTGCGTTGCTGCGCCTACTGTAACAGTACTCCATTCATCGGAAGAAGTTTCTAAAAAAGGTGCGTTTTTCATCATTTTTCGAAATCGTGCTTGACGGACTGCTCGGTGAGGGCTAATTTTGGTCACATGTTTCGGTAATCGGAACTAAATGTATCAATAAACATAAAATTCAAAAGTTGGAGACGCCATGAGCACTCAAGACAGCGCAGACAATCGCAAGGTCGTGCAGGGCAAGCAGAAGATGACCCCTTCCGAGGCCTTCGTGGAAACCATGGTCGCCAATGGCGTCACCGACATGTTCGGCATCATGGGTTCCGCCTTCATGGATGCGATGGACATCTTCGCGCCGGCCGGCATTCGCCTCATTCCGGTGGTGCATGAGCAGGGCGCTGCCCACATGGCCGACGGCTATGCTCGTGTCTCCGGCCGTCACGGCATGGTGATCGGCCAGAACGGTCCGGGCATCTCCAACTGCGTCACCGGCATCGCGGCCGCTTACTGGGCGCACAGCCCGGTGGTCATCGTCACGCCGGAAGCCGGCACCACCGGCATCGGCCTGGGCGGCTTCCAGGAATGCAAGCAGCTGCCGATGTTCCAGGAATTCACCAAGTACCAGGGCCACGTGACTCACCCGTCGCGCATGGCGGAATACACCGGTCGCTGCTTCGATCGCGCCATGTCCGAGATGGGCCCGACCCAGCTCAACATTCCGCGTGACTACTTCTATGGCGAGATCGAATGCGAGATTCCCAAGCCGGCACGTGTCGACCGCGGCCCGGGTGGCAGCAAGAGTCTGGATGAGGCGGCCGAGCTGCTGGCCAGCGCCAGGTTCCCGGTCATCGTCTCCGGTGGCGGTGTGGTGATGGCCGATGGCGTCGAGGAGTGCAAGGCACTGGCAGAGCGTCTCGGCGCGCCGGTGGTCAACAGCTACCAGCACAACGATTCCTTCCCGGCCAGCCACCCGCTGTGGTGTGGTCCGCTCGGCTACCAGGGTTCCAAGGCGGGCATGAAGCTGATCTCCCAGGCCGATGTGGTCATCGCGCTGGGCACCCGTCTCGGGCCGTTCGGTACCCTGCCGCAGCACGGCATGGACTACTGGCCGAAGGACGCGAAGATCATCCAGATCGACGCCGACCACAAGATGCTGGGCCTGGTGAAGAAGATCTCCGTCGGCATCTGCGGCGATGCGCGTGAAGCGGCCATCGCCCTGACCGAGCGCCTGGCAGGCCGCACGCTGGAATGCGATGCCTCCAAGGACTCGCGCCTCAGCACCATCCGCGAAGAGAAGGCCGCCTGGGAAGCGGAGCTGGACGAGTGGACCCACGAGAAGGACGCCTTCAGCCTCGACGCCATCGACGAGGCCAAGGATGAGAAGCCGTTCTCCGGCGGCGAATACCTGCACCCGCGTCAGGTTCTGCGAGAGCTGGAAAAGGCCATGCCGGAAGATGTCATGGTCTCCACCGACATCGGCAACATCAACTCCGTGGCCCACAGCTATCTGCGCTTCGACAAGCCGCGCAGCTTCTTCGCCCCGATGAGCTTCGGCAACTGCGGCTACGCGCTGCCGACCATCATGGGTGCCAAGACTGCCGCGCCGGAACGTCCGGCCATCGCCTACGCCGGTGACGGCGCCTGGGGCATGAGCCTGATGGAAATCATGACCGCCGTGCGTCACGACATTCCGGTCACGGCTGTCGTCTTCCACAACCGTCAGTGGGGCGCCGAGAAGAAGAACCAGGTCGAGTTCTATAACCGTCGCTTCGTCGCCGGTGAGCTGGACAATCAGAGCTTCGCCGAGATCGCCCGCTCCATGGGTGCCGAAGGCATCACCGTCGACCGTCTGGAAGACGTGGGCCCGGCCCTCAAGAAGGCCGTCGACATGCAGATGAACGAAGGCAAGACCTGCGTCATCGAGGTGATGTGTACTCGCGAACTGGGCGACCCGTTCCGCCGCGATGCCCTCAAGAAGCCGGTGCGTCTGCTCGAGAAGTATCAGGATTACGTGTAACGCCGATCGCTGATCGCGCTGTGCAGGTCATGGATGGCAGCGTGATGTTCAAGCGATAGCGCGACGCGCAAGCAGGACTGGAGCTCTCCCTTGCCCCGGCCATTTCAGATGTCCGGGGCTTTTTGGATGTGTCGGTTGCCTGCAGGGGCAGCGAGGAGACAGACATGAAGGCACTCAACAACATTCTGGCGCGGGCCAAGGCAGACCCGCGCCGTATCGTGCTCTGCGAAGGGCAGGACATGCGGGTGGTGCAGGCGGCGGTGAATGCGGCGGAACAGGGCCTGGCGCAGGTGATGCTGGTGGGCGACCCCACTGTCATCGCCGCCACCGCCAGAGAGGCGGGGCTTGAGGATCAGGCGCTGGCCCGGCTCATGCTGATCGACCCCGCCACCTCCGAGCACACCGCCAGGCTTGCCGAGGCGCTGCACGCGCATCGCGCGGCCAAGGGCATGACGATGGAGCTTGCCGCCGAGAAGATTCGTGATCCACTGACGTTTTCCAACATGCTGGTGCGCGAAGGCCTGGCGGATGGCTCGGTGGCCGGCGCCGTACTGACCACGGCCGATGTGGTGCGCACCGCCATTCAACTGCTCGGGCTGGCGCCGGGCAGCAAGCTGGTCTCCAGCTTTTTTCTGATGATGCTGTGCAAGCCGTTCCACAACCTGAAGGGCGGCATGATCTTCTCGGACTGCGGGCTGGTGATAGACCCCGACGCCGAGGAGCTTTCGCAGATCGCGCTGGCCGCTGCCGACAGCGCCCAGGCTCTGCTCGGGGAAGACCCGCGGGTGGCGATGCTGTCGTTCTCCACCAATGGCAGCGCGCATCACGCCGCCGTCGACAAGGTGGTGCAGGCCGCGCATCGCGTGCGCGAGCAACGCCCGGATATCGCCATCGATGAAGATGTGCAGCTCGACGCCGCCATCGTGGCGGAAATCGCTGAGCGCAAGCTGCCCACCTCGCGCGTCAAGGGCACCTCCAACGTGCTGGTGTTCCCCAATCTGGAAGCCGGCAACATCGGCTACAAGCTCGCCGAACGCATCGGCGGCGCAGAAGCCATCGGCCCGCTGCTCCAGGGCCTCGCCAAACCCGCCAACGACCTCTCGCGCGGCTGCTCCACCGCCGACATCCTCAATGTCATTGCGGTGACTGTCGTTCAGGCACAGCAGCGTAATCAGTAAGGCTGGATTTATTTCTTTGAGTTATTTCAATGCCGGACATATAGTTTTGTTCGGCATGATTTAAATTCACTTGTTGGGAGTAGTGTTATATCATTGACCATAATACCGATATCACCATCAAGCTGTAGTTGGGGTTAAGTTAGCTATGATTAATTATTTAAAATTACTATTTTTTAGATCCAAATTTCTCTTTAAGTACATTAGAAAAGAGAAGAGTGCTTCTGTTGTTCAAAGAAACTTAGTTGACTGCGAAAATGAATATAGCAAAATTCCATCTGATGAGATGATTAGCTTTCCTGCTACATGGGTAACAGAGCTTTATACGCCGTCTTTAGCAAGAGAGCTCGTAAAAAAAATTAAAAAATTAGGATGGGGCGACTCAGGATTTTCCGATCAGTCGGCTAGTGATTGGATAAATAGTCTACGTCGAGGTACTTTTTCTGGCCGAAAATATTTTGAACCTATAGTCTCAGATAGAACGGGGAAATTACTTAGTACTGATTGTCGGGAAAAAGCTGTTTTACCAAGCGGTGTTGTTTCAATAAAACCAACTTTATGTTCTATCTCGCCCAGTATCACGGCGTTAAATATTCTTTTCATTTTCGATAAAAAGGTATCAGGATCATTACAGGATATTTTAACTTCTGAATATACCGCTGTAGTTACACGCGGAAAGAGGTATAGTTTTATTGATTATGTTAGATTTGTTTTTCTAGGTAAGGATTTAAATCACTTTGATAATATTGAAATGCCAACTAATATACGTGAGCGTATGTCAAGTGATATTTTTAGATTGCGTAAGGATGTATGTGCGCAATGGGTTAAATCTAATATACCTGGGGTGTTTTCGAACATAGATGGTTCTTGTATCCCGAATACTAATTTTATAGTTTCGGAGTCGAATGTTATTTCACCGGATCTATGTAGAGAAAAACCCTCGTTTCGCTCTATATGTGACTCGGGAGATAGTTTTTGGACTTCACGTGATTGGATTGGTTCCACTTTTCGTATCCCCGTTATTAATTCTGAATGTGAGTTATATTTGTATAGTAGGCGTAAAGATGCCTTTGGTGTAAACAGTATGAGCAGTATGGATAGTATAGATACATCCGATTTTGAGTTAATTAGGAGGGCTGAATGCGATGTCTTGACTATTATGAATGAGTTCTCTGTTGGTTTTCTCTTGACTAGCTATAGCTACATACTCTCCGAAATGCGAGATAATATATCGCGTGGTGATAATAAGAGGATTGTAAGAAATTTGAAGGATTATAGAAAGCTTTCAATGGAATGGATATATGATATAAAAGCAGTTGTTTTAGATATCTATGATAAAAATGGGGTCGAGGCAAGGAGTACGTATGGACTACCTCGTCTAAATAGAGTTGGGAGCGTGGATGAACGAAGTGAACATGATTTAAAAACAATCTTAAGAGAAGCCTCATATAAAGATGCTCAACGTCTTGAAAAGGAGGTTAGGTATCTTGAGAGCGTTTTTGATACTATTAATTCTACAAGCCAGGCTATATCAAGCATAAGGCTACAAAGATGGGCGATATTTTTTGCAGTTGTAACATTTATAGCTACCGTTATTGGCATATGAGGTATGGCTTAAATGAAAGTGTGTAAGTAGGATAGTTGCGTCGAAAAGTACTTCATTATGTCTTACCGGTCTTAGAGCGTCATTTTTGCATTAAGGACGTTTGCATCAGCAATTACATTATGGAGAGGGCATCTGGGGCAGATGGATACTGTTAGGGGGAGGCGGCGCTGGGTCCTAGCCCGCCGCCGAGGTGGTGGGCGGCCAGTGATCGAGTGGAACGGTCATTCCCGTGAAGAGTGACGGAAACATGATGGTGCGCCTCGCGCTCACACCCCCTGATGCCGACACGCCAGCGCCATGTGATAGACGATTTCATCGGCGAGGGCGTTGTCGAGGGTGCGCTCAAGATCGATGATCAGCTGGTTGGGGTAGTAGGCGCTGAGGTCCAGCCCGACGCCGAGGCCGAGGATGGCCTGGCGGCCGGAGCGGGTCTGTTGCGCGACGACCTGCTTGAGGTGGCTATCGAGGTACTGTTCATCATTGGCCATGTTGGTGGCGCTGTCACAGGGGCTGCCATCGGAGATGACGACCAGCAGACGGCGCGCGCCTTCGTCGGCAGGGGCGTTGTCCGCGAGACGTGAGCAGGCCCATTGCACGGCTTCGCCATCCACGCCTTCGCGGTAGAGATCGGCCTTGAGCAGGGCGCCGAAGTGGCGGCGCGCACGTCGCCACGCCAGTGATGCGGGCTTGAAGATCAGATACTGCACTTCATTCAGGCGGCCCGGACGCGCGGGCTTGCCGGCGCGACGCCAGTCCTTCAGGGCGCGGCCGCCATTCCAGGCACCCGTGGTGAAGCCGAGCACCTCGGTGGGCACACCGGCCATGTCGAGTGCGCGGGTGAGAGTTTCGATCAGCATCGCCACCGCCTCGCCATGTACCTTCATCGAACCGGAGCAGTCGATCAGGAAGCTGACCTGGGCACTGGCCTCGGGCACCCAGCGCTCGCGCTGGAAGACCCGCCGCTCGGCCGGTGAGGAAATCACCTGACTCAGCCGCCGCCCATCGATGATTCCTTCCTCCTCCCCGAAGTGCCAGCCCTCACGCCTGGGAGAGCTGAAATGGCGCGCCAGCTGGCGTGCCAGGCGCCGCACGTTGATCTTCTGCTCCGCCAGACGCGTATCCAGCGCCTGACGATACTCATCGAGCAGGGCCGCGCGCATGCGTCTGGCAGGTTCCAGCTCGCGGTCATAGGCCGTGGTGAACACCTGATAGGGCAGCAATTCCTCCGGCGCGCCACGCCGATGACTCGGCAGCTGCGCTGCCGCCTGCTCGTCGAGCAGGCTCGCTTCCTCATCCTCGTTTTCCAGAAACAGCGCGAAGCGCTGCCGGGCGTCCGAGTCGTCATCCTCCTCGCCGCCCTGCTCCTCCAGCGATTCGGCCAGCTCCTGCTCCAGCCACAGGCTGATGTTCAGCGCATGCTGCTGATAGGCCGCCTGATCGAAGCGCGTACGTCTCAGCCCCGCCATGTCAGCGCCCAGCGCCTGATAGAAGGAGGCGCGCGTCGTCTCGATGTAATCCTCCGTCTCGTGGATCACCGCACAGGCCATCAGGCGCGACCAGCACGACTGGATGACGCTGTAGATGAGGATGCCGCTGCTCGTCTCGGTCAGGCCCGCGTGATAGAAGGCCAGGCACCAGTCGGTGAAGCGCCGCGTCAGATTCTCCTTCACGCCGGGCATGTCAGGGTCGACCAGCGCCTCGACACGCAGCTGCTCCAGCAGATCATAGATCAGGCGGGTTTCCGGCAGCGCCGGGCGCGCCGCCAGATGCAGCGCCTCGTCGGTGTGGATCAGACGCAGCGCGATGGCATCGCTGACCGCGCGATAGTTGTCGAGCGTACAGTCATTCTCTTCCAGCCGCAGATGCGGCGTGCGCAATGGCAGCGCCCGAGCATGCCGGCTCAGGCGCCGCCCACGATAGGCCCAGCCGGCCTGGCCGCTGAGTGCCCCGAGACTCGCCGCCGCAAGCTCCTCGAGATACTGCTGACGACGACGTACCTGCTGGGCCGCACTCATGCCTGGACTCCCTTGTCACTGTCCTGTTCATCCATCAGGTCACTCTCCATCAGGTCGCTCTCCATCAGCGCCGCGGATTCCTCCAGTTCCTTGGCGAAACAACGCTGATAGAACTCGGCGACCAGCGGTCGCTCATGCTCATCGCACTTGTTGAGGTAGGAGAGGCGGAAGGCCAGCGCCGGGTTGCGGAAGATCTCGCAGTTCTCCGCCCAGGTGATCACGGTACGCGGCGACATCAGGCTCGACAGGTCGCCATTGGCGAAGCCCTTGCGGGTGAGGTCGGCCACCGCGACCATCGCGCGAATCAGGGCGCGGCCACGCTCGTTGTCCTTGGCGGGCACCCGCGCCAGCACGATCTTCACCTCTTCCTCACGCGGCAGATAATCCAGCTTGGCGACGATGTTCCAGCGGTCGATCTGCGCATGATTGAGTAGCTGGGTGCCGTGATAGAGCCCGTCCTGATTGCCGAGCCCCACGGTATTGGCGGTGGCGAACAGTCGGAACTGCGGATGCGGGCGAATCACGCGATTCTGGTCGAGCAGCGTGAAGTGGCCGTCACGCTCCAGAATGCGCTGGATGACGAACATCACGTCCGGACGGCCGGCATCGTACTCATCGAAGATCAGCGCGATGGGGCGAGTCAGCGACCAGGGCACGATGCCTTCCTGGAACTCGGTGATCTGCACGCCGTCGCGAATCACGATGGCGTCCTTGCCGACCAGATCCAGCCGGCTGACATGGCCATCGAGATTGACGCGCAGGCACGGCCAGTTGAGGCGCGCGGCGATCTGCTCGATATGGGTCGACTTGCCGGTGCCGTGCAGGCCCTGAACCATCACGCGGCGGTTGTTGGTGAAGCCGGCGAGAATGGCGAGGGTAACATCGGGATTGAAGCGGTAGGCGGTGTCGATCTCCGGAACATGGGCATCGCGATGCAGGAAGACCGGCACCTTGAGGTCGCTGTCGATATCGAACAGCTCGCGCACGCCGCGCAGTTCGGTGGCCTGCAACTGGCCAGCGGGCAGCGGCTGCTCGGCATCGCTGGCAGGGTGTTGGGCATCGCTGGAAGGCGTCAAGGTGGCATCGCTCACGGGGTGTCTCCCTCGTCATTCTTGTCGGTGGCTGGCCGCAGAGGCTGCAGGGGAATGCAGTGGCCAGCGGACGGCGGCAATGGCCTGAATATAGCTTTGTTTCTAAAAATAATGCAAATCGTATCGAAATATGAGATTTGTGATTATTCATTCCCCCGCAGGAGCAAGGCAGATGAGCGATACCCTGATCATTGGTGGCGGCGTGATCGGCATGATGATGGCGTGGCAGCTGGCCGAGGCCGGCCAGACGGTCACGCTGCTGGAGCGCGGCCAGTGCGGGCACGAGGCATCGTGGGCCGGTGGCGGTATCGTCTCGCCGCTGTATCCGTGGCGCTATTCGAGTGCCATCTCATCACTGTCACGCTGGTCAGAAGGCGAATACCCCAGGCTTGCCGAGGCGCTCAAGGACGCCACCGGCATCGATCCGGAGTATCGCCAGAAGGGGCTGATCTACCTGCGGGTCGAGGACGAGGCGCTGGCCCTGGACTGGGCGCGCACCCAGCACAAGCCGCTGGAGGTGATCGGTCAGGAGGCGCTCTACGCGCGTGAACCGAATCTGGTCGCGGGCCATCAGGAAGCCTTGTGGATGCCGACACTGGGCAGCATCCGCAATCCGCGCCTCGGTCAGGCGCTGCGTGCGCGTCTGCTGGCCCACCCGCGTATCCGGGTGCGTGAAGAGTGCGAGGTCACCCAGCTGGTGCTTGCCACGCCGTCGCGTGTCACGGGCGCACGGCTTGTTGATGAGACCGTCAGCGCAGACAACGTCGTGGTGTGTGGCGGCGCCTGGAGTGGCAGGCTGCTGGCGGCCGCCGGCGTACTGCTGCCGGTGCGCCCGGTGAAGGGCCAGATGATGGTGTTCAATCCGGTGGCGGCGGGGCTTTGCAGCGTGGATGCGCCGCTATTGTCGCGAGTGGTGCTGTGCGATGGCCGCTACGTGATTCCGCGCGCCGATGGGCGGATTTTGATCGGCTCGACCCTGGAGCATCAGGACTTCGACAAGTCCACTACCACGCAGGCGCGCGAGTCGTTGCATGCCAGCGCCGCGAGCATCCTGCCTGCGCTGGGGGATCTGGCGCCGGAACATCACTGGGCAGGTCTGCGTCCGGGCACGCCGGATGGCACGCCCTTCATCGGCGCGGTGCCGGGGCTGAACGGCCTCTACGTGAATGCCGGCCACTACCGCAATGGTCTGGTGCTGGCGCCCGCCGCCACGCGCCTGCTCAGTGACATCCTGCTCGGGCGAGAGAGCTTCATGTCAGCGGAGGCCTTCACGCCACCGGGCGTGGCAGCGCCCACGGCCCTCGCAGGCTGAATCGTCCGAGGGCGGCGATCGGATGGCCTTGGTACGGCATCAGCGCGGTGCGATGGGACCAGTTGGCACCAGGGCAGCAGCGCTGGTACCAACTGGCCCAATCGCTGGTGGTCAACTGGTGCTAAAGGGCAGTGCAGGTGTCGGCGTAGTCTCGGGTCATGGCGCAGCGCCTGCTGTCGCCCTTGCTCAAACGACACGCTCGAACGACAAGCCCAACAACAAGCCCAACAACAAGACCGCGGAGCCCGACCCATGACTCACCAAGCGACCATCGAACTGCTGACTGCCTTCTGCGACGCCCTCAACCGTCACGACATCGATGACTGCCTGTCGATGATGACCGATGACTGCGAATTCCTCGCCATCGCCGGGCCGGAGCTGGAAGGCAAGACCTTCGCCGGTCAGGACGCCGTGCGTGCGGGTCTCTCCGCCGCCTGGCAGAACGCGCCGGATGCCCAGTGGATCGACGCGGAAATCTTCGCCGAGGGCGAGCGCGGTTTCGTCATCAGCACCTACACCGGCACCACCGCCGATGGCGCGCGCAGTGAAGCGCGCATGATCGACGCCTTCACGCTGCGTGACGGCAAGATCGCGATCAAGAATGCCTTCCGCAAGAACCGTCCGCCCGTCAACGTCTGAGCGCCAGCGGCGTATCGATCAGGGATGAGGTTTCTGAAGCTGTCTTTGCCCAGGGGCAGCGCGTCATGGCGTCAGGTCGTGGCGTGCGCCCCGTGGGTGAGAGGAGGTGTTCGAGATGGAAACTATCGTGCAGCATGGCGCCCGGCTAGATGAGGTGGGCAGCGAGTCACCACAGCGCCCGGCCACTCAGGCCTCCCGGCCGTATGACCCGGCCTATGACCCGATGGTGAGCGCCACCCCCGGCGAAGGGCGCGATTACGCGCCGACCTACTGGGTCGCCACCGCCGGCGAGCCGCCGGCAGACGATGGCCCGGTGATGGGCGATATCGACGCCGATGTGGTGATCGTCGGTTCCGGCTTCACCGGTCTGAGCGCTGCCATCGTGCTGGCCGAGAAGTACGGCATCAAGGCCACCGTGCTGGAGGCCAATCGGGTCAGCTGGGGCTGTTCGACCCGCAATGGCGGTCAGGCGCAGTGCGCCACCGGTCGCCTCAAGCGCTCGCAGTGGATCGAGCGTTACGGTCTCGAGGCCGCCCACGGCCTGCACCGCGAGTGCGTCGAGGGCATGGAGAATTTCAAGGAATTGATCAAGGACATCGACTGCGATCCGCAGCCGGGCGGCCATCTGTATATCGCTCACCGCGAGCGCATGATGCCGGGGCTGGAGAAGGAAGCGCGCCTGTTGCGCGAGACCTTCAACTACGACGCCCGCATCATCGATGGCGCCACGGTGCGCAACGAGTGGGTCGGCGACGAAGAGGCCTGCGGCGCGATGCACGAGCCGGAAGGCATCGGCGTGCACCCGGGCAAGTTGGCCTTCGGCTATCTGCGCAAGGCGCGCCGCCTGGGCGTCAAGGTGCACCCGGCAAGCCCGGTGGAGCGCTTCGAGACCCGCGATGGCGTGCACTATCTGACGACGCCGGGTGGTGTGGTCAAGGCGCGCTCGGTGGGCATGGCCACTGGCGGTTACACCTCCGGCAAGCTGCATCCGGAGCTCGACAAGCGGCTGATGCCGGTGCTCTCCAACTCGCTGGTGACGCGCCCGCTGACGGCGCAGGAAATCGAGGCGACCCGCTTCCATACCCATCAGGTACTCACCGATACCCGGGTGCTGCGTCACTACTACCGCCTGCTGCCGGACAACCGCCTGCAGATCGGCAGTCGCAGTGCCGTGTCAGGCCGTGACGCGCCCAAGGCGAAGTACGAGCAGCTGCTGATCGCCGACATGCATCGCAAGTTCCCGGCGCTGCAGGGCATCGAGGTCGATTATTCCTGGTGGGGCTGGGTGGATGTCAGTCACGACATGATGCCGCGCATCCATCAGCCGGACCCGAAGCAGAGCATCTATTACGCCATGGGCTATGGCGGCAACGGCGTGATGTACTCCGCCCAGGCGGGCAAGCGTCTGGCACAGTGGATTGCCAAGGACGCCGCCGATCTGGTGCTGCCGATCTTCCAGTCACGCCTGCCGTATCCCAATGTGCTCAACAAGGTCGAGTCGCCGCTGTTCGCGCCGTTCCGCCGCACCGGCCAGCGCTGCCTGTATCGCTGGTACGCGATGAAGGACGAAGCGCAGTAGTCTGCAAGTGCGATTATCTGCAAGTGCGATTGCCCGAAAGACAAGAGACTCCCTGATTGCCAAGTATTATTGGTCATTCAGGGAGTCTCTTTTTAGCTATAGGGTAATCATTTTTCATAATCTCCTGTCGAGAATCAAGCGCTCATGTCGATGACGCTTTCGGATGCCTCCATCGCCAGCGGTACCAGCTCGGCCAGCTTGAGAATGCCGGTCTCGATGCGCGCTTCCGGAATCGCCGAGAAGCCAAGCCGGAAGTAGTGGCGATGGCTGTCGCGATCGTGGAAGAAGTGCAGGTCACCGACCTCGATCAGGATGCTGCGCTCACGGGCGAGGGCAGCGAGGCGGTGGGCATCGAGCGTGTCGGGGCCTTGCATCCAGAAGCACGAGCCGCCGTAGATCGCGGGCGTGCTCATCATCGGCAGATGGCGCTGGATGGCGTCGCGCATCAGCAGGAAGCGCCGCTGCATCACCTGATGCATCTGATTGATCAGGCTGTCGTGATAGCCACGCGCGATGAACAGCCCCACCGCACGCTGATTGTTGGTCGGCGGATGGCGCAGCATCAAACGGCGCAGGGCGCGAGCCTCTCGAATCAGCGTGGGGTGCGCCACCATGTAGCCCAGTCGCAACCCGGGGGCGAGAGTCTTGGACAGGCTGCCGACATAGATGACCCGCTTGTGGCGGTCCAGGCTCTTGAGCGCCGGTGTCGGGTTGTCGGCGTAGTTGCTCTCGCTCTCGTAGTCGTCCTCGATGATCAGGAAGTTGCCGGTCTCGGCCATATCCAGCAGCTGGCGGCGACGCTCCAGCGGCAGGGTGACGGTGGTCGGTGACTGATGGCTGGGCGAGACATAGACCAGTCGGCAGTCCTTGAGTGACTCCACCGGCTGCATGCCCTTGTCGTCGATGGGCAGCAGCTGGATGTCATCGGTGAAGGTGCTGGCGATGTTGTACATGTCGACGTAGCCGGGGTTCTCCATCGCGAAGCGCTGGCCCTGCTTGAGCAGCAGCATGCAGCTGATCCACAGCGCCTGCTGCGTACCTACCGTGATCAGAATCTCCTCCGGGCTTGCCCAGACACCGCGGCGCGGCAGCAGCCGCTGATGGATCTGCTCGATCAGCAGCGGGTCGTCATTGTTGAGGTGGTCCACCGACCAGCTGCGGATCGACGGCACGCTCATCGAGTCGCGGCTGCATTCGCGCCAGTGCTGGGTGGGAAAGAATTCCGGGTCCAGCTGACCATAGAGGAAGGGGTAGTCGTACTGGTGCCAGTCACCGGGCTTCTCGATGGTGCGCTGCCTGGACGGCTTGAAGGCCAGCCGCTCATCCCAGTCGAGGCTGTCGGCCTCGATGTCATTGAGACGCACCGGCGTATCGGCGCGACCCTTGAGAATCTCGGGATTGATGAAGTAACCGCTGCGCTCGCGCGCGATGAGAAAGCCATCTTCCAGCAGCTGCTCGTAGGCCAGCATCACGGTATTGCGCGCGACATTCAGCTCGCGGGCCAGCTTGCGGCTGGAGGGCAGCGCGACATCACGTGGCAGATGGCCTTCGAGAATCGCCTGGGAGATCTGCTCACGAATCTGGAATTGCAGGCTTTCCTTGCGCGAGGAATCAAGGTGAAACAGCGGATGACTCATGCATGTTCTCTATTGTTGTCGCGAGAGTGTCGTTACTAGGACTTTTTACCATAAGCTCTCGTTTTATATGCATTTTTCATGCCTTTTGCTGGTAGGCAGCGCCGGGAAGCGCGGTGCGGGCCGGCGTGGACGATCCGGCCGCCAAACCCGGCCTGTCATCATTGAGGCAGAGCGCCGCAAGGAGAGCAATAGCCAGCCGGAGCTGGTCCCATCGATGTCGACGGATTGGTTCTATCGAGGAATGGCGCACGGGGGGAAAGTGATCTGGCAGGTACAACGAAAGCACAGTTCAAGCACGACGCGATTTCACACTCCCTTTCCTGGGGCTGTAGATGAGCAGGTGATGGCAATCGTGAATGACATGATGCGCTGCAAGAGAGTGGTGCAGACGCGAAGTCATTGACGTTACGAGGTGCAGTACCCCGCTCGCTATCACGCGCAGCCGTCAGGAGCCCGCAACAACAATAACGACGGGACAGACAAGATGATCGACTCGACACAGACCCTTTCAAACCTCCGCTCCCTTGGTCGCACTGGTATGACTCGCACCGGTGCCTTCAAGACCACGCTGGCCATCACGGTGACTGCCGCGAGTCTGGGCATGGCCGCGGGCGCCAATGCCGCGACCTGGAAGATGGCCCTCGGCGATGCGGCAGGCGGCACCCAGTATGAACTGGGCAAGACCTTCGCAAGCCTGGTGGAAGAGAAATCCGGCGGCGACATCAAGGTGGACCTGTTCCCCAACGGCCAGCTGGGCAGCGAGCAGGATACCGTCAACAACGCCAGCATGGGCCTCGTTGACCTGTCCGTGGTGGCGATCAACAACCTGACGCCCTTCTCGCCGACCGTCGGCGTGCTGACCCTGCCGTATGTCATCCACGGCCCGGACGATGCCAAGGCGCTGACGCAAGGCAAGATCGGCGATGAGCTGCGCGAGAACACCCTGCGTGATTCCGGTATCCGCATTCTGGGCTGGGCCTATTCCGGCTGCCGTCGTCTGACCAACTCCAAGCAGGCGGTCGCCTCACCGGCAGACCTGCAAGGCATGGTCATCCGCGTGCCCAAGAACGAGATCATGATCTCTTCGTATCAGTCCTGGGGCGTCAATCCCAACCCGCTGGCGTGGTCCGAGACCTTCACCGCCCTGCAACAGGGAGTCGTCGATGGCCAGGACAACCCCTACATCACCATCGATGCCATGAAGTTCTATGAGGTGCAGAAATACGTGACCGACAGCTGTTACGTGTTCTCGATGGAGCCGCTGATCATGGGCGAAGGCACCTTCCAGAGTCTCAGCGAAGAGCAGCAGAAGCTGGTGCTGGCCGCTGGTGAAGAGGCGACGTCCCATAGCTACGACTACCTGCTGGCCACCGAGGATTCCATCAAGAAATCGCTGGTGGAAGAGCACGGCATGACCATCACCCAGCCCGCCAATGATGAGAAGGAATGGATCGCCAAGGCCTCCAGCATCTGGCCGGACTTCTATGACAGCATCGGCGGCCGCGACAAGCTGGTCGAAGTGCTCGAGACCCTCGGACGTGATCCGTCCACCGCGCCCTGAAGATTTCCTGAACGGCTGAGGCTTTCAAGGCCCGCCCGGATTCCCCTGCCTTCCGGCACCTGTCATGAGCATGCCAAGAGCATGTCGTCGACATGTGATCGCTGGCAGGGGAGGCGTGGCGTCAAGTGGTCATCGCTGGCGATGTCGGGGGATCTGTATCCATGCGGGTATTGTTGAAGATTCTGGATAATCTCGAGAACTATCTCTGCCAGTTCCTGCTGGTGGTGTTCGTCATCATTCTCTTCACGCAGATCATGCTGCGTAACCTTTTCAGCTACTCGATTCCCTGGGGAGACGAGTTGGCGACCTATGCCTTCGTGTGGTTTGCCTATCTGGGCGCCGTCTACGCCACACGCATGTCGGCGCATAACCGTGTGACCTTCCAGTTTCGATTCCTGCCGCGATGGGTGGAAACCGTCTGCGGCGTGATGACCGATATCATCTGGATCGCCTTCAATGCGGTGTTCATCTATTACAGCTACGACTTCGTGTTCAACAAGATGAATCTGTTCTGGAAGTCACAGACATTGGGTGTGCCGATGAAGTACTTCTATCTGATTCTGCCGCTGGCCTTTACCGCCATGACGGTGCGCATCATCCAGACCAATTATCTCAAGTTCGTGCGCAAGGAAGACATCGTGGACCCGGAATCCCAGGCAATGGAGGAATTGAAGCAGGGTGATGATGGCCAGGTCAGTGAAAGACAGGGCAGTGAAGGACAGGAGGGCGGCAAGTCATGATCGATTCCACCATCATCTACATCCTGTTTGGCGTCTTCTTCCTGCTGCTGGTGCTTGGCGCACCGATCACCGTCTCGCTGGGTGTCGCGGCGCTGGCGACCTATCTGAGCATCGATGAAAACCCGATGGCGTTCGTGCAGATCGCCTTTACCTCGGTGGGCTCCTTCCCGCTGATGGCCTTGCCGGCCTTCATTCTGGCCGGGGCGCTGATGGAGGCCGCCGGCATCTCGCGGCGTCTTGTCGATATCGCCGAGGCCTTCGCCGGGCCGGTGACGGGCGGACTGGCCGCCGCCACGGTATTTGCCTGCATGTTTTTCGGCGCGATTTCCGGCTCAGGGCCTGCCACCACGGCGGCGGTCGGCATGCTGATGATTCCGGCGATGGCCAAGCGCGGCTATGACCGTGGCTACGCCTCGGCGATCACGGCCTCATCCGGTGGATTGGGGGTGGTGATTCCGCCGTCGATCCCGATGGTGATCTTCGGGATTTCCGGCATGGGCCTGCAGCCGCCGCCCGAAGCGGTGGCCATGCATGGTGATTTCCAGACGCTTTCGATCCCGAAGCTGTTCATCGCCGGCGTCATGCCGGGTGTGGTGATCGCCGGTTTCCTGCTGACGATCAACTACGTGATCTCGAAGAAACGCGGCTATCGCGGGCTGACCAACAGCTGGTCGTGGACGCATATTCGCGCCACCTTGAAGAAGGGCATCTGGTCGATGCTGGCGCCCTTCATCATTCTGGGCGGCATCTACAGCGGTCTGTTCACGCCGACCGAATCTGCCATCGTCGCCATCGTCTATACCCTGATCGTCGGCATCTTCCTGCACAAGGAACTCAAGTGGAAGCCGACGCTGCGCACCCTGGAAACCACCACCTGGATCACCGGTCGCGTGCTGCTGATCCTGTTCACGGCGACGGTATTCGGGCGGCTGCTGGTCGAGCAACGCGTGCCGGCCCATATCGCCGAGGGCATGCTGGCGATGACCGACAACCTCTATCTCATCTGGGCGATGATCATCTTCTTTCTGCTGTTCGTCGGCATGTTCATGGAGACGCTGGCCGCGATCATGATTCTCACCCCGGTGCTGCTGCCGATCATGTACATGCTGGGGATGGACCCGGTGCACGTCGGCATCGTGGTGGTCTGCGCGCTGGCCATCGGCTTCCAGACGCCGCCATTGGGGGAGAACCTCTTCGTGGCTTCGGGGATAGGCGGCGCCTCCATCGAAGAGATTTCCCTGAAGGCATTGCCGTTCGCGGCGGGCTCGGTGGCGGCCATCTTCCTGATCGCCTATGTGCCTGAAATCTCGCTGTGGTTACCCAGGGTGATGGGGTACTGAAGCGCCATCCGTACGCTAGCCCTGCAATGAACGAGGAGAAGGATGATGCCGGCAGTCAAACGAATTCTGTGTTGTGTAGGTCTGCGCGGAGATTGTGAGCGGGTACTGGCGCGCTCGGTGTGGTTGGCGGGGGCGACGGGCGCCGAGCTGCACGTGCTGCACGCCGTCAAGTCACTCTCGGATGACGTGATGAACACCCTCAAGGTCAACATCCGCCACAAGCCGACGCTGGAGGGCCTGATGCAGCAGCGGCTCGATCAGGCGCAGGAAAATCTGGAAAAGATGCTGGAGGACTTCTGGAGCACCCATGACGACGGCGATCCGCGCCCGGTGATCGCCGGGCTGAATGTGGTGGAGGGCTATCCGGCCTCGGAGATCATCCGCTACGCCACGCGCCATGACTGCGACATGATCATCATGGCCACCAACAAGCGCGGTTTCGTGGCCTCCTATGCGGGCAAGGTCACCAAGGGGGTGATCAAGCGCGCCAGCATTCCGGTGGTGGTGGTGCCGACGCCCTGAGCCGAGGGAGGCACATCAGGGCGGCACGTGAAAAAGCTCGCCCCTACAGACAGTGACGGTCTGTGGGGCGAGCTTTTTTCTGATCATGCTCCATCTTTCGCTTTGAACATGCTCCCTCTTGTGCTCGGGGCATGTTCCCTTCTCAGCGTCACTGAGGTGCCTGAGTCACAGCGTGCCTTCCAGCTCGGTGGCGACCTGGCGCATCAGCGGCGCCCACTCCAACAGGGAGTCGATGGAGTGGCGCAGGCGCGGTGCGTGGATCGCCAGTGTCGCCTGGATCTGGCCGACCTCATCGAAGACCGGCACCGCGATGGCGACCATGCCCTGGATGAACTCCTCATCATCGGTGCTCAGCTGATTGCGCGCCACGGTGTCGAGCGCCTCCTCCAGCGTGGCCCGAGAGGTCAGGGTGCAGGGCGTGTGTGCCTCGAGTGCCAGATGGGCGAGCAGGGCGCGGCGGCGATGCAGTGGCATCAGCGCCAGAAACAGCTTGCCACTCGCGGTGCAGTGCAGCGGCAGGCGTGAGCCGGGGGCCAGCTGGATGCGCACCGGCCAGTTGGTTTCCACGCGGTCGTAATACATCACCTCGTGGCCATCGAGCAGCGTCAGGTTGCAGGTTTCGCCGACTTCCCTGGCCAGCCGTTCCAGCAGGACGCGGCGCGGCACCTTGAGGCCTTCATTGGCCAGTGCCCCCAGCGACATGCGGCGAAAGCGCGGGCCGGGCAGCAGGTGACGGCCATCCAGATCACGACTGATCAGCTGCTGTTCTTCCAGCTGCTTGAGCAGGCGGTGGATGGTCGGCTTGGGAATGTCGAAACGCTTCTCGAGGTCGGCGGCGCTGACGGCATGCTGGGTGGTGACGATGTCTTCCAGCAGGCTCAGGGCCCGAAAGAGGGTCGAATTCGTCGTGATGTCTTTGCTCATCTAGTGTCCTCATCCTGACTGTCGGGGGCATGTCGTGGGCGATCAGCGCGGCCGACAGGGGCAGGGTGGCAAGGCGTCAGTGCATCGATTCATCACGCAGGCCGACATCTACTGATGGCTTGCGTGATGAGACGAAGACAGCCCCTCGCGGGGCTGTCGATGAGGCTAGTGTTACAGGTTTACCAGGAACAGGGAAAGGGAAGGCACCAGGCAGATGGCCAGCCAGCAGGCGATCAACGCGATGAAATAGGGAATCACGTATTTCACCAGTCTGACGTAGGAGATGCCGGTGATGCTGCTGGCCACGTACAGGTTGAGCCCGAAGGGTGGCGTGACGAAGCCGATGGCGGCACCGACCAGGAAGATGACCGAGAAGTGGATCGGGTCGACCCCAGCCTGCTGGGCGATGGGCGCGAGAATCGGCGCCAGGATGATCGTCACCGGCAGACTCTCCAGGATCATGCCCGCCAGCAGGATGATCAGCATGCAGGTGCCCAGCGTCAGGTAGTAGTTGTCGATGCCGCTGAGCATCTCGCTCAGTGCCTGACCGGCACCCAGCACCGACAGCAGCTGCTGCATGACCACCGAGATGGCGATCAGCGGTGCCAGCATGCCGGCGATCTGACCCGAGCGCAGCATGATGGTCGGCAGCTTCTTGAGGCTGATCTCGCGAGTGATCAACAGCCCCGCGATCATGGTGAAGCCTACGGTGATGGCGGCGGCTTCGGTCGGCGAGAACTTGCCCGAGTAGATGCCGTAGACCACCACGCCGATGGTCGCGAAGCCCAGATAGGCCTTGCGCGCCAGTCTGGCGCTGACACCGGCCTTGAAGGGCTGCAGCTGGCCCCAGCCATTCTTGCGTGCCACCAGATAGCAGGCCCCCATCATCGCGACCACCATCAGGGCGCCCGGCACCATGCCGGCGATGAACAGGTCACTGATCGACAGGTTCATCATGAAGCCGTAGACGATGAAGATGATGCTGGGCGGAATGATGATGCCCACGGTGCCGCCGGAGGCCGCCGTGGCAGCGGCGAAGCGCTCGTCGTAACCGTTCTTGACCATCTCGGGCTGCATGATCGAACCGATGGTGGCGGTGGTACCGGCGTTGGAGCCGGAAATCGCCGCGAACAGCCCACAGGCGCCGAGGGTCGACATGCCCATCCCGCCGCGCATCCAGCTCAGCGTCGAGTAGGCGAAGTCGGAGAGTCGCTTGGCGATGCCCGCCGCGTTGATCAGGTCCCCCGTGAGGATGAACAGCGGCAACGCGAGCAGGCCGAAGAAGCTCAGCCCCTGGAAGAGGGTGACGCCGACATTGGCCAGCGTGAAGTCGATCACCAGACTGGTGCCGACCACCCACAGGCCGATGACCAGGAAGATGGGCACACCAAGCAGGAAGAAGCTGGTCACGCCCGCCGTGATCAGAAATATCCAGGTACCGTCAGTCATGCTGATCTCCTCAGTCCATGATGGACGGTTGCAGGTTGAAGGATTCACCGCGGCGATAATGTGACCAGTCAGCGTAGAGGTTCTGCAGTACGCGGTAGATGATCATCACCCATGCCAGCGGCGTGGCGAGGTAGAACCACCACTGCATGACGTTGTCGGTGCCCGGTACGATGGCGTAGTTGTCGTAGGCCAGCGTCACCTGGGTGGTGGTGAAGTAGATCACCATCATGCCGAAGCCGATCCACAGCACGGCGTCCAGAATCAGGCAGGCGAACTGGCCGCCGCGCGGCAGCTTCATGCGGATCTCGTTGAGGCTCAGGTGAGTGCGTTTCTTGACGTTGAGCGAGGCGCCGAACCAGGTCAGCCACAGGAACAGCAGCACCGGAATGCTGGTGCTCCACGGCGCCTGCAGGCCGAAGAAGAAGCGGCGGATGACTTCGACGAAGATGATGCCGGCCATGCCGGAATAGGCGATCAGAATCACGACCTGTTCCAGATGGGCATCCAGCCACAGGAAGGGACGCGCCCAGGGCGCGGCCTTCTTGATGGCAGGTTGCTTCGTCGATTGGCTGAAGATGGTGGTATCGCCCATTACCCCCTCCACCAGCGCTGCGGCTTGACGTTGACGGCGGCGACATCACGTGGAATCTCGCGCGCGATGGTGTGGATTTCCTGATAGATGTCGAGACCGCCGGACCACTTGTTGAGGCGTTCACGCCACTGTTCCCACGGCTCGGGATTGAATTCCGGCGAGCACATCTGTTCGGCGCGTGAGCGTTCGGCGTCAGACAGCGGTGCCACGCGCACATTGTTCTCGGCGAAGACGGTACCGGCGGCAGGGTGCTCGGTGGCGCCGACGATCTCGAAGCGGCCGGCCTCGTTCATGCCCTGGGTGAAGATCTGCGCACAGTAGGCGGATTCCATCACCTGGTCCTGCAGCTCAGAGCCGAGGCTGTCGAACTTGGGCAGGCTCATGCCGGTGTGCTCGGTGCCGGCGAAGAAGCGCAGGTCGACCGCCTGGGACACCACCGGTGCCATGCCGGCGTAGGCCACGGCGCTCATCCAGGTCTCGGCGCCATCCAGCAGGCCCTGGCGCAGGCCATCGAGGGTTTCTTCCCAGGCGACCGGCACCGGGTTCAGGCCCAGCTGCTCCATCGCGATACGCCCCATCTGGGTGCCGGTGACCCGGTTCTTGGTGCCCTTGAGGTCATCGATGCTGGTGACCAGCGGTTTGTCCTGCCACTTGAGGCCGAGCATGATGCCGCGCAGGTCACAGTGGGTGAACAGGAACTGCAGGTTGTGGCGTTGGCGCAGCGGTTCACGCAGCAGCTGCTCACTCTTCTTGTGATAGAAGAAGTGGAACATCGAGGCGACGGTGGGGAACAGATAGGCGAAATCGAGCACGTTCAGATACGGCGCGCTGCCCGAGGAGTTCTGGGTGGAGGCCGAGTAGATGTCGACGATGCCCTGTTGGGTCTTGCCGACGCAGTCCAGCTGGTTGCAGACCTCGTTGCTGCCCATGAATTCGACGCGAATCGCGCCGTTGGTGCGCTCCTCGAGATCACGTGCGAAGAACAGCTGACCGGATTTCTGGATGTCGAGGTTGCGCTCATTGAAGCCCGAGGCACCGAATCGTAGCTGGAACTTGGGCGCTGTCTTGTAGCGGCGCTGCTGCTCCTGGTCGGCGGCGCGCGCCAGCGTGGACGCGGTGAGACCTGCGCCGAGGCCGGTGGCGGCGAGCAGGGTCGAGGTCAGGCCGAAGCGACCCGAAATGTCGAGGAAGTCACGGCGTGACAGTTTGCTGAGTGGCGATGGCATGGTAGTGCTCCCGGTATTGTGTTTGCTTTTGTGTTGGGATACTGGTCTGTCGGCTGGGCTGAGATGTCGTCTTCCCCGGCCCTATACTGGCGTTGTTGTGGTTCTTGCGGTGCGATTCTTTGTTCCGTTGCGTGTCTGGCAAGCAGTCGGCTGATCACTTCTTTAGCCAAATGCTTGTTTATCCGTCCTTATTTGCTGTCCTGATTTGCCCGTCTTTATTTGCCCGTCTTTATTTGTCAGGCGTTTTCGCAGTGCCTGTTCAGAGCGTGTCTCTTCAGAGAGCGCTGGAGCGCTTGTCAGACATATCCGCTATTTCTTCAAAGCCACTTCAAAGTCTCTTCAAATTATCCTCAAGCCCTTTTCAAGCTCTCCTCAAGCACGTCTCCAGAGCCCATGAGCCCTGCTTCTGGCCTCTCTGGAGACTGCCATTGATGGCGGTCTGTGTCGTTCTCGCTAGTTCGTCTTACATAGTTGGTCGTATAACGAGACGAAAAGTACCGTTACCGGCGTTTCAAATCTCAATGTAGGGCACTTTTTCAGCTTTGGCAAAGATATTGAGACAATACGTTTCGTATTTGACGAATTCAAATTTTGATACCATGATTATGAGACAATATGTCTCGATATGGTATATAAAATAATGAAAACAACACGTTACGCCAATGCAGATGCATCAGCCGCCTATGACTACATCGTGATCGGTGCGGGTTCAGCCGGTTGCGTGCTAGCCAATCGTCTAAGCGAAGACCCTTCCATCAAGGTGTTGCTGCTGGAAGCCGGTGGCTCGGACTGGAATCCGTGGATCCATGTGCCGGTGGGCTATTTCAAGACGATGCACAATCCGGCGACCGACTGGTGCTATCTCACCGATCCTGACGAGGGGATCAATGGCCGTCGCCTGCAGTGGCCGCGCGGCAAGGTGCTGGGCGGGTCCAGTTCACTCAACGGCCTGTTGTATATCCGCGGCCAGCATGAGGACTACGACGACTGGGCGGCGGCAGGCAACAAGGGCTGGGACTTCAAATCGGTGCTGCCGTATTTCCGCAAGTCGGAATGTCAGTCGCGGGGTGCCAACCAGTGGCACGGTACCGATGGGCCGCTGCATGTCTCTGACCTGCGCCTCAAGCGTGAGATTGCCGAACGCTTCATCGAGGCGGCGGTGGAGGCGGGGATTCCGCTCAACAAGGACGTCAATGGTGAGCGCCAGGAAGGGGTCGGCTATTTCCAGCAGACGACATACAAGGGCCTGCGTTGCAGTACGGCCAAGGCCTTCCTGCGTCCGGCGCTCACACGCAGCAATCTGACACTGGTCAAGCATGCGCACTGTCGCCGTGTGTTGCTGGAAGGCAAGCGCGCAGTGGGAGTGGAATACGAGGTGAAGGGCACGATCCACACGGCGCGCGCCGAGCGCGAGGTGCTGCTGTCCAGCGGCGCCATCGGCAGCCCGCAGATTCTGCAATGCTCCGGTATCGGTGAGCCCGAGCATCTGGCCAGTGTCGGCGTCGAATGCCTGCACGCCTTGCCGGGCGTCGGCGAAAACCTCCAGGATCACCTGCAGGTACGCCTGGTGTTCAAGACCCAGTGCCGCACTCTCAATGATGAAGTGCGTCATCCGCTCAAGAAGCTGGCGGTCGGTACCCAGTACATCTTCACGCGTACCGGCCCGCTGACGCTGGCGGCCAGTCAGGTGTGTGCCTTCACCCAATCCCGCGAGGGGCTGACGCGTCCGGATATCCAGTTCCACATGCAGCCGCTGAGTGCCGACAAGCCCGCCGATGGCGTGCATCCGTTCTCGGCCTTCACGTCCTCGGTGTGTCAGCTGCGTCCGCACAGCCGCGGCCAGGTGCGCATCACCAGCGCCGACGCCAGAGCCTATCCCTCCATCCAGCCCAACTATCTCAGCGCCGAGGAAGACCGCCGCGTGGTGGTCGATGCCATCAAGGTGGCGCGACGCATCGCCCAGGCAGAGCCGCTGGCCTCGGTGATCAGCGAGGAGTATGTGCCGGGCGTGCAATATCAGAGTGATGAGGAGCTGCTCGAGGCCGCGCGCCAGTTCAGCCAGACCATCTATCACCCCGCGGGCACCTGCAAGATGGGCCACGATGCGCTGGCGGTGGTGGATGACGAACTGCGTGTCCACGGTCTTCAGGGCTTGCGTGTGGTGGATGCCTCGATCATGCCGGTGATCGTGTCGGGCAATACCAATGCGCCGACCATCATGATCGCCGAGAAGGCCGCCGACATGATCAAGGCCGCCCGAGTGGACATGGCTCAGGCCAGCTGACAGGCCTTCGTGCCTGAACGACACATCGCGGCGGAGCATCTTGCCCGTCATCGCTTGCCGGTTTGCTTGAGGAATTCGCGTGGCCACTGACAACAGTTCATCACTGCACGACACACCTACCCCGCCCACCAGCTTGTGGCGGACCCTGGAAGGGCGTGTGCGCACCATCATGCCGGGCCTGTTGATCTGCATCATCATCGCGCTGGCGACCACCTTCATCGCCGATCATTACGGCGGCCCGACGCTGCTCTATGCGCTGCTGTTCGGCATGTCGTTGCACTTTCTCTCCGAGGAGGGCCCATGCAAGGCGGGCATCGAGTTCGCCTCCAAGACGGTGCTGCGCCTCGGCGTGGCCCTGCTGGGGGTGCGCATCACCCTGGAGCAGGTCGCGAGTCTCGGCCTCGGCCCGGTGATCACGGTGGTGATCGGGGTGGTGGCAACCATCCTGTTCGGCGCGCTGCTGGCCCGCGTGATGGGGCTGGACCGCGACATGGGGCTCTTGACCGGTGGCTCGGTAGCGATCTGTGGCGCCTCGGCGGCACTGGCACTGTCGGCGGTGATGCCGCGCAACGCCACCAGTGAGCGCCACACCATCATGACCGTGGTCGGGGTGACCACACTCTCGACCGTGGCGATGATCACCTATCCGCTGATCGTCAGACTGCTGGGGCTGGATGATGCCGAGGCCGGCATCTTCCTCGGCGGCACCATCCACGATGTGGCGCAGGTGGTGGGGGCGGGCTACATCATTTCCGAGCACACCGGGGACGTCTCGACCTTCGTCAAGTTGCTGCGGGTGGCGATGCTGGTGCCGGCGGTGATGGTCTTCATGCTGCTGTTCCGCAGTGCGCGCCAGGCCAATGGCGATGAGGGCGGCAAGGTGCCGATGTTCCCCACCTTCCTGATCGCCTTCGTGGCACTGGTGCTGATCAACAGCCTCGGCTGGGTGCCGAGCGTCGCCGTGGAAGGCTTCACCGACCTGTCGCGCTGGTGTCTGGTGGCGGCGATTGCCGCGCTGGGCGTCAAGACGTCGTTCCAGAAGCTGGCGGTGGTCGGTTGGAAGCCGGTGATCCTGATGGTGGTGGAAACGCTTTTCCTGCTGGTGCTGGTGACACTGTGCATCAAGTTCGGGCTGGCCAGCATCTGACCGACTCTTGGGTGTGTTCAACTGGGTGTGTTCAACTGGGTGTGTTCAACCTGAAGGGCCCCGCCGTGACTGGCGGGGCCCTTCAGGTTGAGGGTAGGCGGTCGTTCAGGTTAGGCGGGCGTTCAATTCGCTCAGTTCGTTCAGATCAGGCGGGCTCATGCAGCCAGCCAATCAGGGCGATAAGGTGGCTCAATTGCTTCCTGGCCCATGAGTCGTATGATCTGCGCTTATCGGTTCGCGTCTGACGGTTGACCGCCACATGGCGTACCGCATCCCCCTTTCTCTGGAGTCCGATCATGTCTGAATCCCTCGTGCTGGCCTGTCCGCAATGTCTCGCTCTCAATCGTGTGGCCACCGCGCGTCTGGATGACAACCCCAGCTGCGGCAAGTGCAGCGCCGCCGTGCTGCCCAAGGAGCCGCTGGAACTGACCAGCGACAACTTCGAGGCTCTGGTGGTGCGCAGTGAAATGCCGGTGGTCATCGACTTTTGGGCCAGCTGGTGTGGTCCGTGCAAGATGATGGGGCCGATCTTCAATGAAGTCGCGGCGCAGATGGGCACCCGTGTGCGTTTCGCCAAGATCGACACCGAAGCCCAGCAGGCGCTGGCCGGTCGTTTCGGCATCCGCAGCATTCCGACGCTGCTGGTGATGAAGCAGGGCAAGGAGCTGGCGCGCGAATCCGGCGTGATGCAGGCCGGTCAGCTCAAGCAGTGGCTGGCCCCGCACGCAGTGTGACCCTCGGCCTGCGCGAGACAAATCCGCAGTTGAGCGTTCAGGGAAAACCGGACGCAGATCAAGCACTGACAACGCCTGACGTGCAATCGCGTCAGGCGTTGTTGTCTCAGTCGGCCTTATCGTATCAGTCGGCCTTATCGTCTCAGTCGGCCTTGTTCTGTCAGTCGGCGTAAACCATCTTGCGCGTCATGCCGCCATCGACGACATGATTCTGGCCGGTGATGAAGCCGGCCTTGTCCGAGATCAGGAAGGCCACCAGTGCAGCGATGTCATCGACATGGCCGACGCGCCCGACGGGATGCTGGGCGTGGTCTTGGTCACTCAGTGATTCGGCCTCGCCGCTTTTCTGCAGGCGGCTTACATCGATCCAGCCCGGGCTGATGGCATTGACGCGAATCTCCGGCCCCAGGCTCATCGCCATGGCGTGGGTGAGGGCGACGATGCCGCCCTTGCTGGCGGCGTAGGCTTCGCTGTGCGGCTCGGACTGCAGGGCGCGGCTGGAGGCCAGATTGACGATGCTGCCGCCAGTCTCGCGCAGATGACGCGCCGCATGCTTGGCGGTCAGGAAGCTGCTGGTCAGGCTGGTATCCAGCACCTGATGCCAGCGCTCGAGTGACAACTCCTCAAGCTTGCCCTGGAAGGGATCAGCGATCGCGGCATTGTTGATCACCGCATCCAGCCGCCCGAAGGCCTCGCAGGTAGCCGCGATGCTGGCGGCCACGGATTTCTCGTCACGCACATCGAGTGTGAACACACGCAGGCGCTCGCCGATGTTCTCTGCGGGCTGCTCCCCCGACGGCGTTGCAGGCTCCTCTGCGAGCCCGCTCGCCTGTCGCTTCTTCATCTCCCGATATTGCTGGCCTGCCTCGGCATCGATATCCGCCACGGCCACGCGCCAGCCGTGGGCGAGCAGATAGTCGCTGATGCCGCGGCCGATGCCTTGAGCACCGCCGGTGATATAGGCCACCTTGGCTGTCTTCATGTGATTCTCCTGATGAGGTGCCGGCAGGGCGTTGTGTGCAGGGCGATGTGACGAAGCGCGTCATTCACGTCTCGTCGATGGCGCGGTGTGCCCCTGCGGGCAATGATATAGGTGCGGCGGGCGCGCGTGACAAGGGCGGTGCTGCAGACACCGCGGACGGCGACCATGCCTAAGCATGACAGGCCTCAGAGTCGTGATGGGGCTGGCGGGTGGTGCGGCGCCTCACGGCCTGCGTTGAGGACTGATCCTGATGGCTGATTCTATTGGTCAGGGAGTTATCGCCTCGCGTGGCAGCTGTCAGACTGTGCATGAGTCCATGTCAGGCGTCAGGTGCGTCTGGGTGGCCACGAGATATCGCCATTCGACGCGAGGGGCGAGGAACTCGACTGCCGGGCCGTTGCCCGACTCCCCTCAAGCCGCAAGCGAGTGAATGAGCGAGCGGGTAGCCCCCGATGAAGTATCAGTCGCGCGAGGAATGAAGATGAACAAGGGGATGCAACACTGGCTGGCGATGGTAGCCGTGGCGGTGATGCTGATGGCCGGGGCGGGATGCGATGGCGTCAATGGCCCGCGCCCTACCAGCGTGGCGACGCTGCTGGAACACTCCGAGGCCTGGCAGGGCGAGCAGGTGGCCGTGCAGGGCAGGGTGCGCAGCGAAGACGTGCCCAACCGCTACTGGCTGGAAGGCGAAGGCCAGCAGCGCCTGGAACTGCTGCCACCGGAGCGCATCGGAGCCTATATCGGGCGCGAGGTCCAAGTGAGTGGCCGCTTTGAATTCGAGGTCGGCGGTCAGCGCCGCATACGCCTGTCCAAGGTCACGCCGCTCGACAAGACGTCGCCTGAGGGGTGAGTGAGCACTTGCTGAGGTGGGTTAGAGCGGGCTGAAGCGGGCTGAACAAGGTGCCTCGGCAAGCCGGAAATGACGGGCTGGAAACGATAGTCCGAAAACGGCAGTCCGCAAACGACGATGCCCCGTCGCGCACAGAGCGCAGGCGGGGCATCGTCGTGTCAGGCAGCAGGCCAATCAGGCTTTTTTGACGAAGATTGACTTCAGCTTCATCGGGCCGACGCCATCGATCTTGCAGTCGATGTCGTGATCGCCATCCACCAGGCGGATGTTCTTGACCTTGGTGCCGACCTTGACGACGGAGGAGGTGCCCTTGATCTTCAGGTCCTTGATGACGGTGACGGTGTCGCCATCGACCAGCTCGTTGCCGTTGGCATCGCGGAATACCGGGCCGGCTTCCTCGACGGCGGCTTCCTTGGACCACTCATGGGCACATTCAGGGCAGACGTACTGCATGCCGTCGTCGTAGGTGAATTCGGAATTGCAGGCCGGGCAGTTCGGGAGGGAGCTCATCACGGTGTCCTGAAAGCTGTCTCGTGCTTCACCTGCTCAGAAGGCAGGCGAAGATTCAGGCAGAGACATGGTGTTGGAAGGCGCGCATCGGGCTCAAGCGGTGCGCGAACGGCAGCAAGCCTACACCGATTCCATGACAGCGACCATCCAGTGCGGCCCTTGGTCGCAATCAGCGCGCGCCATTGCGCCCTCGCTTGGCAGTGCCTCGATCCAATCGCCCTCAGCCTTGGTCATCAGTCACTGGCCATCAGCGCCTGGCCGACGCGTGAACCATTCGGCCGCCCAAGCTCACGGCTGATCCAGTCACCGGTGCGGGCCAGCGCTGCCAGATCCACCCCCGTCTCGATGCCCATGCCCTCAAGCAGATAGAGCACGTCTTCACTGGCGACATTGCCCGAGGCGCCCTTGGCGTAGGGGCAGCCGCCCAGGCCCGCCACCGAACTGTCGATCACCGCGATGCCTTCTTCCAGCACGGCGTAGAGGTTGGCGAGCGCCTGGCCGTAGGTGTCGTGGAAGTGGGCGGCGAGCTGCGTGATCGGCACCTCGCGACTGACCTGCTCCAGCATGTGCTTGGCCTTGAGCGGCGTGCCGACGCCGATGGTGTCGCCAAGCGAGACCTCGTAGCAGCCCATGGCCTTGAGCTCGCGAGCGACGGCGGCCACCTCGGCGGGGGCTATTTCGCCTTCATAGGGGCAGCCGAGCACGCAGGACACATAGCCGCGCACACGCACACCGGCCTTGAGGGCGTGTTCCATCACCGGCGCAAAGCGCGCAAGCGACTCGGCGATCGAGCAGTTGATGTTGCGCTGCGAGAAGGACTCGCTGGCCGAGCCGAACACGGCCACCTCGCGCACACCACACTCAAGCGCCGCCTCAAGGCCCTTCATGTTGGGTGTGAGAGCGGAGTAAGTGGTCGCTGACCTGGTGGTTGTTGACTTGGTGGTTGTTGACTCGATGGTTGTTGACTTGGCGGAACTGTCGCGCAGCGCCAGCATGATCTCGCGGTGATCAGCCATCTGCGGCACCCACCTGGGCGAGACGAAGCTGGCGGCCTCGACATGCGCAAGACCGCTGTCGCTCAGGCGCCGGATCAACTCAAGCTTGGTGGCAGTCGCGACGGGCACCGACTCGTTCTGCAGTCCGTCGCGTGCCCCCACCTCGACGATGCGTACCTTGCGGGGAAAGTGCATGCTGACTACTCCTTGTCCGACTCGACCTGCGCGGCCGTGAATTCGAGCAGCACATCGCCCTGGATCACGCTGTCACCGGCCGAGAAGTGGAACTGGGCGACCTCGCCATCGGCGGGGGCGTTGAGGGTGTGCTCCATCTTCATCGCCTCCATCACCATCAGGGGCGTGCCCCGCGGGACATGGCTGCCCGGCGCGACCAGCTGCGCGACCACGGTGCCATTCATCGGCGCATTCAGGGTTGCCTGGGTCTCGTGGCGCGCGTGGTCCACGGCATCGGCACGCCGCCACAGCAGGCGTGATTCCCCCTGTGGAGTGCTGCCGGACTGGCTGTGCTGCGCTGACGACAGCACCAGCACTTCACCGCCGCGCGCCGGCGCGTGGCTTGCCTGGAAGCGACGACGATGGCCATCCAGCGTCACGGCGATGGCGTTGCCTTCAAGGCGAGTGAGCCGACCGAGATGGTGTGTGGTCTGTCTATCTTCGCCGCAGTGAGTGGTCACTTCAATTTGCCAGTCGCCGTGCGAATCACTCCCGGATGAGGTACCCGCCGTGTGCGTATTCGCCATGGAGGCATGCGCTACGGGGCGGCGCGCGATGATATGCGCCACCTTGTCGCTGCGCTCATCGGTATCGGCGTCAGCGGGCAGACACAGCGCCAGGCGCACCTGGTTTGGCAGGCCATTGCGCCAGCCATCGCGGCGCTCCCACGGGCTGGCACAGGGCTGGCGTGAATGTGATGTGCGACTCGCTGGTGATGCGTGATTGGCTTGCTCATTCAGGCGCGAGAGCGCCAGCAAGGCACTGGCCGCGAGGCTGCCATGATCCAGCGTCGCGCTGGGGAACAGGCTGTCGTGATGGCGCTCGATGAAGCGGGTATCCAGCTCGGCGGCGCGGAAGTCAGGATGGCCCGCCAGGCGGGACAGGAAGGCGCGGTTGGTGGTGACGCCACGCACTTCCAGCGCTGCCAGCGCGCGCAGCAGTATCTCGAGCGCCTGTTCGCGAGTCGGCCCGTAGCTGATCAGCTTGGCCAGCATCGGGTCGTAATGCATCGAGACTTCATCGCCCTCGGCGACGCCGCTGTCCAGACGTACCTGCCGGGCGGTCAGTCCGCCCCCTGCCAGATCCAGCCGGAAGCGTTCCAGCACACCGGTGGCGGGCAGGAAGTCGTTGTCCGGGTCTTCGGCGTAGAGCCGCGCCTCGAAGCTGTGGCCGGTCAACGTCAGCTCATCCTGCTGGCGCGGCAGGCGTTCACCCCGCGCGATGCGAAGTTGCCATTCGACGAGGTCTTCGCCGGTGATCATCTCGGTGACCGGGTGCTCGACCTGCAGGCGGGTGTTCATCTCCATGAAGTAGAAGGCGCCGTGGCTTTCGCTGCCCGGCTGCGGCGCGTCGAGCAGAAACTCGATGGTGCCGGCACCGACATAGCCGATCTCGCGCGCTGCCCGCACGGCGGCCTCGCCCATCTCACGGCGCAGCGACGGCGTCAGTCCCGGCGCGGGGGCTTCTTCCAGCACCTTCTGATGACGGCGCTGGACACTGCAATCGCGTTCGAACAGATAGACACCGCTGCCGTAGCTGTCGCAGAACACCTGGACTTCGACGTGGCGCGGCCGGGTCAGGTATTTCTCGATCAGCATGCGCTCATCGCCGAAGGCGGCGCGGGACTCACGCCGACAGCTGGCCAGCGCCGCCGCGAATTCCTGCGCGCTCTCGACCACGCGCATGCCCTTGCCGCCGCCGCCGGCACACGCCTTGATCAGTACCGGATAGCCCATGCGGTCCGCTTCGGCCTGCAGCAGCGCATCCTGCTGGTCATCGCCGTGGTAGCCGGGCACCAGCGGCACGTTGGCCGCCTGCATGCGCATCTTGGCGGCGGACTTGTCACCCATGTCGGCGATCGCGCTCTGGGGCGGGCCGACGAAGATGATCCCGGCCTCGGCCAGCGCGCTGACGAAGGCGGCGTTCTCGGACAGGAAGCCATAGCCGGGATGCACGGCATCGGCACCGCTTTTGCGCGCGGCAGCGATCACCTTGTCGATATCCAGATAGCTTTCGCGGGCGCTGGCGGGGCCAAGGCGCACTGCCTCGTCGGCCTCGCGCACATGCAGGGCATCGGCGTCGGCATCGGAGTAGACCGCCACTGTCTGGATGCCCATGGCGCGAGCGGTGCGCATCACGCGTACGGCGATCTCACCTCGGTTGGCGACCAGCAGCTTGCGGATCTCGCCGCAACCGGCGGGGAAGGTCTGGTCTGTCTCGCGGTTGGCGTTCATGGCAAGCGTCCTGTGGCGAAGGTGGCTAGGGAAATCAGGAAGAGAAAAGCTCTTATGAAAAAATCCGGCAGGCATGGCCGAGGTGAATGTCTGAGATTGATGACCAAGAGTGATGACCAGTGCCGAGAGCGTCGACATGCCGTCAGCGGCTTCAGGCCTCTGGTGATCACGAGGATTTCGGTGTCTCGGTTGTTTGGTTCTCGGTCGGCACCCAGGGCGCCGGCGTGCCGGCGAAGAAGGCTGCCAGTCCGGCCTGGCCCTGCTCGCTGACGCGCAGCTGGCTGATCACCTCGCAGCAGCGTTCACGGGTCGCGGCACTGTCAGGTGCCTGAGCCACCTCGCTGAGCAGCGCCTTGGTGGCGCGACTGGCGGCAGGCGAGGTGGCCAGCAAGGTCTGCACCATCTCCGTGACGCGCGCCTCCAGCAGCTCATCGGGGCAGGTCTCGTGGACCAGGCCGATGCGCTGCGCGGTGGCACTGTCGATCACCTCGGCGCTGAGGGCATAACGGCGCATCTGGCGTGAGCCGATGGCGCGCTGCACGTACGGGCTGATGGCCGCCGGCGCCAGGCCGATGCGCACTTCGGAAAGACAGAAGCGCGCACGCTCGGCGGCAATCACGATGTCGCAGCAGGCCGCCAGACCGACGGCCCCGCCGAAGGTGGCGCCCTGGACACGACACACGCTGGGGCATGGCAGCCCATCGAGCAGCTGCATCAGTCGCGCAAGCTCGCGTGAGTCGGCGAGGTTATCCTCCAGCGAATACTCGACCATGCGCTGCATCCACTTGAGGTCGGCGCCGGCCGAGAAGCTCTTGCCCTCGGAGGCCAGTACCACCACACGCACCTCGTCGCGGCTCGCCCTGGCGTGCAGGCTCTCCAGGTGCTGGTTCAGCTCTGCGATCAGCAGATCATCGAAGGCGTTGTGCACCTCGGGGCGCAGCAGAGTGAGGCGGGCGACGCCGTGTTGATCTATCTCGAGGCGACTTGATTGGCGAGGCTCTGTCATCGCACTTTCTTCCATTCTGTTAGCTTCAAGATGACTGATGGCATTCAGTGCGGGCTACAAGGATTGCCACGGTGTTTGCCTGGTTACATGCGAAGCACACCGAAGCGACTGTCCTCGATCTCGGCATTCATGGCCGCGGCCAGTGACAGCCCCAGGATGTCGCGGGTCTGCAGCGGGTCGATCACGCCGTCATCCCACAGGCGCGCACTGGCGTAGGTCGGATGGCCCTGACGCTCATATTGCTCGCGTACCGGCGCCTTGAAGGCCTCCTCTTCCTCGGCGGGCCACTCGCGCCCCTCGCGGGCATGCTGGTCGCGCTTGACCTGTGCCAGCACGTTGGCAGCCTGCTCGCCGCCCATCACCGAGATACGTGAGTTGGGCCACATGAACAGCAGATTGGGATCATAGGCGCGCCCGCACATGCCGTAGTTGCCCGCGCCGAAACTGCCGCCGATCAGTACCGTGAACTTGGGCACCCTGGCGCAGGCCACCGCCGCCACCAGCTTGGCGCCGTGCTTGGCGATGCCTTCGTGCTCGTAGCGCGAGCCGACCATGAAGCCGGTGATGTTCTGCAGAAAGATCAGCGGAATCCGGCGCTGGGTGCACAGCTCGATGAAGTGCGCGCCCTTGAGGGCGCTTTCCGAGAACAGCACGCCATTGTTGGCGAGAATGCCGACCGGATGGCCATGCAGATGCGCGAAGCCGGTGACCAGCGTCTCGCCGTACTCGCGCTTGAACTCGTCGAAGTCCGAGTCATCCACCAGGCGGCCGATCACCTCGCGCACGTCGTAGGGTTTCTTGAGGTCGGTGCCGACGATGCCGTAGAGCTCCTGCGGGTCCAGGCGTGGCGGACGCGATTCACGCAGCGCGAGCTGGCCCTTGCGTCGCCAGTTGAGACGCGACACGGCGCGGCGAGCCAGTTGCAGGGCATGGGCGTCGTTGTCGGCCAGATGATCGGCCACGCCACTGATCTTGCAGTGCACCTCGGCGCCGCCCAGCGCCTCGGCGCTGATGTCCTCACCGGTGGCGGCCTTCACCAGCGGTGGCCCTGCCAGGAAGATGGTGCCTTGCTCGCGCACGATGATGGATTCGTCCGCCATCGCCGGCACGTAGGCGCCGCCTGCGGTGCATGACCCCATCACCACGGCGATCTGCGGGATACCCTCGGCGGACAGCGTGGCCTGGTTGTAGAAGATGCGGCCGAAGTGGTCGCGGTCCGGGAAGACCTCGTCCTGGTGGGGCAGATGCGCGCCGCCGGAATCGACCAGGTAGAGGCAGGGCAGGCGATGCTTGCGGGCGATTTCCTGGGCGCGCAGATGCTTCTTGGCCGTCATCGGGAAGTAGGTGCCGCCCTTGACGGTGGCGTCGTTGGCGACGATGACGCACTCCACACCGCTGACGCGGCCGATGCCGGTGACCAGGCCCGCGCCGGGGACGGGACTGTCGTAGACGTCGTGGGCCGCCAGCGCAGAAAGTTCGAGGAAGGGCGAGCCTTCATCGATCAGGTGGTCGATGCGTTCGCGCACGAACAGCTTGCCGCGCGACTCGTGACGCTCGCGCGCCTTGTCACCGCCACCGGCCGCGACGGTCTCCAGCAGCTGGTGCAGGCGATCGACCTCGGCCTGCATCGCCGCTTCATTGGCGCGGAACTGGTCACTGCGCGGATTGATCAGGGAGGTCAGTATGGCCATCGGGCAAGCTCCAGCGGCGAAGGGGTACGAAAAGAGTAGGGGATGACGAGAGGTATCAGGCGCTCTCGTTGAACAGTTCACGCCCGATCAGCATGCGGCGAATCTCGCTGGTGCCGGCGCCGATCTCGTAGAGCTTGGCATCACGCAACAGACGCCCGGTGGCGTACTCGTTGATGTAGCCGTTGCCGCCGAGCAGCTGGATGGCATCCAGTGCCATCTGGGTGGCCTTCTCGGCGCAGTAGAGAATGACGCCCGCGGCGTCCTTGCGTGAGGTCTGGCCGCGATCACAGGCATTGGCGACCGCATAAAGATAGGCGCGACAGGCATTGAGTGTGGTGTACATGTCGGCGACCTTGCCCTGCACCAGCTGGAATTCACCGATGGCCTGGCCGAACTGACGACGCTCGTGCAGGTAGGGCACCACGATATCCATGCACGCCTGCATGATGCCGATGGGGCCGGCGGCCAGTACGGTGCGCTCGTAGTCCAGGCCGCTCATCAGGACCTTGACGCCACGATTGACCTCACCCAGCACGTTCTCCACCGGCACCTGGCAATCCTGGAAGACCAGCTCGCAGGTGTTGGAGCCGCGCATGCCGAGCTTGTCGAGCTTCTGGGCGGTGGAGAAACCGGGGAAGTCACGCTCGATGATGAAGGCGGTGATGCCCTTCGAGCCGGCGTCCGGGTCGGTCTTCGCATAGACCACCAGGGTGTGGGCATCGGGGCCGTTGGTGATCCACATCTTGTTGCCGTTGAGCACGTAGTGATCGCCGCGCAGTTCGGCCTTGAGCTGCATCGAGACCACGTCAGAGCCGGCGCCGGGTTCGGACATCGCCAGCGCGCCGACATGCTCGCCGCTCATCAGCTTCGGCAGGTAGCGTGTCTTCTGCTCGGCGGTGCCGTTGAGCTTGATCTGATTCACGCACAGGTTGGAATGCGCGCCGTAGGAGAGTGCCACCGAGGCGCTGGCACGCGAGATCTCCTCCATCGCGATGCAGTGCGCCAGATAGCCCATGCCGCTGCCGCCGTCCTCGTCGGGCACGGTGATGCCGAGCAGGCCCATGTCGCCGAATTTCTGCCACAGGTCATCGGGGAAGGCATTGCTGGCATCGATCTCGGCGGCGCGCGGGGCGATCTCGTCGCGGGCAAAGGCGTTGACCTGCTCACGCAGCAGGGTGTGTGTCTCGTCGAGTCCGAAATCCAGCGGTGAATAGAGGCTGTGCATGATCTGGCATCCTGTAGATCGGTGAAGCGCGATGAGCAAGGTCCACCAGGGGCTGTGATGACCTGATGGCAAACGGTCTGTCGCGACCGGCTTATCAAGTCCGCCCGCCATGGGCCGCCTTGGCGTGTGATGGGATTACTCTAGGTCAAAGTTGACGTTAACGTAAAGGTCATTATGCAGCGCTTTGACCAAGGTCGCAGGACCTGTAACAGGGGGCCTGAAGGGGACTCGAGGGGGAGCGCCAGGTCGAGTAGCGCAGTTGAATGACGTCAGGGAGAGAAAGTCAGTTCAGAAACGAAATTGTTCCGGCATCGCCGGGGTGACTTGATAAGCTGAGACGCTGTAGTCACTGTTGATTGAGGAAGCCGTGAGGGCGTCAGTGGGGAGCATTCCCGTCACCTGCCTGGTGTCACCGGCACTCTTTGGTGTGCAAGTGCGCCGACTCGCCAGCGCTTTCCGCCATTCAAGACTCATGCTCACCTGCCTAGAAGGACCTACTCGATGAGTGATGACACCGCCCCGGCAGTCCGCTTCAGCGGCCTGCACAAGGGCTTTGCCGGTCAGCGCCTGTTTGAAGGCATTGATCTTGAACTACCGCGTGATCGCATCACCGCCCTGGTCGGTGCCAGCGGGTGTGGCAAATCGACCCTGCTGCAGCTGATCAACGGCCTGATCCGCCCGGATGAAGGTGAGGTGAAGGTATTCGGCGCCGCCGTCGATTACGCCAACCTGCCAGCCATGCGTCGCCGCATCGGCTATGCCGTCCAGCAGATCGGCCTCTTTCCCCATCTCAGCGTGCGCGACAACGTCGCCATTCTCGCTGACCGCGAAGGCTGGAGCGACGAGCGCGTCAAGTCACGCATCGCGCGTCTGTTCCAGATGATGGATCTCGACATGGCGCTGCTGACCCGCTATCCCCACGAGATTTCCGGCGGTCAGGCCCAGCGCGTCGGGCTGTGTCGCGCCATGATGCTGGAGCCACCGTTGCTGCTGCTCGATGAGGCCTTCTCGGCCGTCGACCCGATCACGCGCATCGAGGTGCATGCCCAGTTCCAGCGCATGCAGCAGGAGGAGCCGCGCAGCGTGGTGATGGTCACCCACGACATGAACGAGGCGCTGAGCCTGGCTGATCACATGGTGGTGATGGCGCCCGGCGTGGTGCTGCAGGCCGCCAGTCCCGACACCATCACCACGGCGCCAGCGGATGAGCGCGTGGCCCGACTGCTGGAGGCACGCGCATGAAGACGCTGATGACGACTCCCGTCCTGCAATGCTCGCGCCGCGGGCTGTCTGGTGCGCTGATGGTCGCCGGCCTGGCGCTTGCCAGTCTTGGGGCGCTGGTGAGCAGCCCGCTTGCCAGCGCGGAAGAGCAAGCCGCGGCATGGCCCGAGGACAAGCCGATCGTGGTCGGCTCCAAGGCTGACCGCGAAGGCCATCTGCTGGGCGAGATATTCGCACAGGTGCTGGAGGACGCCGGCTTTACGGTCGAGCGCCGTCTGGGGCTGGGCCAGACCATCATCACCTATCAGGGGCTGGCGGAAGGCGAGCTGGATGTCTATCCCGAGTACACCGGCACCCTGGCCCACGCCATTCTCAAGCTGGATGACGTACCCCCGCTCGAGACGCTCGATGAGCTGAGTCGCGAGCAGGGCCTGCGCGTGCTCGAGCCGCTGGGCTTCAATAATACCTATGCCGTCAGCATGCGCCGCGATCAGGCCGAGTCGCTGGGCATCAGTACCATCGGCGATATGGCCGATCACCCGGAGCTGTCCATCGCGATGTCGCATGAGTTCATCAAGCGGTCGGATGGCTGGCCGGGACTGGCGGCGGAATACGGCCTTTCCCAGGTGCCGCGTGGCATCGAGCACGGCATCGCCTATCAGGCGCTGCGCGAGAGCAAGATCGACGCCACCGATGCCTACTCCACCGAGGGCGACATCAAGCGCTTCGACTTCGTGCTGCTCGAGGACGACAAGGGCTACTTCCCCGAATATCTGGCGGTGCCCTTCGTGAATGCCGCCTTGCCGGAAGATGCCGTCGCGGCGCTCAACCAGCTGGCGGGCAGCCTCGATGAAGACAGCATGCAGGCGCTCAACGCCCGCGTTTCCACCGATGAGCAGAGCTTCGCCCAGGTCGCCAGTCGCTTCATTCAGGAGCAGGGCATCACCACCGAGCAGCGGGAAGTCAGCGGTGCCAAGTGGGACAAGCTGGGCACCAATCTGATCGAGCACCTGCAGTTGACGCTGTCCGCGCTGCTGCTGGCGTGTCTGGTCGGACTGCCGCTGTCCTTGCTTGTCTATCGCAATCCGAAGGTCTCGCGGGTGGTGCTCTACGTCACCGGCCTGCTGCAGACCATCCCTTCCATCGCGCTGCTGGCACTGATGATTCCGCTGTTCGGCATCGGGGTGGTGCCGGCGGTGATCGCGCTGTTCGTCTACTCCTTGCTGCCGATCATCCGTGCGGCGATCACCGCGCTGCTGACGGTGGACCCGTTGCTGGTCAAGGTGGCACGTGGCATGGGCTTGACGCGTCGTGAGCAGCTGCGTCATGTCATCCTGCCGCTGGCGACGCCCAATCTGCTCACCGGCATCAAGACCGCCGCCATCATCAACATCGGTACCGCGACGCTGGCAGCCTTCATCGGCGCCGGGGGGCTGGGTGAGCCGATCGTCACCGGGCTTTCGCTCAATGACTATGATCTGGTGCTTTACGGGGCGATTCCCGCGGCATTGCTGGCCATCTGCGCCGAGCTGTTGTTCGAGCTGTTCGAGCGTCTGGTGATACCTGCCCATATGCGCGGGCTGAAGGCTCGCTGAGCTGGAAAAACGGCGGAGTACATTACACGACAATCATGTCGCAACTCCTGTACAAGGCGTGCAGTAAAAAAGGAAGGCTGCTGCGAAGGTTTAACGTTGGTCGTCGATCAGCGTAATGTGAAGGGGAAAGTAAGGGCTTTCTGACAGCGCTTGCAGGCAGGGTTTGTAGACAATGCCGGGCAATCTTGTACGGCTCGGTCCTGCAGCAGCCTCTACCCCCCTTTGAAGGAGAGATTCATGCGTATCAAAAATCTGTTTCCGATTGCACTGGTCGCGGCGACTCTGGCCCTGAGTGGTTGTGGTCTGTTCGATCATGGCCACGGCCATGGTGGGCATGGTGGCGGTGGCAAAGGTCACGCGATGATCGACACCCCGGCCAGCGCCCCGGCAGATCATCTGTCCTGATCTAGCCTCGCCTGTCGGTTGACGAAAAAGCCGCCCCTTTCTGCCTCACGGCAAGGAAGGGGCGGCTTTTTCGTGTGCGTGTCCGTGTCCGTGTGCCGATCTGAGCTGAGCTGTATGGGGCTGGGCTGTGTGCGAGGACGGTGCTTTGCGTCTCGATGCTTTCAGTCGCGGTGCTCTGTAAGCGGCGTGCGGCGAGCGGCAGGTGCCAGGCAGGCGGCATAAAAAAGACCTCCCCGTGGGGAGGCCTGCAAGCACGTCACCGTATGTCTGCCGTGACGCTCGGTGCCCCTGAGACAAGGGGCGACCGATAGAGGTGCCGACAGCTGCGGTTCCCGAGTCTGGAAGCGCTACCAGCTGCCATCCATGGCATTGTGTCACCTGATCAGTTGTTCATGGCCTGCGGAAGATAGAGCACGATCTCCGGGAAGACGTGCATCAGCACGATGGAGAAGATCATCAGCAGGAAGAACGGTAGCGTCGCCTTGGTGATGGTGATGATGTCCTTGCCGGTCAGGCTCTGGATCACGAACAGGTTGAAGCCGACCGGCGGGGTGATCTGCGACATCTCGACCACGATGATCAGGTAGATACCGAACCAGATCAGGTCGAAACCGGCGGCTTCGATGACCGGCATGATGATGGAGGTCACCAGCAGGATCAGCGAGATGCCGTCGAGGAAGCAGCCCAGAACCAGCAGGAACAGCGTCAGCACCACCAGAAGCATGGTCGGGGACAGCCCCAGGGTGGCGATGCCTTCGGCCAGCTGCATCGGAATCTGGGTGAAGCTCATCGCGGAGGACAGGAAGGAGGCACCGGCGATGATGAAGGCGATCATGCACGAGGTGCGCAGCGCCGCGAACAGCGATTCCTTGAAGGTGGCGGCGGTCATGTGGCCGTTGAGGCGCGCGATGATCAGCGACAGTACCACGCCGACCGCGGCCGCTTCGGTGGGTGACGCCAGGCCACCGTAGATGCTGCCGAGGATACCGCCGATCAGTGCCAGCAGCGGAATCAGCTGGGCGCTGTTGCGCAGCTTGGCCATGAAGCCCATGTGTGGCTCGTCATGGCCGGCGCGGCCCTGCGGCTCACCGACGACCTTCGACCAGATCGCCAGGTAGCCCATGAACAGGGCCAGCAGGAGCATGCCCGGCAGGACACCGGCGATGAACAGACGCGAGATGGACTGCTCGGTGACCACGCCATAGACGATCATCATGATCGACGGCGGAATCAGCAGGCCGAGGGTCGAGGCACTGGCGAGGGTACCGATGGCCAGATTGCTGTCGTAGCCGCGGCGCTCAAGCTCCGGCAGTGTCATCTTGCCGACGGTGGCGCAGGTAGCGGCGGAGGAGCCGCACACGGCGGCGAACAGACCGCTGCCGATGATGTTGGAGTGCAGCAGACGGCCGGGCAGGCGATTGAGCCACGGCGCCAGGGCGCGGAACATGTTGTCGGCCAGTCCCGAGCGGAACAGGATCTCGCCCATCCACACGAACATCGGCAGGGCGGTCAGGTCCCAGCCATAGCTGGCACCCCAGAAATCGGAGGCCAGGATCGGGCCGGTCTCGAAGGTGGAGAAGAAGGTCAGCACGATCCAGCCGGTGCCGATCAGCGAGAAGGCGACCCACACGCCGCTGCCGAGCAGCAAGGCGAGGGCCAGTAGAGTGACGAGGATGAGTGTCAGCATGTCATTCGGCTCCGTCTTCGGGCTCGGGCGCCACGTAGCTTGAGGGCGCGGTGAAGGCGGTGCGCAGCGTGGCGATCAGGGTCTCGAGAATCGCCAGGCACAGCAGGCCGGTACCGGCGACCAGCACGCTCTGCGGAATCCACAGCGGCAGCGCCAGCAGGCCGGAGGAGATGTCGTGGTACTCGAGGCTCTCGCCGACCAGCAGTACCAGTTCATGGGTGATCAAGACGCTCAGGCCGAGTGCGATCAGCAGCGCGAGGCTTTCGATCCATACGCGCACGGCGGCCGGCAGGCGGTTGATGACCAGCGTCACGCGGATATGGGCGTGATGCGTGAAGGTGTAGGCGAGGCTCAGGAAGGTGGCGCCAACCAGCAGGAAGGCAGCCATTTCCGACACGCCGGAGATCTCGAAGCCGAGACGCTCGGCGCCGAACATCACCATGATGGCGTCGATCAGGCGCAGGAAGACTTGCAGGCTGACGAGGGTGCAGATCAGCAGCATGCAGGCCGCCGCACCCCACGCGCCGAGGCGATAGAGTCTGTCGAAGAAATAGGTCATGACGGGCGCTCACAGGGAAGGTGAGGGTGGCCACGCGATGCTGCACACAGGCTTGTCCGTGGGTCACCTGCCGGCGGGCGGCAGGTGTCGGAGTCTCGAGTGGCGTACCGCGTGGCGGGATAGCAACGCTGCAGCTGGGGTCAGTCAGGACATCTGCAGCGCTCAGGCAATGCTCAGACGTTGCTCAGGCAGTGCACGGTCGATGCGCTTGGCCACATGTCCAGCATTCAGCGCCGGGCAGTCGGGCTTGCGAGCGGATCTCAGGCATCCAGGTCTGCGCGGTAGCGCTCGAGCAGCTGCTGGCCTTCTTCACCGGCACGCGACTTCCAGTCCTGGAACAGCTTGTCACCGGCGGCCTTGAGGTCTTCGGCCAGCTTGGCGTCGGGCTCCGTGATGGTGAAGCCATTCTCGGTCAGCACCTTGGCGCTCTCGGCGGCATCGGCCTTGCTGGCTTCCCAGCCGCGGGTCTCGGCGGCCTTGGCGGCATCGAGCACGGCTTGCTGAGTGCTCTCGTCGAGGCGATCGAAGGCACGCTTGTTGACGAAGACGATGTTCTTCGGCAGCCACAGCTTGGCGTCGTTGTAGTGCTTGACGTAATCCCAGGCCGACATGGACTTGCCGGTGGAGCTGGAGGTGATCATCGCGTCGACACGACCGGTGCTGAAGGCGGTGGGGATGTCGGCTTCTTCGGTCTCGGTGGGCTTGCCGCCGACGTTCTCGACGAAGCGCTGGGTGTTGATGTTGGGCGCGCGGATACGCAGGCCCTTGAGCTGGGAGACGTCGGTCAGGTCGAAGTCGGTGTAGATACCCTGGGCCGGCCAGGCGACCGCGTACAGCGGCATCAGGCCTTCCTTGGCGAACAGCTGGGTGATGTCCGGTTTGGAGGCCTGCCAGAGGGCGAAGGCTTCTTCGTAGCTGGAGGCGACGCCCGGCAGGGTGTCCAGCTCGTAGACCGGCGATTCGTTGGAGAGAATCGACAGGAATATCTCACCGGCCTGGACGGTGCCGCGACGCACGGAAGGCTTGATCTCGCCGTGGGAGATCAGGGAACCGCCGCTGTGCACGGTCACGGTCAGCTCGCCATCGGTGGCCTCGGTGACTTCCTCGGCGAACTGCTTGGTGTTCTTGGTGTGGAAGCTGGCATCGCCATACGGAGTGGCGAGGTTCCACTGTGCCGCGAGTGCCGAGCCACTGAAGGCCAGGGCACCCACTGTCGCCAGCCAGGCGAAGGACTTGACTGTCGGGATCTTGCGAGTGAGGGAATCGTTGGGCTTACGCATGTCTTGTTCCTCATTATTATTGAATGTTGTCGGCAGACGATTTCATTCTTCAAGCGACGGGCCATCCCGTCCAATCGTTAATTCTGATTCGCAGTATCGATGAAATCTTTCATAGTGTCGTTGCATGAAAGCCTTTGGCGATATTGTTAGACCTTGGTCTGATGCTGACCTGATGCGGAGCGGGGCGCGATCAACCCTGACTCAGCGCATGACAGGCGGTCTGATCAGGGAGTGGAATGCGCGTGTTGCTGCGAGTAGGTCTCGGCACATTGGCAGCCGAGGCGTGCCACGCTGGCACAGAAATCGGGGTAGTTGGCATTGCGCCAGATGGCTTCATAGATCATCGGGGGCAGCGGGGTCTTCAGTGGCAGGCGCACCAGTTCGCCGTGGCTGATGACATCCTCCACCGTAGCGACCGGCAGTACGCCGATGCCGAGCCCTTCGCTGCTCATGCGCAGGATGGTCATCAGGGTGCTGGTGCAGTGCACCTTGGGCTGGGTGATGCCCCGGTCCGACAGATAGCTGACCAGCTCGGTATAGGGGCGCGCCTGCTTGCTGAAGGAGATGAATGGCGTGGAGGCGAAGCGCTCGCCATCCTCGGCCAGCTGCTCGGCGAGGGCCGGTGAGGCGAACATGCCCATCTCGAAGGTGCACAGCGGAGTCTGGGTGGCGTAGGGCCCCATGGCGGCGCTGTCCATCGCGAACAGCATGTCGAGATCATTGTCGGCCAGACGCTGATGCAGAGAGGGCGAGATATCGACGGTCATTTCCAGCGTCAGCTTGGGATAGCGTTCGGCCAGCTGGCGCATGAAGGCGGGGAACCAGCTGTTGGCGATGGTCTCGATCACGCCCAGACGCAGCGTGCCCGAGAAGGCGCCTTCTTCCTGAAACAGGCGCATGGCTTCGTCGCGGCCACTGAGCAGGCGCTCTGCGTGGGCGAAGAACTCACGCCCGCGCAGGGTGGGCTGGATGGGGCGGGTGGCGCGTTCCAGCAGGGATTCGCCGACGGTGGCTTCCAGGCGGTTGATGCGGTCCGAGATGGAGGGCTGGGTCAGGTGAAGCTTGGTCGCGCCCTTGCGGAACGAGCCAAGCCGGACCACCCAGACGAAGGCCTCGAGTTCCTTGAAGTCGAACATGGCAGATGCCCCGTGATGAATCGTTGTGACCGCCCATCTTGCCGCATGCAGCGCGGGGCGTCAGCTTTCATCACGGGGCACGGCCCGCGTCAGGCCGGGCGTGGGCTCATGCGCCTGCGTGGGTCGCTCACGTCATTTGCGAAACAGCTGGCTCTCGCGGTCCTTGAAGGCCTTGAATTCCAGCGCATTGCCGGTGGGGTCGAGGAAGAACATCGTCGCCTGTTCGCCGGGTTCGCCCTTGAAGCGGATATGGGGCTCGATCTCGAAGGTGACGCCCTCGGCGATGAGGCGATCCGCCAGTGCCTGCCAGGCGTCCATCTCCAGCACCACACCGAAGTGTGGCACCGGCACACCATGGCCATCGACCGGATTGCGGTGCTGAGCGACGGCGCTTGCCGGGTCGGCCAGCGCCGGATTCAGGTGACAGACGAACTGATGGCCATAGAGATCGAAATCGACCCAGCTGTCGGACGAGCGGCCCTCGGGGCAGCCCAGAAACTCGCCATAGAAGCGGCGTGCCTCGGCGATATCGCGGACCTGGATGGCGAGGTGGAACGGATCGCTGACGGCCATGGTGAAACTCCTGTTGTTGTAGGGGGATTCGGCTGAGCAAAGCGTGACTTCAGACAGGCGGTGGGCGGGAAGACAGACCCTGCCGCCACCGCTCGGCTCGCTCAAGACACAAGCATGACGCGCTCCGTCGGGCAAGCGATACACGGCCGGTGCTTTCATGGCGCAAGATGATGAAAGATTTCACCGATATGACGAATCATAAAATACGATTGGATACCAAGGCGGCCCCTTACATAGAGTGGAGGCATAACAACACACAAGATCTGACCTGTGAGGTTTTGCTATGTCCCGCTCTGCCCCCTTCCTCCCCCTGCTCAACTGCGATATGGGCGAAAGCTTCGGCAACTGGAAGATCGGTCTGGATGAAGAGGTCATGCCCTTCGTCGACTGCGCCAACATCGCCTGTGGTTTCCACGCTTCCGATCCCACCATCATGCGCCGCACCGTGCGTCTGGCGGTCAAGCATGACGTGCGCATCGGCGCGCACCCGGCCTACCCGGACCTGCAAGGCTTCGGCCGTCGCTCGATGGCGTGTTCGCCTGCCGAAGTCGAGGACATGCTGCTCTATCAGATCGGCGCGCTGGATGGCATCTGTCGCGCCGAGGGCACTCGTGTCCAGTACGTGAAGCCGCATGGTGCGCTCTACAACGACATGGCCGCCGACCCGACGCTGCTGCGCGCCGTCATGCAGGCCGTGGTGCGCTATGACGCCAGCCTGCCGCTGATGGTGATGGCGACCGCCAACCCCGCGCCGATGCAGGCGCTGGCCGACGAGATGGGCATTACGCTGTGGTTCGAGGCCTTCGCCGACCGCGCCTACGATTCACGTGGCCACCTGGTGTCGCGTCGTGAGCCGGGCGCCGTGCATCATGACAGCGAGGTGATCATCGCCCAGTCCGTGACGCTGGCACGTGGTGAAGCGCTGACCGACAGCAGCGGCGGTGACCTGGTGCTGTCCGCCGATACGCTGTGCGTGCACGGTGACAACGCCGAGTCCGTGGCCGCGGTGCGCGCCATCCGTGAAGCCTTCGATACGTTGGCGGGTGCCTGATGGCGGGGGCTGACAGCCACGGCCGTGGCACGTCACCGCAACTGCGCCTCGAGACCGTCGGCATGGACTCGCTGATCATCCGGCTGTTCGATCGCATCGAGGAATCCAACATGGCCTGGGTGCTGGCCGCTGACAGTGCGCTGCGTGAGGCCTTCGGCGCGACGCTGGTCGATCTGGTGCCGTCCTACACCACGCTGCTGCTGCATTACGATGTGGCCGCGCTGGAAGAAGGCGAGGCGCGTGCCCGCATCCAGGCCGCGCTGGCAGATCTCGCGCCGGGCAGTGGCCAGCAGGGCCAGCTGCATGAAGTGCCCGTCTGGTATGACGACAGTGTCGGGCCGGAGCTGGCGCCGATCGCCGCGCGGCTGGGCATCAGCGTCGAGGCGCTGATCGAGCGTCACGGGGAGCATGACTACTGCGTGTTCGCCCTCGGCTTCGCGCCCGGTTTCGCCTTCATGGGTGTGCTGGAAGAGGCGCTGACCACGCCGCGCCTCAAGACGCCGCGCCAGAAGATCGCCCCCGGCAGCGTCGGTATCGCCGACCGTCAGGCCGCGATCTATCCGTCACGCTCACCCGGCGGCTGGAACATCCTGGGCCGTACGCCCATCACCCTGTTCGGGCGCAATGAAGCCGGAGAACCGTCCAGTCGCTTCATGCCCGGTGATCGCGTGCGCTTTGTCTCCGTGAGCCGAGAGGAATTCGTTCGCCTGGGCGGCGATGTCACCCCGCTGGAGGAACGCGCATGAGCGACGTGAAGACGAAGACGACGCTGCGCGTCGAGCGCAGCGGTGCCCTGGCACTGGTGCAGGACGCTGGCCGTCTGGGCGTGCGTCACCTGGGCGTGACCCAGGGTGGCGCGGCGGACTGGGTGTCGCTGGGCTGGGCCAACTGGCTGCTGGGCAACGCCTATGACGCACCGGGGCTCGAGATCACCATGGGCGGCGGCTTGCTGTTCAAGGTCGAACAGGCCGGCACCCTGGCGCTGTGCGGTGCAGACCTGGCCGCGACCCTCGACGGCGAGACGCTCGCACCGGGTCAGGCCTTCGAGGTGGCTTGCGGACAGCAGCTCAAGTTCGAACGTCCCGTCGCCGGGCTGCGTGCCTATCTGGCCTTCCCCGGTGGCCTGGATGTCGCCCCGGTGCTGGGCAGCGCCGCCAGCACGGTGCGCGACGGCCTCGGCGGGCTGGATGGCGAAGGGCGAGCCCTGGTCAGCGGTGATGTGCTGACGGCTGCCAGCAATGAGCTGTCGCTGCGCGAGCTGCCGGCGTCGGCACAGGCATGGCAGCAGTCGCTGACCCCCGAAGAAGGCGAGGCGCTCGAATTGCCGCTGGTCGTGGGGGCGCAGATCGCCGAGTTCAGTGGCGACAGCCTCTATCGCGCCTTCAACAGCGAATGGGCGGTGGATGGGCGCGCCGACCGCATGGGGGTGCGCCTGACCGGCCCGCGCCTCGAGCGTGACGGGGCGGGCATGGTGTCCGAGGGCATTCCGCTGGGCGCCGTGCAGGTGCCGGCCGATGGCCAGCCCATCATATTGCTCAATGATCGCCAGACGATCGGCGGCTACCCGCGCCTTGGCGCGCTGACGCCACTGGCCTGCGCACGGCTCGGACAATGTGTGCCGGGCTCCCGGGTGCGACTGGCGGCCGTGACACCGGGTCAGGCGCGTCGTGATCACCTCGAGGTGCTGACCGGCTGGCAGTCGTGATGCGCCGCAGCGAAGCTTTCAGCTCGACGCCTGCAGACCTGAACGTGCAGACCTGAGCGACTGGATCGAAGCGTGCAGACAAAAAAAGGGCCTCCAAGTGGAGGCCCTTTCGGTTTTCCCGTGAGGGAATCTTTGATGCTGTTGGGAGTGATTGATCAGATCACACCCTTGATGAACAGATTCCCGGAGAAACGTTGCGCGAGCATCGGGAAACGTTGCACTGACTCGTGGGTATCGATGAAACACGAGGCAATGCGGTCATCATGTCGGGCACATTACCCTCACATGCTGACGGGTAACGAACGGCTTATCCCCCGAACGGGACTGTACTGGCAAGAATAACGGTTGAGACAGGCGGATGCCAGTCATTTGCGAGCGCTGTTTCCTAATTTTTTCCTCACCGCATCCCTGCGGTGAGTTCTACTGATCCAGCGCGCCCTTCACTGCCTGGCAGGACGCTTGCGCAGGCGCCACAGGTGAACCTCCAGCCAGCCGGCTTCCAGGGCCAGCATCAGGTTGCGTTGCATCAGGGAAAAGGCCGGGCCGAAGATCAGTTCCGGCGTCAGGCCGCGAGCAGCCAGCATGGCCGGCGAGGGCGCAGGCGCGTCCTCGCGGTAGGCGATGGGCTGCTCGCTGGTACTCTCGCACATGCGGCGCGCCTGCCAGCTCAGCACCTGATCGGTCAGCTCGACATGGGCATCGACCTCGAAGCCACTGCTGGCCATCGCCTCATGCAGCTCCTCGCAACTGGCCAGCTGGTCGCCACGCGGTGACAGCGCCCACGGCAGTGGCAGGGCAGGGCGCTCGCCAAACGCCTGCGCCTGCACGCTGAGCACCGGCTCGTGCAGCAGGAGATAGCCATCCTGCTCGAGACAGTCATGCCACTGCGTGAGCGTGCTGACCTTGTCGCTCAGATGCACCAGCAGGTGCTGGCTGAAGAGGCGATCAAAGCGGCGGCCCGAGAGTGCTGGGTGCAGCTCGGGGTAGCAGGCATCGCCCTCCAGCACGCGAATCGACTCGCGCAGTCCGGTGGCCCGGTTGAGGGCAATCGCCAGCTCGCAGAGGCTGCTCGAGAGGTCCAGTGTGGTGATGTGATGGTCAGCGCCGGTGTCACGCGACAGGCTGGCAACATGTCGCGCCAGCCCGCCGAGGCCGGCGCCGAGTTCAAGCATCGAAAGCCCCCGCGACTGGGGTTCCAGCCGGGCGAGGGCCAGCAGCTCGCGGGTGCCCGTCACGCCACCCAGATGCAGTTGGTCCAGCCCGGCCAGTGCCATGATCGGCAGTTCACCGCTCGGGTGGGCGTCTATCAGCGTCTCGAGTGCCTCGTCGAGAGCCGCATGATGGTGGCTCGCCGCATAGTGGGCGACCTGCTGACGAGCGCTGCTCAGGTGGCGTGCGGCGGGAGTGTCATCCTCCCCCTCACGTGACGTACTCACCTGGCCAGCCCCAGCTCTTGTGTCGCGGCCTCGCGCATCTTGAACTTCTGGATCTTGCCGGTCACGGTCATCGGGAATTCCTCCACGAACTTGATGTAGCGCGGCACCTTGAAGTGAGCGATACGTCCCTGGCAGAACGCCTTGAGCGCCGGTTCATCGAGCTGCTCGCCTTCCTTGAGCTTGACCCATGCCATCACTTCCTCGCCATACCGCTCATCGGGCACGCCGATCACCTGCACGTCCGACACCGCAGGGTGGGTGTAGAGGAAGTCCTCGATCTCGCGCGGGTAGATGTTCTCGCCACCGCGGATGATCATGTCCTTGATACGTCCCACGATCGTCACGTAGCCGTCTTCATCCAGCGTCGCGAGGTCGCCGGTATGCATCCAGCGGCCGGCGTCGATGGCCTTGGCGGTGGCCTCCGGGTTGTTCCAGTAGCCCAGCATCACGCTGTAGCCCCGCGTGCACAGCTCGCCCTTCTCGCCGACTGGCACCACGCGGCCGCTGTCAGGGTCGATGATCTTGATCTCCAGATGCGGGTGCAGGGTGCCAACGGTGGAGACGCGCTTGTCCAGCGGCGCCTCACGAGTGGTCTGCAGACTCACCGGGCTGGTCTCGGTCATGCCGTAGGCGATGGTGACCTCGCGCATGTGCATGCGCTCGATGACCTGGCGCATCACCTCGATGGGGCAGATGGAGCCGGCCATGGTGCCGGTGCGCAGGCTGGTGAGGTCGAATTCGGCGAAGCGCGGGTGTTCGAGTTCGGCGATGAACATCGTCGGCACGCCGAACATCGCGGTGGCGCCTTCCTCGCTGACCGCCTGCAGGGTGGCCAGCGGATCGAAGCCCGCTTCCGGATAGACGATGGCGGCGCCGTGGGTCAGACAACCCAGGTTGCCCATCACCATGCCGAAGCAGTGATAGAGCGGCACCGGCATCACCAGCGTGTCGTGCTCGCTGAGATTCATGCGCTCGGCGACGAAGAAGCCGTTGTTGAGGATGTTGTGGTGCGAGAGGGTCGCGCCCTTGGGGGCGCCGGTGGTGCCGGAGGTGTACTGGATGTTGATCGGGTCATCGAAGGTCAGACTGGCCTGCAGCTCCTTGAGTGTCTCGACGCAGACGCTATCGGCTCCGCTGAGCACATCCTGCCAATTGAGCATGCCGGGCAGGGCATCCTCGGCCTCGAAGCAGATCAGGCGCCTGAGGTCTGGCAGCGCGCCATTGTGAATGCCATCACGGCCGCGGGCCTCCCTGGCCTCAGGGAACAGCTCCTCGAGGATCGCCACATAGTCGGACGCCTTGAAGCGAGACTGGAAGATCAGCGTCGCCGCACCGGATTGCTTGAGGGCGTAGGCCAGTTCATGGCCACGATAGCTCGGGTTGAGGTTGACCAGCACGACGCCGATCTTGGCGGTGGCGTACTGGATCAGTGTCCATTCGGCACGATTGGGCGCCCAGATGCCGACGCGGTCGCCGCGCTCGATGCCCATCGCCAGCAGGCCGCGCGCCACGCGCTCGACCTCTGCGTGCAGTTCGGCCCAGGTGTAGCGCAGTCCCTGATGGCGACTGATCAGGGCATCGCGCTCGGGCCAGCGCGCGCAGATGCGATCGAGGCAATCACCGATGGTTTCTCCCATCAGTGGCGTGTCGGAGGTGGTGCTGAGATAGCTGACTGACCGGCTTGCACGTGTCATTTCGCTTGCAGGCTGGCGTGTGGCGATGGCGTCCTGTGACATGGTGCTTTCCTGTGTCCTTGGTTGTTATTGGTGAGGCAAGGCTTGTCAGGGGGAGCCGCCTCAGGGAGGCGGTGACGCTGTGTTGTTGTTCTTTTCGTCCTTTTCGTCCTTTTCGTTTTTGTCGTCTGGTCGTGCTGTCGTCTTGTCGTGAGCTCAGCGTGCGACGCGTTGCTCTCCGGCAGTCTGCTGTCGCCCGCACTCGCGAGGCGCTGGTCACTCCAAGGGTGAATGTTCTCCTGATGGGCAGTTTTCCATGGACAGTCTAGTCGCTGTCACTTGTATAGCTGTCAGTTACATAACTGTTGCTGACGCGAGTGGGTGCTAGCTCTCGCTGTCGCCGGCCAGGCGGGCGAGGGCTTCGCGGGCACGTGTCTCGACGTCATCCAGCTCGCGCTGCATGGCGGTGAGATCGCGCAGCTGACGCTCAAGGCCCTCACGCTTTTCGCTCAGAATGCCAAGCAGGCGGGTGAGCTGCTTCTCGCCACCGCCGTCGGCGGCGTCGTAGAGGTCGACCACTTCACGAATCTCGGCCAGCGAGAAGCCCAGTCGCTTGCCGCGCAGGGTCAGCTTGAGGCGTACGCGGTCCTTGTCGCGATAGACGCGTGTCTGACCGCGTCGCTCCGGGTGCAGCAGTCCTTCCTGCTCGTAGAAGCGGATGGTGCGCGTGGTCACGTCGAAATGCCGTGCCAGCTCGCCGATGCTCCAGGTGCGCTGGGTCGGACGGATGGCATCGCTGGTGCTGGTGGTGCTCAGCAGGGACTCCACACCGGCACCGTCATTCACTGCACCGCCAGGCGTCGTGCCATCAGGCGTTGCTCGGGATCTGGGGTCAGGACTCGGGGTCATCATCGTATCTGTCATGGGCGCTGCCGCTCCGGATGCTGTGCGCGCCAGGGAGAGGGGAATGCTCCTTGGCGCTGTGGGTGCCAGCGGCGTCTGGCCGTGAATTTTCTACAGACTAGCATTGTTTACGTTAACGTAAAGGGTAATAGTATTTGCAGCCAACCAAGCAGATGCTAGGTTGAATCAGATCACAGTCTCGGCTTGCCGCTTTCTGCAGGACGGCCTGGTTCTGCAAAGCGGATCTTGCTGACGACTTCGGCTCTGTTGACACACTGTCTTCCTCCCAATAACAACAGCCACAGGAATGCCACGCCATGTCTTCGACGTCTCTCACGCCCTCTACTGCCGCGCCCTCTACCGGTTCACTGGATCTGCTGTCACGCCTGCGCGCCGTGGTCGCCGGTGACGGCGCGCCGCTGGTGCTGCCTCAGCTGATCAATGGTCAGTTTGTCGAAAGTCGCGCCGATCAGCACCTGAGCGTCACCAACCCGGCCACCAACGGCGAGATCGCCCGCGTGCCCCTGTCACCGCTGAGTGAGCTGGATGAGGCGCTGGACCACGCCGAACAGGCCTTCCAGCGCTGGCGCAACACGCCGGTGCCGACCCGTGCCCGCCTGATGCTCAGCTATCAGCATCTGCTCAAGCAGCATCATGACGAGCTGGCCGAGATCATTTCCCACGAGCTAGGCAAGACCTTCGAGGACGCCAAGGGCGATGTGTGGCGCGGCATCGAGGTGGTCGAGCACGCCGCCAACATTCCCAGCCTGCTGATGGGCGAGACGGTGGAGAACGTCGCCACCGGCATCGACAGCTATTCCGTGATCCAATCGCTGGGGGTATGCCTGGGGATCACGCCGTTCAACTTCCCCGCCATGATACCGCTGTGGATGTTCCCGCTGTCCATCGCCTGTGGCAATGCCTTCGTGCTCAAGCCCTCCGAGCAGGTGCCGCTGACCACGCTACGGCTGGCAGAGCTGTTCATGGAGGCGGGGGCACCCGAGGGTATCCTGACCGTGGTGCAGGGCGGGCGGGATCAGGTCAATCATCTTCTCGCCCACGAGATGGTGCGCACCGTCAGCTTCGTCGGCTCGGTACCGGTGGGGCAGCACATCTATCGCACCGCCACCGACAACCTCAAGCGCGCCCAGTGCTTTGCTGGGGCAAAGAATCACATGGTGATCATGCCGGACGCCCCAGCGGACCAGGTCGTCAACGCGCTGGTCGGTGCCAGTGTCGGCGCGGCGGGTCAGCGTTGCATGGCGATCTCGGTAGCGGTCTTCGTCGGTGATTCGAAGGCCTTGATCGAGCGGGTGCGCGATGCGCTGGCCGAGGTGCGCCCGGGCGCCTGGGATGACAAGGGCGCCAGCTACGGGCCGCTGATCTCGCCGCAGGCGCTGGAGCGCGTGACCGGCTGGATCCAGCAGGGCGAGCAGGAAGGCGCCGAGCTGCTGCTGGATGGCCGCGGCGTCTCGGTGGCGGGCTATCCCGACGGCAACTGGCTGGGGCCGTGTCTGTTCTCCAGGGTGACGCCGGAGATGGTGCTCTATCGCGAGGAAATCTTCGGACCGGTGCTGTGCTGCATGGAGGCGGCGGACCTGTCCGAGGCCATCAAGCTGATCAACAACAACCCCTACGGCAACGGCACCTCCATCTTCACGCGCTCCGGCGGCGCCGCGCGGCGCTTCCAGAACGAGATCGCGGTCGGTCAGGTCGGCATCAACGTGCCGATTCCAGTACCGCTGCCGTTCTTCTCCTTCACCGGCTGGCGCGGCAGCTTCTTCGGCGATCTGCATGCCTATGGCAAGCAGGCGGTGCGTTTCTATACCGAGACCAAGACGGTGACCGCGCGCTGGTTCGTCGATGCGCCGGCCGAGGGCAATCAGCCCAACTTTTCTATTCAAATGCGCTGATGGCGCCTCAGATGCGCTGAGCCGCTTTGACAGGCCCGGGCGATAGACCCGGGCCGACAGAACCGGGCCGACAGAACAAGGACAACAGGAGGCAGCTGCATGAACTTTTCGCTGACCGATGACCAGCGTGCCCTCCAGGAGGGGGCGCGTGCCTTCGCGGATGCCGAGCTTGCCCCGCATGCCGCCGAGTGGGACGCCACGGCCCACTTCCCCATCGAGACACTTCGCAAGGCGGGCGAGGCCGGCTTCATGGGGCTTTACGTCCCCGAGGAGCATGGCGGCCTCGGCCTGCCACGTCTCGACAGCTCCATCATTCTCGAGCAGCTGGCGACCGGCTGCATCTCGACCACCGCCTACATCACCATCCACAACATGGTGGGCTGGATGATCGCCAGTTTCGCCACGGAGAGCTGTCGCGAGCAGTGGGTGCCGGCGATGGTGGCGGGCGACAAGCTCGGTTCCTACTGCCTGACCGAGCCGGGCAGCGGCAGTGATGCTGCCAGCCTGCGCACCCGCGCCGAGCGTGAGGGCGATGACTACTATCTGAGTGGCTCCAAGATGTTCATTTCCGGTGCCGGTGCCACGGACGTGCTGGTGGTGATGGCGCGTACCGGCGAGTCCGACAGCGGCGCGGCGGGTATCTCGGCCTTCGTGGTGCCGGCTGACGCCGAGGGCATCAGCTACGGCAAGAAGGAAGACAAGATGGGCTGGAACAGCCAGCCGACCCGGCTGGTGAGCTTCGATCGCGTGCGGGTTGCGGCGGCCAATCGTCTGGGCGAGGAGGGCGAGGGCTTCCGCTTCGCGATGAAGGCGCTGGATGGCGGACGCATCAACATCGCCACCTGCTCATTGGGTGCGGCCCAGAAGGCGCTGGAGCTTTCTCGCGATTATCTCGGCGAGCGCAAGCAGTTCGGGCGCGAGCTGGCCCAGTTCCAGGCGCTGCAGTTCACGCTGGCCGACATGGCTACCGAACTGACCGCGGCGCGCACCCTGGTGCGGCTGGCGGCCTTCAAGCTCGATGAAGACGACGTCGAGGCCAGCGCCCACTGTGCGATGGCCAAGCGCTTCGCCACCGACATGGGCTTCGAGGTCTGCAATCAGGCACTCCAGCTGCATGGCGGCTACGGTTATATCCGCGAGTACCCGTTGGAGCGACTGGTGCGTGACACCCGTGTGCACCAGATTCTGGAAGGCACCAACGAGATCATGCGTCTGATCATCGCGCGGCGTCTTCTGACCCCGGGCATGATCGAGTCGCTGGCGTAATGCCACCTCCACTTCATTTGTCATTGGTTACCATCTTTCAGGGAGTTACATGATGTCATCCAGTCAAGGGCCATGCCTCGTTCTCGAGAAGGATCGTCATATCGCCCGGGTCACCATCAACAACCCGCCGGCCAACACCTGGACGGAAGCGTCCTTGATCGAGCTGGAGCAGCTGCTCGACGAGCTGGAGGGCGATGGCAGCATAAGTGCGGTGGTGATCACCGGTGAGGGCGACAAGTTCTTCTCTGCCGGTGCCGACCTCAAGACCTTCGCCGATGGTGACAAGGGCGTCGCCGCCACCATGGCGCGCCGCTTCGGGCTGGCCTTCGAGCGGCTCGCCAACTTCCCGGGCGTGACGATCGCTGCCGTCAATGGCTACGCGATGGGCGGCGGGCTCGAGTGCGCGCTGGCCTGTGACATGCGTATCGTCGAGCGTCAGGCCCGGCTGGCGCTGCCGGAGGCCAAGGTGGGGCTGTTGCCGTGCGCGGGCGGCACCCAGCATCTGCCGTGGCTGGTCGGCGAAGGCTGGGCCAAACGCATGATCCTGTGTGGTGAACAGGTGGACGCCGAGACCGCCGGTCGCATCGGACTGGCCGAAGAGGTGGTCGAGACCGGCCAGAGCTTCGAGCGCGCGCTGGCGATTGCCGAGAGCGTCGCCAACCAGAGCCCGAGCGCGGTGGCACGCTGCAAGGCGTTGATCATGTCGTCGCGCCATCGCGGCATGAGCGATGGCCTGCGCATGGAGCGCGAGCTGTTCGTCGAGCTGTTCGATGACCCCAACCAGAAGGAAGGCGTGAGCGCCTTCCTCGAGAAGCGCGCCCCGCAGTGGGTCTCGCGTCAGGAAGAGGTGAAGGGAGGAGGGCGCTCATGAGCCAGATAGAAGGTGTCACCGCCAGGGCCGCGACCGATGTCGAGGCGCCCGTGGTGTTCGAGACGCGTCGCGCCCGCGACGGCAAGCAGCTGGGAATCATGCGCCTGAACGCGCCGCGTTCGCTGAATGCGCTGTCGCTGGCCATGATCGAGCGCATCGAGGCGCAGCTGGATGCCTGGGAGCTGGACAGCAGCATCGCCATGGTGTGGCTGGAAAGCGCCGGTGAGCGTGCGCTGTGTGCCGGTGGCGATATCGTGGCGCTCTATCAGGCGATGACCACGGCGCCTGCCAACGAAGGCGCAGACTCCCTCGAGGCGCTGGATGATTTCTTCGCCACCCGCTACTTCACCGCCGAATACCGGCTCGATCACCGGCTGCATACCTTCCCCAAGCCGCTGCTGGTGTGGGGTGGCGGCATCGTGATGGGCGGCGGCATGGGGCTGTTCGCCGGCGGCTGTGAGCGCGTGGTCACCGAGAGTTCACGACTGGCGATGCCGGAAGTCAGCATCGGTCTGTATCCGGATGTCGGTGCCAGCTGGCTGCTCAATCGCCTGCCGCGTGGCATCGGAGAATATCTCGGCGCGACCGGTGCGCAACTGAATGCCCGCGATGCGCTGGATCTGGGGCTTGCGACACGCCTGATTCCCGATGAACAGCGCGAGGCGCTCAAGCAGGCGCTGTGCGAGGGTGAATTCGGCCGTCATCCGTCGCGACATCTGAGCAAGATACTGAGCGAGTTCGAGCGCCGTGAACTGGCGCCGCCGGGGCAGGTGCTGCCGCTCTTCGATCACCTTCAGCAGCTGGTCGCCGGGCGTGAAGTGCTGAAGGCCTGCCAGCGAATCATCGATGACCCCCAGGCGCGCAGTGACTGCAATGCGTGGCTGTACGCCAACCGCGAGCGTCTGCTGGCCGGCTGCCCCAGCTCACCGCATCTGGTATTTCGCATGCTGGCACGCCATCGTCACTCCTCGCTGGCGGAAGCCTTCCGCGACGAGCTGACCCTGTCGGTGCGCTGCTGCATGGGCACCGAGCTTGCCGAAGGGGTGCGCGCCCTGCTGATCGACAAGGACAAGCAGCCGCAGTGGGCCTATGCCTCGATCGCCCAGGTCTCCGAGGAATACATCGATGGCTTCTTCGCACCGCTATGGGAAGAGGATGAGCATCCGCTGATGGACCTCTGAGCACGCTTTTCAGCAAAGGCGGCAGGCGCAGACTTGCTGCTGTACGCCAATGACAACAAGAACCTGTTCACAAGGAAGCATTGCCATGACATCCATCGGTTTCATCGGACTCGGCAACATGGGCGGGCCCATGGCGCTCAATCTGGTCAAGGCTGGCCATGCGGTAAGGGTCTTCGATCTGGTCGAGTCGGCCATGAACGAGCTGGTCGAGGCGGGTGCCACCCGCGCGGCATCTCCCGGAGAGGTCGTCGAGGGTGTCGAGGTGTTGATCAGCATGCTGCCGGCCGGTCAGCACGTACGAAAGCTCTATCTGGGTGACAAGGAAGACGGCGCGGGTGGCCTCCTGGCCACGCTCGATGCCTCGGTGCTGGTGATCGACGCCTCAACCATCGCGCCGGATGACGCCCGTCTGGTCGCGCGCCACGCCGCCGAGCGTGGCATCACCTTCATGGACGCCCCGGTGTCCGGCGGGGTCGGTGGTGCGCGTGCCGGCACGCTGAGCTTCATCGTCGGCGGCGAGGCCGACGGCTATGCGCGTGCCGTGCCGCTGCTGGAAGTGATGGGCAAGAATCTGTTCCATGCCGGCCCGGCCGGCAGCGGCCAGGTCGCCAAGATCTGCAACAACATGCTGCTGGGTATCCTGATGAGTGGCACCGCCGAGGCGCTGGCGCTGGGGGTCAAGAACGGACTGGACCCGGCCGTGCTCTCGGAGGTGATGAAGCAGTCATCTGGCGGCAACTGGGCGCTCAACGTCTACAATCCCTGGCCTGGCGTGATGGAAGCTGCACCGGCATCCAATGATTATCGGGGCGGTTTTCTGGTCGATCTGATGACCAAGGACCTCGGCCTTGCCTGGGAGATGGCGCTGGGCTCGAAATCGGCGGTGCCAATGGGCTCCCAGGCGCGTAATCTGTTCGTCCAGCATGCTGCCCAGGGTGCAGGACGCCTCGATTTCTCGAGCATCCAGCGCTTCTATCGCTGTGGGGAGGCGGATGCGTGAGCTGTCACGCCGCCAGTCGCTGACATGCACCCGAGGACAACATCATCTGCAAGGAGCACCCCATGATTCGACCGGTCAGTGAGCTGGTGGCCGCCGCCGAGACGGAGATCGAGACCCTGTCCCCCCGCGAGCTGCGCGAGGCGCTGGAAGAGGCGCGCGCTGGCGGCACGCCGCTGACGCTGGTGGACATCCGCGATGTGCGTGAGCTGGAGCGGGAAGGGCGCATCCCCGGCGCCATCCACGCGCCGCGTGGCATGCTGGAGTTCTGGGTCGATCCGGCCTCGCCCTATCACCGCGCCGACTTCGCGCGCGAGGGGCGCTATGTGCTGTTCTGTGCCGGCGGGTTGCGCTCGGCGCTGGCCACCAAGTCGCTCAAGGACATGGGCTTCGGGCCGGTGGCCCATCTGGGGGGCGGCTTCGCGGCCTGGCGTGAGGCGGGCGGAGAGATCGTCTCGCCCTTCATGCAGGGCAACTGATGCCGCGCGGGGAGGCTCGGCGCGATCCGGCGTTGCCCCTCACCTGACACGCTGATGCTTTACACTGTTCGACCCCGCTGGCACCTCGCCGGTCGGGGTCGTTTTCTGTCCGGAGCCTGTATGTCTGACCCTGATACCCCTGCCACCCCCAAACGTGCCTCGTCTCGACGTGGTACGCGTGACCTGCTGCGTGACCCGATTGCCTCGACGCTGGCCCGCATGACGGGGCCGGTGATCGGCGGCATCGTCACCATGATGCTGTTCAACCTGGTAGATGCCTGGTTCATCGCCCAGCTGGGCACCGCGGAGCTGGCGGCGGTGACCATGACCTTCCCGGTCACCTTCGGCGTGATCAGCATCGCCATCGGGCTGTCCATTGGCACCACCGCCGTGGTGGGGCGCAGGCTGGGGCGTGGCGAGTTCGAGACCGTCAAGGCGCGCACCACGGATTCCAGTCTGCTGGGGCTGCTGCTGGGGCTGGTGATGCTGGCGTCGGGGCTTGCCAGCATCGGGCCACTGTTCGGGCTGCTGGGAGCCGATGACACCCTGATGCCACATATCCGCGACTACATGCAGGTGTGGTATTTCGGCGCGCCCTTCGTATTGCTGCCGCGTGTACTGGGCAGCGTGCTGCGCGCCGAGGGCAATACGCTGGTGCCTTCGCTGGTGATGGCGGCGGCGGGGGTGCTCAATGCGCTGCTCGACCCGCTGCTGATCTTCGGTATCGGCGGCTGGCAGGGCATGGGCGTGGCGGGTGCGGCGCTGGCCACGGTGCTGGCATGGCTGGCGATGACGCTGGGCTTGCTGGCTTTGCCACTGCTGCGTGCGCGACTCGATTTTCGTCACCTGAGCGTGACGCGGCTGGTGACATCATGGCGCGAGATCGGGGCGATCGGCTTGCCTGCCGCGCTGACCAGCGTGATGACGCCGATTGCCACCGCGTTGGTCACGCGTATCGTCAGTCAGCATGGCCACGCGGCGGTGGCGGCTTACGGTATCGGTTCACGCATCGAGTCGCTGGCGCTGATTCTGGTGCTGGCGTTGTCCATGACGCTGTCGCCCTTCATCAGCCAGAACGATGGCGCTGGCCAGCAGAAGCGCGTGTGGCGCGCCATCCACGGCGTGCTGGCCTTCATTCTCGTCTGGCAGCTGGTCGTCTGGTTGGGGCTGGGGCTGGGCGGTGAGTGGATCGCGGCGCGTTTCGCCGAGAGTGAGGAGGTCGCGGGGTTGGTCAGCACCTATCTGTGGCTGATTCCCGCCGCACTCGGTGCCCAGGGCGTGATCATCCTCGCCAACTCCAGCCTCAATGCGCTGCACAAGCCGCGCCGCGCGATGACACTCTCGCTGGTGCGCCTGTTCGCCTTGCTGGTGCCGCTGGCCTGGCTGGGCGGCGCTCTGTATGGCGTGATCGGCATCTTTGCCGGGGTAGCGACAAGTTACCTGTTGATGGGTGGCATCAGTTATCTGGCGCTACGTTCGGTACTCAGGCAGCGGGCCTGAGCCTGGTATCGAGAAGCCGCTGTCGTGACGAAAAAGCCGCCGTACCCTCTCGGGTCACGGCGGCTTTTTCATGCCTGGCTTTCAGTGCCTTGGGCTTTTGTCACCAGCGCCTCAGGCGGTTGTTTTCCAGTGCCTTAAGCGTCTTCGTACTTGCACAGATAGGCGGACTCGACCGTGGTGCGCACCTCGAAGCTCTGGTTGGCTTCGACGATGAAGCTTTCACCGGCGGCGAGCTGATACCACTCTTCCGCGCCCGGCAGCAGTACCTGCATGTCGCCGCTGATCAGGGTCATGTACTCGCGTTGGCTGGTGGAAAACACGAATTCGCCGATGGCCATCACGCCGACCGTAGCAGGGAGGTCTGCGCTCTGGAAGGCGATGGAGGCCACCTGGCCGTCGAAGTAGTGGTTGGTGTTGAACATGGGAGGATTTCCTGGGTGAGTAGCGCTGTTGTTGTGGTCGATGTCTGTCGTCGTGGCCGACGTGTGTCGTGTTGTTCGATTAGTGATGACCTGGCGTCGAGGTCAGCGCGGTGAAAAGCGGCGCGCCAGGCCGGTCTCGGCGATCATGCGTGTCGAGATCTCTTCGATCGAGAACCGCGTGGTATCGATGTAGGGCACCTTGGAGCGGCGGAAGAGTGCCTCGGTCTGCTCGACTTCCTGCAGACACTGGTCGATCGAGCAGTAGCGGCTGTTGGGGCGACGCTCGGTACGGATGGCGGCCAGACGGCGCGGGTCGATGGTCAGCCCGAACAGCTTGTGACGATATTGCGCCAGTGAGGCGGGCATCTTGAGGGTACCGGACTCGTCCAGATCATCCTCGGTCAGCGGGTAGTTGGCCGCGCGGATGCCAAATTGCAGCGCCAGATACAGCGAGGTCGGGGTCTTGCCGCAGCGTGAGACGCCGATGAGGATGACGTCTGCCTTGTCGTATTGGTGCGTGCGCGCGCCATCATCGTTGTCGAGGGCGAAATGCACCGAATCGATGCGATTCATGTAGACGTCGTCCTGCCCGATGGAGTGGGTCTTCCCGACGCTGTAGGACGAGTGGGTGTCCAGTTCCTCTTCCAGCGGCTTGAGGAAGGTCGAGAAGATGTCGACCTTGAAACCTGAGGATTCGGAGATGATGTCGCGGATGTTCTGGTCGACGATGGTGTCGATGATGATCGGGCGCTCGCCGTCGTTGGCATGCGCGCTCTCGATGGCCTTGACCAGTGCCGTCGCCTTTTCGGCCGAATCGATATAGGGCTTGGTCACCATGCGGATGTCGGTGTTCTCGAACTGGGCGAGCAGACTGCGTCCCAGTGTCTCGGCGGTGATGCCGGTGCCATCGGAAATGAAGAAGGCGGTTCGGGTCATGACGGGCACTCGTGAAGAACGAATCGAAGACACCAGCCCGCTCAGGCTGTTGCCCCATGAAGATCCCAAGTGTCGGTGTTCACTGTCGAGCTTGCAATATCCGGTACAGGGGCAGTGGCGCGATATGAGAAATCCCGTGTTCTCGTTCTCAACCAAAGCGTCTCATGACTACATTCCTGTAGCGGCCGTTTCTGGCTTGTCGACATGTTCGCCGACGATGGCGACAGAACGTCTGAAAAAGGCTCAGGGTTGTAGTCCTCCTCCACTGACTAGCCGGTTAGACCAATGGCTAATGCTAGAGAGAGCTTGTTAGGGTGGCGTCATTGCTGAACGGAAGGCGGTTCATCGTCCTCCATCGGTCATTCGTTTCCATCCATTGGTACCAGGGGGTTCCCTTGTCACAGCAAGCCACATCCGAATACGTCGTCGATTTCGATCAGCTCGGCATGAACGATGTTGATCGCGTTGGCGGCAAGAACGCCTCGCTCGGTGAGATGATCTCCAATCTGGCCGATGCCGGTGTCACCGTGCCCGGCGGCTTTGCAACGACCTCCTTTGCCTATCGCGAGTTTCTGGCCCACGAAGGCCTCGACAAGCGTATCAATGCTGCCCTCGATGCTCTCGACGTGGACGACGTGGTCGAACTGGCGCGCGTCGGTGCCGAGATCCGTCAGTGGATCATCGACACGCCGCTGCCGCCGGCCTTCGAGGCCGAGATGGAGCGTGCCTATGCCGAGCTTCAGGCCAGGCACCCGAACCTGAAGGTCGCCGTGCGTTCTTCCGCCACCGCGGAAGACCTGCCGGATGCCTCCTTCGCCGGTCAGCAGGAAACCTTCCTCAACATCGAAGGCTTCGACAACATCAAGCGTGCGGTTCACGAGGTGTTCGCGTCACTGTTCAACGATCGCGCCATCTCCTACCGCGTGCACAAGGGCTTCGATCACTCACTGGTCGCGCTGTCTGCCGGCGTACAGAAGATGGTGCGCTCCGAGACGGCCGCTTCCGGCGTGATGTTCACCCTGGACACCGAATCCGGCTACCGCGACGCCGTCTTCGTCACCGGCTCCTGGGGCCTGGGCGAGACCGTGGTGCAGGGCGCGGTCAATCCTGACGAGTTCTACGTCCACAAGACCACGTTGGCCGCTGGCCGCCCGGCGGTACTGCGCCGCAACCTGGGCTCCAAGCTGATCAAGATGGTCTACACCGACGACACCAGTGCGGGCCGTTCCGTCGAGACCGTCGACGTGCCGGTGCCGGACCGCCACCGTTTCTGCATCAGCGATGCCGATGTCGAGGCACTGGCGCGCCAGGCCATGATCATCGAGAAGCACTACCAGCGTCCGATGGACATCGAATGGGCGCGTGATGGCGACGACGGCAAGCTCTACATCGTCCAGGCGCGCCCGGAAACGGTCGTCAGCCAGGAAGAGGGCGGCAACCTCGAGCGCTTCCAGCTGCGCGAGAAGGGCCGCACTCTGGTCACCGGACGTGCCATCGGCCAGCGTATCGGCCAGGGTGCGGTGCGCGTGATCGACAACCCGGAGCAGATGGACAAGGTGCAGGTCGGCGACGTGCTGGTCACCGACATGACCGATCCGGACTGGGAGCCGGTCATGAAGCGCGCCTCCGCCATCGTCACCAACCGTGGCGGACGTACCTGCCACGCGGCGATCATCGCGCGTGAGCTGGGCATCCCGGCCGTGGTCGGCTGTGGCGACGCGACCTCGGTGCTTGCCGAAGGCCGCGAAGTGACGGTCTCCTGCGCCGAAGGCGATACCGGTCACGTCTATGACGGTATCCTCAATTTCGATCGCACCGTCACCAGCGTCAACGAGATGCCGGAGATTCCGTTCAAGATCATGATGAACGTCGGCAACCCGGACCGCGCCTTCAGCTTCTCGCGTCTGCCGAATGCCGGCGTGGGCCTGGCGCGTCTCGAGTTCATCATCAACCGCATGATCGGCGTGCACCCCAAGGCGCTGCTTGACTACGCCACCCTGCCCATCGACCTGCAGCAGACCATTGATGCGCGCACTGCCGGCTACGCAAGCCCGGTCGACTTCTACGTCGACAAGCTGGTCGAGGGTATCTCCACCCTGGCGGCCGCCTTCCACCCGCAGAAGGTCATCGTGCGCATGTCGGACTTCAAGTCCAACGAGTACGAGAATCTGATCGGCGGCAAGATGTATGAGCCGGGCGAAGAGAACCCGATGCTGGGCTTCCGTGGTGCCTCGCGCTACGTGTCCGACACCTTCCGTGACTGTTTCGATCTGGAGTGCCGTGCCCTCAAGCGCGTACGTGACGAGATGGGCCTGACCAACGTCGAGATCATGGTGCCCTTCGTGCGCACCACCGGCGAGGCGGAGCAGGTCATCACGCTGCTGGGCGAGAATGGTCTGGTGCGCGGCGAGAACGGCCTGCGCGTCATCATGATGTGCGAGCTGCCGACCAACGCGCTGCTGGCGGACCAGTTCCTCGAGCACTTCGATGGCTTCTCCATCGGTTCCAACGACCTGACCCAGCTGACCCTGGGACTGGACCGTGACTCCGGCATCGTCGCTCACCTGTTCGATGAACGGAATGCGGCGGTCAAGCAGCTGATGTCGATGGCGATTCGTGCCTGCAAGGCGCAGGGCAAGTATGTCGGCATCTGTGGTCAGGGCCCGTCAGACCATCCGGAGCTTGCCAAGTGGCTGATGGAAGAAGGCATCGACAGCGTCTCTCTCAACCCGGATTCTGTGCTGGAAACCTGGTTCATGCTGGCCGACAAGGAGCTGGTATGACCCAGACTCCCCACGACGGTGACCTGACGCGCTGAGGCGCAGACGGTCGTTGTCACCCAGGGCGCCCATCGCACTCGACGTGCGGTGGGCGCTTTTCGTTTCGTGGCCTGAAACCTGAAAGGTTGGTCAGCTCAAACATTAGACCAATGGGGGAGAATGCGGCCCAAAGACGTCAGTTAGTAACAAATAGCAACAAAACGATCTCGATTGCGCGACTAAAGGATTATCCTTCTGTCTTATGTAAAAAAGGCAGTCATTTATAATCCCAGCCACCCTGCTGACCACAATATTCATGGTGCCTATGAATCCAAGGTAACCATGAGTCCAAGGCGACCATGAGTCCATGGTGACCATGACGGCAGGCCTCACCGGTAGCCAGCAACGCGGTGGCACGCAACAACCGACCTTTCAGACACAATCCAAGGTAGTCGTAACGTGAAACAGTCTTTATGGAAAAACATCGGCGTCCAGGTCGTCATCGCCATGATCCTGGGTGCCGGTGTCGGGGCGTACATGGGCGAAGACGCCTCGATGTTCGCGCCACTGGGCGAGCTGTTCATTCACCTGATCAAGATGCTGGTCGTGCCGCTAATCGCGGTCTCCATCGTGTCGGGAGCCGCCAATCTGGGTGACAGCCCTTCCGCCGGCAAGATCGGTCTCTCCACCTTCGCCTTCTTCATGCTGACCTCGGCCGTGGCCGTGATGCTGGCGCTGGTGATGGGGCATGTCTTCCAGCCGGGCAGCGGAGTGGACCTGGAAAGCGCCAAGGGCATGTTCTCCAACGCCTATGCGGACAAGGGTAACGTGCCGGGCGTGATGGACACCATTCTTGGCATGGTGCCGACCAACATCTTCGGTGCACTCACCGATGCCAATATCCTGCAGATCCTGGTGTTCTGCCTGTTCCTCGGCATTGGCCTGTCCAAGACCGGTGAGCGGGGCAAGCCGCTGATCGAAGGCCTGAACACCGTCATCGAAGCCTTCGTGTGGATGATCAACGTGGTGATGCTGATCGCGCCGATCGGCGTCTTCGGCCTGATGGCGGACGCCGTCGGCACCTTCGGCTTCGATGTACTGACGCTGGTGATGAAGCTGTTTCTCGTCTATATGGGCGCCATCCTCATCTACGGCTTCGTGTTCTACCCGCTGGTGGTCAAGTTCGGCTCTGACGTGCCGCTGGGTCGCTTCATGTCCGCGATGAAGAAGCCGCAGGCCGTCGCGCTGTCCACGGCGTCTTCCATGGCGACCCTGCCGGTCACCATGGAAGTCTGCGAGAAGGAGTTGGGCCTCAAGAATGCCACCTCTGCCTTCGTGCTGCCGCTGGGCGCGACCATCAACATGAGCGGCAATGCCATCTATTACGGGCTGGTGGCGATGTTCTTCGCCCAGGTCTTCGATGTCGATCTCGGATTCTCCGCCTACGCCGCCATCGTGTTCACCGCGACTCTGGGGGCCATCGGGCAGGCCGGTGTACCGGGGCCGTCGTTCCTGGTGGTCGCCGTGCTGCTGGCGGCCGGTATTCCCATCGAAGGCCTGCCGCTGCTGTTCGCGCTGGATCGTATCTTCGACATGACGCGTACCGCGCTCAACATCACTGGTGACGCTGCCTGCGCCGCCGTGGTGGACCGCTTCGCGCGCGCCGATGATACGGCTGCGGACTCTCAGGCCAGTGCTCAAGCTGGTTCGCAGGCCGCTGAGCCCGCCAGCACTCGCTGAGCCCTCACTCTGACGCGAAACGCCCCCGCAACCTGCCTGGTTGCGGGGGCGTTTTCATTGCGGCGCACACAGCGGTGCGAGACGGCGACTCAGGGCGTCGGCTGGGTACGGATCAGCGCTTCCTTGGCGGTGATGACGCCATTGTTGTCGGCATAGAGGTAGTCGCCAGGCACGATGGTGACGCCCGCGAAGGTGACCGGAATATCACGCTGGCCTTCGCCGCGCTTGATGCTGGGGCGCGGATAGCAGCCCAGTGCCTGCACGCCGAGATTGGTGGCGTGGATCTCATCCACATCGCGGATGCAGCCATACATGATCACGCCGGCCCAGCCACTCTTGGCGGCCTGTTCGGCGAGCATGTCGCCCAGCATCGCGCAGCGCATCGAGCCGCCGGCATCGACGACCAGGACGCGGCCTGCGCCGGGCTCCGCGACGGCTTCCTTGACCAGCGAGTTGTCCTCGAAGCACTTGATGGTCACGACTTCGCCACCGAAGGACTCGACGCCGCCGTAATTGATGAACAGCGGCTCGAGCACCTGCACGTCGGGGAACTCATCGCAGAGGTCGGGGGTGGAGATGGGATGCGTCATGTCGTATTCCTTGTGCTGGTCGGCCGCGGCAGGCCGCTTGAGGGACGGAGCGCTGGCGATTGCTGCAATGCCACAACGTCGAGAATGCCCGATGCGCCAGGGCTTTGCACCTGTGCGAAGGGCTAAGTGGGTCTCTGGCACGCGCAAGTGGAGGGGGCGGGAAGGACACGAGGACATGTTGCTGACTGGCGACGTGACAAGTAGTCAAAACGCCACTCTTGAAACACTGTTCTATATCTACCACGATGCTTCTGCAACCCATGACAGGCGCCGTTTTGCCGTCAGTGTCCGGCCGGCAGCTGCCTGTGCCGCCCATTGGATCAAGGAGCAATACATGAGCAAGTCACGTCTTCTGGCCGCCCCGTTGGCTACCGTTTCCTTCGCCGCTCTCGCTCTGGCGCTCAGTGGCCACGCTCAGGCAGCAGGCAAAACCAGCGAAGGTCTCTACATCGGTGCCGGTACCGGCTTCTCCAGCCTTGAGAACGATGATTCCGATGAGGCCGGTGACTTCATCGAATCCGGCAGCGATGACTTCGATGTGGATGATGACGACAACGTCTACAAGGCCTTCGTGGGCTATCAGTACAATCCGTACTTCGCCACAGAGGCCTTCTACACCGACCTGGGAACTGTCCGGCTCAAGGGCAATGACTTCAGCAATACCGATCTCGAGTCCAAGGCCTATGGTGTGAACGTGGTGGGTATCCTGCCCATCGGTCAGTACTTCTCGCTGTTCGCCAAGGCGGGGATGGCCAAGTGGGAAACCGATGTCGACGGCAATCTGGGCAATTCCAGCGTCGACCTGAAGGACAACGACGGCTTTGATCCGGTCTATGGCGCCGGCGCACAGGTCAATCTGGACCCGTTCCTGATCCGTGCCGAGTACGAGCGCTATGACTTCGACAGCGATTATCAGGTGGATGCCTTCACCGCCTCGGTCGGCTACAAGTTCTGAGGCAGGGCGCTTGCATCCACTGAGCTTATCGCAGGCATGAAAGAATGAGCTTGTCGCAGGCATGAAAAAACGGGCCGTCCCTTGAGGGGCGGCCCGTTTCGTTGTCTGGCATGACGCCAGTTGCATGATGCCAATGCTGCTGTCAGAGGGGAGCCATGCAGGGGCATGACTCCCCGCCTGATCAGGCTTCCTGGGTGACCGGAATCACGTTGGACGCGGCGTTCTGGAACTCTTCGATCTCATGGAAGTTCAGGTAGCGATAGATCTCGCCCGCCATGGCATCGAATTCGCCCATGTAGCCCTGATATTCCTCGACGGTCGGCAGACGACCGACCACGGCCGCGATGGCCGCCAGTTCGGCAGATGCCAGGAAGACGTTGGCGCCGTCGCCCAGACGGTTCGGGAAGTTGCGCGTGGAGGTGGACACCACGGTGGACTTGGCAGCCACACGTGCCTGGTTACCCATGCACAGTGAGCAGCCCGGCATTTCCATGCGTGCGCCGGCACGGCCGTAGATGCCGTAGTAGCCTTCTTCGGTCAGCTGGTGCTGGTCCATCTTGGTCGGCGGAGCCAGCCACAGCTTGGTCTTCAGGCTACCGGCCGGCTGCTTCTCGAGCAGCTTGCCCGCAGCACGGAAGTGACCGATGTTGGTCATGCACGAGCCGATGAAGACTTCGTCTATCTTCTGACCGGCGACGTCTGACAGCAGACGGGCATCGTCGGGATCGTTCGGCGCACACAGCACCGGCTGGTCGATCTCGGAGAGGTCGATCTCGATGATCTCGGCGTATTCCGCGTTCTCGTCGGCACGCATCTGGCTCGGATTGGCCAGCCACTCTTCCATGCCCGCGATACGACGCTCGATGGTACGGGCATCGCCGTAACCGTTGGCGATCATCCACTTGAGCAGGGTGATGTTGGACTTCAGGTACTCGGTCACGCTCTCGTCGGACAGCGTGATGGTACAACCGGCGGCGGAACGCTCGGCAGAGGCGTCGGACAGCTCGAAGGCCTGTTCGGCCGTCAGATCTTCCAGACCCTCGATTTCCAGAATGCGGCCAGAGAAGGCGTTCTTCTTGTTGGCCTTGTCGACGGTCAGCAGACCCTGCTTGATGGCGTACAGCGGGATGGCGTGGACCAGGTCACGCAGGGTGATGCCCGGACGACGTTCGCCCTTGAAGCGCACCAGGATGGATTCCGGCATATCCAGCGGCATCACGCCAGTGGCGGCGGCGAAGGCCACCAGGCCAGAACCCGCCGGGAAGGAGATACCCATCGGGAAGCGGGTGTGGGAATCACCACCGGTACCGACGGTGTCCGGCAGCAGCATGCGGTTCAGCCACGAGTGGATGATGCCGTCGCCCGGACGCAGGGAGACGCCGCCGCGGTTCATGATGAAGTCGGGCAGGGTGTGGTGAGTCTCGACGTCGACCGGCTTCGGATAGGCGGCGGTGTGACAGAAGGACTGCATCACTAGGTCGGCCTGGAAGCCCAGGCATGCCAGGTCCTTCAGCTCGTCGCGGGTCATCGGGCCAGTGGTGTCCTGGGAGCCGACGGTGGTCATCTTCGGCTCGCAGTACATGCCCGGACGCACGCCCGGCATGTTGCAGGCCTTGCCGACCATCTTCTGCGCGAGGGTGAAGCCCTTGCCGGTGTCCTTGGGCTGCTCCGGCAGGCGGAAGACGTCAGACGCTTCCAGACCCAGCTCGGTACGCGCCTTGTCGGTCAGACCGCGACCGATGATCAGCGGAATACGACCGCCGGCACGCACTTCATCCAGCAGGACCTGAGTCTTGAGGGAGAAGGTGGAGACGACTTCGTCAGTGTCGTGACGGCAGACCTTGCCTTCGTACGGGTAGATGTCGATGACATCGCCCATGGCCATCTTTTCGACGTCCATCTCGATGGGCAGGGCACCGGCATCTTCCATGGTATTGAAGAAGATCGGGGCGATCTTGTTGCCGATGCAGAAGCCGCCAGCGCGCTTGTTGGGCACGAACGGGATGTCGTCGCCGAAGAACCACAGCACGGAGTTGGTGGCGGACTTGCGGGAAGAACCGGTACCGACCACGTCACCGACGTAGGCGACCGGGAAGCCCTTGGCCTTCACTTCCTCGATCTGGGCCAGCGGGCCGACGACGCCATCTTCCTGCGGGCTGATGCCTTCACGCGGGTTCTTGAGCATCGCGTTGGCGTGCAGCGGGATGTCCGGGCGTGACCAGGCGTCAGGCGCCGGAGACAGGTCATCGGTGTTGGTCTCGCCCGGCACCTTGAAGACGGCCAGCGAGATCTTCTCGGCCAGCGCCGGCTTGGACAGGAACCATTCGGCGTCGGCCCAGGACTGCAGCACGGCCTGGGCGACGGCGTTGCCGGCCTTGGCGCGCTCTGCGACATCGTGGAAGGCGTCGAACATCAGCAGGGTGTGCTTGAGCTGTTCGCCGGCTTCCTTGGCCAGGCTCTCATCGTCCAGCAGCTCGACCAGCGTGGCGATGTTGTAACCGCCCTGCATGGTGCCAAGCAGCTTGACGGCATGTGTCTTGTCGATCAGCGGAGATGCGGCTTCGCCACGTACGATGGCGGTCAGGAAGCCAGCCTTGACGTAGGCGGCTTCATCAACGCCCGGGGGAATGCGATTGGTGAACAGATCGAGGATGAACTCTTCTTCACCGGCCAGCGGGTTCTTGAGCAGTTCGACCAGTTCGGCGGTCTGTTCGGCATTCAGCGGCTTTGCCGGGATGCCCTGCTGGGCGCGTTCTTCAACCTGTTGACGGTAGGCTTCAAGCACGTGGGAGACCCTCATCTGTAATCGTGTCGAAATGCGCGGGCCAGTCGTCTTGAAGACGCAGGGCATGGCACCTCGAGGCTTCTTGCGGGTAATTCAAGCGTCTTATTGCGAGCGAATCAGGCGCTACGGGGCGAATGCGAGTCTACTCAACTTTGTCGACAATGTTAAGGAGCGCCCAGTGGCGGGGGCTGAGACTTTGGTCGCCTATTGCGGCATAACATCCTGATATTTCATCTGATTGTCAGGAAGTCACGCTGAGAAAACACTATGCGGCAACCTTGATGACGCGCTGATGACGCCCAGCACGCCGCTGACAAGGGGCCCTTTGGCGCACGCGGCGCGATGCTGTCGGCTCTCGGGTACGCACGGTATGATGGGGGTACCCCGAATCACACTTTCCGCCTCCCCCGAGGGCAACATGAGCCGTATTCTTTCTCCTTGCGTAGGTGTCTGCTCCACTACGGTCGGCGATAGCGTCTGTCGCGGCTGCCAGCGTCATGATCATGAGATCCTGGCCTGGTTCGGCTATGACAGTGACCAGCGCGCCCAGCGCATGCTGGCACTGGACGAGCTGCGCAGTCAGGTCGCCGCCCGCTGGCTGCGCGTCGCCGATGACGCCATGCTGGCCGAGCAGCTTACCCGCCATCGCATCCGTTTCCGTGCCGAGCAGTCGGCTCTGTCACGCGCCGTTGAGCTGCTGCGTGTCGGGCGTACCCGCATAAAGGACCTGTCAGCGTATGGCATCGCGCCACTGGATCATGCGCGAGCACTTGAGCCCGAACAGCTTTTTGCTCATATAAACGATGAAATCATGGTGGAAGCGGCAAAGCGTGCCGATAATGATATGAACTCCGTCGTTGAGGTGTCTCCTGTCAGTCAGCAGCAGACGCAAGCGAGCGAGATAAAAGACTGACGTGATAATGAATTCAATGACCGACGTGACCGAGCGCAATGTGATTGCGCCTGAGCAGAGCAGGCAGCATGATGATGTTCATGCTGGGCAGTATGGCGAGAGTGAGGCCGGGACGTACATGATTGCAGCGTCGCAGGGGCCAAGCGATGAAGATACCGATGCCTTGCTGCCGGCGTCGCTGCTGGCCTTTCTGCCCTGCAGGACGCCCCTGAGCTGGGTCGAGGCGGCGCTTGAGAATCCGGAGCTGTTGCTGATCGATCATGCGCAGTGCGAGAAGAAAGCCGCCTCCACCGCCATGAGCCTGATGTACCGCTACGTGAACCGGCCACTGCTGTTGACCAAGATGTCACAGTTGGCGCGCGAAGAGCTGCTGCACTTCGAGCAGGTGGTCGGGCTGATGGAGAAGCGGGGCATCGCCTATCGGCATATCAAGGCCTCGCGCTATGCCGAAGCCTTGCGCCAGCAGGTCAGGGACGAAGACCCGCAACGCCTGGTGGACATCCTGCTGATCGGCGCCTTGATAGAGGCAAGGTCATGTGAGCGCTTCGCGCGCCTCATCCCGTATCTGGAACCAGAGCTTGCAAAGTTCTATCGCACTTTGGTTAAGTCAGAAGGACGTCACTATGAGGATTACCTCATGTTGGCAGAGCAATACACCAATGAACCACTGGCCCCCCGTCTCGCGGTGCTACGTGAAGTGGAACGAGAGCTGATCGAAACCCCCGACGCTGTCTTCCGCTTCCACAGTGGTCAGCCGAGCGCACGACGGGCAGCGCGCGCCTCGGTCAGGGTGGGCCGAGACGCGATGGATCAAGGCACGAGAGACTAAGGCAAGGATCAAGGACAGGGGATCACCGGCGCCGTGGCAGGGCTGGCGTTTCGTTCGCGACTTTGAAATGGATGACACATGACGCAGGAAACATCTGGTCAAGCTCAACTGGCACTGCTGGGACATTTCCAGCTGACGTTGGGTGATGACACGCTGACTCAGTTCAGCTACGACAAGGTCAAGGCGCTACTTCTGCATCTGCTGCTGCATGATCAGGCCGTCTCCCGTGCCGGGTTGGCGGAATTGCTCTGGCCGGATCAGGGGCTGTCTTCCGGACGGACCAACCTTCGCCACGCCCTGCACTGTCTGCGTCAGAGTCTCGGCGACGAGGCCGACAATCTGTTGACGGTGTCGCGTCAGACCATCGCGCTCTCGCTGCCGGAGCACTGGGAGCTTGATCTCGACGAGCTCAACGGCCTACTGCTGGCACCGCCCTCCGTCGCCACCCTGGGAGAGATTCTCACCCTGTATCGTGGCGATCTGGTCGAGGAGCTCGCCTTGACCCAGTGCCCTGACTTCCAGCGCTGGATGATCAAGGTGCGTGGCGAGTGGCGTCAGCGCGTCATCCAGTTCGCCGAGCGGGTGCTGGCCACGGATGAACCGCTGCCCGATGACGTGCTGCGCACGCTGGTCAGCCGCTTCTCCGGTTACGGCCCCTTCCATGAGCGTCTCGTGCGTCAGCTGGCCGAAGGCGGTCAGTCGGCCGCGGCCCATGAGCAGTTCAATGCCTTCCTGCAGCAACTGGCGCTCTCCGGCCAGCAGCCGGACCCCGGCTTCCTGCAACTGGCGCGCTACTGGTCCGATGGCAAGAGCGAGACCATGAGCTCCATGACGCCGCAGGGCGCCATCTCACGGACCCTGTCGCTGGACAGCGCGCCGCTGCGTGAAGAGGAAATCGATCACCGTCAGCTGTCGGTCATGGCCATACGCCTGAGCGTCAAGGACAGCCATCGTGACCGCGTCTGGGCGCGTGCCTGCCTGACGCTGCAGATCGAGCTGTTGCGCTGGTTGGAGCAGCAGTGCCACCACCTGGGGGGCTTCTGGCTGCCGGGTGCCACGGGGGGCGTGGGTCTGGCATGTTTCGGTACCCACGGCCCGGCGCATCAGCTCGCCGAGCTGGTCGCGCTATATGAACATTGCAGCAAGGCGATCCCCGATGAGATCGCCAAGCTGTGGGACGGCGAAGGCAAGCCGCCGGTCTTCTCGCTGTCGGCGGGCCTGCACTCCGGTCAGGTCATCTACCTGCCGGAGCGTCAGCTGGCCGATCCGCTGGGTCAGGTCACGCAATATTCCCTCGAGTTGATGACCGCCGCCGAAGGCAGCGAGCTGGTGATCTCCCAGGAAGCCAGCCAGCACATGCCGCCGGCACTGGACCTGCAGCCCCGCTTGACCTCGCGCCTGTTGGCCGCTGACGGTCGCGTGCGTCTGCGCGCGCTGGTGCTGGGCAGCAGCGTCGCTACTCGCGAATCCTCGTTGCCGACCTTGATTGGTCGCGAGGGCGAGCTGCGCCGTCTGCGCGATGCACTGGCTCGCGCCAGCATCGGCCTGCGCCAGAGCGTGCTGGTCAGTGGCAACACCGGCATGGGCAAGTCGGCCCTGATGGTCAATTTCCGTCAGCTGGAGCAGAGCCAGGATGTCGGGCTGTGCTGGATGCCGACCACGCGCCTCTCGCAGCTGGAGCCCTACAGTGTCGTGACGGCGCTGATTCGCTGGCGTCTGGACGGCAATATCGATCGCGAAAGCGTCGAGCAGTTGTTCGAGTCTTCCGAGGCGTTGCAGGGCATCAGCGAGGAAGTGCGTCGCTCCTTCCATGCGGTGCTCGGCACGGCGGAAGACACCACGGAAGACGAGGTGTTGATCCAGTCCAGTGAGACGGTCGAACGCGTCGTGCGTGTGCTGCATCTGGTGATCGAGAAGTCAGCCAGCCTGCGCCCGCTGGTGATGATGATCGATGACCTGCAGTGGCTCGACGAGCCGTCGCTCAAGGTACTGGCTGGCCTGCAGGCGCGTCTGCCGATCAACATCGGCTTCATGCTGGCCGCAAGCCACAACGGTCGCGACAGCCTGGCAGTCAAGCTCAACTGGGACCAGTACATTGCGTTGGGTCGCCTCGATCCGATGCAGGTCTCGCGCCTGCTGTCGCACCTGTCACGTCGCTATCGCCTGCACCTGAGTCCGCGCATGCGCAGTCAGCTCATCGAGCGCTGCGATGGCGTGCCGCTCTACCTGCAGGAAATCTGCCGTCGTCTCGACATGGACCGCCGCGAAGGGCGCCCGGTGCAGCTCGACGAGTTGCCCAAGGGCCTGATCGGCCTGCTCTCCAGTCGTATCGATCAGCTGGAAGAAGGGCGCGATGTCGCTCACGCCGCCGCGGTATTGGGGCGTGTCTTCAAGTTGAGCTTCGTGCGCCAGAGCTGTGAGTTCGAAGAGGGCCGCCTCAAGCGCGCCATCGAGAACATGCAGCGTCTGGAGATCATCGAGGCCTGCGGCAGCGACAGTGAATTCGACTACCAGTTTACCCATCAGCTGATCCAGGAAGCGGCCTATCTGTCATGTCCGCGGGATGTGCGACGCCGGATTCACCATCAGGTGGTCGCGCTCATCGAGGACAAGTATCCCGCCTGGATCAGTCGTCACCCCGGCTACTTCGCCGTTCACCTGCGCAAGTCGCAGAACTTCAGCCGTGCCGCGCGTTACTTCGAGCTCTCGGCGCGCGAGGCGCTCAAGATCAGCGCCAACCGCACCGCGCTCAGGATGGCGGACAACGGCCTGGCTTGCCTCAAGCATGTCGATGGACAGGAAGAGCGCGAGGTCAGTCTGCTGACGGTACGCGGTCAGTCCGGCTTCGCGCTGGAGGGCCATGGCTCACGCATTGCCCACGAGAGCTTCGTGCAGGCACGCAATCTGCTCAGCAGTCCTGCGCTGGTCGAGGACGATGAGCCGGACCTTGAACAGGCCTTCATTGTCAAATGGGGTCTGTGGGTCGGCTGCAGCGAGCGTCATGCCCACGCCGATGCCTTCGCACTGGCCTCGGGCCTCAGCGAGCTGGCGGAAGAGCTTTCCGATGATCGCTATCGCCGTCTGGCCGATTATGCACGTGCCCACTGCGAGTTCTGGGCCGGTCGCGTGCGTGTGGCGGGCGAGCACCTGGATGAGATCGATCCGGTCAACCATCCGATGGTCCTCGAATGGCTGCCGTTCAGCGATCACCCGCAGGTGGCAGCGTCATGTCTGCAGAGCTGGACATCGTGTCTGCGCTGCGACTACGTGAAGGCCGAGCAGCAGGCCGAGGCGGCGATTCGCATGGCCGAGCAGATCGGTCAGCCCGGTTCGCTGGCGATGGCACTGATGTTCTCCACCTCCCTGTATCGCCAGCTGGGCCACACCCATCTGGCGACCCAGCGTGCCGAGCGGGCCTTGGAAGTGACGCGTTCAGCGGACCTTCACCTTTGGCACATGGCCGCGCATGGTGTGCTGGGCTGGGCGCGGGCGATGAATGGTGACCGCAATGGCCTGTCCATGCTGCAGTCGAGCATGAACGAGTTCGCGGAACTGACCGGTCGCGAGCGTCATCAGCGTCCCAATCTGTGGTACATGGACGCCGTGATGGCGCTGGGCGAGTACGCTGCCGCTGAGGAATACATGGAGAAGGTGCTGCTGGTCGCCCAGGAGCGCAATTCCTTCTACCTGTCAGAGGTCAGCTATCTGGTCGCGAGCCTGCGCAGTGCTCAGGGGCTGCCGATGGAGAAGGTGCGCTCCCTGATCGAGCAGGGGCTGTCCTACTCCATCGAGCAGGAAAACACCCACCATGAAGCCATGGGGCTTGCCACCTGGCTGCGTCTGGTCGATGCCCATGATGCCGAGCGGTGTCAGCGTCTGAAAGTGTTGCTGGAAGGGCTGCCGAGTGCCGATGCCCCCGCGGTGCTGGGCTGGCATCAGCTGGTGGAGATCGCCGAGGGGCGTGCGCGCCGCAAGGCATCGTCACCGGCCTGAGCGAAGCGACTGGCGCAGCGAAGCGCCTGATACTGTGAGAGCGTAAGCAAAAAGCCCCGCTGCCGTGATCGGCAGCGGGGCTTTTTGGTGTGTGCGAGCGATCAGCCGTGAGTGATCGCATCGACCAGCGGCAGCGCAAATTCACGCAGCTCTGGCCCCTGGCCACGGGCGATGATGTCGAAGGCCTGGGTCGGGCGCCAGTCGCCGAGCACGATGCGGCGCGCCGGCTCGTCATCGATCTCGAGTTCATGCACCGCCGGGCGATGCGTATGGCCATGGATCAGCGTGCGTACGCCGTGCTCACGCATCTCGCGCACCACTTCCTCGGGCGTGACGTCCATGATCGCCTCGTCCTTCTCGCTGTTGGTCTCGCCGGACTGCATGCGCAATGACTGGGCCAGCGCCAGACGCTGTTCCAGCGGCATGGCCAGAATCTGTGCCTGCCACTGAGGGTCGCGGGTCATGGCACGAAACTTCATGTAGGCCTCGTCGCGGGTGCACATGCTATCGCCGTGCATCAGCAGCACGCGCTCGCCGTCCAGCTCGATCACGCTCGGGTCGGGCAGCAGTGTCACGCCGGCCTCGGCGGCGAAGGTCTCACCGACCAGGAAGTCCCGATTGCCGTGCATGAAGAAGATCGCGGTGCCGCGTTCGGCGATGCGCTTGAGCGCAGCGCTCATGCTGTCGGTGAAGTCGTTGCGATAGTCATCGCCGACCCAGACCTCGAAGATGTCACCCAGCAGGAACAGACGCTCGACGGCAGGCTGGCAGGATGCCAGGCGTGCCAGATAGTCGAGAAAGCCCTGGGCGATCTCGGGCGTGTCGGGTTGCAGGTGCAGGTCGGAGATGAAGAGGGTGGTGGCAGTCGTGTTCATGGTCGGGGTCCGCGAAGGTGGGCGGTCAGCAGGGCATCGCAAGGGCGCACTGCCGTGGGAGTTCGTAACGCAAACCGCCCAGCCTGACACTCGCGATCACGAGGCAAGGCCGGGCGGCAGGCACGCCTTGCGGCGTGATCAGGCGAAATCGCTTATTCGGTGATTTCAGCGCTGGTGATGATCACGTCTTCTGCCGGCACGTCGGCGTGGCCGTCGCGACGGGTGGTCTTGACTGCTTCGATCTTCTCGACCACGTCCATGCCTTCGACGACCTTGCCGAACACGCAGTAACCCCAGCCCTGGCTGGTCTTGCTGGTGAAGTTCAGGAAGTCGTTGTCATTGACGTTGATGAAGAACTGGGCGCTGGCGGAGTGCGGGTCCATGGTGCGAGCCATGGCCACGGTGCCGCGGTCGTTCTTGAGGCCGTTGTCGGCTTCGTTCTCGATCACGCCATTGGTCGGCTTCTGGTTGAAGTCGGTGTCAAAGCCACCGCCCTGAACCATGAAACCCGGAATGACACGGTGGAAAAGGACATTGCTGTAGTGGCCTTCACGCACGTACTGCTCGAAGTTGGCCGCGGTCTTCGGGGCCTTCTCGTGGTTGAGTTCGAGGGTGATATCGCCGTAGTTGGTGTGAAGAACGATCATGCGGGCTTCCCGGTCATCTGTCTTGCTCAAGTGTCAGGCAGGCGCGGCTTCATGGCATCGCCTGCGGGCGTCGCGCTATAATAGCGGCTTTGCATCCAGACACGAAAGCCTGAGCGGGCGGCAGGCGCGTGGATGCAGCCCCGATCATCCGTCTTGTTGTCCTTGCGCACGTTCGTTCAACCACATGACGACCCGCAATACGACGCCCAGGAACCACACAGAGGTGCAGCGAAACTTCATGAGTACCGAGACCCAGAGCGCTCCGAACTTCGTGCTTAACCAGATCCGCGAAGAACTCGAGGCCGGCCGTGCCGATAAGGTTGTCACGCGTTTCCCGCCGGAGCCCAACGGCTTCCTGCATATCGGGCACGCCAAGTCGATCTGTCTGAACTTCGGTCTGGCGCAGCAGCTCGGTGGCGATTGTCACCTGCGCTTCGATGACACCAACCCGGCCAAGGAAGAGCAGGCCTATATCGACGCCATCAAGGAAGACGTCGAATGGTTGGGCTTCGAGTGGGCCGGCAAGGTGCGCTTCGCTTCCGATTACTTCGACCAGCTCTATGCCTGGGCTCAGCACCTGGTGCGTGAAGGCAAGGCCTATGTCGATGACCTGTCGCCGGACGAGATTCGTGAATATCGTGGCACGCTGAAGGAGCCGGGTCGCCCGAGCCCTTACCGTGAGCGTAGCCCCGAGGAAAATCTCGACCTGCTCGAGCGCATGAAGAAGGGTGAATTCGGCGAGAGCGAGAAGGTGCTGCGTGCCCGCATCGACATGGCGGCGCCCAACATCAATCTGCGTGATCCGATTCTCTACCGTATCCGTCATGCCAGCCATCACCAGACCGGCGACAAGTGGAAGATCTATCCGTCCTATGATTTCACCCACGGTCAGTCCGATGCACTGGAAGGCGTGACGCACTCCATCTGTACGCTGGAGTTTGAAGACCACCGCCCGCTGTACGAGTGGTTCCTCGCCAATCTGCCGGTGCCGAGCACGCCGCGTCAGATCGAGTTCGCGCGTCTGAACCTGGATTACACCGTCACCTCCAAGCGCAAGTTGAAGCTGCTGGTGGACGAAGGCGTCGTCGATGGCTGGGATGACCCGCGCATGCCGACCATCTCGGGCATGCGTCGTCGTGGCTACACGGCCGCTTCCATTCGCAAGTTCTGCGACATGATCGGCGTGAGCCGCGCGGATGGTGGCATGGTCGAGATCGGCATGCTGCACCACGCCATCCGTTCCGACCTGGAAGACAACGCGCTGCGTGCCATGTGCGTGCTCAACCCGCTCAAGGTGGTGCTGACCAATCTGCCGGAAGGCCATGAGGAAGTCTTCGAGGTGCCCGGCCATCCGGCGCGTGACGACATGGGCACGCGCCAGATTCCGTTGACCCGTGAGCTGTGGATCGACGCCGACGACTTCATGGAAGATGCGCCGAAGAAGTTCTTCCGTCTCGCGCCCGAGAAGGAAGTGCGTCTGCGCAACGGTTACGTCATCCGCTGTGATGAAGTGATCAAGGATGAGGCCGGCGAGATCGTCGAGCTGCGTTGCAGTGTCGACCTCGATACCCTCGGCAAGAACCCGGAAGGCCGCAAAGTCAAGGGTGTCATCCACTGGGTCAGTGCCGAGCACGCGGTACCGGTCGAGGTGCGTCAGTACGAGAACCTGTTCCTGGAAGCCGAGCCGGACCGCGACAAGGATGTCGACTTCCTTGAGCACCTCAATCCGAACTCGCTGAGCATCGTCAAGGGCTTCGGTGAGCCGAGCCTGCGCAATGCCGCGCCGGAAACGCGTTACCAGTTCGAGCGTATCGGCTACTTCGTCGCCGACCGCCATGACTGCGTCGATGGCGCGCTGGTCTTCAACCGTACCGTCAGCCTGAAGGACGGTTGGGCCAAGGCCCAGAAGAAGGGTTGATGGCAGCCAGGCCTCCTGCGGGAGGTCTGCTGGCATGACTTTTACCCGCTTCACGGCCCGCAGGCGGATCCTGTACCTTCGATGACGAAGTTGCATGATCGGCCTGCGGGTCGCTCCATTTCGCAAGACTGACAGAGCGCTGTCAGCAAAGTAGCCAAGGGCGATGACTGAATGATTTCACTCGAAGATGCCGCGAGCACACTGTCCATCTACAGTACCCTGAGCCGGACCAAGGCACCCTTCGTGCCATTGGAAGGCAACAAGGTGCGCATGTACGTCTGTGGCGTGACGGTCTATGACCTCTGTCACATCGGCCATGCGCGTGTGATGGTGGCCTTCGACATCATCACGCGTTACCTGCGTGCGCGTGGCTATGACGTCACCTATGTGCGCAACATTACCGATATCGACGACAAGATCCTCAAGCGTGCCGACGAGAATGGCGAAGCCTTCGAGGCGCTGACCGAGCGCATGATCCAGGCGATGCACGAAGACGAGGGGCGTCTGGGGATCCTGCGTCCTGATCGCGAGCCACGGGCGACCGCCCACATCGGCGATATCATCGCGATGACCGAGACGCTGATCGACAAGGGCTTTGCCTACGCGGCCAGCAATGGGGACGTCTACTACCGTGTGCGTCGTTTCGAAGGCTACGGCAAGCTCAACAACCGTCAGCTCGATGACATGCAGTCCGGCGTGCGCGTGGAAGTGGGAGAGGCCAAGGAAGACCCGCTCGACTTCGTGCTGTGGAAGGCCGCCAAACCGGGCGAGGCCAGCTGGCCATCCCCCTGGGGTGCGGGCCGTCCGGGCTGGCATATCGAGTGCTCCGCGATGTCGACCTGCTGCCTGGGCAACACCTTCGATATCCATGGTGGCGGGCCGGACCTGACCTTCCCGCATCACGAGAACGAGATCGCCCAGTCCGAAGCCGCCACTGGTCAGCAGTATGCCAACGTGTGGATGCACGCCGGCGCAGTGCGTGTCGGGCAGGACAAGATGTCCAAGTCGCTGGGCAACTTCTTCACGATTCGTGATGTGCTGGAGCAGCACAACCCGGAAGTGGTGCGTTACCTGCTGGTGGCCAGCCATTACCGCAGCGCGATCAGCTACGAGGCAAACTCGCTGGATGAGGCGCGTCGTTCGCTGGAGCGCTTCTACAATGCGCTGGAGAACGTCACGCCCGAACAGGGTGAGATGTCAGGTGACTGGCGGGCACGCTTCGTGGCAGCCATGGATGACGACTTCAATACGGCTGGTGCGCTGTCGGTGCTGTTCGAGCTGGCCCGCGAGCTCAACCGTGCCAAGAAGGAGGCGCCGCAGCAGGCGCCGGCGCTGGCCTTCGAGCTGACGTCGCTGGGCGGCCTGCTGGGATTGTTCGGGCAGGACCCGGCGGTCTTCCTCAAGGGTGATACTGCCGCATTGGCGTTGTCGGAAGACGAGATCCAGGCGCAGATCGAGGCGCGTGCTACTGCCAAGAAGGCCAAGGACTTCGCGGGTGCTGACCGTATTCGTGATGAGCTGGCCGCTCAGGGCATCATCCTCAAGGATTCCCGCGAGGGGACAACCTGGGTGCTGGAAGGCTGATGCCGTTGGCATGACGCATTGTCGCCGCGAAAATGTCACCGCGAAAAAAACCGCCGTCCCGATAGGGGCGGCGGTTTTTTATGGTCAGTCGGGCGGGGTCGCTCTCAGGCAGCGGCTGATCAGCTGGCGAGGCGCTTGACCATGGCCTCGACCATGCGCGAGGACTGACGTGCGGCGACGTGCAGGAATTCCTCGAAGGACTGGCTGTTGTTGTCCTTGCCTGCGATGTCAGACAGCGCACGGATGACCACGAACGGCATCTCGTAGACGAAGCAGGTCTGGGCGATGGCGGCGGCTTCCATCTCGGCGGCCAGCATGTCCGGGAAGCGTGAGCGAGTCAGCGCGACCAGTTCCGGGTCTGCCATGAAGATGTCGCCGGTGCAGATCAGGCCTTCACGCGCCTTGATCTCGCCCTGGGCTTCGACGCACTCACGCGCGATCTTCACCAGTGCCGGGTCTGACGGGTAGGCGGCCGGCATCTGTGGCACCTGGCCATATTCGTAGCCGAACACCACGGCATCGACGTCGTGGTGACGCACTTCGCTGGAGATGACCACATCGCCGATCTCCAGATCGGAGGCGAAGCCACCGGCGGAACCGGTGTTGATGATGGCGTCCGGCTGATAGCGCTCGATCAGCTGGCAGGCGCCCACGGCGGCGTTGACCTTGCCGATGCCGGACTGCAGCAGCACGACCTTGAGGCCGTGCAGCTGGCCGACGTGGAAGGTGGAGCCGGCATGTCGAGTCGTGGTGCTGTCTTCCAGCAGTTCGGCGAGGATGGCGACTTCCTCGGCCATGGCGCCGATGATGCCAAGTGTCTTGAGGGACATGATGAAATCCTGAAGCAGGGCCTGCGGGGCATCCTGTCACGCGATGCCCCGTGGCCAGGGGAGGTGTCAGCGAGAGGGCTTGTACTTACTTGCCGGCCAGCTGGGCATCGTGCAACTCGGCGGCGAACAGGGTGTTCTCCAGCAGCGAGGCAACGGTCATCGGCCCGACGCCGCCCGGTACCGGCGTGATCCAGCCTGCACGCTCCGCTGCCGGGGCGAACTCCACGTCACCGACCAGCGAGCCGTTGTCGAGGCGGTTGATGCCCACATCGATGACGATGGCGCCTTCCTTGATCCATTCACCCTTGACCAGGCCCGGCTTGCCGACGCCGACCACGACGAGGTCGGCCTGGCGGACCTTGCTTTCCAGGTCCTTGGTGAAGCGGTGACAGACGGTGGTGGTGCAGCCGGCCAGCATCAGCTCCAGTGACATCGGGCGACCGACGATGTTGGAAGCGCCCACGATGGTGGCGTCCATGCCGCGCACCTGCAGGCCGCTCTCGGACAGCAGCGTCATGATGCCCTTGGGCGTGCAGGGGCGCATCACCGGCAGGCGCTGCGCCAGACGACCGAGGTTGTAGGGGTGGAAGCCGTCCACGTCCTTGTCGGTGCGGATGCGCTCGAGAATCGGGCGTGAATCGAGATGCGCCGGCAGCGGCAGCTGCACCAGGATGCCGTCGATGCTGGTGTCGTCATTCAGCTGGTCGACCAGGGCTTCCAGCTCCTGCTGAGTGGTGTCAGCGGACAGGCGGTGCTGGGTGGAGAGAATGCCAGCCTTCTCGCAGGCACGGTGCTTGTTGCGGACATAGACCTCGGACGCCGCGTCTTCGCCGACCAGCACGACGGCAAGCCCCGGAATACGTTCACCGGCATCACGACGCGCATCGACCTGACGGCCTACCTGTTGGCGTACGCGTTCGGCAATGGCCTTGCCATCTATCAGTTGTGCTGACATCAGCGATCATTCCTTCTCGTGGGCGATAAATGCAGGAGGGTCAACGATGGCCAATTTTCGCATGCCTTGCCCTCCAGTCAACGCCGAATGACGACCTTGGTCGAAAGCTGTCATGGCTGTCAGGTCTTCCGCAGGCGTTCGACAGTGCAGAGGACGGCACCAGGGGCAGGCGAGAGTGGGGTCATGTCATACGATTGACGCCCTGATGCTCCATCTTCAGGGGTGCAAGAAAAGGTCGAGATAAAGGTAGAGGCATAGGTAGAAGCAAGGAAAGGAGAAAGGGGGGGTAGGGCAGGGAAGCAGAAGGCGTAGGGACAATAGTCAGTCCACCGGCGGCGTTCAGCCGTCGCAAGTCATCACTGTATCAGTGGCAGAAGCGATGACAGGTAAGGCGGCTTGTATCAGCAAGCAGAGATGTTGGGGGCTTCATGGATGAAAGCTCGCGACATGACATTGGCATGACAGCGCGAGGGGCAAACGATTCTTTTGGAAAGAATTCACGTAAGGGCTTGACCGCAGACGAAAGTTCGGTAGAATACGCCTCGCATCGACGGGGTTCGACGGTCGGTTGAAGACGGTTTCGGGATATAGCGCAGTCTGGTAGCGCGCCTGCTTTGGGAGCAGGATGTCGGGGGTTCGAATCCCTCTATCCCGACCACTTGAATGCAATGTATCGCAAGGCTTAGGTCTTCTGAAGCAGCATTCAGGGCTTTGTCCGGAGGTTGACTCGCAGCATTGATTTCTGCGCCTATAGCTCAACCGGATAGAGCAACGGCCTTCTAAGCCGTAGGTTGCAGGTTCGAGTCCTGCTGGGCGTGCCATCGAGATGATGTTTGTCATCGAAGTGGATGTCGGAATGCTCTTCATTGAGCCTGATGACTGCGACCAGACGATGTGAAGATGTTCATGCAGTGGTGGGTGTAGCTCAGTGGTAGAGCCCCGGATTGTGACTCCGGTGGTCGTGGGTTCGAACCCCATCATCCACCCCATTGCATGTCAGCTTGAGCAGTATCAACGAGATGGAGACGGCAGGCTTTCTGTCCAATCTCCAGAAGTGGTGGGTGTAGCTCAGTGGTAGAGCCCCGGATTGTGACTCCGGTGGTCGTGGGTTCGAACCCCATCATCCACCCCACGTCTCGATGAATATCAGGATGCTGCCTAGCCCACTTGGGCGGGCGGCATGCCGCAAAAGGGGGAGAAGGCCAATGGCTTTCTCCTCCTTTTTTTTGGTTTTTTCGCACTGCTCCATGCATGACGATTCCGCGTCGCCGGGCGCTCCAGGCGCCTGTCTGGCGGGTAGGTGGAGCAGAAAATGGCCGGGGTCCTTGAATAACTTGGACCAAGGCACCATATGAAGGGGTCATATCCGCGCTTGCCAGCGCGTGGCGGGGTTTCTACAATCTTCGCCTTTATGATTCGAACGCCACCAGTGGGTAGAGGAACTTTCATGCAAGCTTCTGTCGCAACGACTTCTCCGATCGAGCGCACGGTCACCATCACGGTGCCGGCTTCTGAAGTCGACCAGGCCGTCAACGCCCGTCTTCTGGAAACCGCCAAGACCGTTCGTCTGAACGGCTTCCGCAAGGGCCACGTGCCGATGGCAGTGGTGAAACAGCGTTACGGCAAGGACGTGCGCAACGAGATCGTTGGCGAGATCATGCGCCAGCATTACGTGACCGCCGTCACCGAAAACGAACTGAACCCGGCTGGCTGGCCGAAGATCGACGCGACCGTCGATGAAGCCGGCAAGGATCTGGAGTTCGTCGCGACTCTGGAAATCTACCCGGAAATCGAACTGAAGCCGATCGAAGGCGCTGAAATCGAGCGTCCGCAGGCTGAAGTGACCGACGCCGACGTCGAAGAGATGATCGAGACCCTGCGCAAGCAGAACGCTTCCTGGACCGACGTCGAGCGCGCTGCCGCTGACGGCGACCAGGTCAAGATCGACTTTGAAGGCTTCCTCGGTGAAGAGGCCTTCGAAGGCGGCAAGGCAGAAGGTCACGAGCTGGTGCTGGGCTCCAACAGCTTCATCCCGGGCTTTGAAGAGCAGCTGGTCGGCGCTGCTGCCGGCGACGACAAGGAAATCAAGGTTTCCTTCCCGGCTGACTACCAGGCCGAGCACCTCGCCGGTCAGGAAGCGACCTTCAAGGTCAAGGTCCACGCCGTCAAGGCTCAGGAACTGCCGGAAGTGAACGAAGAGTTCATCGCCCAGTTCGGCCTGGAAGCTGCCGATGTCGAAAGCTTCAAGGTGGAAGTGAAGAAGAACATGCAGCGTGAGCTGAAGAACGCGATCGAGAATCGCGTCAAGCAGCAGGTGCTGGCCGAATTGACCAAGGCCAACGACATCCTCGTGCCGCAGGCTCTGGCCGACCAGGAAATCGACGGTCTGAAGCGTCAGGCGGCACAGCAGTTCGGTCTGGGCGAAGACTTCGACGTCTCCCAGCTGCCGGGCGAGCTGTTCCAGGACCAGGCGGTCCAGCGCGTCAAGACTGGCCTGCTGCTCAGCGAAGTCGTCAGCAGCAACGAGATGGACGTCAGTGACGAAGAGCTGAATGCTCGCGTTGAAGAAATGGCTCAGCAGTACCAGGACCCGGCTCAGGTCACCGAGTACTATGGTTCCAACGAACAGGCTCGCAATCAGCTCAAGTCGGTGCTGCTTGAAGAGAAGGCCGTTGACAAGCTGCTGGCACAGGCTCAGGTTAAGGACGTTGCCATGTCCTACCAGGAAGCCCTGCAGGCTGCACAGCAGCAGGAAGAAGCAGAAGAAGAGGCTGCTGAAGCCGAAGGCGAGCAAGCCTGAAGCTTGGTTGACCCCTAGTGCTTGCTAGACCAGGACCCGGCTACGGCCGGGTCTCTGGTCAGTGGGCGGGGTAAAGTGGCATGCTCAATGGATATCAATGTCATCGGATGAAGGAAGCCCCCATGAACGACTTCGACATCAAGAATGCTGGCGGTCTGGTTCCGATGGTTGTCGAGCAGAATGCTCGCGGCGAACGGGCCTATGACATCTATTCCCGCCTGCTGAAGGAACGGGTGATCTTCCTTGTGGGTCCGGTTGAGGATTACATGGCCAATCTGGTCGTGGCTCAGCTGTTGTTCCTCGAGTCTGAAAACCCGGACAAGGACATCCATCTGTACATCAACTCGCCGGGTGGCTCCGTGACTGCAGGGATGGCGATCTACGACACCATGCAGTTCATCAAGCCCGACGTGTCCACCGTGTGCATCGGCCAGGCAGCCAGCATGGGTGCCTTGCTGCTGGCAGGCGGTGCCGCCGGCAAGCGCTACGCGCTGCCGAATTCCCGCGTCATGATCCACCAGCCGCTGGGCGGCTATCAGGGTCAGGCCACGGATATCGAGATTCACACCAAGGAAATCCTGACCATCCGTGAGAAGCTCAATCGCATTCTCGCGCACCACACTGGCCAGGACTTCGACACCATTGCCAATGATACCGACCGTGACAACTTCATGGCGGCCAATCAGGCAGTGGAGTACGGCCTGATCGATGCCGTGCTGGAACGCCGTCCCGACGTGGAATGATCCCGCGTAAACGGCTGACCTGACGTCGGCAAACATGCATTTCCGGCGGCTCCCCGGGGAGTCGCCGCCATTGAGAGGTACGCGAATGGCTGACGGCAAAGGCAAGGACGAGAACGGCAAACTGCTGTACTGCTCCTTCTGTGGCAAGAACCAGAATGAAGTGCGCAAGCTGATCGCAGGACCTTCCGTCTACATCTGCGACGAATGTGTCGATCTGTGCAATGACATCATTCGCGAAGAGGTCCTCGAAGCCGACGCCGAAGGTGATGATGATCGCCTGCCGGCGCCGCGTGAGATTCGTTCCACTCTCGACGATTACGTGATCGGCCAGGACCGCGCCAAGCGTGTGCTGTCCGTGGCGGTGTACAACCACTACAAGCGTCTGCGCGCCGGTCAGAAGGCCGCGGATGAAGTGGAACTGGGCAAGTCCAACATCCTGCTCATCGGCCCGACCGGTAGCGGCAAGACGCTGCTGGCCGAGACGCTGGCGCGCCTGTTGAACGTCCCGTTCACCATCGCGGATGCGACCACCTTGACCGAAGCGGGCTATGTCGGTGAGGACGTCGAGAACATCATCCAGAAGCTGCTGCAGAAATGCGATTACGATGTCGAGAAGGCCGAGCGCGGCATTGTCTACATCGATGAGATCGACAAGATCTCGCGCAAGTCCGACAACCCCTCCATCACGCGTGATGTCTCGGGTGAAGGCGTGCAGCAGGCACTGCTCAAGCTGATCGAGGGCACCACTGCCTCGGTGCCGCCGCAGGGCGGTCGCAAGCACCCTCAGCAGGAATTCCTGCAGGTGAATACCGGCAACATCCTGTTTATCGTCGGCGGTGCTTTCGCTGGCCTGGACAAGGTGATCCGCGAACGCGCCGAGAAGGGTGGCATCGGCTTCAATGCCGAGGTCAAGAGCAAGCAGGACGAGAAGACCGTGGGTCGCGTGCTGGCAGACGTCGAGCCGGGTGATCTGGTCAAGTTCGGTCTCATTCCCGAGTTCGTTGGCCGCCTGCCGGTCATCGCGACGCTGACCGAGCTGGATGAAGATGCCCTGGTGCAGATTCTGACCGAGCCGAAGAACTCGCTGGTCAAGCAGTACTCGCGCCTGTTCGAGATGGAAGATGTCGAGCTGGACCTGCGCGAAGATGCGCTGCGTGCCGTGGCTCGCAAGGCCATCGAGCGTCGTACCGGCGCACGTGGTCTGCGCTCGATCCTCGAGTCCGTGCTGCTCGACACCATGTATGACATCCCGTCCGAGGAGAGTGTCAGCAAGGTGGTGGTGGATGAGTCGGTGATTGCCGGCGACAGCAAGCCGCTGCTGATCTACTCCAAGAACGAAGAGAGTCAGGGCAAGGTGGCCGGCAAGGACGGCTGAAACGTCCGGGCCTGAGTCGCACCAACGGGGGGCCGCAAGGCCCCCCGTTGCGTTTGCGCTCGCAAGTCATCCTTACTGTGATGCATTCGCGGGGCACGCACGGCTTCATTCAGCGTTGAGTTACCGCCAGGCGTGTCGGGATCATTGCAAAATCATGACCTTGCCCCCATGGTCCTAGTATCAAAGTGCCGTGTGAGGCGGCCCACCCACAGAATACCGAGGAACGTCTGCCATGGAGCAGAACGAAGATCAGACCCTGACACTTCCGCTGCTGCCGCTGCGGGATGTGGTGGTCTATCCCCAGATGGTGATTCCGCTGTTCGTCGGCCGGGAAAAGTCGATCCAGGCCCTCGAAGTGGCCATGGAAGGCGACAAGAAGATCCTGCTTGCGGCGCAGCGTGAAGCCAGCCAGGACGACCCGACGGCGGAAGACCTGTTCGCCATCGGCACCGTTGCCGACATCATGCAGCTGCTCAAGCTTCCTGATGGCACCGTCAAGGTGCTGATCGAGGGAAGCTCGCGCGCCGATATCCAGGCGATCCGCCTGCACGACGACGGCCACAGCATTGCCGATGTCGTCTTGCGTGACAGCCAGCCGCTGTCCGAGCGGGAGCAGGAAACCCTGGTACGCGTACTGCTCAATCAATTCGAGCAGTATGTGAAGCTCTCCAAGAAGGTGCCCAACGAAGTGCTGGGCAGCCTGCAGGGCATCGAGGACCCGAGCCGTCTGGTGGACACCATCAGCGCGCACCTGTCGCTTGGCATCAATGACAAGCAGGCGCTGCTCGAGATGGACAAGGTGCGTGACCGCATCGAGCACCTGATGACGCTGATCGAAGCGGAGATCGACCTGTTGCAGGTCGAGAAGCGCATTCGTACCCGCGTCAAGGAGCAGATGGAGAAGTCGCAGCGCGAGTACTACCTCAACGAGCAGATGAAGGCCATCCAGAAGGAAATGGGTGAGCTGGATGACGTGCCCAACGAGGTCGAGCAGTACGAGCGTCGCATCAAGGACGCCGGCATGCCGAAGGAGGCAGAGGAGAAGGCTACCCAAGAGCTCAACAAGCTCAAGATGATGGGGCCGACTTCCGCCGAGGCGACCGTGGTGCGCACCTACCTGGACTGGCTGTGCGACGTGCCTTGGAAGAAGCGCACGCGTGTGCGTCACGACATCGACCACGCCGCCAAGGTGCTGGACGAGGATCACTACGGTCTGGATGAGGTCAAGGAACGCATCCTCGAGTATCTCGCCGTGCAGAAGCGCGTCAAGAAGCTCAAGGGGCCGGTGCTGTGTCTGGTCGGTCCGCCGGGTGTCGGCAAGACCTCGCTGGGCAAGTCCATCGCACGTGCCACCAACCGCCAGTACACCCGTATGGCGCTGGGCGGCGTGCGCGATGAGTCCGAGATCCGCGGTCACCGCCGCACCTATATCGGGGCACTGCCGGGCAAGATCATCCAGCGCATGGTCAAGACGGGCGTGAAGAATCCGCTGGTGCTGCTCGACGAGATCGACAAGCTGGGCATGGACCACCGCGGTGATCCGGCCTCGGCGTTGCTTGAGGTGCTGGACCCGGAGCAGAACGACAAGTTCGCCGATCACTATCTCGAGCTGGATTACGATCTGTCCGAGACCCTGTTCATCTGTACGTCCAACTCGATGAACATTCCGGGCCCGCTGCGCGATCGCATGGAAATCATCCGTCTGCCGGGTTACACCGAAGACGAGAAGCTGGCCATCGCGATGCGCTACCTGGCGCCCAAGCAGCTCAAGGCCAATGGCCTGAAGCCGGGCGAGCTGACCTTCAGCGAAGCCTCCGTGCTCGAGCTGATCCGTTACTACACGCGTGAAGCCGGTGTGCGTGAGCTTGAGCGCCAGCTCGCCAAGGTCTGCCGCAAGATCGTGCGCGAGCGTGTGGTCGCCGAGGCAAAGGAGGGCGCACTGTCTTCCATGCACCTTGAGGCCGAGCAGGTCGAGCACTACGCGGGGGTCCGCAAGTACAGCTTCGGCCTCGCCGATGCCGAGGACCAGATCGGCCGTGTCACTGGCCTGGCCTGGACCTCCGTCGGCGGTGAGCTGCTGACCATCGAATCTGTCGTCACGCCGGGCAAGGGCCGTGTCAGCAAGACCGGATCACTGGGCGACGTCATGAAGGAGTCGGTGAGTGCGGCCCACACCGTGGTGCGTGCGCGTGCCGAGGCCTTCGGTATCGAGGCTGAGCGCTTCGAGAAGGAAGACTTGCACATCCACGTGCCGGAAGGCGCCACGCCCAAGGACGGCCCCAGTGCGGGCGCTGCCATGGTCACCGCGATGGTATCCGCTTACTGTGGACGCCCCGTGCGCTGTGACGTGGCAATGACCGGTGAGGTCAACCTGCGTGGCGAAGTCATGCCGATCGGTGGCCTCAAGGAGAAATTGCTGGCGGCGCGACGCGGTGGTATAAAGCTTGTGCTGATTCCCGAGGAAAATCGCCGTGACCTCAAGGAGGTTCCGGACACCATCAAGGATGCACTCGATATTCGGCCGGTGCGCTGGATCGACGAGGTGCTTGAGGTGGCTCTAGCAGAAAAGTCGACTGCTGAGAAGGACGATTCTCGTTCAGACGATGCCGGTGGTCGTCAGACAATGATCAGTACACATTGACGGGATTTTTTTGGCCATGCCGCTGTCGAAATGTCGGCGTGGTGCGGTTTTGCGCGTGAGGTTGCTTGACAGTCGTTTGAGGGCGTTGCTATAAACTCCGCTTCGTCGCGATCGCGTTTAGCACCCGTAATTTTCGCGCTGATTTCTGGTAATTTTTGCAAATTCAAGGGGTGAAGAGTGAATAAATCCGAGCTGATCGAAGCCATTGCTGCATCTGCCGACATTCCGAAAGCAGCAGCTAGCCGTGCACTCGATGCGATGGTCGACACCGTCACTGATAGCCTGAAGAAGGGTGAAACCGTGGCATTGGTCGGGTTCGGCACCTTTATTGTCAAGGAACGTGCTGCACGTACTGGCCGTAACCCGCAGACTGGCGCTCCGATCGAGATCAGTGCTGCCAAGGTGCCGAGCTTCAAGGCTGGCAAGGCACTGAAAGACGCCGTCAACTGAGGTCTGCCTGCTTCGCAGGCACCCGGTGGCGCGGTACCGGTTCGGGAGTGGTCTGATGACTGCCGAACCGGCACCAGAACATCGAAGCGCATCGCCTGGCGATGCGCTTTTTTTGTGGCTGAACCCGGCCATGTCGGCAGGGCGCAAGCGTTTGATGACCCTGGCGAGTCAGTCAGTCGTGCAAAGTCACCTGCATCTGTCTGCGGCATGCGTATAATCATCAGTCACTGAGTCGCGGCCCTTGTGGCCATTCCAATCCCTGTAGTTCGAGGCCTGCATGCTGCAACGAATTCGAGACCGGTCGCATGGCTGGGTGGCCAAGACGATCGTTGGTTTCATTGTCGTCACCTTTGCCTTCTTTGGTGTTGAGTCGATCATTGGCGCCTTCACTGCCAGCAGTGACGACGTGGCCACGGTCAATGGCGATACCATCAGCCGTCAGGCGGTGGAAACCGAAGTCCAGCGTGCCATCCGTTCTGGCCAGGTAGCGCCGGAACAGGAGCGCGAAGCACGCAATCAGATCATCAACCAGATGATCGATTCCCGCCTGCTGGATCAATACGCCGAGGAAGGCGGCCTGCACATGTCCGATGCGCAGCTCGATCAACTGATCGTGAGCATTCCGGACTTCCAGGACGACAAGGGACGCTTCGATGCCGACCTGTTCCGCAATCGTCTGGCCAGCGCCGGCTATTCGCCCACCTCCTTCCGTCAGCAGTTGAGCAGCGACACCCTGCGCCAACAGTTGACCGACGGCTTTGCCGCCAGTGCCTTCGTGCTGCCGGGCGAAGAAGAGAAGCTCAGCCAGCTGCAGCGTCAGACGCGCACCTTCCGTTATGCCACGCTGAGCAGCGCGGACCTCGATGCGCCGGTGACGGTCAGCGAAGACGAGCTCAAGGCCTGGTATGACAACCATCAGGACAACTACCGTCGTCCGGCACAGGTCAAGCTGGCCTACGTACTGTTGGACCAGAACGAGCTGGCCAGCGGTGGCGATATCAGCGAAGACACGCTGAAGGCTGAATATGCGGCCAAGCGTGCCGACGCGCCGCGGGAGATCGCGCACATCATGGTCGAGAAGGGTGACGATGATGCGGCGGCACGTGCCAAGCTCGAGGGCGCACGTGACGCACTCGCCAACGGCGAAGACTTCGCCAAGGTGGCGGCCGAGGTCTCCGAAGACAGCTCCACGGCCGAGGATGGCGGTGAGCTTGGCGTGATCACCCGCGGTATCTTCGGTGAAGACTTCGATGACGCGGCCTTCGCGCTGGATGAAGGCCAGGTGTCGGATATCGTCGATACCGGCGACAGCCTGCACCTGATCAAGGTGACCGGTCTGGACATCGCGCCCTTCGAGGACATGCGCGACGAGCTGCTGACGCAAGCCCGTCAGGCCGCTTCCCGCGATACCTTCAACGAGAAGGCGCAACAGCTGAAGGACGAGAGTTTCGCGGCGGATGATCTGGCCAGCGTCGCCGAGGATCTGGACCTGCCGCTTGAGAAGACCGACTGGGTCGCGCAGGAAAACGATGACGAACTGCTGTCCGAGCCGGGTGTGATGGCGGCAGCCTTCGGTGACGAAGTGCTGAAAGAGGGCTACAACAGTGATGTCATCGAACTGGATGACAGCCGTCGTCTGGTGTTGCGCGTCCTCGAGCAGCGCCCGGCCACCACGCTGGCACTGGATGAGGTCAAGCAGCAGGTTCAGCGCGAAGCCAAGGCCGACAAGACTGCCAAGGCACTCGAGGCACTGGCCGAGAAGCGTCTGGAGACGCTGCGCCAGGGCGGATCACTCGAAGGGATTGACTGGCAGCAGGCTGACGACGTCAGCCGTCAGGCCAGCACCCAGCTGCCGCAGAGCCTGGTCAAGCAGGCCTTCACGCTGGCGCACCCGCAGGATGGCCAGCCGGTCTACGGCAAGGCGTCGCTGAGTGGTGGCATCGCGCTGATCGCCCTGACCGAGATCGGCGAGGCCGAGCCGAGCGAGATGGACCAGTTCCTCTCGCGTCTGGCCACACGTCTGCGTGCTCAGGCCGCTGTCACGGGCCTGCAGGAATCCCTGCGCGAGCGTGCCGAGATCGAGCGCAACTGATCGAGCGCAAATGAGCCAGGCAACTGGCGTGGGCAGCGTTGCCTGCCAATGAGACCGTCACCCCTTGGGGTGGCGGTCTTTTTTTGGTTCAAGCCGTTGGGTTCAAGCCGTTGGGTTCAAGCCATTGAGTTCAGGTCATTGGGTTCAAGCCTCGCAGGCTCAGGTAGCGAAGCTCAGGCCGCGAGGCTACGTGCGGGTGTGGCGTCAGATCACGAGCTTGGTGTCAGGTCACGCGTCATGTATCAAGTCACGAGCCCAGCCGCTGACGCAGCTGCTGGGAGAGTTCGCGGTGACGGACCTGAATGCCTGTGGAGAGCGTCTGGCGCAGCCAGCGGTGGCCAGTGTCATGATGCAGGCGTTCGTGCCACACCAGCCAGTAGGAGAAGCGGTTGAGGGTGATGGGTAGCGGACGCAGGGCCAGCGGCAGCTGATCGAGCATGCTGATGGCCAGACAGCCCGGCACGCACAGCAGCAGGTCGCTGTGACAGCTGACACTGAAGGCGGCCAGAAAATGGGGCTGGCGCATGACCACCTGACGACTCAGTCCCAGTTCCGCCAGCTTGAGGTCCACCGCGCCTCGCTCATCACCGCCCATGCTGATCAGTTGGTGACTGGCGGCGAGGAAGTCCTCCAGGCTCAAGGTCTCCTTCGCTGCCAGCGGATGGTCCTGGCGCATCACGCAGACGAACTGATCATCCCCGATCTCGCGACCATGCACGCCGGCCGGCACCCTGGCGGTGGGCACGCACATCGCAAGCTCCGGCCCGCCTTCTTCCAGCTGCTGTTCGACATTGCCGCCATAGGCCTGGATATCCAGGCGGATGCCGGGTGCCTGCGCGTGCAGTGGGGCGATCTGGGGCGCCACGAAGGCGTGCATACCGTAATCGGTGGTGGCCAGCTGAAAGCGACGCTGGCTATCTCCAGGCGAGAACTCGGGCGGTGCCAGCAGGGCACCCAGCTCCTGCAGCAGACGGGCGAGGGGCTGCCTGAGGGCCTCTGCGCGTGCGGTGGGGCGCAGACCGCGTTGCGCGCGTACGAACAGGGGGTCATCGAAGGCCTCGCGCAGACGGCCCAGGGTGCGGGACACCGCAGGCTGGCTCAGGTTGAGGCGCTCAGCGGCCCGCGACACGCTGCGGGTTTCCAGCAGCGCATGCAGCGCAACCAGCGTATTGAGATCATGGCGGGCAAGTTCAGCCAGGTGCATGGCAAGTGGTTCCCGGTAGCGAGGCGGCCCAGTCGCTGGGATGAAAGTGTGCAGTTTCAACCGCATATGATATCAGTCTCATGCATACCGGGATTCAGTTTCTGTCATTGGTGTGATATCGGGAGCGCGCGTAATCTGGGGGCACTTCGTCGCCGAGCAACGCTTGCGGCGGCCAGTCGTCACAGGGTTGAGGCCTCGGGCCAGCGGCCTGATGACGATTCTGATCACAAGTCGTTTGACCAGATCATTCGCAAGGAGCATCGCATGCAGACACGCTATTACACGATCACCGACTATCCGAAAGGCACCCCGGAACGCGACCTGTTCCAGTTGCGTGAAGAAGAGCTGAGCGAGCTGGGCGAAGGTGAGGTGCGCATTCGCAACAGCTGGTTATCCGTCGATCCCTACATGCGTGGCCGCATGAGCGGCGTGAAGACCTATATCGACCCCTTCGAGCTCAATGCGCCGCTGCAGGGGGCCGCCGTCGGTGAAGTGATCGAGTCACGTGACTCTCGCTTCAAGAGCGGCGACAAGGTACGTCACATGGGGGGCTGGCGTGACATCGCGCAGCTCTCTGGTGACCAGATCGAACCGCTGCCGAGCATCGAGGTGCCGGAGCAGGCCTACCTGGGCGTGCTGGGCATGCCGGGCATGACCGCCTGGACCGGCCTCAACATCATCGCCGAGATGAAAGAGGGCGATAACGTGCTGGTCAGCGCGGCCTCCGGTGCGGTCGGCTCGCTCGCCGTCCAGCTGGCCAAGGCCAAGGGCGGCACCGTCGTCGGCATCGCCGGCAGCCAGGAAAAGCTCGATTGGCTGGAAGCGCGGGGCGTTAAGGCGGTCAGCTACAAGGGCAAGGATGCCGAGCAGCTGACGAAGGCGCTCAAGGAAGCCTGCCCGGACGGCTTCGATGTCTACTACGAGAACGTCGGCGGTGATTGCCTGGTGGCGGCGCTGAACAACCTGAATGTCGGCGCTCGTATCGCCGTCTGCGGCATGATCTCCAGCTACAACGATACCGAGGTGGCGCCTGGCCCCTCGAACATCTCGATGATCCTGATCCGTCGCGCGCGCATGCAAGGCTTCATCGTCTTTGATCACTGGCAGAACTACAGCCGCTTCCTCGAAGAGGTAGGGCCGCAGGTCGCCAAGGGCGATATCGACTACGAAGAGACGGTGGAAGAAGGGCTCGAGCAGACGCCGGACGCCTTCCTCAAGCTGTTCTCGGGTGGCAACAAGGGCAAGATGCTGGTGCGTCTCTGATCTTAGAGCTTGATCTTAGAACTGAGTGCTGAGAGCTGAGCCAGCATTACTGAAGATCCGGACTGGAGACCCGAACACCTGACACCGCGCGTACGCGCGGTGCTCAGACAGTCACGAAAGGCTCGCCGCGGCGGGCCTTTTGCGTGGGTGGCCAAACATTTGCCATCACGCATTACTGGTCGCTAAGTATCACTGGTTGTGAGGATTGGTGACTCTTACGAACCAAAGACGTGCGGCCTGTGCTCTACTTTGGTCTTGGTCACTGCTCTAGAATGCAGACCATCGTTCGTGGGCAGGTGGCGTCATCGTCGCGCTTTTCTGTCACTTCGCCCACATATCACTCTGTGTCAGGTGGCGCCTGACCACGGCTCTGTCATCTCATGTTGCCGTGTCGCCCCTGACTCCGCGAGGAGAGCATCATGCAGGACTTTACCTATCAGAACCCGACCCGCGTGCACTTCGGTGCCGGCCAGATCGCCAAGGTGCGTGACGAGATTCCGGCGGATGCCCGCGTGCTGGTCACCTACGGTGGCGGGTCGATCAAGCGCAACGGCGTGATGGATCAGATCGAAGGCGCACTGGAAGGTCGTCAGTGGTGGAGCTTCGGCGGCATCGAGCCGAACCCGAGCTATCACACCCTGCTCGAAGCTCTGGAAATCATCAAGCGCGAGAAGATCGACTATCTGCTGGCGGTCGGAGGTGGCAGCGTCGCCGATGGCAGCAAGTTTCTCGCGCTCGCCGCCTGTCATGCCGGTGATCCGTGGGAAATTCTCGCCGAGGGCAAGCACCCCGAGATGGCGCTGCCGCTGGGCGTGGTACTGACACTGCCGGCTACGGGCTCCGAGTCCAATGGCAATGCTGTGGTCACCAACTATGAGACACATGACAAGCTGCCGATGTTCAGCGAACTGGCCTATCCGCGTTTCGCGGTGCTGGACCCGGTTACCACCCTGACCCTGCCGGAGCGCCAGAGCGTCAACGGTGTCGTCGATGCATTCGTGCACGTCAGCGAGCAGTATTTGACCTACCCGGTCAACGCGCCGGTGCAGGATCGCTTCTCCGAGGGTCTGTTGCTGACCTTGATCGAGGAAGGCCCCAAGGTGCTTAGCCAGCCGGATGACCTGGCCGTGCGCGCCAATATCATGTGGGCCGCCAACCTGGGTCTCAACGGCCTGATCGGGCGTGGCGTGCCGCAGGACTGGGCCACCCACATGATCGGTCACGAGATTACCGCACTGCACGGTGTCGATCATGGTCGCACCCTGACCATCGTGATGCCGGCGCTGTGGGAAGAGCTGTTCGAGGCCAAGCGTGCCAAGCTGGCGCAATACGGTCGTCGCGTCTGGGCACTGGAAGGCGATGAGGAGAGCGTTGCGCGCGCTGCCATCGACAAGACCCGTGAGTTCTTCACGCGCATGGGCGCGCCGGTATCGTTGAGCGAAGCTGGTATCAGTGCCGACAGCATCGATCAGCTGGTCGACAACCTGACCCGTCACGGCTTCACCGCCATCGGTGAGCACGGCGATATCACGCCGGACGTGGCGCGCCGTATCCTGACCCGCGCGGCCTGATCGCGTACCTCAGTCAGGGCCGAGTGTCAGCCTCAAACCCCTCGTCGCCCCTGGTGGCGAGGGGTTTTGCGTATTTCCCTCCTTGTCTCCCCCCTTGTTGCAGATTGCCGTTCGCCAGATCGCGTCATGCCAGAAGGCCGGATTCACTTGACGAGACTTCGTCGCCGGCCGGTTTTTGTTACTCTATAACCTTTTGCACGCCCTTCATCTTGCGGAGATTTCAGCATGTCTGTGGCTTCACGCGGCGCCAGAAGTGGCGACGCTCCGACGGAACCAGCTCCGATTCCGGTGCATCTGATCACCGGCTTTCTGGGAACGGGCAAGAGCAGTTTCATCCAGGCATTGGTCGCGACTAAGCCTGAGGATGAACACTGGGCGATCCTGGTCAATGAGTTCGGACAGGTGGGGATCGATCAGGCACTGTTTGCCGGGCGCGAGGATGTCAGCGTCAAGGGGCTGCCCGGCGGGTGCCTGTGCTGTCAGCTGGCCTTCGTGCTGCAGGCGGGGCTGGTCAGCCTGATTCATCAGACGCGCCCTGATCGTCTGATCATCGAGCCCTCAGGGCTGGGCCATCCGGCGGGGCTGATCGATGTGCTGCGCAGTGAAGGGCTGGCCTCGGCACTTGCGCTTGAGGAAGTCATCACCCTGCTGGACCCGCGCGCACTGGACGACCCCCGCACGCGCGAACACGGCACTTTCCAGGACCAGCTGACGCTGGCGGGCGGCGTGGTGCTCAGCAAGCGAGATCTGGCGAGCGATCAGCAGCTGGCGGCCGCGCATGAGTTTCTGGCGGGGATGTGGCCGCGCAAGCGCTGGGTCGGTGAGCTGGGCAGAGCCGACGGCGAGACCCATGCACTCAAGGCACGCATGAACGGTCAGGAAGCCCGGATCATTGACTGGTTGATGGCAGGACAGGGCGCGAGCGGAAGTGTCGATGAGCCGTTGGCGGAACAGATGAATGTGACGATGCCGGCCGCGCATCGTGCCGCATACGCCAATGCGGGTCAGGCACTTGAGGCGTCCGTGGGTGATGAATCGCCCGCCTCGGACGTGATGCCGCTGCCCGGCGCACCGGTGATTGAGCAGGCCGAAGGGCTTGAGCATGCCAGTCTGGGCTGGCGAATCGCCGCAAGCGAGGTGTTCGATCTCGATCAGCTGACCCAGTGGCTGGATGGCCTGCCGCGCGAGTGGCGCATCAAGGGCGTCTTTCACACCCAGGATGGTTGGCGCAGCTATAACCGTGCCAAGGGGCGTGCCGAGCTTGCGCCGTCCAGTTGGCGTGAGGATTCGCGGCTTGAGCTGATTGCACCGCTGGATGGACAGGAGCAGGGGGAGGAGCAGGAAGGGATGGTGGCGGCGTTGCCGCTTGATGACTCCCACCAGCTGAATGCGGCCTTGCTGGCCTGTCGCAGCGACGGCGCTGCCAGACCTTTCAACTTCTTCGGCGAGTGAGCTGAGGTGCTCCTTCGTGGAGCGCTTCAGCCCATGCCTCTCAAGAGCTGTCTGCTACGTCAGGCGCTCCCATTCGCCGATCAGGCGCAGGGCTTCTTCGCGGGAATCGCCACACAGCTCGTGATCGAAATCGAAGTCACGGCACACCGCCGGGCGCTGCGGTGTGCCGAACAGCTTGCACAGGTTGTCGTCATCCAGCTGCACGCAACGCACCCCCGCTGGCTTGCCATCGGGCATGCCGGGAATCGGGCTCGAGATCGAAGGAGCGATGCAGCAGCCGCCGCAACCGGCACGACAGCCGGGAGCGGCAGCATCTGCAGAAGGGGCGGCAGTCTGCGTCATGAGGTGGCGGTCGTGTCTTCGTGCTCGGGGAGGACGAGCGGCTCGCGCGCCGTCTGCGGGGTATGGCGCGCGATGGCGCCCTTGTTGATGCCCTCATAGGCCTCGACGCGGATGCTGTCACCGCTGTCGAGGGCGATCTGACGCGCCAGCCAGTCGGCGATCCACTCGATGGTGGTCGGTGTCGGCAGCAGCCAGACCTGCTTGCGCGGCAGACGGATGCGGAACCTGCCCTGCGGCGCCTCATAGCTGAATACCAGCTCACGTCCCGGGCGGTCGATCAGATCGCCTTCCTCGGCCAGATAGCGGTCGTTGAGTTTCTCGGCCCACTCGGCTTCCAGTGCCGTGTCCCGCTCACCATTGCGCTCGATGATCAGCGGAGAGCGATGGCCATGCGCGATACGCTGGCAGTTGCCACTGTGATGACGCAGGCCATGACTGTAGGTGTAGGCGGCGCCGTTGATGCTCTCGTCGCGCAGACGCACGCGCAGCCCATCGACACGCGGCGGCAGGCGGCGAGTCAAGAGCTTCTCGAAGTGCTCGGCCAGCACCTCGCTGGTGACCTCGGCCACCGGCAGCAGGCAGAAGGCCTGACGCGGGCCGCGCACTTCCATGGCATAGGGCTGGGTGAAGCGCAGGCATAGTCCTTCCGGGCAGTCCGTGATGCTCACGCCTTCGGCCTGGCTGGGCACGATCAGGGTGTGATCGGCGTCCTGATCGATCATGCGCTTGGCCCACGGCTTGACATCGCCGAAGTCGAACAGCATGCCGTCATGGCCGACGGCGCCGTCCAGCTCGAGATCCAGATGCTGGCTGATGCCGTACAGGCCGCGGGTATTGCTCCACACCGAGGCATCCACCGCGGTGAGGGCCCTGACGAAGAGGGTCTTGGGAGTCATTGCGGTCATCAATCGATACCACTGATCTTGTGGGTCTGCAGCGAGAGCTGCCACTGGGGATTGCGCATGCAGTAGCTGACGCACTGGTTCATCGGCGTATCGGACGCCAGCACCTCGCGGTAATGCTCGCGGGCCGCGGCAGGCGCGGGTAGGGCATCCAGGGCGGCGGTATCCAGTGGCTGCAGATAGAAGTGCGCGAAGTCCAGACTGACGAAGCGCTCCGGCAGGGCTTCCGGCTGCGGGTAGACGAGCTTGAGCTCATCGCCGCCGGTGAGGGTCAGCTCACTGGCGCCCTTGGGGCTCACGCACAGCCAGTCGATGCCGGCAGGCGGCTCGACGGTGCCGTTGGTCTCCACCGCGATCTCGAAGCCGCGGGCGTGCATCGCGTCCACCAGCTCACTGTCGAGCTGCAACAGCGGCTCACCGCCGGTGAAGACCACATAGGGCGTGGCGATGCCGGTGTGCTCCGGCCACAGACTGGCCAGGAAGTCCGCCAGCGCGTTTGCGGTGCGGAACTTGCCGCCGTTCTGACCATTGGTGCCGACGAAGTCGGTGTCGCAGAAGCGGCAGACCGAGGTGTCGCGGTCCTGCTCGCGGCCACTCCACAGATTGCAGCCGGCAAAGCGGCAGAACACGCTGGCGCGCCCTGCGCGAGCACCTTCGCCCTGCAGGGTGTAGAACGCTTCCTTTACCGTATACATCAGCGAGTGCCTGCGTCCTTGACGGAGTCGGTCGTTTCATAACCGAGCGGATCGCTCAGCCCATGGGCGGCGAAGGCCTCGAGACGTTCACGGCAGCTGCCGCATTCCCCGCAGGCCAGTTCGCGGCCTTCGTAGCAGGTCCAGGTCTGGGCGTAATCGAGTTGCATGGCGATGCCGGCGGCCAGAATCTCGTCCTTGCTCGCGTGCAGGAAGGGCGCGCGAATCTCCACCGGCGAGAAGTTGGCGATTGCGGCGACGGCGTTCATCTTGTCGACGAACTCCGGACGGCAATCCGGGTAGAGCACGTGATCGCCACCGTGGGCACCATAGAAGCAGACTTCGGCCTCGATGTTGACGGCCTTGGCGATGGCCAGGGACAGCAGGATCATGTTGCGGTTGGGCACCACGGTCGAGGTCATGGAGGCCTCGTCGTAGTCGGCCTTGGGCATCGTCTGGTCACTGTTGGTCAGCGCGGAGTTGTCGATCAGGCCATGGATGGCGCGAATGTCGACGACTTCGTGGGCGACGCCCAGCGACTCGCAGACCTGGCGTGCGACGTCGAGCTCACGCGAGTGACGTTGGCCATAATGGAAGGAGAGGGCATGTACCTCGAAGCCTTCCTTCAGCGCTTGATGCAGAACAGTGTAGGAGTCCATGCCACCGGAGTAGATGACGACGGCGCGGGGACGCTCTGCAGAGGGGGCGGAAGCGGAGACAGCAGAATTCTGGACGTTGAGAGTCATGACGGAGAATTTCTTTGACCGATGGATTCGGCGCCCGGGATCCGGTCCGGGCGAAACGGGCGCCTATCCTACTCTTCCACACGCCTTGATGCCACTCGCGCACTGATGCGGATCGCGGATACGCCGCCTGTCGCCAGGTTCTACTGTGGCCATGGCAGCCAAGCGTTGAGTCGGCGAGAAAATAGCCTTGGTACCTGCACCACAGGCTGGCATAGACTCGGAGTATTAGCGAAGCGTAGAGAGAGTCGACTGCGTGCTGCACGCTTGTCCACCTGGTGCTTGCCCTGACGGCACGCCCTTCGGGATGACTGGCTAAGGAGCAGGTTGAGGAGCCGGCTGAGTGGCTTGCCAAATGGCTCCGGGAGTGGCTCTCGCAATGGCGCGCGGTAGAGTTGCATGTGCGCCTGGACGTTGCCGCACTAGCCATAGCCATGCGGCCGGGCCATGCTGCAGCCAGCGGCGACAATGAGAGCAGGTGTAAGCAGATAAGCGCGAGAACAGCTGGTAGCGTGAATGACGCGTCGTGTCCCGGTGGTGTTGCCCGCGTTGCGCAGCCAACGACCAGCATCACTGGCGACAGGCGGCCCTTGCGGGGCATCAAGCCATTTTCCTTATGACTGCAGGTGGAGTGAACGTGCCTCTCGATATCTTGATCAAATTGCTGTCGTCCATCGAAGAGCCGTTGTGGATTCATGATTGCTTCGGCCAGCTCGCCTGGACGTCGCCGCGCGCTCGCCAGGAAGACAAAGTGCCGGAGCTGCCATCCCCGCTGCCCAAGCAGCCGGAGCCTTGTGGCATCAGCGGCCAGCCCGGCTTCTGGTTGATGGGCATCACCGGCGAGCTGGGGGAATGGCTGCTGGTGCAGAAGGCCAATCTGCCGTGGCGCATGGCGATCTTCGATGCCGAGTGTCTGGTGGCCAACACCTGTGGCTGGCAGGAGCTGTTCGGCACCGAGCGGCCGCGTCTCGAGCCGGTCAGCGAGCGGCGAGTCCGCCTCAAGGCGCCGTTCTCGGGGCTGGCGGAGGCCCGAGCGGCCGGGGTGGATGACAAGGTCTTGATCGCCCTGCGCCGTATGCAGCCCATCAACCTGCTGTCGCGCGATCGCTTCAATGCTCAGATCGATGAACTGCTGCTGGAAGAAAGCGTCGATGGCAGCATCGATGGTGGCATCATCTACCTGTCGCTGACCCACCTGGAAATCATCAACTCGGCGCATGGAGCCGAACGTATCGATCCGCTGCTGGAGCGTGTGGCAGAAGCCATGTCCCTGCAGTATCGCGACGCCCTGGTCTGCCGCCCCCTAGGCAACGCCTTCGCGCTGTTCTTCGCCGGGGATGAGGCCAGCCTGATCATGCGTGCCAACGAGCTGTGCGAACGCCTGGTGATGCTGATGCGACTGGATGGCAAGCCTCTGCCGGTCACGGCACGGGTCGGCATCAGTCTGGCGCCGCAGCACGCACGGCGTGCCCATCGCCTGATGCATCTGGCCGAACTCGCCATGTTGCACGGGGGATACGACGACATCGATGTCTGCGGTCCCCTGCATGTGTTCTCGCCCGGCGCGCACATGCAGCACCTCAACGACTATCGCCTGACCAGTGACCTGCGCGAGCATCTTGAAGAGCTGGATCTCGCCTTCCAGCCCCAGTTTGACCTCGCCAGTGGCGAGGCCGTCGGCGTCGAGGTGCTGGTGCGCTGGGACCACCCCGAGCTTGGCACCATCGGGCCGGGACGCTTCATCCCGTTGGCGGAGCAGTACGGCTTGATCGGCACCGTCGGCGCGCGAGTGATGGACACGGCCCTCTCGGCGACGCGTGATCTGGTGACGCCGAACGGCAAGCCGCTGTCAGTGGCGATCAATGTCTCGGCTCAGGAGTTTCGTGACCCCGGCTTCCCCGAGCGCGTCTCGGAGGCTCTGGCACGTCATGGCTTCCTCCCGGAACGCCTGGAGCTTGAGATCACCGAATCTTCACGCGTACCGGATCTCGATCGCGTCGTGGAGCGTCTCACCGGCCTGATCGAACGCGGTGTGCGCCTGGCGATCGATGACTTCGGCACCGGCTTCGCGTCACTGCTCTACGTGCGCGACCTGCGTGCTTGCCGCCTCAAGGTCGATCAGCGCTTCGTCGGTAGTCTTGATCATGATGCCCGTGACCGCGCCATCGTCTCCCATGCGATCTCGCTGGCCGACAGTCTGGGCATGGAGGTGCTGGCGGAGGGCGTCGAGACCGCAGAGCAGGAGCGCCTGCTGGTCGAGATGGGCTGTCACCTGGTACAGGGCTTCCGTTATGCACGGCCCAAGCGCCTGCCGGAGCTGGTCGAGTGGCTCAATCGCAAGCCGTCAATCCATCCCTACCCCTGAGTGCCATGTCCTGAGGGGGGGTAAGTGAAGGGGCCTTGAATGAAAACGCCCGCCACGCAGTGATTCTGCATGGCGGGCGTTTTCATGCTGGACGTTCGGGGCTGGCAGTAGCCGTGGGAGGGGACGGCTTGCATTCAGACTCGGGAGTCGTGGCGATGTCTCATTCGCTGCAACCGCTACCGTAGCCGTACATGTTCTCGAAGCCCGGAATGCGCTGCTCCCAGACGGGGGGAGTGCCGACGACCTCCTGCAGGCAATCGCTGAAGCGACGCGTCTTCTGCGGCAGGTACTGGCGGTGCGGGTAGACCAGGTGGATCGAAGGCAAGGGCTTCATCGGCACGTTGGTCAACAGCGGCACCAGTTCTCCATCCAGGATCTCGTCCTTGATGCTGATCGCGGACACCATGCCATAGCAGGCTCCCGACTTGATGGCACCGATCAGCACGTCGGCATCATTGACCTTGAGACGCGAATCCAGTGCCACCTTTTCCTCGACACCGCTCTCGGTGCAGACGCGCAGGCGATCGAGAATGAAGCCATCGCGGGAATACACCGCTGCCGGCAGGCCAGACAGGTCGGCGGGGGTCTGGGGCATGCCGTGACGCTCGATGAAGGCCGGCGAGGCACAGATCAGGTGACGGTGTGCCGCCAGCGGACGCGCGATCAGGTTGGAGTCTTCCAGCTCCGACATGCGAATGGCCAGGTCATAACCGCCGCCGATCAGGTCGGTCAGGTGATCTTCCAGGCGCACTTCCACCTGGGTATCCGGGTAGCGCTCCATGTACAGACGCACGGCCTGGGCGACGTAGGTGCGGCCGAAGTGGCTCGGGCTGGTGATCTTCAGGATGCCGCGCGGGCCATCCTGATAGGCGCCGGCCACATCGTCGGTATCTTCCAGCACTTCACGCAGACGCAGTGCGTGCTGATGGATCTCGCGCCCCGCATCCGTCAGAGCCAGTGAGCGAGTCGAGCGATTGAACAGACGAATCTGCAGTTCTTCTTCCAGACGGCTGATCTGCTTGGAGACCACCGAGCGGTTGACCTGACGATGGTCAGCCGCCTTGGAAAAACTCTGTGCTTCTACTACATCGAGAAACAGCAACAAACGGGATGCTTTATCCACGGTCTGACCTCTCGTGATGCCATGGGGAGGGGAACACTCTGCCAGCCATCCGTGAGGCAGTCAGTGCATATAAAGCGACGGTCCATCTTCGGTAGCAGTCGATAACCGGTGACATTGCATGGATCATCTTCACGAATCCAGATGACGGAAATCTCTGACAGGATGAGTTTATCACGGTCACTGTTTCCTCTAATACCACGCATCAACGCGTTTCTCGCTCTTCCTGTTGCCGACAATGCATCAAAGACATGTCCCACTGAGCCTATCTGGGGTCCGGTGAAATCCCTAGAATCATCCTTCCAGCGTCACGCAAGTGCTCCGACGCCTTTACTTTCATCCAACCAGTCATGCTCGACATGCTGGGAGTGAGTTCATGTCTTCTTCTATGTCCAACGACGCCTCTGCACCGACCCCGCCAACGTCGGAAACTCCGACGACGCGCGAGCTGATGTCACGCCTGTGGCGCAGCACCTTGCCGATGACACTCGGTATCATGGGACTGCTGGGCTTCAACCTGGTCGATGCCGCCTTCGTCTCGCATCTGGGCACCGCACCACTGGCCGCGCAATCCTTCACCTTCCCGCTGACCTTTCTGATCATCGGGGTGCAGGTCGGCATGGGCATCGCGATCGCCGCGATCGTCTCGCGAACCCTGGGTGCCGAGGATGAGGCGCGTGCACGGCGCCTGGGCGGTGTGGTGCTGCTGGGGTCCGGTGTGTTGATGGCACTGCTGATGCTGCTCTTGTGGGTCATCAGGGGCCCGGCCTTCGAGTTGCTGGGTGCCAATGCCGCCGAGATGAAGCTGATCGAGGTCTACTGGGGCCCATCACTGATCGCCAGCTGGCTGGGGGCCATGGCCTATGTGCTCTACAGTCTGTTCCGCGCCCACGGCGATACGCGTCTGCCGGGTGAGATGATGCTGCTGACCAGTGTCTTCAATCTGGTGCTGGACCCGCTGCTGATCTTCGGCGCGGGGCCGCTGCCCGGCTTCGGTCTGGCGGGGGCTGCCTGGGCGACCGTACTCTCCTTCGGGGCCGGGCTTGCCATCACGGTGTTCAAGCTCTCGCGCCGCGACTGGATGGAATATCGCGGCCTGTGGGCCGAATGGCAGGCCTCGCGCCGTCAGCTGGCGGGAATCGCGATACCCGCGATTCTGTGCCAGATGATGCCGGCGCTCTCCGCGATGCTGGTCACCGCCATCGTCGCGGGGCTTGGTCAGACGGAGGTGGCCGCCTGGGGGATCGCCTCACGCCTGGAAACCTTCTCGCTGATCGTGGTGCTGGCCCTGACCATGTCGCTGCCGCCGTGGCTCGGGCGTTGTTATGGTGCCGGCCGTTGGCAGGAAATTCGCCGCCTGATGAACCTGGCCGCTCGCGTGGTGATGCTCTGGCAGCTGGTGCTGGGCATCATCGCGGCAGTGCTGGCGACTCCGCTGGCCTATGTGCTGGTGGGCAGTGATGAGGTCTCGGCGGCGTTGGCGGTCCTGCTGCCGTGGATGTTGCCCAGTTACTCCTTCCTCGGCATCTGCATGCTGGTCGTGTCGGCTGCCAACGCGCTGGGGTGGCCGCTGCGTGCCACGGCGCTGTCCTTCGTGCGGCTCTTCGTCTGCTTCTTGCCGGCGGTATGGCTAGGGGCACATCTGGATGGGCTACGCGGGGTCGCGATCGGCTCGGCGATCGGCAACCTGCTGGCGGGTTTGGTGGCATGGCGTGTCTATCGTCAGGCACTGGGCGAGCGCGGCAAGTCAGTGCGTCGCCATGCCTATGTCGCGATGACCTGATCGCCCGGGCCCCCGTGCCGTCATGTACGAGCGCCCTTGAGATGTCAGGCGCTTTTCATGAGATTCTCGCCAGAAGGCCCTGCTGGAGACCCTGCCAGTAGATCTTGTCAGAAGCCCCGTCAGCAGTCCCGTTGAGCAGACCGAAAGCGGCCATTCCAAAAATGGCCGCTTTTTTGTTTTTTATCACTGCCATGGCACAAAATTTACCTGCTTATTTTCTGATGTAGGGGTTCATAACAGAATATTAACCGTGGTTTGCGCCTCTATACTGGATGCATTCAGGCCAAGCCACTGCGAGTCGTCTTGTCGACCGGTGTTGGCCTTCATCGTCTTTATTCGCTGCCGAGTGCGCGGATACGCCTGTCATTTGCCGTGGGGCGCGGCTTGCAGTCATGGGGTAGGCCAACATGAAGATTCTTGTACTCGGTAGCGGCGTCGTCGGCGTCACCAGTGCCTATTATCTGGCGCGTCAGGGGCATGAGGTCACGGTCGTCGACCGTCAGGCCAGTCCGGCGATGGAAACTAGCTACGGCAACGCCGGTCAGGTCTCCTTCGGCTTCTCCTCGCCGTGGGCGGCGCCGGGCATTCCGCAGAAAGCCGTCAAGTGGATGTTCCAGGAGCATGCGCCGCTCAAGATCCAGCCGCGCATGGACCCGCAGATGGCCAAGTTCATGGTCAAGATGTTTGCCAACTGCAACGCCGACCGTTATGCCGTCAACAAGGAGCGCATGGTGCGGGTCGCCGAGTACAGCCGCGCCTGCATCAACGCCCTGCGCGAAGAGACCGGGCTGCGCTACGAAGACCGCCAGAAGGGGCTGTTGCAGCTGTTTCGTACCCAGGCCCAGGTCGATGCCGTACAAAGCGACATGAAGGTGCTGGCGGGCTGTGGCGTGCGCCATCAGCTGCTGGACGCCGACGCCTGCGCCACGGTGGAGCCTGCACTGACTCGCGTGCCGGGCAAGTTCATCGCCGGCCTGCACCTGCCGGATGACCAGACCGGCGATTGTCACCTGTTCACCAACCGGCTGGCGGATTACTGCCGCGACACCCTGGGCGTCAATTTCGTCTTCAATACCACCATTCAGCGCATCCAGCGCAGCGGCAGCCGCATCGAAAAGGTCATCACCGACCGTGGCGAGATGACCGCAGATAGCTACGTGATGTGCCTGGGCAGCTACTCGCCGTTCCTGGCGCGTGATCTGGATCTGGATCTGCCTATCTATCCGGTCAAGGGCTACAGCCTGACCGTGCCGATCATCAATGCCGATGCTGCGCCACAGTCCACCGTGATGGACGAGACCTTCAAGGTCGCGCTGACACGCTTCGATGACCGTATTCGTGTGGGTGGCACCGCCGAGCTGGCCTCGTTCGATCTGTCGCTGCTCGAGAAGCGCCGTGCGACCATCAACATGGTGGTGCGTGATGTCTTCCCGGAAGCCGGTGACTATGCGCGAGCGGAATTCTGGGCCGGCCTGCGTCCGATGACGCCGGATTCCACGCCGATCATCGGGGGCACCAAGTACGACAATCTGTGGTTGAACACCGGACACGGCACCCTGGGCTGGACCATGAGCTGCGGCAGTGCGAGTCTGTTGGCGGACCTGGTGGATGGACGCAAGCCCACCATCGATCCCAACGGTCTCAGTCTTGGTCGCTACGCTGCCTGATTCCGAATAACGTCGTTCGATGGCCTGTCATCACGCTGACAGGCCATGTCTCGTCATGAACCGTTTTCACTGAGTGTTTTCACGTCACCAAGCAAAGGAAACCCGCATGACCAAGCAGATCATTGCCACCGAGTCCGCTCCTGCTGCCATCGGCCCGTATTCCCAGGCGGTGCGCACGGGTAATCTGGTGTTCCTGTCTGGCCAGATCCCGTTGGACCCGGCGACCATGGAAGTGGTGGAAGGTGGTTTTGAAGCCCAGGCAGACCAGGTGTTCCGCAATCTCAAGGCGGTGTGTGAAGCTTCCGGTGGCAGCCTGGATCAACTGGTCAAGGTCAATCTGTTCCTGACCGATCTCAGCAACTTCGCCGTGGTCAACACGCTGATGGAGCAGTACTTCAGCCAGCCGTATCCGGCGCGTGCGGCCGTCGGCGTCAAGGAGCTGCCCAAGGGCGTGCTGTTTGAAGCAGAAGGTGTACTGGCACTCTCCTGATCGCTCGTCGATTGTCGGTCTGAACCAGTGGTTGGTCTGAACGACCGACTGGCGTGAATCGATGCCTTGTCTCTCACTCCCCTCGCTGATTCATCAGCGGGGGGAGTGTCGTTTCAGGGGCCGTGACGTCCTGTAGACAGCTTGAGCGTGCTGTAGACAGCTTGAGCGTGACATTTGGAGCCAGCATGATTAGCGTAAGGCTAAATGAGCCAGCGATCAGCGCTGACTCTCGGAACATCGCGGACGAACCCTTCAAGGAGCAACACCATGGCGCAGTCAGACACAGGCACCCGTGAACCCGGCATACGACTGCGTCAGCTGGAAATGCTGTGGGCGGTGATCGAGTGTGGCTCGATGAAAGGCGGTGCCGCGCAACTGGGGATCAGCGTGCCGGTGGTCTCGCGGGGCTTGGCACAGCTCGAGCAGACGCTGGGTTATTCGTTGTTTCTGCGCGAGGGTGGCAAGCTGGTGCCGACCCCGGAAGCCGAGCGCCTGACGCCATCACTCGCCCGGATGTTCAGCGCTCAATCCGAGCTCAGGCGACTGGCCTTCGGGCCGGGCAGCGGCAAGCGTCCGCGTCTCGTGCTGGCGGTCACGCCCGGTCTGGAGGCCTTCAGTGCCGGTTGGCTGACACGTATTGCGGCCAGTGAAGCCTTGAGTGAGTGGCTGCCCAGCCTGGAAGTGCTCGAGGTGTCCCAGCATGATCTCGCCATCCGCGAGGGCCAGGTCGCGATGGCGGTGAGCCTGGAAGCACCGCCGGAGCCCCAGGGCGGCAAGCGTGCCAAGACCGCGGCGGCACGCGCCCGCGAGCTGAAGGCCAGCCTGCGTCAGCGTGCGCGAGAGGAGACGACTCTCATCGAAGGCGATGACGCCGAGGCAAAGCCCGCCGCCAAGGCTGCCATGCCCGAGTTGGGGGATACGCCGGAGCTTGCGTTTGACGTCGAGGATGATGCGCACAATGCCGAAAGGACCGCCCCCCGGAGCGCGGCAAGCGAAGAGGGCGGTGACGAGGCGCAAGCCGAGGCACCGCCCGCGCTGAAGCTGCCCTTGATGTTGCTGTGGCCCTCACGCTGGCCACTGCTGGACAAGCCGCTGACCCTTGCACGCCTCAATGAACGCCCCTTCGTCGATCTGCCGGAAACCAGCAGTCAGGGGCGCTTGATTCGTGGGCTGCTCAAGCGTGAGCGTGTGACGCCGGCGAGTCTGCTGGAAGTCGCCACGCCGGCCAGTGCCGGGCGCCTGGCGCGCGCGGGCAGTGCCGCCACCATCATTGATGCGCTGTCGGCGCAGCAGGCGCTCGAGGACGCCAGAGGCGACCTGATCGGCCTGCCGCTCTCGATGCGCAGCGAGCGCTATCTGGAGCTCAAGTGGCAGTTGCCGACGGCCGAGGAAGGGGAGTCGCTGCACGCGGTACAGGCCTTGCTGATCAGCCTGCTCGAAGAGGAGGTGGCGGCGAGTCTTGCCCGCTTGCCGCAGGCGGACGAGGAAGGCTGATCGGCTGATGGCGCAGGCGCCTGGCGGAAGCCTTGCCTCAGAGTAGAGGTCAGGCCAAACACCGGGCCGGTCAACAGACCATTAAAAAACCCCGCCGATTGGCGGGGTTTTCTTGTCTTTCACGACAGCGCTCGTTCGGGCTCAGCCCTTGACGACGGTCGCGATGGCCTTGGCCACGTAGGGCAGGTTCTCGGTGGAGAAGCCGGCCACGTTGGCACGCCCGGAGCGCACCATGTAGATGCCGAACTCGTCACGCAGGCGATCGACCTGTTCCGGCGAAAGGCCGGTGTAGGAGAACATGCCACGCTGTTCGGCGATGAAGGCGAACTGCTCATCCAGACCATACGGCTTGAGTGCCTCGACGAAGTCACGACGCAGGCCGTTGATGCGCTCACGCATCTCGGTCAGCTCGCTTTGCCACTCGCCGCGCAGGGTGTCGTCCTCGAGGATGTCGATGACTACCGCGCCGCCATGGGCCGGCGGGTTGGAGTAGTTCTCGCGCGCGGTGATCGCGGCCTGGGAGCGCACGTCGAGCATGCTCTCCTCGTCCTTGGCGATCAGGATCAGGCAGCCGGTGCGCTCGCAATAGATGCCAAAGTTCTTGGAGCAGGAGCTGGTGATGATGGCTTCATCGACATTTTCGGCCAGCAGGCGCACGCCGTAGGCGTCTTCTTCCAGGCCGTCACCGAAGCCCTGGTAGGCGAAGTCGATCAGCGGCAGCAGCTGGCGTGCCTGGACGACTTCCAGCACCTGGTCCCACTGCTCGCGGCTCAGATCGAAACCGGTCGGGTTGTGGCAGCAGGCGTGCAGCAGTACCACGTCACCTTCCGGGATGGTCTTGAGCGTCGCCAGCATGCCATCGAAGTCGAGGCGGTTGCTCTCGTCGACGTAGGGGTAGCTGTGGCGCGTGACGCCAGCGGCGTCGAAGATGCCCAGGTGGTTCGGCCAGGTCGGGGTGGACAGCCAGATATCACGGCCCTTGAGGTTGCTGGCGATGAAGTCCGCGGCCAGACGCAGGGCACCGGTACCCCCGGGCGCCTGGGTGGCGCTGGCGCGATTGGCGGCCAGCACCGGCGACTCGGCACCCAGCACCATCGGCAGCACGACCTTGCCGAAGCGCGGGTCACCGTGAGAGCCGATGTAGGTCTTGGTGACTTCATTCTCGACCAGACGGCTCTCGGCCTGCTTGACCGCACGCATGACCGGCGTATTGCCGTTGGCATCGCGATAGACACCCACGCCGAGGTCGACCTTCTGCGGGTTGGTGTCCTTGTTGAAGGCTTCGATCAGGCCGAGGATGGCATCCCCGGGTACACGCGCAATCTGCTCGAACATCTTATTTCGCTACCTCGTCGGTTCTGGCGGCCATGATGAAATCGTTCTTGTGCAGACCCTTCATCTCGTGGGACCACCAGGTCACGGTGACCTTGCCCCACTCGGTGAGAAGTGCCGGGTGGTGCCCGACTTCCTCGGCAATCTCGCCTACGCGGTTGGTGAATGCCAGTGCCTGCTTGAAGTTGCGGAACGTAAAGCACCGTTCCAGTTGCATGATGCCATCGCGATTGAGCAACTGCCACTCGGGAATGGCGGTCTTGAGCGTCTCGATGTCGCTATCGCTGACCTTGGGCGCATCGAAGCTGCAGGCTTCACAGGACTGTCTGGCGAGTTCGGTCATGTCACTATCTCCGGCTTGAGAAAAGAGGGTGGGGCGGGTGATAAGGAGCGCAAGGAGGCCGCTGCGATCAACGTGGTGCGAAGCGCGGCGTCTTGAGGCCAAGGGCCATCGCTTCGTGGACCAGCGCCATGATGTCGCGACTGGCGAGTTCATGCAGGTCCTCCAGTGACTCAAGGACATAGTAGAGCGGCTGCAGGATGTCGATGCGATACGGGGTGCGCAGTGCCTCGACGGCATCGAAGGGCAGATGCTCGGGGCGCTCGAGACTCTCCGCAAGCTCACCCAGGGCGTAGCGGGTCTCGCGCGGCGAGGAGATGATGCCGCCGCCGTAGAGGCGCAGCGCACGACTGCCATCGGGTTGAGTCTCGCGCAGCATGCCGAATTCCACCGTCATCCAGTAGAGGCGGGCCAGATAGACACGTTCTTCCTTGCTGGCGGCAAGACCGAGGCGTCCGTAGGTGGCGGTAAATTCGGCAAAGGCGGGGTGGGTGAGCATCGGGCAGTGGCCGAAGATCTCGTGGAAGATGTCCGGCTCCTGCAGGTAGTCGAGTTCTTGCGGGGAGCGGATGAAGGTGGCAACCGGGAAGCGCCGCTCGGCGAGCAGCTCGAAGAAGCGCGTGAAGGGGATCAAGGCCGGCACGCGAGCGGTTCGCCAGCCGGTGGTGGCCTCGAGGACACGATCGATCTCGCCAAGCTGGGGGATGCGGTCCACTGGCAGGGCAAGGCGCTCGAGCCCTTGCAGATACTCGCGACAGACACGCCCCTCGACCAGTGCCATCTGGCGCGTCATCAGTGTCTGCCAGGTGGCGTTTTCCTGATCGCTGTATTGGATATGGCCCCGGGCATCCGGCTCATGGGCCACGTAGCGGGTGCCATTGGCCCTGGTTTGCGAGCCGGGCTGAGCTTCCTGGGATGTCTGTGGCCAATGACGACCCTGCGGTGCGTTCATGCAACCTCCCCAACGAGTTGGCGGCGCTGCCAAGCAGGCTGCCGTGTTGTCATTATGGCGTACATGCCAGTCCTTGCATGTCGATGACAACGCTAGGCCTTGTCGGGTGGCGTTGACCAGTGGTCAGGCGTGGCTTTGCGCGGCAGATGAGTCCGCGTTGGCACGTGTCTTGTCACATAATTCTGACACTGGAGCGGTGACTGGGCGTATCCTGTGCCATTCGGGCGCTCATGCACTTCGTGTCGCCGTCTTTTGTAAGGAATGCTTTACGAAGTTTTTGATAACGCTTACGTTAACGTCACTCAGCTGTCACTCGGTCGGCGACGTCAAGCCAGTGACATCATTTCGACAAGAATTCCAACAACGATGCCGAGAACGCCATGCGCCTCAAACTGACCTGTCAGAATCGAATCGGGATTCTGCGCGACATCCTGGCCCCCTTTGCCGATTACGGCCTCAATGTGCTGCGCGGTGAGGTCGGCGGAGAGGCCAACAACTCCATCTATCTGCATGTGCCCAACATGCTGCGCATGCAGCTCTCGACCCTGAAGCCGACTCTCGAGGAGATTCCCGGGGTCTTCAAGGTCAGCCGCGTCAGCCTGATGCCCACCGAGCGACGCCATCTGGAGCTCAATGCGCTGCTGTCATCGCTGTCGGACCCGGTGATGTCCATCGACATGGATGGGCGCGTGGTGGCGGCCAATCGCGCAGCGGGCAAGTTGCTCGGGGTACGCATCGATGAGGTGCCGGGGTTGGCGCTGACGCGTCATGTCCAGGATGTCGATCTGCCGGAGCTGATCCGGCGCAACAATGCCCGCCTCAATGGCCTGCGCCTGCGGGTGGGGGAGGAGACCTTTCTCGCCGATATCGCGCCATTGCACACCGAGAACGAGGATGTTGCTTCGCTGGCGGGTGCCGTGGTCACCCTGCACCGTGCAGACCGCCTGGGCTCGCGTATCTATCAGATCCAGCGCACCGAGGTGCGCGGCTTCGAAGCGATATTCCAGGCGAGCCGTCAGCTGTCGGCGGTGGTCAAGGAAGCTCGCCGCATGGCTCCGCTGGATGCGCCGCTCTTGATCGAGGGCGAAACCGGCACCGGCAAGGAGCTGCTGGCGCGGGCCTGCCACCTGGCCAGCCCCCGCGGCCAGGCACCCTTCATGGCACTCAATTGCGCGGGGCTGCCGGAGTCGATGGCTGAAACGGAGTTGTTCGGTTACGCCCCGGGCGCCTTCGAGGGCGCACGGCCGGAGGGCAAGCTGGGCCTGCTGGAGCTGACCAGTGGCGGCACCATCTTCCTGGATGAGGTCGGCGAGATGAGCCCGCGCATGCAGGTCAAGCTGCTGCGCTTTTTGCAGGACGGCGGTTTCCGGCGTGTCGGCAGCGATGAGGAAACCTTCCTCGATGTGCGCGTGATCTGCGCCACCCAACAGGACCTGCCGGCATTGTGCAGTGAAGGGCGCTTCCGTCACGATCTCTTCCATCGCCTCAATGTGCTGTGTGTGCAGATCCCGCCGCTCAGGGAATGTCTGGATGGGCTCGAGGAGCTGGCGAGGCATTTTCTCGAGCGCGCAGTGCGCCAGATCGGCGCTCGCGTGCGGGATATCTCGCCCGAGGCCATGGCGCGCCTGCAGGGCTATCACTGGCCGGGCAACGTGCGTCAGCTGGAGAACGTGCTGTTCCAGGCCGTCTCGCTGTGCGATGGCGAGGTGATCGAGGCGCAGCATCTGCGCCTGACTGGGGAGGCGCGTGATGAGGGGCTGGACAACATCGACCTGACCGGCAGCCTGGGCGATATCCATGACGAGGTCGAACGGCGCATCCTGGCGCATCTCTATCCCGAGTATCCGTCCAGCCGATTGCTGGCCAAGCGTCTGGGGGTCTCGCATACCACCATCGCCAACAAGCTCAAGCGTCACGGCATCGCACAGGAGTGACCCACGGTGCAGCTGATGGCGGGAGAGTCAGGACAACAGGGCGCGAGAAAAGCGGACGAGCAGGAAAAGGAGAAGGAGAAGGGCAAGAAGGCAGGCAAGAAGTCAGGAGCGTAGAGGTGCTTGAATGCGTGTTTGAATATCGGAATTGGTGAATTGTTTTGCTCGCTAACAAAGGGTATGATTCTCATATTGTTAGCAAGCTAATATGGATGGCGTCTGATATCGCCGGCAACAGCCGCCCTGACGCCGCACCAATCAAGGCTCTCGTGGGTCTTCCGCTCAGTACTGATGAGGGGGAGTGTCATGGGAGCCTTCATGATCGAGAGATGATACATGAACGCACATTCTCCGGGGACGGATTCGACACAGGAAATCCCGTTTCACGAGCAGATCAAGCCCTCGTTGGGGGGCCAGGTCGGCCGGGTTCACCGTCTCTGGCGCACCGCCATCACCAGCGCGGTGCGTAGCCTGGACATGACGGAATCGCGCTGGACGGTCATGGTCCATCTGGAAAAGCTCGGCGAGGGCTGTACCCAGCAGATGCTGGCCAGCGAGCTGGGCATCGAGATGCCGTCGCTGACACGCACCCTCAACCAGCTCGAGGCTCAGCAGCTGATCGCGCGCGTGCCGCACGAGACCGACAAGCGGGCGCGTTGTCTGTGGTTCACCGAGCAAGGCCGCCAGTGCCTGACCCAGTTGACGGAGCGCATCGAGCGAGTGCGTGCCGAGCTGTACGTCGGCTTCGATGACGAAGCGCTCAATGCCTTCGCCCGAGCTTTGCTCCAGCTCGAAGACAATGCCAGTGCCAGCATCGCGCGCTCCCAGGCTGAATATCAGCGCAGTCGCCAGGGGTAGCACCCGATCAGCGTGGCGCGTCGTAGCGCCCTACGGTGCCATGGGGGAACACCGCCTGCCACAGCTGCAGCTGACGGGCATGGAAGGCACCTGCGCAGGCGCCGAGATAGTACTCGAACATGCGCTTGTCGCGCGGTGAGTAGGTATCGGCCAGTTCATGCCAGTGCTGGTCGAGATTGGCGCGCCACGCCATCAATGTCGGGGCGTAGTCGGTGCCGAAGTTGTAGGTACAGCATCCGAGTCGCCGCAGGTATGCCAGCCGGGTGTCTGGTAACAACGTTCTTCACCAGGTATACGCGGCGATCAGGAGCGGCGCTGGGGCAGCTGTCGTCTCAGCATAGTCAAGAGTCGTCTAATGCGGTGACGCAATAGGCTGATTTCCGGGGCAACCGATGGTTGCGGACTTGGAACACAGGCTTGGCAGTGTCGGCTTTCCGGGGGGCTCTTCGGATGTCGGAACACAAGAAAGCCGCCCCTGAGGGCGGCTTTTTGACGGATGCTGCGCTTTCGCGTTCGATCGCGCCGTCAGGTCACGCTACCTGACGGGGGAGCGCCTCAGCGGCAGCGCACGGTCCAGACGACCTTGTAGCCTTCGCCTTCATGGGTGGCGGCAGCCATTTCGGTGTCTTCATTGATAGTGCCACCTTCCAGCTGGTCATTGCCATCGGCGGCCTTGGCGGTAGCGTCTTGCGGGCCGAAGACGCGCGAATCGAGCACATCGTACTTGTCGCGGTCCTGCTCTTCACACACCTCGAGTGCGCGTTCCTTGACCTGTGCTATGGCATCATCGCGGTCTTCATCGACGGCGCTGACTTCGTAGCGCGTGTCCTGCTTCTCGATCACGCTGGTGTTGCCGCAACCGGCGATGAAGGCGGAACCGACGATGGCCAGGGTCATGCAGGAATTGCGCAGGGCGTTGGATGTCAGGGTCATGATCTCTCCTTGAAGTGTCTTTCAAAGCTGTCTTTCAGAACTGTCGTTCAGAATTGTCTTCCAGAGCCGCCGTAAGCGGGCTCGGGTCGCAATGTCTGTCGTCAGGATGACACTGCTATCAGTACTGGGGGATATGAGCGTGCGCTTCAAGTGTCGAGATGCATCGACGCTGGCTGTCGCCGGCCAACAACAGCAGAGGCTCTGGGGCACTGGTGCGTGGGCTTGCGGGTAACTGAAGTGACACTTTGGTCGTGAGCTGTCTTATTTAGGCATGTCGATGCCTCATCTGGACAGCCAACCTGTGACAGCTGACCTAGTCTGCATGAGCCCTTGCGGTTGGACGCCACCGACCGGGGGGCTGGTGGCCTAAGCAGGAAAAGTGACGGGCGGTGCAAGCCAGCTTGTCTGCCTGTCGCCGGCCACGTGCCAAACCCCATGCCAGCCAGGAGCACGTCATGTCAGCCAATGCCAATCGCGGAGTTGTCTACCAGGGAGCGGGGAAGGTGAGCGTCGAATCACTGGACTATCCGACCCTGGCGCTGGGAAATCGCAAGTGTGAACACGGGGTCATTCTCAAGGTCGTCTCGACCAATATCTGCGGCAGTGATCAGCACATGGTGCGTGGCCGTACCACGGCCCCACAGGGCCTGGTGCTGGGTCACGAGATCACCGGTCTGGTCGTCGAGGCCGGGCGCGATGTGGAATTCATCAAGGTCGGTGACATCGTCTCGGTCCCCTTCAACATCGCCTGCGGCCGCTGCCGCAACTGCAAGGAAGGCAAGACGGGGATCTGTCTGAACGTCAATCCGGCGCGTCCCGGCGCGGCCTACGGCTATGTCGACATGGGCGGCTGGACTGGCGGTCAGACAGATTACGTCATGGTGCCCTATGCCGACTTCAACCTGCTCAAGTTCCCGGACGCCGACCAGGCGATGGAGAAGATCCGTGACCTGACGCTGCTGTCCGATATCTTCCCCACCGGCTTCCACGGCTGCGTGACCGCGGGTGTCGGGCCAGGCTCCACCGTGTATATCGCGGGCGCCGGGCCGGTCGGGCTGGCGGCGGCCGTGTCCGCCCAACTGCTGGGTGCGGCCTGTGTCATCGTCGGCGACATGATTCCCGAGCGTTTGCAGCAGGCCCAGAGCTTCGGCTGCGAGACCATCGATCTGCGTCAGGAAGGCTCGATGGAAGACAAGGTCGAGGTGATTCTCGGCGAGCGCGAGGTGGATTGCTTCGTCGATTGCGTCGGCTTCGAGGCGCATGGCTGTGGTTGTGACCACGGCCGTGAGCAGCCGGCCACGGTGCTCAACTCGGCAATGGCGCTGACGCGTGCCGGCGGCCAGATCGGCATCCCCGGTCTCTATGTCACCGAAGACCCGGGCGCCGAGGATGAGGCCGCCAAGGTCGGGGCGCTGTCGATGCGCTTCGGGCTGGGCTGGGCCAAGTCCCACTCGCTGCACACGGGCCAGTGCCCGGTGATGAAGTATCACCGCCCGCTGATGCAGGCGATCCTGTTCGGGCGCGTCAACATCGCCGATGCGGTCAATGTGCAGGTCATCAGTCTGGAAGAAGCGCCGCAGGGCTATGCGGACTTCGATGGCGGCGCTGCCAAGAAATTCGTCATCGACCCTCACGCCATGGTGCGCAACGGCCGTGCCGCCTGACGCCATCACGGCCTGAATCCCGCCAGTAGCGGAGTTTTGCCGCCACAGACGACGCTGCCACGCCCTTTGCCGGGGCGTGGCAGCGTCGTCTTTTCTTGATGCGTGCCTGCCAGGCGGTTGTTGCAGCCAGGCCCTTGTTGTCGAAGAGGCGCTGCGCTATACCGGTGAGCATATGAGGCCAGCGCGCTGCGTATGGTGCTCTCCGCTCTGATGTATCTGCACAGGAATGCCCATGTCCGCTTCAGCGTCCCCCATCGCCAATACCGCCAGCCTGATGCCACAGCGCGCCGATTTCTCCGACTGGCCCGACAGCCGCGACTGGCTGGCGCACCTGGTCAGCTTCAATACCGTGTCGCGCGAGTCGAATCTGGCGTTGATCCATTGCCTGCGCGACGCCCTGGAAGTGGCTGGTGTCAGTGCCGAGGTCATCCACAACGATGGTGGCGACAAGGCCAATCTGCTGGCGGTGATCGGGCCGGAAGTCGAGGGCGGTGTGGTGCTCTCCGGGCACACCGATGTGGTGCCGGTGGAGGGCCAGGCCTGGGACAGTGATCCCTTCACGCTGCGTGAGGCCGAGGGTCGCCTTTATGGGCGTGGTTCCTCCGACATGAAGGGCTTCATCGCCTGTTGTATGGCGGCGGTGCCGGCACTGGTGAATGCCCAGCGTGCGGGCACGCTCAAGAAGCCGGTGATCCTTGCCTTCTCCTATGACGAGGAGATCGGCTGCCTGGGCGCGCCGCGCATGATCGCGCGCCTGCGTGATCGCCTGCCGCGTCCGGCCGCGGTGCTGGTGGGCGAGCCGACCATGATGGCGATCGTCGATGCTCACAAGGGCATTACCGATCTGCGCACCACGGTGACCGGCAAGCCGTCGCATTCCAGCCTGGTCTATCGGGGGGTGAGTGCCATCCATCTGGCGGCGCGCATGGTGACCTTCATCGAAGACCGCATGCAGGCGCGCATCGACTGCGGCCATCTGGACGAGCGCTTCGATGTGCCCCACGCCAGTCTGCACGTCGGGCGCATCGAGGGCGGCACGGCGGTCAACATTACCGCCGGGGAGTGCATCTTCGACTGGGAGCTGCGCCACCTGCCGGGCGAGGATGTCGAGGCGATGCTGGCGGAAATCGATGCCCACGCCGAGCGTCTGGTCGCTCCCTATCGTGAGCGGGCGCCGGAAGTGGCGATTCGTAGCGAACGCACGGTGGAAACGGTGCCTTCTCTGGGGCATGGCGATCGAGACCCGGCCATTCGCCTCTGTCAGCGCCTGCTGGGCGACGAGCGGGGCAGCGAGGCCGTGGAGTACACCACTGAGGCGGGCCAGTTCCAGAGCGAAGGCTGGCCGACGGTGGTCTGCGGGCCAGGCTGCATCGGGGTCGCACATCAGGCCAATGAGTACATCGAACTCAGCCAGCTGACGGCCTGTGATCGCTTCCTGTCCCAGCTGGTGCGTGAGCAACAGGGTGGCTGAGGCTCTTGTATTGAGTCCCTTCTGACGGGCCTGATGCACGACTGAAGCGTACGCTCACAGCATGCCGGGGCGGGGTGTCTCCTGCTCCGGCATCGGGCGCAATGCCGTGGCGCATTCCCGCAACAGGTGGTCGGTGAGCTTGTCCAGCGTGCTGCCTCCGTGGCGCCAGTGATGCCAGTAAAGCGGTACATCGAGGGCATGGTTCGGCGCGATATCCACCAGCTCATCACTGGCCAGCAGATGTGCCGCCTGCTGCTCGGGAATCATGCCGTAGCCCATGCCGCTCAAGGCCAGACGCACGAAGCCTTCAGATGACGGGCAGAGGTGGTGGGGGAAGGGCTCATCGAAGCCCATGCTCGACAACAGCCGGTGCTGCAGGCGGTCATCACGGCCATAGACGATGGCGGGCATGCTGCGCAGGGTCTCGGCCGGCAGAATGGCCGGGATGGCGTGACCTTGTGTCGTGATGTGGCGCTGCACGAAGTCCGGGCTGGCCAGCGCCCGATAGCGCATGCTGCCCAGTGGATGGGAGCGTGCCCCCTGCACCGGGCGTGGCGTGGCACAGATGCAGCCCGCGACTTCTCCATCGCGCATGCGCCTGAGCGCCACTTCCTGATCCTCCACCAGCATGTCCAGCAACAGGTCACGCTGGCGACAGAAACTGCCGGTGACGGTCGGCCACCAGGTGGCCAGCGAGTCGGCATTGATGGCGATGCGCAGTCGCTGCTCGCTCTCGCCGAGGGCGGGAATCTGGTCGAGCAGGTCATGTTCCAGCAGGCGCACCTGCTGGACATGATTGAGCAGGCGCCGCCCGAGCGGCGTCGGCCCCAGGTGCGGTGTACGCACCAGTACCGGCTGCCCCAGCCGTGCCTCCAGCAGTTTTATGCGCTGCGAGACCGCCGACTGCGTCAGCCCCAGTGCTCGCGCCCCGCGTTCAAAGCCCGCCTGATCGATGACGGCCGCCAGCGCCTCCAGCAATTTATAGTCCAGCATCAATATTCCTTATGATCCATTCCCTGAATCAATTTCCTTGATGGATTCATCCTAGCGTACTCTGCCTGCCTCAGCACTGATAGCCGTGGCATGCGTCGCCAGTCACGGCAACGACACGACGAAAGGACAGGCGATATGTGGTGGTCATTCTTCAATGGGGCGGGGGTAGGCGCAGGCTTGATCATCGCCATCGGGGCGCAGAACGCCTTCGTCTTGGGGCAGGGGCTCAAGCGCGAGCATCAATGGTGGGTGGCGGGGCTCTGCGCACTGTGCGATGGCGTGCTGATCATCGCCGGCGTGCTCGGGCTTGGCGCGCTGATGCAGCAATCACCGCTGTTGATGAGCATTGCCCGCTGGGGCGGCGTGGCATTTCTGCTCTGGCAGGCACTCAAGGCGTTGGGGCGCATGCGCACTGGCGGCCAGCTGACGGCCAGCAACGCCCTCAAGGCCAATCTTGGCAAGGTGCTGGCGGCGACGCTGGCCGTCACGCTGCTCAACCCCCAGGTCTATCTGGATACGCTGGTGATGCTGGGCGCGATCGGCGCGCAACAGCCGTCACCGGAGAGCTTCATCGTCGGGGCGAGCCTGGCCTCCTTCGGCTGGTTCTTCGGCCTGGTGGCATGTGCCGGCTGGCTGGCGCCACGCCTGACCAGCCCGCGTGCCTGGCAGGTCATCGAGGCCTTCATCGCCACGATCCTGCTGTGGGTGGCCTGGCAGCTGGGCAGCGGTGCCTGGCTCTAGCAGCCAACGCAAGACGGGCAAGAGGCAGCAGCAGGCGTGAGGCGCCGATGGGTGTAAAGAAAGCATGACGCAGTGTCAGGCGCTCGCCGCAGCGGGAGCGCCCCGAGAGGGCAGTGTCGAGATGGCCGTCAGCGCCATGGCAGAGATTCGTTACATGTCTGGCGTGAGGGGAGGCAGGGCACGGCACCAATGCAGGCGCAAGGCGCATGGGCAGGGCGGCAGGCAAGGCATAGATTTCCGATAACGGAATCGGGACACGACAGGTGGCCAGTGTGACGCGTTCACCTGTCGTGAAGGATGTTGCCCCCCTTTTCTCTACCTTGCCTGCCCTGTCGGCAGCCTGACTCAGGAGCCCCACATGAACGCACCGGCGCGTATCGAACAGCACAATCCCATTGGCACGGACGGTTTCGAGTTCGTCGAATTCACGGCCCCGGATGCGGCCGGCATTGATGCCCTGCGCAAGTTGTTCAACCAGCTCGGGTTTACCGAGACCCGTCGCCATCGATCCAAGCAGGTGTTCCTGTTCCAGCAGCACGGTATCAATGTGGTGCTCAACGCCGAGCCGAACAGCCCGGCGGCGGAATTCGCGGCGATCCACGGCCCGAGTGCCTGTGCGATGGCCTGGCGTGTGGCGGATGCCGAGCAGGCGCATCGCTACGCCCTGGCGCACGGTGCGCGCAGCGTCGAGCATCCGGTCGGGCCGGGCGAGGTGGGCATCCCCGCGGTGCAAGGCATCGGCGGTTCGGTACTGTACTTCGTGGACCATCACCGCGAGCGCTCGATCTACGATACCGACTTCGTCGCCATTGATGGCGCAATCGAGAACGCCAACAGTGTCGGCCTGCATACGCTGGATCACCTGACCCACAATGTCGGGCGTGGTCAGATGGATGTATGGGCAGACTTCTATTCGCGTATCGCCAACTTCCGCGAGATCCGCTATTTCGATATCGAAGGCAAGATGACCGGGCTCTTCTCGCGCGCGATGACGGCACCCTGCGGCAAGATGCACATTCCCATCAACGAGTCAGCGGATGATGACTCCCAGATCGCGGAATTCATCCGCGAATACCATGGTGAGGGCATCCAGCACCTGGCGATGGCGACGGATGATATCCAAGCCACCGTCAAGGCCCTCAAGGCCAATGGTGTCACCTTTCTGACCACGCCGGCCACCTATTATGAGAAGATCGATGCGCGGGTGCCCAACCACGAGGAGAATGTCGAGGACCTCAAGGCATTGAATCTGCTGGTCGATGGCGCGCCGGGGGAGGGGATTCTGTTGCAGATCTTCACCGAGACGGTGATCGGACCGATCTTCTTCGAGATCATCCAGCGCAAGGGCAACGATGGTTTCGGCGAGGGCAACTTCAAGGCGCTGTTCGAATCCATCGAGGAAGACCAGATTCGCCGCGGCATCATCGGTGGCGAGTGATTTCTCCAATCGGCATGCCGAGTGATTTCGCTAGCCGGCACGCCCTGATCATTGCGTGATCACGCTGGCATCTTCATCAACACGAAAGCCCCGCCGGTGATAGCCGACGGGGCTTTCGTGTTGATGAGGGCTTGATTCAGACAGTCAGGCTCAGGAGGTCGTCGGGACGCGCTGGTGATCAATCACCTGACGCAGCACGAAGCTTGAATGCACGCCGGTCACCCCCTCGATGCGCGTGATCTGCTTGAGCAGCAGGTCGTGATAGTCATCCATGTCCTTGACCACCACCTTGAGCTGGTAGTCCGCTTCCTGGCCGGTGATCAGCAGGCATTCCATCACCTGGGGCAGTGAGGCGATGGTGTCCTCGAAGTTGGTGAAGCGCTCCGGGGTGTGGCGGTCCATCGAGATATGCAGCAACGCCATCAGGCTGAGTCCCAGCTTGCGGGCATCTATCTGGGCGCGATAGCCGGTGATCATGCCGCTTTCTTCCAGGGCACGGACACGGCGCAGGCAGGGCGACGGGGACAGGCCAATGCGCTCCGCGAGTTCCTGATTGCTGATGCGACCCGAGTGCTGAAGCTCGTCAAGAATGCGACGGTCGAAGCGGTCCAGTGTCGGGAGAGGAATATTCTGGCTCATTTTCGCAATCCATTGGCGGTGAAGATGTGAATGGTGAAATAATCTGCTTTTAAGATGGCGATGTCATGTGGTTTTCGCAATCGTCCGCCCTGATATGCGGCATATACTGTAATCACTGCTCAGCGATGAAGACGCCCGCTCGGGTCGTGGCTGTCGCATGACACGACGCACGACGCGAACGACATACCTGAGCAGGATGAGCCACCGGCGCTGGCGACACGCCTCTTGCAACCGGTTAACGCGGAACGCAGTCGGCTTCTGATCGAAGCGAGGCTCACGAAAAGGCTCTGGTGGTGATCCCTCCGTCCTTCTTCCCGCGCTGGAGACCGTGATCCGGTCCCGGAGCTTGCGGCGGGCAGTGACGTTACGCTGCCCCCGACTTGCTTGCTTGCCCTGCTGACGGCAAGCTTTCGGATGCAAGGCCTTCACGCCTTCGTCATCTCACATTTACTCAGGCGCCCCGATTGGGACACTGTTGAGTGCGAAAGGTGCCATCGATCTCCCGTATCGGGCCTCGATTGCCGGTTTTTCGCACCCAGACCGCCAAGGACACGACCATGACTGCTGCATCCACGCCAAGTGCTGCCTTCGACCACACCAAATATCGCCCCGTGACCCCTGTTGCACTGACCGACCGCCAGTGGCCGTCGCGTACCGTGACCCAGGCGCCGCTATGGGCGAGTGTCGACCTGCGTGATGGCAATCAGGCGCTGCTCGAGCCGATGACGGTCGAGCAGAAGAAGCTGATGTGGAAGCTGTTGGTCAAGATCGGCCTCAAGGAGATCGAAGTCGGTTTCCCCTCCGCCAGTCAGCTCGATTTCGACTTCGTGCGCTGGTTGATCGAGGAAGATCAGGTCCCGGAAGGCGTCAGCATCCAGGTGCTGGTGCAGGCGCGTGAGCACCTGATCGCGCGCACCTTCGAATCGCTGGTCGGTGCGCGTGATGCCGTCGTTCACGTCTACAACTCCACCTCCACCGTTCAGCGTGAGCGGGTGTTCGAGATGGACCGTGACGGCATCAAGGCCATCGCCGTCGAGGGCGCACAGCTGGTCAAGGACTACGCCGAGCGCTACCCGGACACCAACTGGGTGTTCCAGTACTCGCCGGAGAGTTTCACCTCCACCGAGATGGATTACGCCGTCGAGGTCTGTGAAGCGGTGATGGATGTCTGGCAGCCGACGCCGGAAAAACGCTGCATCCTCAATCTGCCGGCCACGGTGGAAGTGGGCCCGCCCAATCACTTCGCCGACCAGGTCGAGTACTTCATCAAGCACCTGAGCCGTCGTGACTGTGCGATCATCTCGCTGCACACCCACAACGACCGCGGTGGCGCCGCTGCCGCCGCCGAACTTGGCCTGCTGGCCGGGGCTGACCGCATCGAAGGCACCCTGCTGGGCAACGGTGAGCGCACCGGCAACATGGACCTGATCACCCTGGCGATGAACCTCTACAGCCAGGGCATCGATCCGGAGCTGGATCTCTCCAACCCGGACGAGATCATCCAGGTCTACACCGAGTGCACCAATCTGCCGGTTCACCCGCGTCACCCGTGGGTCGGCGAGCTGGTCTACACCGCCTTCTCCGGCAGCCATCAGGATGCCATCCGCAAGTGCCTCAAGAAGCAGCAGCCTGATGAGCCGTGGCAGGTCGCCTATCTGCCCATCGACCCGCAGGATCTCGGTCGCGACTTCCAGGCGGTGATCCGCGTCAACAGTCAGTCCGGCAAGGGCGGCATGGCCTTCCTGCTCGAGCGGGATCACGGCATCAGCCTGCCGCGCTGGATGAGCCTTGAGCTTGCGCCGCACGTACAGAAGGCCAGCGAGCAGGTCAGTGGTGAGCTGTCCAGCGACCAGATTCGCGCGATTCTCGATGCCAGCTTCAAGCGCGAAGCGCCGCTGAGTCTCAAGGGCTATCGTCTGGATCGCGAAGGGGCCGAGCAGCTCACCGCGACACTGGTCGATGACAAGGGCGAGCAGATCGCGCTGGCCGGTGAAGGCAATGGTGCCATCTCCGCCTTCATGGATGCCTGGCAGCGCCACACCGGTTCCACCGTCAGTGTGGTGGACTACGGTGAGCACGCCCTCGGCGAAGGCAGCGATGCCGTCGCGGTGGCCTTCGTGATGCTCAACCTGGATGGCAAGCGTGTCTGCGGCATGGCCGAGGATGGCGATACCGTGAGCGCGTCGCTAAAGGCCGTGCTGTCGGCGGTCAATCGCGGCCTGGAAAGCAGTGCACGCAGCGAAGCGGAACGTGCCGAGGAAGCCGGCCCGGTCGCTGTCTGATGGCATCACGTCTCATGCGTGACTGATCAGAGGCTTTTTTGCCTCTCTTGAGACCCTCGCTCACCAGAGCGGGGGTCTCTGCGTTTTGTGGCAGGGCAGAAGTTGCCCGGCTGGCGCTCACGCCCGCCGTTGCTGGGCTGACGCGAGCAGGCTTGCGTGGAAAATACGTGTCATGCTCGCCAGGCCTCTATAGACTTTTGTCTGATGTTGACGGCTCAGTCAACATCCGGGCTTGCACCGGTGCCCACCCTGCGTATCATCGCTGCACCCGCATAATGATAACGATCTGGTGGCAGACCGGATTCGAGAACACAACAATTCCAAGCGGTGCAAAGGCAAACCCCCTGATGGAAGAGATAATGGATGCGTCCCCATCCATGCTCTGGTCGGGCATCGCCAGTGCACCTCTCGTTCAGGAGGTCCGCTAGAACAACCCACAACTACTCATCGGTATCGCATGATTCAACTTGATGCTATCACCACCCTGTTGCTGGCGGCGCTTGTCCTCGTCGTTGGCCATCTGATCGTCGAGCGCGTGCGCGTGCTGCGCGAATTCAATATCCCCGAGCCTGTGGTCGGCGGCCTCATCGCTACCATCATCGTCACCGGCCTGCGCGGCCTGGGTTACGAGTTCCAGTTCTTCGGCGGCCTCCAGACTCCCTTCATGTTGCTGTTCTTCGGCTCCGTTGGCCTGTCGGCAGACGTTCGCATGATTCGTGCCGGCGGCAGCAAGCTTGTACTGTTCCTCGCGCTGGTCATCGGTCTGCTCATCCTGCAGAACCTGCTGGGTGTCGGTGTTGCCAGCCTGTTCGGTCTTGATCCGGTGCTGGGTCTGCTCGGCGGTTCCATTACCATGTCCGGTGGTCACGGCACCGGCGCAGCATGGGCCAACGTCTTCGCCGACGAATATGGCATCAATGGCGCGATGGAAGTCGCGATGGCCTGTGCCACCTTCGGGCTGGTGTTCGGTTCTCTGATCGGCGGGCCGACGGCACGCTTCCTGATCAATCGCATGAAGCGCGAAGGGCAGGATATCAACGCCCAGGTCAGCGATTCCGAATATGACGAGACGGAAGTCCAACATCCGCTGAATACGGCCAATGCCCTGAAGACACTCTTCATGCTGCTGCTCGGAGTCGTCTGTGGCCAGCAGCTGCAGTCACTCACCTCGGGCACCGCCTTCTCGCTGCCGACCTTCGTGTGGGTGCTGTTCAGCTGTATCGTCATCGGCAATGTGGTGCGCGCCTTCGGCGACAAGCACCTCAATACCCACGCCGTGGATGTGCTGGGCAACATCAGCCTTTCCATCTTCCTGGCGCTGGCGTTGATGACACTCAAGCTCTGGGATCTGGCCAATCTGGCACTGCCGATTCTGGCCATCCTGCTGGCACAGGTTGCACTGGTGTTCCTCTACACCACCCAGATCACCTTCCGCCTGATGGGCAAGAACTACGACGCAGCGGTACTGGTTGCGGGTAACTGTGGTTTCGGCATGGGCGCCACGCCGACGGCGATCGCCAACATGCAGGCGGTCACGCAGCACCACGGGCCCTCGCGTCTGGCCTTCATCATCGTGCCGGTGGTGGGCGGCTTCCTGATCGATATCGCCAACTCACTGATCATCAAGGGCTTCCTCGGCTTCTTCTGAACATGACCGCAGGTGTCATGATGAGAAGTCGCAGAATCTGCCTGGCATGAACGACAACGCCGGACTCCATTGGAGTCCGGCGTTGTCGTTTCGGGGGGCTGAGGCTTGCAGGTTTCCAGGGCTCAGGCTTCAAAGGCGGTGAAAACCTCGTCAGGCGCTTGTGCTTAAACCCTTGTTCTCACCTTCGCTTTTACCTTTGTTCTCTTCCTCGTGCTCCCCCAGATCCTGCGTCAGCACTTGCCTCTACACCCACAGTGCCACGATCAGGCCATAGGCCAGCAGCGTGACGACCACGGTACCGGCCAGGTTCAGGAAGAAGCCGGCGCGCATCATGGTCTGGATCTTGAGGTGGCCGGTGGCGAACACGATGGCGTTGGGTGGCGTCGCCACCGGCATCATGAAGGCACAGCTGGCCGCGATGGCCGCCGGCACGGTGATCAGCAGCGGATCGATGTCCAGTGACAGCGCCAGTGCTCCCAAAAGCGGCAGGAAGGCGGCAGCCGTCGCGGTATTGGAGGTGACCTCGGTCAGGAAGATGATCACCAGTACCACGATGGCGACCAGGCCGATGAGCGGCAGCACGCTGAACATCGACAGCTGGCCGGCGATCCACTCGGCGAGACCCGAGCTCTTGATCACGCCCGCCAGTGCCAGACCACCCCCGAACAACAGCAACACGCCCCAGGGCAGGTCACGCGCGTCTTCCCACACCAGCAGTCGACGACCGCGTGAGGTGCCGGAGGGAATGGCGAACAGGCCCACGCCGATGGCCATGGCGATGCCGGTGTCCGACAGCCAGGCAAGGCCCATCTGGTTGATAAGCGGACGGAACATCCACAGCAGGGCAGCCACCAGGAAGGCAACGCCGACACGCTTCTCGGCGCTGCTCATGGCACCCAGTGCCTTGAGCTCGCGGCTGATCATCTCGCCGCTGTCCGAGGTCTCGGACTTGAAGGAGAAGGGCGTGCGCGTCAGCCACCACCAGGTGATGGCGCACATCGTGATGGCGACCGGCAGGCCGACGAGCATCCACTGGGCGAAGCCGATCTCGATGCCTTGATCACTGGACAGGTAGCCCGCCAGCAGGGCATTGGGCGGCGTGCCGATCAGGGTCGCGATACCGCCGAGGCTGGCGGAATAGGCGATGCCCAGCAGCAGGGCGGCGGCGTAGCGCTTCAGTTCCGGGTCATTGCTGTCGCGCTCATCCTGACCACTGGACATCAAGCTGACCACTGACATGCCGATGGGCAGCATCATGATGCTGGTGGCGGTGTTGGACACCCACATGCTGATGAAGCCGGTGGCGATCATGAAGCCGGCGATCTGGCGGCGCGGCGAGTGACCGGCAAGCTTCAGCGTATGCAGGGCCACGCGGCGATGCAGGTCCCAGCGCTGCATGGCGATCCCGAGCAGGAAACCACCGAGGAACAGGTAGATGGTCGGGTTGGCATAGGCGGCGGTGGTGCTCTTGATGTCGTCGATGCCAAGCGCCGGCACCAGCACGATGGGCAGCAGCGAGGTCACCGGAATCGGCAGGGCCTCCGTGGCCCACCAGGTGGCCATCAACAGGGCCAGGCCGACGCAGAGCCAGGCGCTGTCCGGCATGTCGCCCGGTGCCGGTGTCAACCAGGTCAGCAGCAACAGGAGGGGTCCGAGTATCAGGCCGATGCGCGCCGCGAGTGGCGCTTGTGGCGGCGTAGTGGATTGATCAGCGACGTGATCGGGAGATTGCTCAGGCATGTCGACTCCAGAGAAGCCGGTCGGCGACTGGCTTCCTCATCATGGTGGTCATCGTGTTGTTGGTATGGGTCATGGTAGGTGATGGCGAGTTGTCGTGTTGGTGTTATTCATTACATGCCGCGCATATATCCCCGGTCGGGGTGACGTGCACGGCGTGTCATGTTGCCTGCCTTGTCAGAAAGTCGCTCGCGAGTCGATCAGCCGGGCGTTCAGGCGACAAGGCGCGGCCATTGTCTCAGCATTGCGGCGCGGCTCAATAGCCTTCATTGCCTGTTTTGAAACGCCGATAGGTGAAACCTTGACGCCGCGCAAGCGCGACGCTTGATCCGATGTGTTCACACCTCGGGCCAGGCCCTGTATGGCGCCATCTTGCACGGGGCAGGTTGCCGTCTGGCGACAGACGCTGTCGTTGGCTGTGGACTTGTGAGCGCAAGGGCTGGAAGGTAGGGTTAGCAGCCATGAACAGGGCCAGCGCAGGACAACTGCGTGGCCTGCTGTCGCGTTACTTTCACAAGGAAGATGATTGATGATTCTGGTCACGGGTGGTGCAGGCTACATCGGCTCTCATACGGTATTGGCGCTCATGGAGGCCGGCCATCAGGTGCTGGTGCTGGACAACCTGTCCAATGCCAGCGAAGCCTCTCTTGCGCGTGTGGCGACACTTGCCGGGCGTGAAGTGCCGTTCGTCGAAGGGGATATCCGCAACGGGGCGCTGCTCGACAGCCTGTTCGAGCGTCACGATATCGAGGCCGTGGTCCATTTCGCCGGGCTCAAGGCGGTCGGCGAGAGCGTCGCCAAGCCGCTGGCCTACTACGACAACAACGTCAATGGCACCCTGGTGCTGTGTGACGCCATGGCGCGTGCCGGCGTCAAGCGTATCGTGTTCTCGTCTTCCGCCACCGTGTATGGCGATCCGGCTTCCACGCCGATCCGCGAAGACTTCCCGACCTCCGCGACCAACCCCTATGGCCGCTCCAAGCTGATGGTCGAGGAAGTGCTGCGCGACCTGGCCGTCGCGGATGACAGCTGGCGTATCGCGCTGCTGCGCTACTTCAATCCGGTGGGCGCCCATGAGTCCGGCACCATCGGTGAAGACCCCAACGGCATTCCCAACAACCTGGTGCCGTATATCAGCCAGGTCGCCGTGGGCCGCCTCGAGGAACTGGCCGTGTTCGGTGATGACTACCCGACGCCGGATGGCACCGGGGTGCGCGATTACATCCACGTCGTCGACCTGGCCGATGGCCACCTCAAGGCGCTGGACTACCTGGCCGGTGATGCGCGCGATGGCGTTCACACCTATAACCTGGGCACCGGTACCGGCTATAGCGTGCTGGACATGGTCAAGGCGTTCGAGAAGGCCAGCGGTCGTCCGGTGCCGTATCGCATCGCACCGCGTCGCGCCGGTGATATCGCCGAATGCTGGGCAGAGCCGGACAAGGCCTTCAACGAGCTGAAGTGGAAGGCCGAGCTGGGGCTCGACCGCATGATGGCCGACAGCTGGCGCTGGCAGTCGCGCAATCCCAACGGCTATCGCAGTGCCTGAAAACTGACACTGCAGGGTCAGTGCGCCGAAGTTGACCAAGCTTGAGTTGACCGAGATTGAGTTGACGGCGCTTGTGTGAAGACCTCTCGAAGCGGTCGCGGGCAGCATCCGTGGCCGCTTTTGCGTATGATGACGGCGGGCCGAAGAGCCCGTGTCGACTCCTTCGAATTCTCTGCGAGACCCCCATGACCCAGTCTGATGTCACCCTTGATCTTGAACTGCTGACGGCCATTGAACAGCTTTGCCGTAAGGCGGGGCAGGCGATACTCGCCGTTGCCCGTGGGGGAGAGCTCGGCACGCGCGCCAAGGCGGATGACAGTCCCGTCACGGCGGCGGATATGGCGGCGCATCGTGTGCTGGTCGAGGGGCTGGCCCGCCTGACGCCGCAGATTCCGGTCCTCTCGGAGGAGAGCGACAAGGCCGATATCGCGGCGCGGCGTGACTGGCAGACCTTCTGGCTGGTCGACCCGCTGGATGGCACGCGTGAATTCGTCACCGGCAGCGGTGAATACACCGTCAACGTGGCGCTGATCCAGGGCTCGCGCAGCGTGCTGGGCGTGGTGGATGCGCCGGTGCTGGCGACGACCTGGAGCGGGCTTGTCGGTGTGGGGGCCTTCCGGGAAGACGCCGCCGGGCGTGTCGCGATCGCGGTCAGCCTGGAGCCCGAGGTATTGAGAGTCGTGGCCAGCAAGTCGCATCTCGATGCGCGTACGGCGGCGCTGATCGAGCGACTGGCACCGGTGGAGAATGTCAGCTGTGGCAGCTCACTCAAGTTCTGTCGCATCGCGGAAGGCAATGCGGACCTCTATCCGCGCTACGCGCCGACCAGCGAATGGGACACCGCGGCGGCCCAGGCCGTGCTGGAAGCGGCCGGCGGCCAGGTCTTCGATGCCGAGTCATTGCCCGCACAGCCGCGTCGTCTGGACTACAACGCCCGCGATACGCTGGTGAATCCCTTCTTCATCGCCTGTGGCCAAGCGGATGGTCGCTGGCGCCAGGCGCTGGACGTCTGAGGGTGGCCGGGGCTCGACGGCTCGTGCATCCATTGGCCCGCGTGAGGGATGAAGCGTTCATGCCGTTGCGAGGACGCGCATGAAGGGCCTGCTGCAGCGCCTCGTCCGTCGCCTGTTTGCGCGCAGTGATCAGGCGAGCAAGCGGGCCGGGGGGATCTCCGCCATCATGCTGTCCCTGCTGGCGAGCCTGGTGCCGTTGATCTATCACGGCCTGCTCGAGGGCGGCCTGATCCTGTTCGGCAATCTGTTGCTGTGGCCGTGTCTGCTGGCGGCGCTGCATCGTCCGCGTTGGCGTTGGCCGGCGCTGGGGCTGATGGCGGCGCTGGGTGTCAATCTCTCCGCAAGTGTGGTCAGCGCCGTCTATTACGATTCCCGCTATGGGCTGGCCTTTGCGCTCAGCTCGCTGGATACCAGTCGCAGCGAATCGATGGCGATGCTGTTCAAGTTCCCGCTGGCCCTGATCGTGCCGCTGGGGTTCTTCCTGCTGGCGCTGTCACTGGGCAATCGCTTCGGGTCGGGGTTGGCGCGTTCCCGGCTGGGCGGGCACAGCGGAATCGCCTTCGTGCTCTGGATGCTGATGTTGCTGGCCGGTAGCTGGCAGTGGGGGCGGGCCAGCGTGCCGTTGGTCATCACGACGCTGTCGGTCTCGCCGGGCTGGAATCTGGCCACCACCTCGCATGCCTGGTGGGAGAAGGAACGCTACAAGGCGCTGATGGCGGATGACTATGATTTCGGCGGCGTCTCGCGCAGCCCAGATGTGCCGGATGACGCTGTCTTCGTCCTGATCATCGGCGAATCCCAGCGCCGCGATCAGCTGTCGCTGTATGGCTATTCCCGCACCACGACGCCGAATCTCGATGCGCGCCGCGATGAGCTGGTGGTCTTCGATCAGGCCATCGCCCCGGCGCCCCAGACCGTGCTGGCGGTCCCGATGCTGGCCAGTCTGACCGACCCGCGGACCTTCTCGCCGCGCTACCTGGACGCCAATCTGATCTCGCTGGCCAATCAGGCCGGCTATCATACCGAGTGGCTGTCGCGCCAGGGGCTCGACATCACCTCCGAGCGTACCTGGATCACCGCCATCGCCCAGCGTGCCGATATCGCGCGCACCATCATGACCGACTATGACGATGGCCTGCTGGATGCCCTTGATGAGGCGCTGGCGCGTGATGTTGCCGGGCCGCGGCTGATCGTGCTGCATCTGTACGGCAGCCATCCTCCCGCCAGCCTGCAGTACCCGGACTCACTGCGCTATTTTCTGACTCCGGACAGTCGCACGCCGCTGACCGATGCCTACGATGACAGCATCCGCTTCACGGATCAGGTGATCGAGGGCGTCTTCCAGCGCCTCGAAGGGCGACCCGCTGGCGTGCTCTATCTATCGGACCACGGCCTCGAGCATGACCCGCTCAGTGACGCCTATGTGCATGGCGGTGACCGCCCCAGTCAGGCGCCGTACCGCATTCCGCTATGGCTGTGGCAGACGGCGCAAGCGCCCAATCCCGCACGTGAGCTGGCGCGCCTGCGGTCGCACGCCGATGCGCCTTTCGCCAGTTTTGACCTGCCCTATCTGGCCAGCGACTGGCTGGGTATCCGCTTCTCCGGTGACAAGCCGTGCCTGTCGCCCTGGGCGGTCTGCTATCAGCCGCGTGAGCGTCATCCGGTGCTGGACCAGCTGGGGCGATTGAACTTCTATGAAGCCCTGCCGTCGGACTTTCTTTCCCGGCCTCTCGCGCCGGGTGCCGAAGAGCTCGAGGAAGCGGTCGAAGCGACCACCGAGCTGCTGGAGCGCCCGGAGTTCATGTCCGGGCAGAGCGCAACGCGCGATGGGCAAGCTCCAGAACCGGATTCCCGCGTGACGCCGCCAGAGGAGTCGTCGGCGCTCACCTTGTCACCTGCTTCATTACCTTCAGAAACTCTCAAGGACTGACATGAAAATCACTGTCTTCGGAACAGGCTACGTAGGCCTGGTGACTGGCACCTGTCTGGCCGATGTCGGCCATGACGTGATCTGCATGGACGTTGATGCAGCCAAGATCGATGGCCTCAAGCAGGGCGAGATCCCCATCTTCGAGCCGGGGCTGGAGAGCATGGTGCTGCGCAATGTCGAGGCTGGCCGTCTCCACTTCACCACTGACGCGCGTGAAGCCGTCGAGCATGGCGTGCTGCAGTTCATCGCCGTGGGCACACCGCCGGACGAAGACGGCAGCGCCGACCTCAAGTACGTGCTTGCGGTGGCCGGCACCATCGGCGAGCACATGAATGACTACAAGGTCATCATCGACAAGTCCACCGTGCCGGTGGGCACGGCAGACCGCGTCGCGGCGCGGGTCAATGAAGTGCTCGACCAGCGCGGCGTGAGTGTCGATTTCGATGTCTGCTCCAACCCGGAATTCCTCAAGGAAGGCGCGGCGCTGGACGACTTCACGCGTGGCGCGCGCATCGTGGTCGGCACCGATTCCGAAGCGGTGCGTGAGCGCATGCGCGAATGCTACGCCCCCTACAACCGCAACCATGAAAAGCTGATGTTCATGGATGTGCGCGCCGCCGAGCTGACCAAGTACGCCGCCAACGCCATGCTGGCGACCAAGATCAGCTTCATGAACGAGATTTCCAACCTGGCCGAGCGCCTGGGTGCGGACATCGAGGAAGTGCGCCGCGGCATCGGCAGTGACCCGCGTATCGGCTACCACTTCATCTATCCGGGCTGTGGCTATGGCGGCTCCTGCTTCCCGAAGGATGTCCAGGCACTGGCACGTACCGCCAGTCAGGTCGGCTATGACGCCGAGCTGCTCACCGCCGTGGAGTCGGTCAACAAGCGCCAGAAGGTCACGCTGTTCGACAAGCTGTCGCGGGCCTTCGATGGCGACCTCAAGGGCAAGACCATTGCCGTCTGGGGGCTGGCCTTCAAGCCCAACACCGATGACATGCGCGATGCGCCGAGCCGCACGCTGATGGAAGCGCTGTGGGCCGCTGGTGCGACCGTGCAGGCCTATGACCCGGAAGCCATGAAGGAATGCCGCCGCATCTACGGCGAGCGCGATGAGCTGGTACTGGTCGCGGACCGTCAGCAGGCGGTCAAGGGGGCCGATGCGCTGGTGGTGTGCACCGAGTGGAAGGAATTCCGCACCCTGGATGGCGAGTGGCTGAAGTCCCAGCTCGGCTTCCCGGTGGTGGTCGATGGCCGCAACCTGTTCGAGCCCGCCGCCATGAAGGCCGCTGGCCTGATGTATTACGCCGTCGGTCGCGGTGACTCCATGCGTCGTGTGCAGGAGGCGTCGTGAGCACTGGTGCAGGCAAGCTGGCCGCGATCGCCATTCGTCAGGTCGAGAAGAACACCGGTGCCAGCCGCAATGCCTTCGAGCAGGCGGATGCGTTGCGCGCGCTGGGCTATCGCGCGGTGATTCTCGCCGAGCGTGGCAAGCCTGAACTGGCTCGCGCCCACGGCGCGGAGCTGGTGCGTCTGTGGCGGTGGCCCTTCAAGGGGGCATATCGACGTTTCTGGTTCAATCGCCGTGTCCAGGCCTGGGCCAGCCGTCATGCGCCCGACCTGCTGATCAGTCATGGTGACTGCGAAAGCCCGGATACCGTCTATCTGCACAATTGCGTGCACCTTGCCTCGCAGTGCATCCATGGCCGTGAGCTGCCTCGCGACCACGAAGTGGCGGCGATTCATGATCACGTGCTCAAGGGGGGCAAGTTCCGTCAGGTCGCGGTCAATTCGCGCATGATGGGCGAGGATCTGATAGCGCGCTATGGTATCGCGCCTGAGCGGATCGAGATCAGCTACCCGGGCTATGACCCGGTGCAGTTCACGGTCGAGCGTGCGCGCGCAGGGCGCTCCGCCCAGCGTGAAGCGTTGGGCGTGGCCGAAGATGAGCTGCTTGTCGGCCTGGTGTCATCCGGCAACTTCACCAAGCGCAACGTGGCAGGGTTCGTAGCGATGGCGGCGCTGATGGAGCAGGCCTCACCGGGCCGCTATCGTTTCCTGGTGGTAGGCAAGGATGACGCCGCGCCTTACCAGCAGCAGGCCAGAGAGGCGGGCATCGCCGAGCGCATGATCTGGCGCTCGACCATCCCCGAGGTCGAGACGCTCTACGGCGCGCTGGACCTGTTCGTGATGCCGGCCCATATCGAGGAATTCGGACGTGTCGCGCTGGAGGCGATGGCCTGTGGCGCGCCTGTGCTGCTCAATGCGCGGGTCGGCTCGGCTGAGTTGCTCGATGACTACTCTGAGCTGGTCATGGCGGCAGAGTCCACGCCACAGCAGTGGGCTGAGCGCTGCAGCCATCTGCTCGAGAGCGACACGCAGGCGCTGAGCACTGCGCTGGCCAGCCTGGCACGCAATTACTCGCATCAGGCACAGAATCTCAAGCTCAAGGCCAGTTTCGAGGCCTTGATGGCGGGGCGCTGATGGCCGAATGATGAAAGTCTTTACCGACAGCTCGACCACTCGCGTACCGGGCGAAGCATGAGTGCAATAGGGCAAGGTGTACAAGAGAGAGCGACACGACTGGCCCCGTATCCCTGATGCGGGGCCTCTTGTTGACGCAAGGCGTGGGCGAGGGCGGGCTATGTGGTCATCGGTCGCAGTGCCCCGCCTTGGGTGTCGCGTGTGCAGTCCCTATACTCATGGCTTGTTTACCGCAGGAGAAAGGCATGTCCCTGACTATCAGCATCATTCTGGCCGTCATCGCGATCATCATCATCGCGGGATTGGCGTTCTATGCCCTCAAGCTGCGCCGCGAGGTCAAGGTGCGTGAGGCGCGCCGCGAGCAAGAGCTCATCCAGGCCCGCGCCAACTGTCTGGAAAGCCTCGAAGCCATCGCACGCGCCATGCAGGCCGGGCAGGTCGACATGGTGGAAGGCGGTCTGCGCTGCAAGGTACTGATCGAGATTCTCGACACCTCGCTGGCGGAAGATGACGTGCTCTCGGTCTTCGGTGTCCTGCATGGGCGGGTCTCACACCTGCATACCCATTCAGCACGCAAGGAGCTGTCGCCGCGTGAGCGCCTGGCCGAAGACAAGGAGCGCATTGCCGTCGAGGAAGCGCTGGCGGAGCCGCTGCAGCTGGCGGCGAGTCGCGTGCTGAGCAACATGGAGTCCTGGCATCAGCATTACCTGGGGCGCAAGCGTCCCGCTTCGCCAGCAGATCTGGGGCAGGCCGTCTGATGAGTCTTCAAGAGCCAGGCATGAACACGTCACTTTCCTTGCTGGGTACGCCGCTGGCCGAGCTGCGTCACGCACTGCACCGCTCACCGGAACTCTCCGGACAGGAAGCCGCCACGGCGGCCTGCATCGCCGGCTGGATGCAGGAGGCCGGCGCCGAGGTGGTCAGCGGTCTGGGCGGGCATGGCCTGGCCGCCATCTTCCGCGGCGCCGAACCAGGACCGCGCGTCATGCTGCGCTGTGAGCTGGATGCTCTGCCCATCGATGAGGCGCCGCGCGGCGACTGGTCCTCCTGTCATCCGCATGTCGGTCACCTGTGCGGCCATGACGGCCACATGAGCTGGATGCTGGGCGTGGCGCAGCGCCTGACGGCGTCTCCGGTCGCCAGGGGCGAGGTAGTGTTGCTTTTCCAGCCCGCCGAGGAAACCGGCGAAGGGGCGCGTGCCGTCGTGCGCAGCAAGGCCTTTGCCGCACTCAAGCCGGATTATCTCTACTCGTGTCATAACTTGCCGGGGCGCCCTCTCGGGGAGGTCAGTGTGCGCGACCATGCCTTCACCTGCGCTTCACGTGGCATGATCGTGCGGCTTTCCGGGCTCTGTGCGCATGCGGCCCACCCGGAAAACGGTCGCAGTCCGGCGATGGCCATGTGTCGCATCATGCAAGGCCTGTCGCGTCTGCCGTTGCAATTTGCCGATGAAACCGGACTTGCGATGGTGACTCTGATTCATGCGCGCCTGGGCGAGGTCGCGTTCGGTACCTCACCGGGCGATGCCGAGGTGATGGTCACCCTGCGCACCGAGAGCGATGACATGATGAAGGCGCTGGCGGAAGCGGCCGTGTCACTGGCGCGCAGCGAGGCGGAAGAAGACCGTCTGGGTATCGACGTTGACTGGTGTGACACCTTCGATGCGACCTGGAACTCGCCTGAGGCGAACGACATGATTCGCCGCGTGGCGCGACAGCAAGGGCTTGATTGTGTGGAACTTCCTCAGGCACATCGCTGGTCCGAGGACTTTGGCGTGCTGGCACGAGACTGCCATGCTGCCATGTTCACATTTGGCGCAGGTGAGGAAATGCCGGGGCTTCACCACCCCGATTACGATTTTCCTGATACGCTGTTGGCGCCCGGCGTCGAGATCTTCGAGGGGCTGGTGCGCCAGCACCTTGGAAGAGGGTAAAACAGGGGTTTTACAGCGTCGCCATTCTGATACAGTTAGTGTCAAAGTTTTTCGACGTTGCAAAAAACACTGTTTTCCTTCAACGTATGCCTGAGGATCGGTACCGTTTTCAAGGGAACAGACCCGATCAGAGCTGGAAGGACGCACCTGCATGTGCTTTCTTCATAAAGGAAGATTTGAATAAAATTCCTTTCATCGTAACGAGTTCGGCTCTTATACTGAGTCGAAACGTAACACCCTCGTTACATATTGCGCTGTGTTAAGAAGGAGTCTTACATGAAAAGATCTACGACTGGCCTGGTTCTGGGTTCTGCATTGGTTGTTGGCCTGTCTGGCTGCGCAAGCTCTGCTTCCCAGTCTTCATCTGCTGAGAAGCCCTGGTACAGCCAGCCGTTCGTCTGCGGTCTGGCCGGTGGCCTGATCGGTGGCGGGATTGGTTACGGCGTCTCTGGCGACAGCGACGAAGACACCGGCGCTTCTCTGGGTGCTGTCGGCGGCGCGACCGCTGGCGCACTGCTGTGTGCAGACGATGCACCGAAGTCCATGGACGACGATGGCGACGGCGTGCCGAACGACCGTGACGAATGCCCGGGAACTCCGGCAGGCGTCGCAGTCGATGCGAAAGGCTGCCCGCTGGACACCGACGGTGACGGCGTTGCTGACTACAAGGACCAGTGCCCGGGTACTCCGGCCGGCGTCACTGTTGACGCGAAAGGCTGCCCGCTCGATTCCGACGGTGACGGCGTGCCGGACTACCAGGACCAGTGCCCGAACACCCCGGCCGGCGCCAAGGTCAATGCCTTGGGCTGTGTCGCTGACCTCGTCCTGCGTGACGTGAACTTCGAGTTCGACTCCGCCAAGCTGACTGCCAACGCCGAGAAAGTGCTGAACGGTGTGGCGGCCAAGCTGGTCTCCAACGAGAATGTCCGCGTTCGCGTCGAAGGTCACACTGACTCCGTGGGTTCTGACTCCTACAACAAGCAGCTGTCCCAGAAGCGTGCTGACTCCGTGAAGGCCTACCTGGCTTCCGAAGGTGTTGACACCAACCGTATCCAGACTGTGGGTTACGGTGAAGAGCAGCCGGTCGCCAGCAACGATACCGCTGAAGGCCGTGCCGAAAACCGTCGTGTCGAGCTTGCTGAAGTCAAGTAAGCCGAACGCGGTAAGCTGAATCAGACGGGGCGCCTCAGGGCGCCCCGTCTGCGTTCGTGTCGTGCATGGCTTTCAGTGGCCAAGCGTATCTTTACGACTTTTGAATGGGCTGCTAAGGTCTTGCCTCGTTCATGTTCCCGCGTTATGTGTCCACACCCTGACTGGTCGCTCGATCATCATGGGGCAGTGGGCGGCGCCCCAGGCATTGTAGGCCGGGGTCAGTAGCGTGAGGGGTGTGATCGTCATTGCCCCCATTTCGAGCCGACGCCTCGCGTTCGGCCAAATTCGCTTCACGTGACCCTTGGTAAGGGCCACCACTGAACGCAAGGATTTCTTCATGCCTATCGTTACTCTGCCTGACGGCAGCCAGCGTACCTTCGATACCCCGATTTCCGTGATGCAGCTGGCCGAGTCCATCGGTCCCGGTCTTGCCAAGGCCTGCGTGGCCGGCAAGATCAATGGCGTCGAGGTCGATGCCGCTGACATGATCACCGAAGACGCCAACGTCGCCATTCTCACGGCGCGTGATGCGGAAGGCCTGGACGTGATTCGTCACTCCTGCGCGCACCTGATCGGTCATGCCGTCAAGCAGCTCTACCCGGAGGCCAAGATGGCCATCGGCCCGGTCATTGATGACGGTTTCTATTACGACATCGACTTTGGCCGCTCGGTCACCCCGGAAGATCTCGAGGCCATCGAGAAGCGCATGAAGCAGCTGATCGACAGCGAGTACGATGTGGTGCGTGAATATGTCTCGCGTGACCAGGCCATGGCCGCTTTCGAGAAGCGCGATGAGCCGTACAAGCAGGAGATCATCGAGGGCATCGGCGAAGGCGACACCATCCGTCTTTACCACCACGAAGAATATACCGACATGTGCCGCGGCCCGCACGTGCCGAATACCCGCCACCTCAAGCACTTCCAGCTGCTCAAGCTGGCCGGTGCCTACTGGCGTGGTGATTCCACCAAGCCGATGCTGACTCGCATCTATGGCACCGCCTGGCCGGACAAGAAGCAGCTCAAGGCCTACCTCAAGCGTCTCGAGGAAGCCGAGAAGCGCGATCACCGTAAGCTGGCCAAGAAGCTGGACCTCTTCCATATGCAGGAAGAGGCGCCGGGCATGGTGTTCTGGCATCCGAATGGCTGGACCATGTACCAGGTGCTCGAGCAGTACATGCGCCGTATCCAGCGTGCCAATGGCTACCAGGAGATCAAGACCCCGCAAGTGGTCGATCTTTCGCTGTGGAAGAAATCCGGGCACTGGGGGCATTACAACGAGCTGATGTTCACCACCGAGTCCGAGAAGCGTGAGTATGCGGTCAAGCCGATGAACTGCCCGTGCCACGTCCAGGTCTTCAATCAGGGCCTGAAGAGCTACCGTGACCTGCCGCTGCGTCTGGCCGAGTTCGGCTCCTGCCACCGCAACGAGCCGTCCGGCTCTCTGCATGGGTTGATGCGCGTGCGTGGCTTCACCCAGGACGACGCCCACATCTTCTGTACCGAGGATCAGGTCGAGTCCGAGGCCGAGGACTTCATCCGTCTGACGCTGGAAGTCTACCGTCAGTTCGGCTTCGAAGACGTCGAGCTGAAGCTCTCCACTCGTCCGGAATCCTTCATCGGTGAGCCGGAAGCGTGGGACAAGGCCGAAGCTGGCCTGCAGGCAGCACTGGATGCGACTGGCCTGCCGTGGGAGCTGCAGCCGGGTGAGGGCGCCTTCTATGGACCAAAGATTGAATTCTCTCTGCGAGATTGTCTGAATCGTGTCTGGCAGTGTGGTACTCTACAGCTCGACTTCAATCTGCCTGAGCGTCTCAGTGCCCAGTTTGTCGATGAAAGTGGAGAGCGTCGCATGCCGGTCATGTTGCACCGCGCGATTCTCGGCTCCTTCGAGCGCTTCCTCGGCATCCTGATCGAGCACCACGCAGGCGCGATGCCATTCTGGCTTGCCCCTGAGCAGGTTGTCGTGATGAATATCACGGATTCCCAGGCAGAATATGCCAAGGATCTGGTCTCCCGCCTCGAGAAACATGACATCCGTGTCAAAGCAGACTTGAGGAACGAGAAGATCGGCTTTAAAATCCGTGAGCATACTCTGCAGAAGGTTCCTTACCTCATCGTCGTTGGCGACAAGGAAGTGGAAGCTGATGCAGTAGCTGTCAGAACCCGTTCCGGTGAAGACCTCGGCACCATGAAAGTTTCAGAGTTCATGGAACGCCTGAAGGAAGAGCAGGTCTGACAGTAACGAATTTCAGCCAAACGGAGACGCAACGATCAAGCGGAATAATCAGCGCGGACGCCCCCAGGAAAAGCGGGCTCCCATCAATGACCGTATTCGTGCGGACGAAGTCCGCCTCATCGACGCAGATGGCGAGCAGGTTGGCGTAGTGTCAACCAGAGACGCGCTTGCCAAGGCCGAAGAGGCAGGGCTCGACCTAGTCCAGATTTCCAATGCCGATCCCATCGTCTGCAAGATCATGGATTACGGCAAGTTTCTTTTCGACGAGAAGAAACAGAAGAATCTGCAGAAGAAGAAGCAGAAACAGATCCAGGTCAAGGAAGTCAAATTCCGTCCTGGTACCGATGAAGGCGATTATCAGGTCAAGCTGCGCAACCTGACTCGCTTCATCGAAGGCGGAGACAAGGGCAAGGTTACCTTGCGCTTCCGTGGTCGTGAGATGGCGCATCAGGACATCGGCCGCAAGCTGATGGAACGCATCGCCGCAGACCTCGGTGAACTCGTGACCGTCGAATCCTTCCCGAAGATGGAAGGTCGTCAGATGATCATGATTCTCGCGCCGAAAAAGAAGTGATCCACAGGCAGTAGAACGGACACATCAGGGTCACGCCTGCGGGCGTGGCTCTTTTTGTCGGCCCTGGATTTTCTCAAGAAACCGAGCGGAGTTAATACTCATGCCGAAGATCAAGACCAACCGCGGCGCTGCCAAGCGCTTCAAGAAGACTGCCAACGGCTTCAAGCACAAGCAGTCTTTCCGTAGCCACATCCTGACCAAGAAGTCGACCAAGCGTAAGCGTCAGCTGCGTGGCATGAAGCAGGTTCACGCTGCAGACAAGGCGCTGATCCAGCGCATGCTGCCGAACCTGTAAGCCGTCCTTACCTCGGTCCAACTTTCTTAATATCAGGAGTACGCTATGTCCCGCGTCAAGCGTGGCGTCGTCGCACGTCGCCGTCACAAGAAGATCATGAAGCAGGCCAAGGGTTACTACGGAGCGCGTTCACGCGTCTTCCGCGTAGCCAAGCAGGCTGTCATCAAGGCCGGCCAGTACGCTTACCGTGACCGTCGTGTCCGCAAGCGTCAGTTCCGTGCCCTGTGGATCGCGCGTATCAACGCTGCGGCCCGCATCAATGGCATGTCCTACAGCCGCTTCATCGCTGGTCTGAAGAAGGCCAATATCGAGATCGACCGCAAGGTCCTCGCCGATATCGCGGTTCACGAAAAAGCTGCCTTTGCTGCCATCGTCGAGAAGGCCAAGGCTGCTCAGTAAGTGACCGGATCAGATATCGCCCAGACCCGGCGAGTCGCAAAGCAGGCAAACCGGGTCGTGACTGTCGAATGCTTGCATTGGACAACTCAGGCGGTATCGAGATGACGTGTTACGTCACAGGGGAAGAGCAGCCGCTCTTCCCCTGTTTTTGTTTGGCCTGCCGTCAGAGAACCGGCGGTGGGTCAGCAGCGACATGAACGGGATTGGCCGCGTTGTGGGCCGGTCTCTGGCAAGGGCGCGATCGTCTGTGTGATTCACCGCAGGCGGAGCGCTCTCCCTGCCGACCTTCGGGTCGGCGCGACTTCCATTGGCGGCGGACATTGCCGCGCCAGTGACTCAAGCGATCGGAGCTGAACGGATGGAACATCTTTCCACCCTGGTGGACGAAGCACGCACCGCGATCCAGGCGGCCGAAGACGTCCAGACCCTCGATGAGGTACGGGTACGTTTTCTCGGCAAGAAGGGCGAGATCACCGCACTGCTCAAGGGCCTTGGCAAGCTGTCCCCCGAAGAGCGCCCCAAGGCCGGTGAGACCATCAACGAAGCCAAGCAGCTGCTGAGCGGTGAGCTGGACGCACGTCGCAATACGCTGGAAACGGCAGCGCTCAATGCACGCCTTGCCGCCGAGCGCGTCGATGTGACCCTGCCGGGCCGTGGAGAGCCGGTAGGCGGCCTGCACCCGGTTACCCGCACGCTTGAGCGTATCGAAAGCTTCTTCTCGCACATCGGTTACGGTGTCGCGGAAGGGCCGGAAATCGAAGATGACCATCACAACTTCGAAGCGCTGAACATCCCGTCGCATCACCCGGCGCGCGCGATGCATGACACCTTCTATTTCGATGCCACGCGTCTTCTGCGCACCCACACCTCGCCGGTGCAGGTGCGCAGCATGAAGGCCAGTGAGCCGCCGCTGCGCATCGTCTGTCCGGGCCGCGTCTATCGCTGCGACTCCGATCTGACCCACACCCCGATGTTCCATCAGGTCGAGGGTCTGCTGGTTGACGAGAATGTCAGCTTCGCAGACCTCAAGGGCACCGTCGAAGAGTTCCTGCATGCCTTCTTCGAGCGTGATGATCTGGAAGTCCGCTTCCGTCCGTCCTACTTCCCGTTCACCGAACCGTCCGCTGAAGTCGATATCCAGTGCGTGATGTGCGCCGGTGACGGCTGTCGTGTCTGCTCCCACACCGGCTGGCTCGAGGTGATGGGGTGCGGCATGGTGCACCCGGAAGTCTTCCGTCACTCCGGTATCGATAGCGAGCGCTTCCGCGGCTTCGCCTTCGGCATGGGCGTGGAGCGTCTGGCGATGCTGCGTTACGGCGTCAACGACCTGCGGTTGTTCTTCGAGAACGACCTGCGTTTCCTTCGCCAGTTCAGCTAGGCACTCATTCACGTATCGCGCCTTGAGGGCGTGAACTTACGGAACAGGACAGCAAGATGAAATTTTCCGAACAGTGGCTGCGTGAGTGGGTCTCGCCGGAACTGAGCACCCAGCAGCTGGCCGATCAGGTCACCATGGCCGGTCTGGAAGTCGATGGTATCGAACCGGTCGCCGGTGAGTTCACCGGCGTGGTCGTGGCCGAGGTCAAGGACAAGCAACCGCACCCGGAGGCCGATCGCCTCAATGTCTGTCAGGTGGATGATGGCAGTGGTGCGCTGGTACAGGTCGTCTGTGGCGCGCCCAATGTCGCCGCTGGCCAGAAGGTGCTCTTCGCTCAGGTCGGCGCGAAGCTTCCGGGCGACTTCAAGATTCGCAAGGCCAAGCTGCGCGGTGTCGAATCCCGCGGCATGATCTGTGGTGCCTCCGAGCTGGGTCTGGAGGCCGAAGCCTCCGATGGCATCATGGTGCTGGCTGCGGACGCGCCGGTGGGCCGTGATGCCCGTGACTTCCTGAATCTTGACGACAACGCCATCGAGGTCGATCTGACCCCTAACCGCGGCGACTGCCTGAGCGTCAAGGGACTGGCACGAGAAGTCGGCGTGCTCAACCGTCTCGCCGTCACGGCGCCGGGCATCGAGCCGGTGGCCGCCCAGATCGATGATACCTTCCCGGTCACCGTCAGCGCGCCAGAGGCGTGCCCGCGTTATCTGGGGCGTGTCGTGCGTGACGTCAATGTCGCCGCGACCTCGCCGCTGTGGCTCGAGGAGCGTCTGCGTCGTAGTGGCATCCGCAGCATCGACCCCGTCGTCGACGTCACCAACTACGTGCTGCTCGAGCTCGGCCAGCCGATGCACGCCTTCGATCTGGCACGCTTGAACGGCGGCATCGAGGTGCGCATGGCAGCCGCTGAAGAGCCGCTGACGCTGCTCGACGGTCAGGAAGTCGCGCTGCGGGATGACACCCTGGTCATCGCTGACGAGAAGGGCCCGCTGGCCATCGCCGGTGTGATGGGCGGCGAAGGCAGTGGCGTGAACGCCGAGACGCGCGACATCTTTTTCGAGTCTGCCTTCTTCGCGCCGTTGAGCGTGGCTGGCAAGGCGCGTAGCTACGGCCTGCACACCGACAGCTCGCATCGTTTCGAGCGTGGTGTGGACGCGCAGCTGCAGCGTGATGCCATCGAGCGCGCGACGGCTCTGCTGCTCGAGATCACCGGCGGCAAGCCGGGCCCGATCATCGAGGTTGCCAGCGACGCAGCGCTGCCCAAGGCCGCCGTCGTCAGCCTGAGCGGCGCCAGTGTCGAGCGCACGCTGGGCATGGCGCTGCCGGATGACGAGATCGTCGAGATTCTCGAGCGTCTGGGCATGCAGGTCGCCGCGAATGGCGATAGCCAATGGCAGGTGACGGTGCCGAGCTGGCGTTTCGATGTCAGCATCGAGGCTGACTTGATCGAAGAGCTGGCGCGCATCCACGGCTACAACAATCTGCCGGTCAGCCGCCCGAATGCGCGTCTGGCGCCGGCCGTGGCCAATGAGACCACCCAGCCGCTGACCAGCCTGCGTCGTCAGCTGGTGGCGCGGGGCTATCAGGAAGCGATCAGCTACAGCTTCGTCGCCCCTGAGCTGCAAAAGACGCTGGACCCGCAAGGGGTGGCACCGGCACTGGCCAACCCGATTTCCAGCGACATGGCGGTGATGCGCAGCTCGCTGCTGCCGGGGCTGGTCAAGGCGCTGAGCCACAACCTCAATCGTCAGCAGTCGCGCGTGCGCCTGTTCGAGACCGGGCTTGTGTTCCGCGGCGAGCTGGACTCCCTCGAGCAGACGCCGATGATCGGCGGTCTGGTCACCGGCGCCCGTCTGCCGGAAGGCTGGAATGGCGGTCGTGACAAGGTCGACTTCTTCGATCTCAAGGGCGATGTCGAGGCACTGCTGGCACTGGGCGGCAATCTGGAAGCCTGGCGCTTCGAAGCCGCCGAGCATCCGGCACTGCACCCGGGCCAGTGCGCTCAGCTGTTCTTCAATGGCGAGCCGGCAGGCTGGATGGGTGCCCTGCACCCGGCGGCGCGCGCCGAGCTTGGCCTGAAGGTCGAGGTCTTCGTGTTCGAGATCACGCTGGCTTCCGCCTGTGCGGGCCGTCTGCCGCGCTTCGCGCCGCTCTCCAGGTATCCGGAAGTGCGTCGTGACCTGGCCTTCGTGGTCGAAGAGGGCATTCACGTGCAGTCGCTGCTCGACGCCATCCGTTCGCAAGCCGGTGAATGGCTGACGGACCTGCGCCTGTTTGACGTCTACCAGGGCCAGGGGGTAGCCGATGGTCACAAGTCGCTCGCCCTGGGCTTGACCTGGCAGCATCCTTCGCGCACGCTGAATGATGAGGAAATCAATCAGTTAGTCGATGCGATCGTCACCGATGGCCACACACGTTTCGGGGCGGCGCTGAGAGCATGAGTCGCCACTTGAACGAGGGAGCGGACATGGGAGCGTTGACCAAGGCGGAACTTGCCGAGCATCTGCACGCAGAACTCGGCATGTCCAAGCGCGAAGCCAAGTCGATGGTAGAGGTGTTCTTCGACGAGATTCGCGGTTGCCTGCGGGAAAATGAACAGGTGAAGCTGTCCGGTTTCGGCAACTTCGATCTACGTGACAAGCGCGAACGTCCGGGGCGCAATCCCAAGACAGGCGAGGAGATTCCGATCTCCGCGCGTCGCGTGGTGACATTCCGCCCAGGTCAGAAGCTCAAGGCCCGAGTGGATGAGTACGATGGCGAGACGCACGCACATCAGCGTCTTGAAGAGCATGATGACCACGATGATCATGATGATGATCACTGAGGTCATTGCCTGACCTCACCCGTCGCTCCCTGAGCGGGTGACCATGCTCACGAAAGCCCCGACGTCTGCGTCGGGGCTTTCGTCGTTCTGAGGTGTCGTCTGTGGTGTGCCATCAGCTGTGCGCCATCGCCCGTGCACATGCACATCAGCCGATCGAGAGCTCGGTACGCGCATAGCGGATGCCGGGGCGGCTGCGGGTCGCCAGCAGGTAGCCGAGGGCGAGTGGTCCGGTGCGACCCAGCAGCATGGTCGCGATGATCAGCAATTGCCCACCGGGCGAGAGCTCTGGCGTCAGGCCGTGGCTCAGGCCGACGGTGCCGAAGGCCGAGACGGTCTCGAAGGCCAGCGACAGGAAGGCGTGGTCCGGGTCGGTGATGGTCAGGCCGAACAGCATGCCAAAGATCAGCAGCATCGCTGCCAGCGCCACGGCGATCGCCTTGAAGACGGTGTCATCGCCGATACGGCGGCCATGCAGGGTGGGAGAGGGTTCGCGGCGCAGGAAGGCACGGGTGGTCAGCAGCAGCACCACGAAGGTGGTCAGCTTGATGCCGCTGGCCGTCGAGCCGCTGCCGCCGCCGATGAACATCAGCGCCATGGCCCACAGGGTCGAGGCTTGCGTCATCTCGGCGGTATCGATGACGCTGAAACCGGCGGTGCGCGGTGTGATGGCCATGAAGGCGGCGGCGAGCAGGCGTTCGCCATGACTGGCCATGGCGCCCAGCGTGCCGGGGTTGCGCCACTCGAGGGCCAATATCACCACCAGGCTAAGCAGATTGAGGGCTACGCTGGCTTCGATCACCAGGCGTGTCTGCACCGAAAAGCGCGAGGGTTGCAGCAGCACGCGCCAGCCATGTTCGCGTCGCCGCTCACGCAGCTCGCCGATGACGGCGAAACCGATGCCACCGGTCATGAACAGGACTCCGATCACGCCGCTGGTCAGGGGATTGGCCGCCTCGCGCATCAGGCTGTCCGGCCACAGGGTGAATCCGGCATTGTTGAAGGCCGAGACCGAGTGGAAGAGGCTCAGCCAGAGCCCCTCCTGCCAGCCGTACTCGGGCACCCAGTCCATCGCCAGCAAGGAAGCGCCTGCCAGCTCGAGCGTCAGCGCAAAGGCGGTGATGATCTTGAGCAGGCGGCCTATCTCGCGTGAACTGCTGCGATTGAGCGCCTCGCGCAGCAGGCTGGTCTGATGCATCGGCAGGCGCTGGCCCAGCATCACCAGCGACAGGGCGGCAATGGTCATGAAGCCCAGGCCTCCGAGCTGGATCAGTATCAGTACGATGATCTGGCCCGCGAGGGTGAACTCGCTGAGCGGAGTGACGGACAGGCCGGTGACCGTGACGGCGGATGTCGCGGTGAACAGTGCCGACAGCCAGCTCAAGCCTTCCTGATGCATGCCGGGCAGTTTCAGCAGACAGGCGCCGAGCATGCCGAGGCCCAGAAAGCCGCCCAACAGGATTTCCGGCGGCGATAGGTGGATGATCGGGCCGCGTGGGCTGCGGGTCAGTGGGCGGAGGTAGCGTCGATAGCGCTGCCTCACAGGTGAGACCCCAGCTTGCGCAGCGCGCTCAGCTCGCCGATCAACACCAGGTGGTCACCGGCAGAAAGTCGTGTGCTGGCGGAGGGTTGACGATCGAGCGTCCTGCCCTTGCGCACCGCGATCACGCTGATGTCACCATCGATGGGCAGCTGATCGAGTCGCTGACAGTCATCGCCCAGTCGTGCGCTGACCTCCAGTTCGACCACGAACTGGTGATCGCCGAGATGGATGAAGTCGACCATGGCATGGTAGGCGAGGCTTTCCGCCACGCGTACGCCGAGATCGTATTCCGGATGCACGATGTGATCGACACCCAGACGACTGAGCAGCTTGTGATGGGCATCCGAGGTGGCCTTGACCCATAGCTCCTTCGCGCCGAGCTCCTTGGCCAGCAGTGCGCAGATCAGACTCTGCTCCATCGAGTCGCTTAGGTCGATCAAGACGGCGTCGTACTGCTCCAGCCCCAGCTCCTGCAAGGCGTGTTCATCGGTAGGGTCGGCGATCACCGCCTGATTGAGCAGGTCAGCCACCGCGTTGAGGCGTTTCTCGTCGGCGTCGACACCGAGTACCTCATGCTCATGGCGCCTCAGCTCTCGTGCGACGGTGCTGCCGAAATAACCCAGTCCGATAACCGCGAATTGACGATGCATGACGACTCCTTGTCTGCGCTGCCAGGTGAGGTCAGCTGCTCTTTGTTCAGACGCTTTCTAGCCAGGCACTCTCAGGCCCAGCGCTCTCAGGCCGGCGTCTCTTGAATGAGCCTACTCCAGTGATGCGGTGATGTCGGGGCCTTTTGCAGCACCGTGCCTCTCAGAGGCGGTTGCTTGCCAGCCTTGGGTGGCCAATATCGTTTCAAATGTTACCAAGTTGGAGTATCTAATGTAGAGTGATTGCCGTCGTGTGGTGATGGCGTTTTTGCAGAGGAATTCTGAGGGAATCGTGGTGATTTTCGATGGGAATCGCGGACGAACACGCTTCATATCAGTAAAATGGTCTGTGTGAGCACCCAAGACGTCCAGGCGTTGCGTCGATCACCACTGGCTCACAACAATAACTTGTAAGGTATTCCATGACGGCAAGACAGCAACCCAAGAATCTCTGGATCAGTCGCTGGGGCTTCATCCTTGCAGCTACCGGTTCCGCAGTAGGGCTGGGCAATATCTGGAAGTTTCCCTATATCACCGGTGAGTATGGCGGGGGTGCCTTCGTGCTGGTGTATCTGGCCTGCATTCTCGCCGTGGGCGTACCCGTGATGATGGCAGAGATTGCCTTCGGGCGGCGGGGGCGCGGCAGCCCCATCGAGGCGATTGCCAATCTGGCACGTGAAGCGGGGGCCAGTCCGTTGTGGAAGGTCTTCGGTTGGATCGCGATGCTGGCCGGCTTCATGATCCTGTCGTTCTATGTCGTGGTCGCGGGGTGGTCGTTCAGCTACCTGTGGAAGATGGCCAGTGGTGCGCTGTCCGGACACAGCGTCGCGGAGCTGGGTGCCATCTTCGAGGCTGGCAACGCCAATCCCTGGGCACTGGGCGGCTGGGCCACGCTGGTGGCGGTGGTGACGATGCTGATCGTCGGGCGCGGGGTGCAGGAAGGCGTCGAGAAGAGTGTGCGCTGGATGATGCCGGGCATGGTGATCATGCTGCTGATCATGATCGGCTACGCCCTGACTTCGGGCAACTTCTCGGCAGGCTTCCACTTCCTGTTCGATTTCGATGTCACGCGCTTGAGCAGCGAAGGGGTGCTGGCCGCGCTGGGACATGCCTTCTTTACCTTGTCACTGGCCTCCGGCGCCATCCTCACCTACGGCTCCTACCTGCCGTCGGGCACTTCCATCGCCCGTACCACCTTCACGGTGGCGATCGCCGATACCCTGGTGGCACTGATGGCGGGCCTGGCGATCTTTCCGATCATCTTCGCCAATGGCATGGACCCGTCCTCCGGACCGGGGCTGATCTTCATGAGCCTGCCGGTGGCCTTCAACCAGATGCCCTTCGGGCAGCTGTTCGGGGTGCTGTTCTTCGCCATGCTCTCGATCGCCGCCCTGACCTCCGCCATCTCGATGATCGAGGCGACCGTCGCCTGGCTGAGCGAGAACCGCAACATGAGCCGCGCCAAGGCTTCGTGGCTGGCCGGCAGTGTGCTGTGGCTGGTGGCGATGTTCGCGATGCTGTCGTTCAATCTCGGCGCGGACTGGACGCTGGCCGGCAAGCACTTCTTCGACTGGCTCGATTACCTGACCTCGCGCTGGATGATGCCGATCGGTGGCATCGCCATGGCGCTGCTGGCCGGGTTCGTCTTCAAGAGCAGCATGCTGCGTGATGAGCTGAATCTGAGTGATGCCGGCTATCGTCTGTGGCTGTTCATGATTCGCTATGTCAGCCCGGTCTGCATCCTGGCGATCTTCATCGATGCCCTGGGTGTCGCAGAACTGTCATTCGGTGACTGGCCGTATTTCGTGGCCGCCATCCTGGCAGCCTGTCTCGTGGGCGAGCTGCTCTCGCCGCGCCTGGGCGAGCGTGCCACCGGGCAGGGATGATGTGATCGATGGCGTCAGTTCGATGGCGTCAGCCCGGAAGTCATCAAGGCGGCATGAAAAAGCCCCCTGCAGCATGCTGCAGGGGGCTTTTCGTTCTGGTATCTGTGGCCTGTCTGTCAGCGGGTATCTGTGCACCAGTTGGCGCCATTACTCGCCTTCCAGGCCGGTGATCGGCTTGACCGTGCCCCAGTGGCGGCACTTCGGACATTGCCAGAGCAGCATCGAGGCTTCGAAGCCGCAACGATGACAGCGATGGCGAGGACGCGCCTGGATCAGCTGCTGGGTATGGCGCTTGAGCAGATTGAAACGCTCGGTCTCGCGCTCGTCGGCATCCAGCAGGTAGAGATCGAGCAGGTAATCGACGCCACGCAGGCTGGGATGACGATGCAGCTGCTCGCTGGCGAAGCTGGCGGCGGCCTCGACACCCTCGCGACGCTCGATCAATTGTGCAAGGCTGATGACGGTCGTGGTGTAGGGCGCGCGTTCGACTTCCTGATGCAGCAGGCGCACCAGGCCACTCTCGTCATCCAGCATGCGAAAGGCGTTGCCCAGTGGCTCGAGAATGATGGGGGTGAAGCCGGTGTCCTGACGTGGGATGCGCTGCAGCAGGCGGATGCACTGCTTGTAGTTGGCATGATCGAATTCGATCTCGGCCAGCATCCAGTTGGCGCGTACGCATTTCTCGTCAGTGGAAAGCGCCTGCTTTAGCCGCTTGCGGGCCATCGCCTGGCTGCCTTCGGCGATATCCAGCGCGGCCAGTTCGCAGTGCCAATGGGCCGCCGCGCGGCGGATGCCGCCTTCCTGACGCAGAATGGCGTGAGCGACTTCGAGTGCGGCCTCCCACTCGCGCTCCCGCTCGAGGAGGTCGATCAGCAGGCGGCGGCCGGCACGCCGATGACTGTCGTGCTGTGCTTGCTTGAGGAGGGTTTCCAGCAGTTTCTCGGCGCGGTCATAGACACCGCTGCGCATGAAGTCGCGGGCCAGTTCCAGCTGGACACGCTCGCTCTGTTCGCTATCCAGGGCAGGGCGGGCCAGCAGGTTCTGGTGAATCTTGACGGCTCGATCGACTTCGCCGCGACTGCGATAGAGATTGCCCAGCGCGATGTGGGTATCGACGGTATCGCTGTTGACTTCCAGGGCCTGAACGAAGGTTTCGATGGCACGATCAGGCTGCTCGTTGAGCAGATGATTGAGGCCGACGAAGTAGTCGCGGGACAGGGTGGCAGGAGCCGGTGCTTGTTCATCGGGGCGACGATCACGCCGCCCCAGCCAGAATCCGATGGCGATGGCCGCCATCAGCAATCCCAGCAATATCAGATCAGGCATTTATGCCACTTCCTTGATCTCCTGGATGCGCAGTTGGTCCAGTTCCTTGCGTTGCTGCTGGTTGCGACGCTGGGCACGGGTCAACAGCGTGCGCAGGCGCAGGTACATGCCGGTCATCGCGACCATGCCAAGCACGACGCCGACGGCCAGCGAGAACAGCAGCCACATGGAAAGGGACGCAGCAGGCAGCTCTACCCAGATGAGGTCGAGGGGCACGGCTTGCTGGTTGTGAACGGCAAAGAGAATACCGACCAGCAGGACGATCAGCAGGATCACGGCCAGAACGAGACCTTTTAGCCAACGCATAACGGTTTCCTTGTCATGAAATGCAGTCGTGAATCATCTGGGAGCGAGTGTATCACTGCCCATCGCGCGAGTCTTGGCGGCGACGCCGTGAGGTGGGTGGCTGTCGTCTCTGGCATCAGGGCTTGAGCGGGTTTCGGCCGGCACTGAACCCGCCAGCCCCGTCACGCCGGGTATTCATCTACGGTCAGCGCTGTCAGTCAGTCGCATCGTCATCATCACTGTGGTCAATACCCCAGGGCGCGACTGGCATCGACCTGCTCGCGCAGCTCCTTGCCGGGCTTGAAGTGGGGGACGAACTTGCCATCCAGATCCACAGGCTCGCCGGTCTTGGGATTGCGCCCCAGTCGTGGCTCACGGTAGTGCAGCGAGAAGCTGCCGAAACCGCGAATCTCGACGCGACCGCCGTGGGCCAGGGCGTCTGTCACATCATCGAGGATGATGCGAACCGCGGCCTCTACATCCTTGAGCGACAACTCAGGCTGTCGCATGGCTATCTGTTCGATCAGCTCGGACTTGGTCATCGGATCTCTCCATGCCTGCACCTTTCTCGTGAAAGGCGTTCGTGATGCGTCAGCCGGGCGACCTCTTGTCACCGGACAGGCACACGCATCCTTGTGATTGTTATCTCCTCAGCATAATGGGCAAATCCTGAGAAAACAACGCACTAGGGACATCATTGCCGATCACGGCACGGATTGCCAATTCCTGCCCGAGCAACGGGTCAACGGATGCCGCTGACGCCCCCCTCGGGTATACTGCGCGCATTGATGTGACGACTGAGGTTCAGGCAATGGAAGATGTGATTCGCAAGCGGCTGCATTGGCATTCGCGTCGCGGCATGTGGGAGCTCGATCTGCTGCTGCTGCCGTTTCTGGAGCAGCGTTTCGACGCCTTGAGCGAAGACGACAAGGCGCTCTATGTGCAGCTGCTGGCCGAAGAGGACCAGGATCTCTTCGTGTGGCTGATGAAGCGCGACCCGTGCGGCAATGCCGAATACCAGCGCCTGATCAACATGGTGATCGCCAATGCCGAGAATGGCGAGCGCGATCAGTTCAAGGGCCTCTAGGCAGGCGTTCGCGACCCACACCAGCCTGCGTGTCGGGCTGTTGGCGGCGAGTCTCGCCTTGTGGGTCTGGCTTGCCGAGCTGGCGACTGGCCAGTTCATTGTCAGTACGTGGTGGACCTGTCAGTGGCAATATCTTCGCAATGCCCTGCCTTTCGAGGCGGGGCATTGTGCGTTTGAGGGGCTCGCTCAGCTGCCGGATGGCATCATGGCGCTGCTGGCCGTGATGGGGCTGGGCTGGCTGTTGCAGGCTGGCGAGCTGGTGTCGTGGTGGCGCCAGGCTCGGCGGCGTCTCAAGGACCCCGAGGCGCGAGTCTGGCTGGCCCTGGGGGGCAGCCTCTGCGCCGATGCGGCGCTTGCCAGCGGTGGCCAGGCGCCAGTGCCGGAGCACGAGGCTGAAGCCAAGACCGAAGCAGAAAGCGAAGCCGAGACCGAAGCCAGTGACACCCCGCCTGTCTCAGATGCGCGCCATCGTCACCCGGAGATGCAGCTCTGCTGGTGGTGGGCCGATGGCGCCTCACGCAGCTGGCAGCCCGTCAACGTGCGCTGCCTGTGGTGCTCACCGCGCCTGATCGGGCTCGAGATCTCGCCGCAGGGTGTTGGGCCACCGGGGATGGGGGCCCAGGGTTTGAGGCCGCCGGGCTTGAGTCAGCCGGGCTTGAGACAGCAGGGCGCGGACCAGCAGCCCCTGAAAACGCAGCGGGTATGGCTGTGGCCGGATAGTGCTTCCAGCGAAGACCTTCACCAGCTGCGCCTGTGGCTGCTGTGGCCACCCTTGCCACATGGCTTGCCGCGTCAGCCGCCGCCATTGGAGACCCTGCGGCGCGTCGCAGCCCAAGGGGCTCATCCACGCTGAGCCTGCTCATGGGCCTTTTCATGGTCCTTCGCATGAGCCGCTCAGGTCGCGGCCGCAAAGGCCGAGAGGCGTATGACGCTATCGCGGGTGCGCGACGCCGGCATCGGGAAGTCGCGGATGAAGTGCAGGCCGCGTGATTCATGACGCTGATGAGCGCACAGCAGCAGCAGCGGTGCCAGCGTCAGGGCCTGATAGAGCGCAAGATGATCGAGCCCTGCCCGCGGCGCTGAAGCTTGCCTGTGCTGCTCGCTCTCCGCCGCCTGTCCCGTCTCAAGCGATACCCACTGTGTTATCTGCTCCAACGCCTCCCTCAGGCCGTGCTGGCTGCGCTCGATTCCCGCTTGCAGACTCATCAGCTGGCGCAAGCTGTGCAGGCGCGTGCGTGCCTCATCGGCGCTCAGGCGCATCACGCAGCGCCAGACCTGACCATTGTCGGCAAGCTGTGTGAGCAGGGCGGCGTGTTGCGGCATCAGCGAGTCGAGCGTGCTCGTCAGGCGTGGCTCGTCGGCGCGGTGGAGTTGCCCAAGTGCTTCACCACAGGCGCGCGCCTGCACCAGGCATTCGAGCAGCGAGTTGCTGGCCATGCGATTGGCACCGTGCAGGCCCGTGCAGGCGACTTCGCCGATGGCCCAGAGCCCCGACAGGTCGCTTTCGCCATCCAGCCCGGTGGCGATGCCGCCGCAGCTGTAGTGGGCGGCAGGGACGACGGGTATCGGAGCATGACGAATATCGATCCCGCGCGTCAGGCAGTGCTCGGCGATGGTAGGGAAATGGTGCTCGATCGCCTCGGCGCCCAGCGCGCTGATATCCAGACAGACATGCTCGAGACCGTGCGTGCGCATCTCGGTGAGGATGGCGCGTGCCACGACATCACGCGGCGCCAGCTCCAGGCGAGGGTCATGATCGGCCATGAAGCGATGCCCATCCGGGCGCAGCAGCAGCCCCCCTTCGCCCCGCACCGCCTCGGAGATCAAAAAGGGCGTGCCATCGGGATCATATAGGCAGGTGGGATGAAACTGCTGGAACTCCAGGTTCATCAGGCTGGCGCCGGCGCGGGTCGCCATCGCCATGCCGTCACCGACACTGGCGCTCGGGCTGGTGGCGTGGGCGAACAGCCCGCTGGCGCCGCCGGTGGCCAGTACCAGGTCATTGGCCGCCAGCCATTGGCGCTGGCCCGTGCCGTCCATCACCCACAGACCACTGGCGCGGCCAGCGTTGACCGCGATGTCGACGGCCAGCAGGTCTTCGAGAATCTCGATGTTCGGGTGAGCTTCGACGTGGGCGCTGAGCGTATCGAGCAGCGCTCGCCCGGTGGCGTCGGCGGCGTGGATGATGCGGCGGCGGCCATGCCCCCCTTCGCGGGTAAGGTGGAAGGGGTAGCTGGCGTCGGCGTCGGCCGGGGTGAAGGGTACGCCGAGCGCGATCAGCCATTCGATGGCCTCCCGCGAGTGACCGACGGTGAAGCGCACCGCGCGCTCGTTGCACAGGCCATCGCCGGCAATCAGGGTGTCGGCGACATGGGATTCCACATCGTCCTCGGGCGCCAGCACCGCCGCGATACCGCCCTGCGCCCAGCGGCTGGCGCCCTGTGCCTCACGCGCTGGACGCAACAGCGTGACGCGGCGGGTGCGCGGGCCGGGCAGCAGGCGATTGGCGAGGCTGAGTGCCAGGGTCAAACCTGCCGCGCCGCCACCGACGATCAACACGTCATGCTGGCTTGCGGGAGTCACTCCGGATACTGAGTTCATGTGTCTTTCCTGGCAGTCTCATTGCCGGCCGAGTCCGGCTGGCGCCTGTCGCGGCGGTCTGGCTCATCGCTGACTGTGTCATCACAGCTGTTGTCATTACCCGCCGTCGCTTTGCTGGCTGGCACCTTGCTGGCCGGCGCCTTGCTGGCCGGAGTGTGCTGCCTGCCAGCGCTGTTCTCGCGCCTGGTGGGGGCTGCCGTATCGCCCGGCGTCGGGTCTTCCGGCAGGAACAGGCGGCGTGCATCACTGATCAGGCCATGGCCCGGCAGTCGGCGTTGCAGGCGTTGGCTCGGCAGCCGTTCCAGCAGCGACAGACGCTTGCCCAGTGCCTCGGTCAGCCGGGCCAGCTCGCGATTGAGCCACAGATAGCCCGATGGGCTGAACAGCGCGCGGCCCTTGCGGCTCTCGACATTGCGGACATCGGCATAGCGTTGCAGGTCGAAGGGCGTCACCGTCAGTTCGATGCTCTGGCCGGTGCGCACCTGGAAAGCCAGGGTCCCCAGGGCGCGGGCCAGACGATGCTGGGCATCGCGCAGACCATCCAGTCCCTCGATGAATTCATGCCCCTCGCGGGTGTTCCAGTGGGTTTCCTGCAGCAGCTCGATGGTCGAGATCATGCGGCGCTCGAAGGACAGGATTTCCTCGATGTCGGCACGATTGATACGGCCTTCCTGAGCGACGGCATCGACCAGCCCGCGCTGCTTGACCAGCTGTGCCGAGGTGGCACGCACCAGCGCGAGTGCCTCACTGACACCCTCACGCTCGGCCTTGGTATGGCCGTGGTAGAGGCGTGCCAGCTTGTCGAGGTTGTCGGCCAGCAGGAAGCGAAAGACATCCGTCGCCTTCTGGGGCAGCAGCACCATGCTGACCACGATGCTGATCAGGGTACCCAGCACCACATTGAAGACACGCCACAGCCCGATGCCAATATCATGATTGCCATCCCCGATCACCATCAGCAGCGTGACGCAGAACAGCAGCGAGCTGTAGCCATAGCGATTGCTGAAGGTGGCATTCAGTGCCAGGGCGATGCCGACGATGCTCCAGAAAGGCACCACGCCCGGCAGCGGCTCGGCGACCAGAATCAGGATCAGGCCCCACAGGCCACCAAGCAGCGTGCCGACCAGACGTTGCCAGCCCTTGTCGATGACACCGCCGACGTGGGGCAGATTGCCCATGACCATCACGGTGCTGACCAATGCCCAGGAACTGTGCGGCAGGCTGAACAGTTCGATGATGGAAAAGCACAGCGTCAGGGCGACGGTCACACGCAGGATATGCAGGCGCTGGCGGTGCAGGTAGGTGAAGTAAGGGTTGTGCGAGAACCATTTCATGACGCGATTTCCCCTCCGACAGGCACGAGGAAGTGAGGGATGGTGCACACCGCACACAGGGCGGGTTTCAGCAGCGAAGAGGTGGACATCAGGTTCGCGGTCATTCCGTCGACAGGATTCATGAGGCGTGGTCAAGGGGCCGTGGCCATGGTGGAAGCGCCGCACAGTGTAACCGAGGCCTCGTCTTGCGTAACAGCGGATTGGTGAGCAGCCATCTTGCAAGCGTGCATCTGAAAGGTTGCAGGGCGGGGGATGACGGAGCCAGGCAATGAATGTGTAATTGTTATTGATAATCACTACCATCAAGCGGCTTGATTGGTATCCTGTGCGTCCCCAAGTGACCATCAGGGGACTGAAGCTGGCGATCAGGTCATTGATCAATGATTGCCAGCCGCCCATCAGTGACGCCAGCCAGGTGCGACGTCATATGCAACAGCACAGGGAGACAAGCATGAGCAGCCAGACCCGCCGTGAACGCGACAGCATGGGTGAACTCGAAGTGCCGGCCAGCGCACTCTATGGCGCCCAGACTCAGCGAGCGGTCGATAACTTCCCCGTCAGCGGCCAGCCGTTGCCTGCTGCCTTCATTCGCGCCGTGGCGCGCATCAAGCTGGCTGCGGCCGAGGTCAACCGTGACCTGGAGCTGCTGGATGACGTGCGTGCCGAGGCGATCATCAAGGCGGCGCGCCAGGTCATCGACGGCGAGCATGCCGATCAATTCCCGGTCGATGTCTTCCAGACCGGTTCCGGCACCTCGACCAACATGAACGTCAACGAGGTGCTGACGCAACTTGCCAATCAGCATCTGGGCGACAAGGACGTGACCGTCGGCGCCAACGACCACGTCAACATGGGGCAGTCGAGCAATGATGCCATCCCGACGGCCATTCATCTGTCCGCCGTCATCGCTGTCTCTGACACCCTGTTACCGGCGCTGCGCCATCTGCATGAGGTGATCGCTCGCAAGGCCTCTGAGGTGGACGATGTCGTCAAGACCGGCCGCACTCACCTGATGGACGCAATGCCGATCCGCATGAGTCAGGAGCTGGGTGCCTGGCAGGCGCAGGTCGGGCAGGCCATCGAGCGCATCGAGCAGGTGCTGCCGCGCCTCGAGCGCCTCGCCCAGGGCGGGACTGCCGTGGGTAGTGGTATCAACGCGCATCCGGAATTCGCCGAGCGCATTGCCGACCGCCTCTCGCACCAGACCGGCCATGCCTTCCGTCCCGCCGAGAGCTTCTTCGCGGCGTTGTCCTCCCAGGACACGGCAGTCGAGCTCTCCGGCCAGCTGCGGACCTATGCCGTGGCGATGATGAAGATCAGTAACGACCTGCGCTGGATGAATTCCGGCCCGTTGGCAGGGCTGGGCGAGATCGAGCTTGAGGCCCTGCAGCCGGGCAGCTCCATCATGCCGGGCAAGGTCAATCCGGTGATCCCCGAGGCGGCCGCTCAGGTGGCGGCGCAGGTGATGGGCAATGACGCCACCATCGGCATCGCCGGGCAAAGCGGCAATTTCCAGCTCAATGTCATGCTGCCGCTGATCGCCAACAACCTGCTGTCCTCGATCACGCTGAGTGCCAATGTCAGCCGCCTGCTGGCGGACAAGGCCATTGCCACCTTCAACGTGCGTCAGGACAACATCGAGGCACCGCTGGCCAAGAACCCGATTCTGGTCACGGCGCTCAATCCGGTGATCGGTTACAACGAGGCGGCGCGAGTGGCCAAGGTGGCTTATCAGGCCGGGCGTCCGATTCTGGATGTGGCCGAGGAAGAGACTGAACTATCACGCGAGGAGCTGGAGCGTCTGCTCGACCCGGCCAAGCTGACGGCGGGCGGTATCCAGTAAGTCCTCAATTCATGGCCCAAAAGCCTGCCTGTCCCTGAACGAAAAGCCCGCCCCTCCTTGTCGGAGGGGCGGGCTTTTTTCGCTGCTGGCTCAGCCGGTTTTCATCAGGCGGCGCGTGCCAGCAGGCGTTCCTTGAGGTAGTCGCCGATGCGCGTTGTTTGCTCATCGCTCAGGCGCAGCGTCAACTTGGTGCGGCGCCAGACGACATCCTGCACCTCACGCGCCCATTCGTGCTCGACCAGGTAGTCGATCTCGGCGGCGCTCAGGCCGGCGCCGAAGTCCTCGCCCAGGTCCGCCTCGCTCTGCTTGCCGTCGAGGAAGTGCAGGCACAGGCTGCCGTAGCTTGAGGCGAAGCGTCGGGCGCGTGCTTCGCCGAGGAACGGGTAGTCGCGCTGCAGCTGGCGAGTGAAGGCTGCGCGGCTCTCGATATCACCCCCGGGAAGGACCTTCTCGTGGGTCCACGGCTCGCCCATGCTCGGCAGCAGCGGCTTGAGGTCTTCAAGTGCCGATTCGGCCAGCTTGCGATAGGTGGTGATCTTGCCGCCGAAGATGGACAGCATCGGTGCGCCGCTGTCATCCAGGTGAAGAGTGTAATCACGCGTCATCGCGGACGGGTCTGCCGACTCGTCGTCACACAGCGGGCGTACGCCGGAGAAGGTCGAGACCACGTCATCGCGACTCAGCTTGCGCTTGAAGTGATGGTTGACCACCTCGAGCATGTAGTCGGTCTCGTCGCTGGAGCAGGCCACCTCGGAGGGGTCGCCCTTGTAGCGCACGTCGGTGGTGCCGACCAGGCTGAAATCTTCCTGATAGGGCAGCACGAACACGATGCGCTTGTCCTTGTTCTGCAGGATGAAGGCGCGATCATCGGTGTTCAGGCGCGGCACGATCAGGTGGCTGCCCTGGATCATGCGGATGCCATAGCGCGGCGTGCGTTCGGTGGCGCCCTTGATGAAGGACTCCACCCACGGGCCTGCCGCATTCACCAGAGTGCGTGCACGACGGGTGAAGGTCTCGCCGCTGCTGACATCTTCAAGCGTCAGCTCCCAGTGGCCTTCGACATCACGGGCGCCGACACAGCGGGTGCCCGTCATGATCTCGGCGCCTTGCTCGCGCGCCTGCAGCGCATTGGTGATGACCAGACGAGCATCATCGACCCAGCAATCCGAGTATTCGAAGCCCTGATTGATCTCGCTGACCAGCGGGCTCTGCTCGCCGAATTTGAGACCCTTGGAGGCTGGCAGTGTCTCGCGCTTGCCGATGTGGTCATACAGGAACAGTCCCGCGCGAATCATCCACGCCGGACGCAGATGCGGCTGGTGCGGCAGGATGAAGCGCAGTGGCCAGATGATATGCGGCGCCTTCTTGAGCAGCACCTCGCGCTCCTGCAGAGCCTCGCGCACCAGACGGAATTCGTAGTGCTCCAGATAGCGCAGGCCGCCGTGGATCAGCTTGCTGCTGGCGGAGGAGGTCGCGCTGGCGAGGTCGTTCTGCTCGCACAGGGCCACGCTCAGGCCGCGGCCGCTGGCATCGTTGGCGATACCGGCGCCATTGATGCCGCCGCCGATGATGAAGAGGTCAAGAAGTGCATCGTTGTCGCGGGACATGGGCTGCTCCTGCTCGTGCCCGGCGCTACCGGGTGGGGCGAATGAGTCTGCACCGGCAAGGTGCGCGATAATGGGTTTTCGAAAGTGAACATAGCTTAGCAAAAGTCGAACATCAAGGGGATTCTTCTGCGTTGATGGCTTTCGAAAGTGATCATTTGGGCGAGTGTCTGGCAACCGAGGATTGCCTGATATTCAACCTGTTGTCTTGCCGGTGTTTTTTCTCAGTCTCTGATCATGGCGTGACATTTTCATGAAGCGCCTGGCTGTCATGTTGCCGCGCGGGCGGCGCAGACGATGCCCGCAGTGACTGATCAAGCGTCCTGACACGATATACGGAGACGAAGCGGTGCCGCTGGGCAGCGGTAAGACAGCAGAAGTGCGGCTGTCGTCATCTGCGAGGGCTCATTGGTGCAAGAGGGGGGCGAGGAGAATGGGGGAAGGGGCGAGGTAGATGATGATGAGAGCTGGGCCAGGCTGCTCGTCGGCGTGTTGCCTGGCCCCGTGATCGCGAGACGAGTCGGTCGTGTGTGGCTTGTTGGTGAGATGACTCGTTGGTGAGGTGACTGGTTGGTTGGGTGACGCGTCATCGAGCTCAAGCGTCGCCAGTCTCGCCCGGCGACTCGTCGTCGGCGACGTGCAGCGCGACCTCGTGCTGACGCATCAGGGTCAGAATGCTTTCCGGGGGCTGGATGTCGGTGAAGAGCGCATCGAGCTGGCTCAGGTTGCCCTGGCGCACGACCGCATTGCGCTGGAACTTGGAGTGATCTGCGATCAGGAAGACCTGGCGTGAGTTGTGGATGATCGCCTGGGCGACACGCACTTCCTGATAGTCGAATTCCAGCAGTGAGCCGTCTTCATCGATACCACTGATGCCGATGATGCCGAAGTCGACCTTGAACTGGTTGATGAAGTCGATGGTGGCCTCGCCGATGATGCCGCCATCGCGGGAGCGCACCATGCCACCGGCCACGATGACATTGAAATCCTCCTTGTGCTGGAGGATGGCCGCCACGTTCAGATTGTTGGTGATGACTTCAAGCCCGCGGTGATCACACAGCGCCTCGGCCACCATCTCGTTGCTGGTGCCGATGTTGATGAACAGCGAGGCATGGTCGGGAATCTGCCTGGCCAGAGCCGCCGCCATGCGCCGCTTGGCGCCCAGGTTCAATGTCTTGCGGGTGCTGTAGGCGGTGCTGACGGTGCTGGACTCAAGCCCCGCGCCCCCGTGCACGCGCTTGAGCGCACCGGCCTCGGACAGCTGATTGAGGTCGCGACGAATGGTCTGTGGCGTGACATCGAAGTGACTGGCCAGCTGCTCGATGGAGGCATATCCCTGACGCGTGATCAGTTCGACAATGGCGCGATGGCGCTTTGGCTGCATCATCCTGCTCTCTTGTTGTCAGCGGCTTGCGGATCGTGAGTTCACTTCATGTCAGGAAGCGCGCATCACGATTGCCGTTGGGGAGTGGGGTCGTCCAGTGAGGGTACATCCTAATCCAACAGGGGGGCGTCAGTGCAATTTGACGAATGGCGTCAGGGTGTTGCGAAGCTGCAACAGGCCATGTCGGCGCATTGGACATGAGACCAAGGTACAATGATATTGATTGGTAATACGTTTGTGATAATGCGCATTTGGCGCTAACGTTTGCAGCGATATTCGAAGACGAACATTTAGTGTTCGGTTGTGATGGTTCAAGAGGAAGTGTTCTCGTTGCGCCTGCCAAGCGTGAAGAGGACAAAGCCAACCCGCTTTCTCCTGCCGCTCTCACATGATATCCGAGCCAATATAGTGAAGTACCGCAGTCTCCGCTGACGTGTACTCTCAGAAGCAGCCTCGAAGCCAAGGACAGTCATAATGTCTAGCCCCAAGCCAGAGAAAGACTCTCGCGTCGATGGACCCACGCGGATTCTCGCGATCGACCAGGGTACCACCAGCTCCCGCGCCATCCTCTTCGATCGTGAAGGCGCGGTGACCGGACTGGCACAAGAAGAATTTGCTCAACACTTTCCGAACAGCGGCTGGGTCGAGCACAACGTCGATGATATCTGGGGGTCAGTGAAGCGCACCGTGCGTCAGTCGCTGATCAACACCAATGTCGGCGCCGAACAGGTGGCCGCCATCGGGATCACCAACCAGCGTGAGACCACCATCGTCTGGGACCGCGAGACCGGCGTGCCGGTCTACAACGCCATCGTCTGGCAGGACCGCCGCACCCACGAGTACTGTCGTGAGCTTTCCGATGCCGGTCATGGTGACATGATCCAGCAGAAGACCGGCCTGTTGATCGACCCGTATTTCTCCGCGACCAAGCTGCGCTGGATTCTCGAGAATGTCGAAGGCGTTCGCGCACGCGCCGAGAAGGGCGAGCTGGCCTTCGGCACCGTCGACAGCTATCTGATCTGGAAACTGACCGCTGGCAAGCGCCACGTCACCGATGCCACCAACGCCTCGCGTACCTGCCTGTTCAACATCGTCGATCAGTGCTGGGACAGTGAGCTGCTGGAGCTGTTCGGTATCCCACAATCCTTGCTGCCGGAAGTGCTGGACTCCAGTGATGATTTCGGCACTACCGATCCGCAGCTGTTCGGTGCGGCCATGCCGATTCGCGGCGTTGCCGGCGATCAACAGGCGGCGCTGGTCGGCCAGGCCTGCTTCACGCCCGGCATGAGCAAGAGCACCTACGGCACCGGCTGCTTCATGATCATGAACACCGGCGAGAAAATGGAGCTGTCCCGCAATCGTCTGCTGACCACGGTGGGCTATCGCCTCAATGGCAAGCCGACCTATGCCATGGAAGGCAGCATCTTCGTGGCGGGCGCGACCGTGCAGTGGCTGCGTGATGGCCTGAAGCTGTTTTCCGATGCCTCCGAGACCGAACCGCTGGCGCGTGCGGCCAAGGCCGATCACGGCGTCTACATGGTGCCGGCCTTCACCGGTCTCGGTGCGCCGCATTGGGACCCGCAGGCGCGTGGCGCGATCCTGGGGCTGACCCGTGGCACCGGCATCACCGACATCGTGGCGGCCGGCCTGCAGTCAGTGTGCTATCAGACGCGTGACCTGCAGGAGTGCATGCTGGATGACGTGGCCATCAGCTGCGCGAATCTGCGCGTGGATGGCGGCATGGTCAGCAACAACTGGGTGATGCAGTTCCTGTCTGACATGCTGGGCGTGAAGGTGGATCGTCCGCGCGTGCTGGAGACCACGGCGCTGGGCGTCGCCTATCTGGCGGGCCTGCATATCGGCTGGTATGACAGCCTGGATGAGATCGGCGAGCTGTGGCACTGCGAGCGTACCTTCGCGCCGGAAATGCCGGAAGAGCAGCGCGAACGCCTCTACGCCGGCTGGCTGGAAGCGGTGGAAAGAGTGAAAAGCGACGGGGGCCACTGAGCATGTGGACCGATGTCATGACAGGCGAGTTTCTCGGCTGTCTGTTCCTTATCCTGTTTGGCGGTGGCGTGGTCGCCAATGTGGTGCTGTCTGACACCAAGGGCAATGGCTCCGGCTGGATCGTGATCACCACCGGCTGGGGCTTTGCGGTGATGATTGGCGTGTTCGTGGCCGTCTCGACCGGCTCGCCCCAGGCAGACCTCAATCCGGCGGTGACCCTGGCCAAGTACCTGCTCGGAGTGCATGCCACCCTCATGGAGGTGGCGCGGCATATCATCGCGCAGATGCTCGGGTGTTTCGCCGGTGCCGTGATGGTATGGCTGGCCTATCTGCCGCACTGGAAACGCACCAGTGATGCTGACCTCAAGCGGGCGGTGTTCTGCACGGATCCGGCAGTCGAGTGTCGCCTGGGCAACATGCTCAGCGAGGTGATCGGTACCGTGGTGCTGATCTTCGGTATCGGCGCCATCGTCGGCTCCGGCACCATCAGCGCCGGCCTGCTGCCCTATCTGGTCGGGATGCTGGTATGGGCCATCGGCCTCTCGCTGGGTGGCGCGACGGGCTATGCCATCAATCCGGCGCGTGATCTGGGCCCACGTATCGCGCACTCGCTGCTGCCGATCCACGGCAAGGGTGCATCCGGCTGGGGCTATGCCTGGGTGCCGATCGCCGGGCCTCTGGCGGGTGCCTTGATCGCGGCCTCCATGTGGCACCTGCTGCTGCTGTAACAAATCCTTGCCGCAATCTGCTGGAGCCGTCTCCTGCACCTGTGGCACTGTAGCCTGACTTCGCCCCGTCCATCGACGGGGCGAAGTGCTTTCAGGTCTGCGTCCTTTCTGGTCATCATGTGACGTCATGTTCACGTCCGCGTTCAGGGGGCGTGTTTATGCGGGCCTGTTCGTGCGGGCGAGAGATGGCGGCAGGCGACTTACAGGGGATGAATGGCGGAGGTCATCAGGATGTGGACTGACGTCATGACAGGCGAGTTTCTGGGCACCACCTTCATGATTCTGCTGGGAGGTGGCGTGGTCGCCAATGCGATGCTCAGAGGCACCAAGGGAGCGGGTTCCAGCTGGTTGATGATCAATGCCGGCTGGGGATTTGCCGTGATGGTCGGGGTGCTGGTGTCTACCTCGACGGGGTCGCCCTACGGCGATCTCAATCCGGCGGTGACGCTGGCGAAATATCTGCTGGGCATCCATGTCAGTGAGCTCAAGGTCGCCAGGATGATGCTGGCGGAGCTGCTGGGCTGCTTCATGGGGGCGGTGCTGGTATGGGCGGCTTATTACCCGCATTGGAAGGTGACTCGAGATCCGCTGCGCAAGCGTGCGGTCTTCTGCACTGACCCGGCAGTGAACAACAAGACAGTCAATGTCATCAGTGAAGCGATCGCGACGGTAGTGCTCATCTTTGCCATCGGCAGCATGGTCGAAAGTTCCATGGTCACTGATCAGGCACTGCCATATCTGATCGGTCTGCTGGTCTGGGCGATCGGTCTGTCACTGGGTGGGCCCACCGGCAACGCGATGAATCCGGCGCGCGACCTGGCGCCGCGTATCGCGCATTGGGTGTTGCCGATTGCCGGCAAGGGCAGTTCGGGCTGGCGCTATGCCTGGGTACCGATCGCCGGCCCCTTGCTGGGTGCCGTGGTGGCAGCCGGATTGCGGGGAGTTTTGCTGTAGCACCAGTGCACAGGGTGACGCGTCGAGCTTTCTGACTTTCAGGGTCGACGCCTCACTCCGATGGAGGGGGTGATCCGTGCCCTGTCACGGCAGTGCGCAATGTCGAGAAAATTTTTTATCATCAGGGGGTTGCATCAAAACGGGAGTTGCGTAGAATACGTCCTCGCTGACAGGGCAAAGCACTTCGCATCACACTGCTTCGCATTTCAGCATGCTGGCATAGGACCATAGCTCAGTTGGTTAGAGCGCCACGTTGACATCGTGGAGGTCGGCGGTTCAAATCCGCCTGGTCCTACCAGCATCGGCATTGATGGCAACATCGGCCACTTGATACAGGACCATAGCTCAGTTGGTTAGAGCGCCACGTTGACATCGTGGAGGTCGGCGGTTCAAATCCGCCTGGTCCTACCAAGCCGTTTCGCGGCATGTTTCAAGTGTTCTCGGGTCATCTGCCATACTTCAGGACCATAGCTCAGTTGGTTAGAGCGCCACGTTGACATCGTGGAGGTCGGCGGTTCAAATCCGCCTGGTCCTACCAGATTCCAGAAAACGCCCGGCTCACAGAGTCGGGCGTTTTCGTGTGCGTGTCATGAAAATTTGCCGTGTGACCGGCGCGTGATATCTGGCGAGAGTGGCACCGCTCAGCCAAGCGCAGTATCGAGGAATTCACGTGCCTCATCGAGCGCGGCATTGGCAGCGCTCAGCAGCGGAGCGAAGCCGACGAAGACATGTGGCATATCCGGCCACAGGCTCAGGGTGACGGGCGAGCCGCAGTCCTGTGCCTGGGCGGCATAGCGACGGCTGTCATCGAGCAGAATCTCGGCTTCGCCGCACTGGATCAGTGTCGGAGGCAGATCAAACAGGTTTCCCTCCAGTGGCGAGATGCGCGGGTCGCTCATGTCGGTACCGTCCTGCACGTAGGCCATGCTCACGAAGGGCAGCAGGTTGGGGTCGAGAATCGGGTCCACCTCGGCCTTGCGCGACAGCGAAGCGCTGCCCCAGCTGAGGTCGGTGGCGGGCGAGAAGGCGATTACAGCATCCGGCAGCCGCTCGCCTGCACTCTTGAGTGCATTCAGGGCTGCCAGTGTGAGGTTGCCGCCCGCGCTGTCACCGGCCAGCAGCAGGTGGTCCTGCGGGTATTCGTCACACAGCCAGCGCCACGCGGCCAACACGTCCTGCAGGCCGGCCGGGAAGGCGGCCTCTGGCGCGAGACGATAATCCAGGGTGTAGGTCTCGGCGCGTGCCGCACGGCCCAGACGGCTGGCCAGCGGGCGATGACCGGCAGGTGAGCCTGCGATCCAGCTGCCACCATGCACATACAGCAGGCGACGCGGGCGGGCTGGTACGTCATCGGGTGCTGGCAATACCTCACAGACACGCTCTCCCTCGCCACCCGGCACCATCATGAGACGCGGTGTCACGCCAGTGTCGAGAATGCTGGCATCGGCGGCGAAGTAAGCCTCAAGCAGGGTGCGCTTGGCGCCGAGGTCATTGCCGGTGCGTGCGGTGAAAGCCTTGATGCGCTCAAGGTGCGTGATGACCCGATCAAGCCCGGCGTGGGCGTCATCGTGATTCTGGAGTGAGGCTTCTGCATGAGGAGGTGCGGTCGCTGGCATGTTCTGCTCCTGTCAGATCAGAGGAGCTTTCACGTTACACCTCGGCGAGAGTTGCGCAAGTGGCAGGCTGGCAACAACGCAGACCGCCCGCGGTGCGGGTAAGCACGGCGGGCGGCAGGGCAGGAAACTGCAGGTCAGACAGGCTTCTGTCGGCAGTCTTTTGCGGACGGCCTTCTGAAGCGGTCGTCTTCAGACGCTCTTCTTCAGGTGCTCTTCTTCAAGCAGGCACGCTGTCGAAGTCGCTGGAGGCGATGAAGACCTCGACCAGGCGCTCGATGCCGGCCTGATCCTGCTCACTGAAGCGCTCGGGGCTGGGGCTGTCCAGGTCCAGCACACCCCACACTACCTGCTCACCGTCCTGCTCGATGATCACCGGGACTACCAGCTCGCTGCGTGAGGCGGCGTCGCAGGCGATATGCCCCGGGAAGGCGTGCACGTCAGCGACACGCTGGGTGGTGCGCTCAGTGGCGGCGGCACCACATACGCCCTTGGTGAAGGGAATCGGATGGCAGGCCGGCTGACCCTGGAATGGCCCCAGGTGCAGGACCTGCGGCTGGCGTTGCACATAGAAGCCTGCCCAGTTGAGGTTGTCCACCGTCATGTTGATGAAGGCGGCCGTCTGGGAGGCGTTGGTCAGCCAGTCGCGAGTGTCGAGGATGGCGTCCAGCTGGCGGGCCAGCAGTGAGTAGTCAGGGCGAGTGGCCATTGGGGCTCCTGTGGGGTAGGTAAGATTGCGATATGGCGCAGGAATGCGGTCGCGGGTCGGCTGTTTCAAGCACGTCCTTCGCGCGCCCTTGCACCGCATCGGTATCTGAACGTGATGGGGTGGTTCATCAGTCAGATGCAAAAGCGCCGACCAGTGGTCGGCGCTTCGCGTTCAGGTATCTGTCAGTGACATGGGTGAGGCTTACTTCCAGCCCGGCACCGCAGCGCCCTTGAACAGCTCTTCCGCCTTGGCTTCGACTTCCGGCGTCTGGTAGGCCTTGACCAGCTTCTGCACCTTCTCGCTGTCTTCATCGCCCTGACGCACGACGATCAGGTTGACGTACGGGGACTCGGCGCCTTCACGGATCAGCGCGTCTTCCGGCTTCAAGCCAGCCGGCTGGGCGAAGGTGTTGTTGATGAAGGCCAGGTCGACATCCGGCAGGATGCGCGGCAGCTGGGCAGCCTCGATTTCCTTGAACTGGTAGTCATGCGGGTTCTTGGCGACATCGATCGGGGTCGCTTCGAGGTTGCTCTTGTCGGTCAGCTCGATCATGCCCAGGTCGTGCATCAGGATCAGGGAGCGGCCTTCGTTGGACGGATCGTTCGGCAGGGCGATGGTCGCGCCGTCCGGCAGTTCGCTGATGTCTGCGTACTTCTCGGAGTAGGCGCCGATCGGGTACACGAAGGTCTTGCCGGCGCTGGCGAACTTGTAGCCGCGCTCACGCACCATGGATTCCATGTACGGCTGGTGCTGATAGGCGTTGGCGTCCAGCGAGCCATCGGCCAGAGCGGCGTTCGGCGACACGTAGTCAGTGAACTCTGTGATCTCGACGTTCAGGTCGTACTTTTCCTTGGCGACCTCGGCCGCGACCTTCATCACTTCGGTTTCCGGGCCTGCGACGGTGCCCATCTTGAGGGTGTTCTCGTCGGACGCGTCGTTGCCGCAGCCTGCCAGCAGAGTGGCGCCGAGCAGAGTGGCAGCACCGGCAAGGCGCAGTGGGGAAGAAAGCGTGTTCAGCATGTTGCGCATCGAGGTTCTCCTTGTGATCCAGCGTGACCGACGCGGTCCGCGGAATATTATGAATGATGGCTCATCGTGATGAGCCGTCACGATACCGAAAGCATTCTTGCATGTGGAGCGACCGACGGCTGTCGAGCGCTCGTCACCGTGGCGGCAGGTGTCACTTGTGATTCGACTTGCGCACCAGGTGGTCGCCCAGGCTCTGGAAGCCTTGCACCATGACGACGAGGATGACCACGGTCACCAGCATCACCATCGGGTCGAAGCGGTTGTAGCCGTAGCGAATGCCGAGATCCCCCAGGCCGCCGCCACCGACGGTACCAGCCATGGCGGAATAGCTGATCAGCGTCACCACGGTGATGGTCAGACCATTGATGATGCCGCCGCGTGCTTCCGGTAGCAGTACCTTGGTGATGATCTGCATCGGCGTGGCGCCCATGGCCTGGGCGGCCTCGACCAGCCCCGGGCCGACTTCATTCAGCGCGCCTTCGATCAGGCGGGCGACGAAGGGAATCGAGGCGATGGTCAGCGGCACGATGGCGGCGTTGGTACCGATGGAGCTGCCCGCGATCAGACGCGTCAGCGGGATGATCGCCACCATCAGGATGATGAACGGCACCGAGCGACCGATGTTGGTGATGATGCTCAGCACGCTGTTGAGTGCCGGGCGCGCGAGAATCTGGCCGGGGCGTGAGGTGTAGAGTGCCACGCCCAGCGGAATGCCGAGTGCCGCGGAGATCAGGCCTGCCACCGCGACCATGTAAAGCGTCTCGAGGGTGGAGGACAGGACGAGTTCAAGCAGTGCGGGTGACATGACCGAGCACCTCCACTTTCAGGTCGTGGGATTCGAGATAGTCGAGCGCTTGCCGGGTCTGGGTGCTGTCGCCCATCAGTTCGGCGATCATCAGGCCCAGGGTGCGCTCCTGGATGGATTCCACCTTGGCCTGCAGGATGCTGACATCCACCTGGCATTCACGCGCCAGGCGCGAGATCAGCGGGGTGGAGACGGCATCGCCACTAAAGGCCAGGCGGACGACCGGATGGGTATGCGGGCCGGCCGTGGCCTCTAGGCGCTCCACGAGCGCACGCGGCGGCTCAAGCTCCAGGAAGTCGTTGAGGAATTCACGGCCGAGGCGGGTCTGCGGCGCGGTGAAGAAGTCGCCCACCGAGGCCACTTCCACAAGTTCACCCCCGCTGATCAAGGCAACCTGATCGCAGATGCTCTTGACCACTTCCATCTCGTGGGTGATCAGCAGGATCGTCAGCCCCAGCTTGGTGTTGATGTCCTTGAGCAGCTCGAGAATGGACGTGGTGGTCTGGGGGTCGAGTGCTGAGGTGGCCTCGTCGCACAGCAGCACCTTGGGCCGGCTGGCCAATGCGCGGGCGATGGCTACGCGCTGTTTCTGGCCCCCGGAGAGCTGGGCCGGATACTGGCCAGCCTTGTCGCTCAGGCCGGTCAGCTCCAGCAATGGCTCGACGCGCTTGCTGATCTCGTCTTTCGAGATGCCTGCCAGCTCCAGGGGCAAGGCCACATTGGCGAAGACCGTGCGCGAGGAGAGCAGGTTGAAGTGCTGGAAGATCATGCCGATCTGATGACGGGCATTGCGCAGGGCGGACTCGTCGAGCTCGGTCAGTTCCTGACCATCGACGACGACGCTGCCGGAGGTAGGGCGTTCAAGGAGATTGACGCAGCGAATCAGGGTCGACTTGCCGGCACCGGACAGGCCGATGACACCGGTAATGGCGCCCTGAGGAACCGTGAGGCTGGCATCCTTGAGCGCGACCACGGCCTTGTCACCACTGCCGTAAGTCTTGGAGACGTTCTTGAGTGTGATCATGGGGGTCCGAGAGGTTAAGGCACCAACCGGATTGCGGGCGAAGGTCTGTAGAAGACAGAGCGTTCTGCCGGCGTCTGCGCACATGGCAGACAGCGAAGAGGGGAGCGATCCAGTGGGGAGAAAAAAGACCACCCAAGACGGGTGGCCATCAACGCTGGACACACCCTTTTAGCAGAACTTGCACCCCGTGAGACCAGCTCTCGTGGTGGGCGCCCGCAATCCGGGTACAAATCGGCGCCAAACAGATTTGAGGCGCATTCTATCAGTCACCTTGGGGGTGTCAACGACTTTGGTCTTGCGCCGGGCGTTTATTCGAACTGGCGTTCGATATGGTAATTCGGCGATACGCTCTGTAAGCCATTTCTTACAAGTATCTGGCCGTGGCGAGGGTTTCAACGGCTATCAATGGCTTTCCTGTCTTGACGGTCAGTCGGGTATGAGTTGCGGCCTGCTATCGCTGCTCTGCGTTCGCGGTGGCGGCTGCACGTGCCCGCGGTGGGTGGCGAGGGCAGCAACGCCGCGCAGCCCAACGGTCGATAACGCCAGCATGTCGACGGCAAGTCCACCATGCTAGGATTTCGGCTGGGCATGCCGGTCATCTCGCTGCTGCATGCCGTCCCTTATTCATGGCTTCTCGACAGCAAGAAGCAGCTGCAAGGAAAGATCACGCATGTTCACGGGTATCGTACAAGGCATGGCGGAAGTGGTGGCCATTGAGGAACGCACTGACTTTCGCACGCATCAGGTCCGGTTGCCGGCGGGGCTGGAGGCGGGGCTGGAGCTGGGGGCATCGGTAGCCCATAACGGTTGCTGTCTGACCGTGACGGCGCTTGAGGGCCAACTGGCGAGTTTTGACCTGATGCGCGAGACGCTGCGTCTGACCAATCTGGGCGAGCTCGAGGTGGGCAGCGTCGTGAACGTGGAGCGAGCGGCACGCTTCGGCGACGAGATCGGTGGGCACTCGATGTCCGGGCACGTGATGGCGATGGTGACCATCGATGCCATCGAAGCCACTGCCGACAATCGTCGTATCTGGTTCCAGGCGCCGGCCGAGCTGATGCGTTTTCTGTTCGACAAGGGCTATGTGGGACTTGACGGTGTCAGCCTGACGATCGGCGAGGTGCAGGGTACGCGCTTCTGCGTCAATCTGATTCCCGAGACGCTCGAGCGCACCCTCATGGGAGTCCGTGCCGTCGGGGATCAGGTCAACCTTGAAGTCGACCCGCAGACGCAGGCCATCGTCGAGACCGTCGAGCGGGTCATGGCCTCCCGTCTGGCATGAGGCTTGCAGGTCTGCAGCGGATCACCTCACTGGCAGGACGCCAGTACTCGTCTGACTGGTCAGGAAATATGCCGGGAATGCTCGATTCGCTGCAGACCTTTGGGTACCATGTTGCGCCTTTCGATGCCCTGCCGCCGGCGGGGCATCGTGGTTCAGGCAGGCTGAACAGGGGAAAAGCGTCATCCAACGCCCTGTGCGGCATACCTGTCCGAGCGAGTTCGTCTTGATCTGCTGATTCTGACAATCACCGACCACTGCGCCTTGCCGGACAGGCACTGCTCTAGGATAGGGGCTACCTCAATGCTGGAACGTCTTTTCAAGCTCTCCGAGCACGGTACCAATGTGCGTACCGAAGTCATCGCAGGATTTACCTCCTTCCTCGCGATGGCCTATATCATCTTCGTGGCCCCCTCGATGCTGGCCTCCACCGGCATGGATCACGGCGCCGTGTTCGTCGCGACCTGCTTGGCGGCAGCCATCGGTTGTCTGGTCATGGGCCTCTATGCCAATTACCCGATCGCGCTGGCACCGGGCATGGGGCTGACGGCCTTCTTCACCTATACGGTCGCCGGTCAGATGGGCGTGCCCTGGCAGGTCGCGCTGGGCGCGGTCTTCCTGTCCGGTGTGAGCTTCTTCCTGCTCTCCGCCTTCAAGATTCGCGAGTGGATCATCAATGCCATTCCCGCCTCGCTGAAGACCGGCATCGCCGCGGGCATCGGCCTGTTCATGGCGATCATCGCCCTGCAGGGCAGCGGCATCGTCGTCGACGCCCCCGGCACGCTGGTCACGCTGGGCGATCTGTCCTCTCCGGCGGCCATGTATGCATTGCTCTCGTTCTTTTTGATCGTCGCGCTGTCCTACCGCAAGGTGATCGGTGCGGTGATGATCGGCATACTGCTCGTCACGCTGCTGGCAACCCTGACCGGCAACAATGACTTCCACGGCCTCGCCTCGATGCCGCCGAGCATGCTGCCGACGCTGGCGGAGCTCGATATCGTCGGCGCATTCAATCTGGGCATGGTGTCGATCATCTTCGCCTTCCTGTTCGTCGATCTGTTCGACACCTCGGGCACGCTGATCGCCGTCTCCCAGCAGGCTGGCCTGACCAATGAGCGTGGCCACCTGCCACGCCTGGGGCGAGCCTTGATGGCCGACTCCAGTGCCACCATGGTCGGCTCTGTCATGGGCACCTCGAACGTGACCAGCTACATCGAATCCGCCACTGGCGTGGCCGCCGGCGGACGTACCGGCCTGACGGCCGTGGTCGTGGCTGGCCTGTTTCTCGTCAGCCTGTTCCTGTCGCCGCTGGCGACCTCGATTCCGGCCTTCGCCACTGCCGGTGCGCTGCTGTATGTCGCCTGCCTGATGACGGGCGGCCTGGCACGTATCGACTGGAACGACATTACTGAAGCGGCACCGGTGGTGATTGCCACCCTGGTGATGCCGCTGACCTACTCGATTGCCAACGGGATCGCGCTGGGCTTCATCAGCTACGCCGTGATCAAGCTGTTCTCCGGCCGTTATCGTGATCTGAGCCCGGGGCTGGTGATTCTCGCCATCCTGTTCGCCTGCAAATACCTGTTCCTCGACGGAGCCCTCTAATGAGCATCTACAGTGACTACATCAAGTCTGTCATCCGCACCGTGCCGGACTGGCCGCAGGAAGGCGTCAACTTCCGTGACATCACGCCGGTACTGCAGAACTCCGCCGCATTCCGCAAGCTGATCGACTCCTTCGTGCACCGCTATCAGGAGATGGAAATCGACGCCATCGCCGCCATCGATGCACGTGGCTTCATCATCGGCGCACCGTTGGCCTACGAGCTGGGCTGCAGCTTCGTGCCGGTGCGCAAGAAGGGCAAGCTGCCGTTCAAGACCATCAGCGAGACCTACACGCTGGAATACGGTGAGTCCACCGTCGAGCTGCACTCCGATGCCTTCCGTGAAGGCGATCGCATCCTGGTGATGGATGACCTGATCGCCACCGGCGGCACCATGCTGGCGGCCTGCAAGCTGATCGAGCGCACCGGTGGTGTGGTCGTCGAGACGGCAGCCATCATCGATCTGCCGGAAATCGGCGGCTCCGCGCGCATTCGTGAAGAAGGCCACAGCGTCTTCGCGGCGTGCAGCTTCACCGAATCCGAGTAATGCCGGCTTGACGCGATGGCCCTGTCTTCTGGCAGGGCCATCGTCGTTGCTGCGGGCAGCGAATCCGAGGCCCTTGTCCGCGCTCCAGCGTGGCTGAGTGGATCTTCCCCTTGTGCGGTGGCGCGCCAGCCACCATGCTTTCCTTCTGTTTCGTCATTGCGAGTGACCCACATGTCTTCCGAACGCTACCACGACCACTTCATCGTCTCCTGGGATCTGCTGCACCGTGATGTGCGCGCGCTATGTCACGACCTCAGCGGTCGCGATTACAAGGGCATCATCGCCATCACCCGCGGTGGCCTGATTCCGGCCGGCCTGATCGCCCGCGAGCTGGGTATCCGCCACATCGATACCGTGTGCATCAAGAGCTATCACGACCACATGGAGCAGGGTGGTCTGGAAGTGGTCAAGGGCGTCGACCACGACGGTGACGGCTGGCTGCTGGTCGATGACCTGGTCGACACCGGCAATACCGCACGTGCGGTCCGTGACATGCTGCCCAAGGCGCACTTCGTGACCGTCTATGCCAAGCCGGAAGGGCGTCCGCTGGTCGATGGCTTCATCACCGAAGTGCCGCAGAACTGCTGGATCCAGTTCCCGTGGGACATGGGTATCGCCTACGTCGAGCCGATCGCCGAGCAGCTCAAGAAGCAAGAGAGCGATAGCTGACATGCCGTTGGAGACTGCCGCGACTGGCCGCTCCGAGGTGCTGCCTGCCGATTGGCAGGCGCATCTTGGCCCTGAGTTTCAGGCTGACTACATGCAGCGTCTGCGCGACTTTCTGCGCGCCGAGAAAGATGCCGGCAAGGTCATCTATCCGCATTCCGATGACTGGTTCCGTGCCTTCTGGCTGACGCCGCTCTCCAACGTCAAGGTCGTGATCCTCGGGCAGGACCCGTACCACGGCCCGGGCCAGGCGCACGGACTGTGCTTCTCGGTACGCCCCGGTGTGCGCCCGCCGCCTTCGCTGAAGAACATCTACAAGGAACTGGCCATCGATGTCGGCGTCGACCCCGTCGATCACGGTTTCCTGGAAAGCTGGGCGAAGCAGGGCGTCTTGCTACTCAACAGCGTGCTGACCGTCGAGCAGGGCAAGGCCGCCTCGCATCAGAAGCAGGGGTGGGAGCAATTCACTGACCGCGCCATCGACGTGATCAATCAGCACTGTCAGGGTGTGGTTTTCCTGCTCTGGGGCAGCCATGCCCAGAAGAAGGCCCGCGCTGTGGACACCCAGAAGCACCTGGTGCTCCACGCGCCGCACCCATCCCCCCTCGCAGCGCACCGCGGTTTCTTCGGCTCTCGCCACTTCTCGCAAGCCAACGCCTGGCTGGAAGCGCGTGGGGAAAAGCCGATCGACTGGCAGCTATAATATATTATTGTGACAAGCTTCTAGGGAAAGCCGCCAAGGATGAACAAGAGTCAACAAACACTCGAGGTGGATGGGGTATTTTGTATCAGCCTCAAAGAGCGTGAAGACCGCCGGGAACATCTACAGAAAGAGTTTTTACCGCTAGGCTTGGATATTGAGTTTTATCTTGCCGAGCGTGATGTGGATAATCCTGAGCGTGGATGTTACGAGTCACATCGTGCCTGCGCAGCAATGGCCATGGAAAGAGGTTATCAACGAGTCTTGATCCTTGAAGATGATGCTACTCTTGCCATGCCGGCTGAAAGAGTAATAGCACGTATCAATTGTTTCTTGAAAATACGTAACCCGGAAATTTTTTACCTTGGTGGCATGCTGGGAAGGATGTGGTTGATTCCTTTTGCGGGCGTGGTTAGAGCCAAGCTGACGGGAGGGCATGCCTATATGCTGTCTCGTAAAGGTATGAAGAAGATCGTTGATAAGCCTTATTCAAAAAAAGCGGTAGATAGTTTCTACGCGACTGAATATAAGGCTTATGCTGTTTACCCTCTTTTTTGCGATCAGCTTCCGGAATCGGATGTCAAAAGTGATATCGCTGATTATCGAATTGAAACAAAAGGGGGAGGTAGCTACAAAGATGATGAGTATTGGAGTCTCAATTCAAGAAAGCAGGAAGTAGCGTTGCGTAGGGATATGTGGAGAACCTTATGTGGACGATGGCTTTAATGTTTCAGGAGATGGTCAATTGAAAGCATACTGGTGGCGATCGGCGAATGGCGGATGCAATTTTGGTGATGAAATCACATCTATCATTTTGAATAGAAGGTTTCATGTTGCTCATTCCATTTCGAATGTCGACGAGGCAGATTTGATCTCTGTTGGCAGTATTTTAAATAAGCTCGTCAACAATAAAGCGATTTCTTCACGAAATAGGAAGATTCATGTTGTAGGGTCTGGGCTTATTTCTCCACATGTCAAACATGCCTCTTTATTCAAACGAATGAAACCAATGGGCAGGACATTTGGTAAATCTGTTGTTGTTCATTCTGTACGTGGGTATATGACTCAGCAGGTGCTTACTTCATTGGGAGAAAAAGAATACCCTGTCGGTGATCCAGGGCTCATGCTCCCTTTGGTTTATGACACAGATCCAGACAAGACTTATAAAATAGGAATTATTCCTCATATCTCCACTGTTGATAATCCGGAATGGAAAAATGTGTGTGCTCGTGTAGGCAATAGTATAATAATAGATTTCCGTACGGATGATCTGGAGTCCATTGTTACTCAGATAAAATCCTGTGAAATCATTGTAAGTCAGAGTCTACATGGCTTGATCATAGCGGATGCCTATGGAATCCCGAATTGCTGGTACTATGATGGTCCTCTCCATTCAGGGGGTAAGTTCAAATTTTATGATTATTTCTCCTCTGTTGGCCGTAACTTTGCCCTGAGGTTTTGTTCTTTCAATGAGTTAAATGCTGGCGATATCAATAGGTATGCGGATAAAATCGATCCTAATGTCATCTGTAGCTTGCAGCTCGATATAGTCAAGAGTTTTGAGAAAGCCTTGCAACAAATCTAAGCTTGTATTAATTGATCATGTTTTACTGTTGTTGCTAGAAATATAATGTGTATGTACTTGCATGCTCTATGAAATGTTCCTCCTTTTTCATAGGCGAGAATATTCTTGTCGGGTATGAGGAGGGAGGAATGCGCGATAAAGCAGGTGGTGAATTTCGAAGGTGTTTCAATAAGAATAAGTGTATCTTTGTCGGAGTGCAAAGGTAGGAAGTGAATCTATCTTTTTGGCTCTGGGGGATGAGTACATTAGGAAGAGGGAGTGTCGTGATCGCCGGTTTGTCGGAGAATAGATCCTTCTCGTTTCGATCAATATTTTAAGTTCGCTTTCGTTCGTCACCCACTGGATAGATCGTTTTCGGCTTGTCAGTATTTAAGGCATTCGGGTGACCATGGTCAGAGTCACAAAGCGTTATCTGAAGAGCTGTGGCAATATCCAACTTTCGATGCATTCATCTTGAATTCAGACAAGAAAGCCAGTTCCAAAAAATTCGTCCGTTATTACAAATTCACCTTTGTCAGAAATCCCTACGACCGTGCCCTGTCAGCGTATCGCTATATATTGAGTGGCGGCAATCAAGGCAAGCAGGATCTCGCCATTGCCAAGGAGATGGCAGAGTATTCAGATTTTGATGATTTTGTCGCACGTGGCTTGTGGCAAGGCGCTTTTCGTAGTCACCTCCTGTTTCTCTCGCAGTCCTCTTTTGTCATGGATGGAAACGAGACCTTGATGGTGGATTTTCTGGGGTATTTCGAAACCCTGGACAAGGATTTCCAGCAGGTTGCCAACAAGCTGGGTATCAGCGGCGAGATTGCACATCGCAACAGGGGAAGTGTCGAGGCAGGGGCCGGCATGACAGCGGCGACCCGCGAGAAGCTGACCATTCTCTATGCACAGGATTTCGTCAACTTCGGTTACACACCTTGAATGAGTGGCAGGCGGGAGGGCGCCAGTCCATTTGCGGCGCTTCCACTGTCACCTGAAGGCGAGAGCCTTAACTTGTCAGCCTGCTTCCGCTAGAATGCGCTCAATTTACCAGCCTCCCGCTGCTATCGTCCGAGCCGGCGGGGGTAGTGCTGCGTTTCGTTTGCACCATCTTCTGTCCCAAGAGGTATTTCCATGAGCGTCCATGCCATCAATCATCCACTGGTCCAGCACAAGCTCGGCCTGATGCGTGCAGCAGGCATCAGCACCAAGAGCTTCCGTGAGCTGGCCAGTGAGGTCGCCAAGCTGTTGACCTATGAGGCAACCCAGGACCTGGAGCTGGAAACTACCACCATTGATGCCTGGAGCGGCAACGAGCTGGATGTCCAGACCATCAAGGGCAAGAAAGTGACCATCGTCCCGATCCTGCGTGCCGGCCTGGGCATGCTGGATGGCGTGACAGACCTGATTCCCCCGGCACGCATCAGCGTCGTGGGCCTGTACCGTGATGAAGAGACGCTGGAGCCGGTGCCGTATTTCGAGAAGTTCGTGTCAGATCTCGACGAGCGTCTGGCCATCGTGATCGACCCGATGCTGGCAACCGGCGGCTCCATGATCGCCACGCTGGACATGCTCAAGGCCAAGGGCTGCCAGCAGATCAAGGTCATCGTGCTGGTCGCGGCACCTGAGGGGATCGCCAAGGTGCAGGAATCCTACCCGGACATCGAGATCTACACCGCGTCCGTCGATGACCGTCTCGACGAGAACGGTTACATCGTGCCGGGTCTCGGCGATGCCGGTGACAAGATCTTCGGCACGCGCTGAGCGCCCGCCAGAGATGACAACGCCCTGCGCATCTGCGCGGGGCGTTTTTGTATCTGTCTGACCTGTCTGAGCAGTCAGGATCAGGCGGTTGACTCCTCCGCCCGTGAAAAGAAGTGCTGCCATGTCGTCTTCATCACCGTCCTCTGATACCTCCTCTCCCCATGCGTCGTCTGCCCATGTGCCCTTGCCGGAACAGGAAGGGTTCTCGCTGGCGACGCTCGTCACCGGCGCGCAGATGCTGTTCGTCGCCTTTGGCGCGCTGGTGCTGGTCCCGCTGTTGACCGGGCTTGACCCCAACGTCGCCCTGTTCACGGCCGGTGTCGGCACCCTGGTCTTCCAGTGCGTGACCAAGGCCAGCGTGCCGGTCTTCCTCGCCTCATCGTTTGCCTTCATTGCGCCCATCCAGAGCTCGGTCGCCAACTTCGGCATTCCTGCCACCATGGGCGGCTTGTTCGTCGCGGGCTTGGTCTATGTGCTGCTGGCGCAATGCATTCGTCTCAAGGGTGTCGGCATCGTGCATCGCCTGCTGCCGGCCGTCGTGGTCGGTCCGGTGATCATGGTCATCGGTCTGGCACTGGCACCGACGGCGGTGCAGATGGCCACCGGCGAATTCAGCGACAACATCTCGCATGCCCAGGCCCTGACGTTGTCATTGGCCAGTCTTGGCGTGACGCTGGTGCTGTCGATCTTCGGACGTGGCATGCTGCGTCTGGTGCCGATCCTCGGCGGTATTCTGACGGGATATGCGCTGGGGCTGCTGATGGGAGTGATCGATCTTTCGCCGGTGCATGCGGCTGCGTGGCTGGCACTGCCAAGCTTCACTGCGCCGACCTTCGAGTTTTCCGCCATCCTGTTCATGATTCCCGTCGCCATCGCGCCTGCCGTCGAGCACATCGGCGATATGGTGGCGATCGGCTCGGTGACACGCCGCGATTACCTCAAGAAGCCGGGGCTGCATCGCACGCTGCTCGGTGACGGCCTTGCAACCTCGGCGGCGTCACTGTTCGGGGGGCCGCCCAATACCACCTATTCCGAAGTGACCGGCGCGGTGATGCTGACGCGTAACTTCAATCCGCGGGTGATGACGGTCGCAGCCTGTGTCGCGATCTCGCTGGCCTTCGTCGGCAAGGTCGGTGCCGTGCTGCAGACGATTCCCACGCCGGTGATGGGCGGCATCATGTGCCTGCTGTTCGGGTCGATCGCGGTGGTCGGCATGAATACCCTGGTACGTGCGGGGGCGTCACTGACCGCGCCGCGCAATCTGGTGATCGCGTCATTGATTCTGGTATTCGGAATCGGTGGCATGCAGATCGGTGGTGGTCAATTCACGCTGCAGGGCGTGAGTCTGGCCGCCATTCTGGGCATCGTGCTCAATCTGATTCTGCCGCCGGCGAAAGAAGGAGAGTGATTGTCATTGTCATCTGAGAGGTAGGACTCAGGAACATTTCCGCGAATGACGGTTCAGATAAATGTAACCCCCGTGTGCCGAGCGACTGGCACTCGGGGGTTGCATTTTTCGTTTTCCCACCTGACGCCAGCTATCGTTTTCGCATGTCTTGCGCGCGGCATAAAGCGGTACTGGCGGACATTCGAAGGAGTGATGCTTGCGTACCCTGGTCGTAGTGAGAAGCCTGAAAATGGGTGGCATGGAGCGAGTGGCGGTCAATCTTGCCGATAGTCTTGCCGCCAGCAATCACGAGACGCACCTGGTCATCTGGCGAAATCGCGATCAGGTGCTCGAGCCCCAGGACGCCAGCGTCCAGCAGCACATCGTGCCGATTCAGCAACGCGTTCAGCGTTCCGTCGGCGGCGCCCTGACGACACTGGCGTCACGGCTGGTGCTCAATCCCGTCATCCGTCGCTCCAATTTCGTGTGGGTCGGTAAGGCCGGTGGCGAGGAATTTGCCGCTTGGCTAAAGGAATTCGAGCAGGAACACGGCAAGGTTGACCGCATCATCTTCCGTGGCCTGGGAACCTTCGAGCAGGTGTGGGGATTCAAGGATTCCCGTGCACGTTACGTGCTGGAAAATCGCGTCAACTTCAGCGGCCCGCAGTGGAAGCAGCGCATGTTTGCCCGCTGCCTGCTGGAGGACAAGCATCTGGTGGCGGTGTCCGAGGATGTGGCGCAAGGGGCACGTGACATTGCTCGCCAGCATGGGGTGACGCCGGCGCATATCGAGACGATCGTCAATGCCTGTCCGATCACCCGGATCCGCGAGCAGGCCGCCATGGATGAGCCGGATATCCCCGCTGAACCCTTCATTCTCAATGTGGCGCGTCTGGTGCCGCAGAAAGACCATGCCCTGTTGCTCGAGGCTTATGCCCTTGCCAATCCGAAGGAGCCGCTGGTGATCGTCGGGGCGGGCAATTGCCGTGAAGCCCTGGAAGCCCAGGCTGAAAGGCTTGGCATCGCCGAGCGGGTGATCTTCGCCGGTCAGCGTGACAACCCCTATACCTGGATGCGGGCCGCCAAGCTGTTCGTGCTCAGCTCGCGTGTCGAGGGCATGGGGATCGTGCTGATGGAGGCGCTGGCCTGCGGCACGCCGGTAGTGTCAGTGGATTGTCGTGGCGGAATCCGCGAGATCCTTAAGGGCGAACTCGAACATGCCATCGCGCCGCATTCCGCCGAAGGTCTCGCGCGACGCATGAACGAGGTGCTGGCAGAGGGGGGCTATCCGATTCGTGAGGCATGGCTGGCAGATTTCTGTCCGCACACCATGGTGGAGCGTTTCCTGGCCGAGCCGGCCACCAATGAGCCCTGGGGTGAGGCGCGCGAGCAGTCGCCTGATGCTGCGGGCCGCTCTCACTCCCGCGCCGCGAAAGGCTAGCGATCCTGAGCGGCGCTAGCGGCCCTGTACGAGGTTAGCGGCCCTGTGCGATGCATAGCCACTGGCAGTCTGGGGCCTCGGTAGCGTCGGAGACCCCATGGTGGGTGACTTCACCGCTGGCGGCTTTTGACGCCTCAGGCTTGCGCCAGTGCAGTTGATAGCGCTCCCCGGCGTGAAGCCGCGCAGCATCACCGCATTCGAGAAGTGCCTCCTGGCAGGCCGCCGTGGTGGGCAACGCGATATGCAGCGCCCCGTGGGTAACCAGCACCAGGCTGTCATGCGCGGCCTGCAGATAGGCGCTGCACTCCGGAGCCAGGCGGCCCAGCTCGACCAGAGGCTGTGGCGCTGACTGCAGCGGCTGCGCAATGCGTCTCAGCTCGAGGCCCGGCCCACAGCCTGCAATCGGCTCATGCTCGCTGGCACGCAGGATGCGTGGTGGTTCGATGGGCACCTCATCGCTGAAGAAGTCGCTCAGCGAGATCGGAAATACCTCGAGAATCTTGTTCAGTGAGCTGACGGAAGGGCTGACCGCGTCCTGCTCGACCTGCGAGATGGTCGAATTGGTTACCTGGGCGCGCTTGGCCAGTTCGCGCTGAGAGAGGCCATGACGCGTGCGCAGCTCGCGCAGCCGCTTGCCCAGCGTGCGAGGCGCTGCCCTTTCCTCGTCTGCCATTTTCTCGTCGTCAGTGGGCTGCGCTGCCTTGCCGGCAGTGGGAGGTTCGGGGGCAGTGCGGGGGCTATCGTGCGACATCAGTGGTGCCTGATTGAGTGAGCATGCGCGCAGGCTAGCATGCATGAGCAGGTCGTTGGCAGATGTGAACCTCGGTCATCTGTGGCTCAAGGCGAGCGACTGCTGCCCCCGGCGCTGAGCGTCTCGAGCAGATGGCGCCCTTGATCATCCTCATGATGCCGGCGTGCGATGCACGGCAGCCACAGGCAGAAGGTCGCGCCGCCACCTGGCGTATCTTCCAGCCATAGCCTGCCCCCCAGCTGGGTGATCAAGCCCGATGAGACCGACAGGCCGATGCCCGAGCCATTGGCGCGTGTGGTGAAGAACGGCGTGAAGATGCGTGATTTCAGATGCTCGGGCACGCCAGCGCCGTGATCGATGACGCGGATCTCGACTCCCGCCACGGGGGCGAGCTCCGCTGTTGGCGTTGGCACTGCTGCTGGTACTGAGGCTGACGCTGGCACTGAGGGTGATGTATCCGGACGGCTGTTCGGCTCGCCGTTCATCACGGCCAGCGCTGCATCACGATCACGGCTGGTGATGCACAGTGTATCCGGCGCAGGCGCCATCTCGATGGCGTTGATCAGCAGGTTGACCAGCACCTGGGTCAGTTGCGCGCGATCAGCCTCGATCAAACGGGTCGCCGCCAGCTCATGCTGCAATCGATGGCCATGATGATCCAGCGCATGCCTGACCAGTACCTCGACACTGTGAATGGCCTCGTCGGGATGAATCTGGCTGAGGTGAGGCGCACCGAGCGACGGTGTCAGTGAGTTGTCGTCGCCAATGTCGTTGGAGGCGAGCGGATCGCGCGCGTACTGACGCAGGTTGTCGACCAGCGCGCGAATGCGTTCGACCTGATGGATGATGGTGGCGATTTCCTCGCGTACCGGCTCGGCCTGTTCGCCGAGAATCACCTCGATCAACTCTACATGACCCAGAATCACCGCGGCGGGGTTGTTGATCTCGTGGCCGATACCCGCCGTCAGTTCGCCCAATGCCGCCAGTTTCTCGCGGGTCAGCAGGCGTGCGCGCGCTTCACGCAGCAGACGCACGTGCTCCTCCAGTGCCTGACTGCGTTCGCGCAGCGTGGCGGTCTGGGCGCTCAGATCGCGGGTGCGATCCTCCACCTGGGCTTCCAGCGTCTGGGCCGCGAGCTGTATCTCATGGCGGTGCGCTTCCAGTCGCGCCAGCATGGCGTCGAATTCCCCGGCCAGTTCATCCAGCTCATCTCCATGTCGCTGTGCCGGCCCCAGAGAGGACAGCGGGCCGATGCGCAGGCCTTCCTGCGCCGGTGCGTCCCGCACCGCATGCACCACACGGCGGATCTGTCGGATCGGCTGCATCAGACGCTCGATGCTGCTCCACACCAGCAGCACGCCCAACAGGCTGACCGCGATCAGCACCAGGCTGATATGCGTCAGCGTCTCGCGATAGAGCCGTGCGTAGGGCGCCTGCGGATAGCCTGCGTAGATCATGCCGATCCGCTGGCCATCCAGAGAATCCAGCGGGGCATAAGCGGCCACGAACCAGTCACGCACCACGAAGGCACGATTGATATAGCGCTCGCCATTGCCGATCACCTGACGCTTTACCTCCAGCGAGGCGCGCGTGCCCAGTGCACGCTCGCCGCTGGCGTCGGTGACATTGGTGGCGATGCGGACATCATCGAGAAACAGGGTGATGGTGCCGGTGCCATCTTCCGGCAGGGTGCCGGGGCCATAGAGCAGATCGCGGATTTCATCGACCAGACGCGAATCGCGATTGAGCAGGCGGCCCGCATCCAGCACGCCCAGCAGCTGGCCCTCGCCATCGAGGATGGGCACCAGCGCCCGCAATAGCATGCCGCGGTTCTCCTCGCGGCGGGCACTGGGTTGTGCGTAGGGCGTCTGGCGCAGTGCAAGGCGCGCACGTTCGGCAAGCGCTGGATCCAGTGTCGCCAGTGAGTCACTGGACAGCATGTCGAGGCCATCCAGGCTTTCGCCGCGCGCCAGTTGCGGAATCAGCGCGGCGACACCGGGCGTCTGACGCAACTGCTCGGTGGGCAACCAGCGCAGCCAGTCGGCATTGAGGGTGTCCCGCATCGTATCCAGGCGCGGTGTCAGACGTGGCAACAGCTGTGCGGATTGCTCATTGGATGCTACCAGCTGGCGCAGGTTGCGGCGCATCGCCTCCAAGCCATCCCGCAGGCGCTGATGTTGGCTTTGCAGCGTGCGGCTGGCGACATCGAGATCGCTGCGCACGTTCATGTATAGCTGGCGGTCGGTATAGGCCGTGGTCCAGTAGGCGGTCAGGCCGACCAGCGCCAGCATCAGCGCCAGTAGCGGCGCCAGTGTCAGCAGCAGCAGCCTGCGCCGCAGCGAACCGGCGAAGTAATGGCGCAGGCGCTTGATCATGCGCTGCCGTCGGCTTCGTAGGGAGCGGTAGATGCAGTGGCGGGGGCTGGATGATCGCTCTCGATGCTGCTCTCAGCACCATTCTCAGCGCCGCTGTCCCCGCTGCTTTGCTGCTCGGCGCGCCAGGTGGACAGTTTGCGATCCAGCGTCTTGCGCGAGATGCCCAGCTGGCGGGCGGCGGCTGACTTGTTGTTGGCATGCCGCTCCAGTACCGCGCACAGATGGGCCTTTTCCACCGCATCCAATGACCACTCGAGCGGATAGCCGCTGCTGGCGGCCTCTTCCTCGGTGCTGGTCGCGTCTTCGCTGTCGTTCCCTGTCGGGTGGCCTGATGCCTGTTCAGTCTGACTGTCGGCCGGCAGGGTATCGCCGGGCAGGCGACCGAGCAGCAAGGCGCGCTCGATGACGTTCTTGAGTTCCCGCACATTGCCGGGCCAGGAATAGTGGCACAGGCGAGTAAGGTCTGAGTGCTGCCAGGGCACGGCGGGGAGGTTGAGCTCACGCGACAGTTGGCGCGAGAAGTGCTGGGCCAGCGCCGGGATGTCCTCCGGGCGCTCGCGCAGGGCCGGCAGCGTCAGGCTCAGCACGTTGAGGCGATAGTAGAGGTCTTCGCGGAAGCGGCCCGCGGCCACCTCCGTCTCCAGTGTGCGATGGGTGGCGGCCACGATACGCACGTCCACCGCCTGTTCCTGCTCGCCGCCGACGGGGCGAACGCGGCGCGTTTCCAGCACTCGCAACAGCTTGGCCTGCATCGCCAGGGGCATCTCGCCGATTTCATCCAGGAACAGCGTGCCGCCATCGGCGAAGCTGAACAGGCCATCACGGCCACGGTGCGCGCCGGTGAAGGCCCCCTTGAGGTGGCCGAACAGCTCGCTCTCCAACAGCTCCGGGCTGATGGCGCCGCAGTTGACCGGCACGAAGGCGCCGCGCCGACCGGACAGGCGATGCAGGTCACGCGCCGCCAGCTCCTTGCCGGTGCCGGACTCTCCCAGGATCAGCACCGGCGAGGGCGCGGGAGCAACGCGCGCGATGATATGCGCCAGCTCCTGCATGGCAGAGCTCTCGCCCTTGAGACTGGCCTCTTCCTGTTGATGGCGGGCATTGTCGCGACGGAGCAGGAAGTTTTCCCGCGTCAGCTGGCGGCGCTCAAGGCAGCGGTCCAGCGCAGCCTGCAACTGTTCGAGACGAAACGGCTTGATGATGAAATCACAGGCTCCGGCCCGCAGTGCGCGCACAGCGGTCTCGAGATCGGCGTAGGCCGTCATGAAGATGACATCGCTGACCGAAGAGGGCGCAAGGGCTTCATCCCAATCCAGGCCATCACGCCCCGGCAGGCGAATGTCGAGCAGGATGAGGTCGAAGTGCAGACGCGAGCGCAGGGCTTCGGCCTGTTCGACACTCTCGGCGCACTCGATCAGTGCGAAGCGCGAGGACAGTGCCTTCTCCAGATAGCGGCGTATGCCAGGCTCGTCATCGACGATCAGCACCGAGGCGGTGGGGAGGGGGTCGCTGCCGCTACGCCGGGTCTCACGGGGTGTGGAGGGGGCGTGGGCAGTCATGGCGTTCCTCGGGTCAACAGGGCAGTAATGGTCGCAGGGGAAATCATCTCTATCATGCGGGCATTGTGGCGTGCTGCTCTCTGGTAATCTAGCGCTGGGTGTCACATTGCTGCCTGTTTCTGCTTACGCTTGCCACAGGCAGCCCCTTGCGGCCTTGTCAGCACGCAGCGCTGGCGGGCAGGGTTGGCTCGCTGTCCCGTTGCGCTACGCAAGGCTCGGCCATGACGCGTCAATCGGGTCATCATGGGTCAGTGGTGGTCATGCTTGGACTTATTGTCAGTATTTTTCCGGTCATTCCGGCAGTGCTATCCCAGCATCGCCATCCGCCCCGCCAGGGTTAGCGACAAGGATAGCGACGTCAGCAGGGCGACAGGGGCTGCAGAGGCGAGAGGGGCGACAGGGACGTCAGCAGGCAACTCAGCCTGCTGGAGAAGGTTCCGGTATCATCGCCGGCTGTCTTGCATGCCAGTCCATGTATCAGCCCCGTCTGCCAAAACTTTGAAAGCCTTTATTGGATCGTCCCTTTCGTCACCACAGCGCTTTCGGCATGTTGTTTGCAGAGTCAGCATTCACGTTGATGTCATCAAGGCCGTCACGCTAGAAAAAATATTCAGGGAGCATCATCCATGTCGCAACGCCATACCTTGTCTTCTCGTCGCCTGCTGTCCACTCTCGCAGGCCTGTCATTCGGTGCGCTGAGCATTCTGCCGGCCCAGGCAGCCGACGACATCATCCGTCTGGCCACCACGACCAGCACCTACAACTCAGGCCTGCTCGATCACCTGCTGCCGGAGTATGAACAGGCCCACGATGTCACCATCCAGGTCATCGCGGTCGGTACCGGCAAGGCGTTGCGCATGGGCCAGGATGGCGATGTGGATCTGGTGATGACCCACGCCCCGGGCGCCGAGCGCAAGTTCGTCGATGCCGGCTACGGTGTCGAACCGCATGGCGTGATGTACAACGACTTCGTGCTGCTTGGCCCCGAGGCGGACCCGGCGGCCATTGACGGCATGCAGGATGTGGACGCCGCACTGGGCAAGATCGCCGGCGCCAATGCCGGCTTCATCTCGCGCGGCGATGATTCCGGCACCCACAAGAAGGAATTGGCCCTGTGGCAGAGTGCCGATGTCACCCCTGATTTCTCCGGCTACAAGGCCGTCGGTCAGGGCATGGGCAAGGTGCTGAGCATGGCCAGTGAGCTGCAGGACTACACCTTGAGCGATCGGGGCACCTGGCTTGCGATGGAAGACAAGCTCGAGCTCGAGATTCTGGTCGAGGGCGATGCGCGTCTCTTCAACCCCTATCAGGTGATTCTGGTCAATCCTGCCAATCATGATGGGCTCAATACTCGTGGTGCGCGTGAGCTGGCCGAATGGTTGATCTCCAGCGAAGGGCAGCAGGCAATCGATGATTACCGTCTCAAGGGCAAGGCGCTGTTTCATGCCAGCCACGGCGAGACCGGCTTCGATGCTCGCCAGACAGCGGATCGCGCCTCTGAGCGCACGCCGGTGAAGGCGCAGGACGCACAGGCTGAGCCGCGTTCGTGAGCTTGTGGCAAACCACGCAGGAGGCCATGAGCCTCCTGCTGAGCATGGATGGCGCGCTGTGGGAGATCATCGGCGTGTCGTTTCGTGTCTCGCTGATGGCGATGCTGATCGCGGTACCACCGGCACTGTTGATCGCCTTCGTGCTGGTTCGCTGTGCCTTCCCGGGGCGCTGGCTGCTGATCTCGCTGATCAATACCCTGATGGCCGTCCCCACCGTGGTGGTGGGGCTGCTGCTGTTCATCCTGCTGTCGCGCGCTGGACCGCTGGGTGATTGGCATCTGCTGTTCACCCAGCCGGCGATGGTGATCGGGCAGATTCTGCTCGCCCTGCCGATTCTGGTGGTGATGCTGCATGCCGCGCTGGCGGGCGTCGACAAGCGTGCCTGGGAGACAGCCTTGCAGCTTGGGGCGTCGCGCCGGGCGGCGTTGTGGCGGCTGGTGATGGAGGCCCGTTTCGGCGTGATGGCGGCGTTGGTGGCCGCGTTTGGTAGAATCATCGCGGAAGTGGGTTGCGCCATGATGGTGGGTGGTAACATTGCCGGTTTCACGCGCAATATCACCACGGCCATCGCGCTGGAAACCCTCAAGGGCGAGTACGCCCAGGGGGTCGCCCTGGGCATGGTATTGCTGGTGTTGGCGCTGGCGCTCAATCTGATGCTGGGGCTGTTGCGCGGTCGCGGTCAGCTGGCGGTGCAGGCCTGACCCCAGGCCCCGCCGCCAGTCGCGTTCTGCTCCCGCAGCCTGCAAGCCGCCTACCTGCCAGTTGAGACAAGCACACCAGCACTGATCGCGTCAGGCTGAATCGTCGTATGGAGTCATGATGTTCCCCCCTAGTTCTTCGTCCTCGTCTGTTCCCCCGGGCGACTCCTCCTGCCCAGTGGCGGGGACTGGCTTCGCGCAAGCCTCGTCGTCTGCTGCCCGGGCACTTGATGCTGACGCAAGCGTTGCCCCTCTGTTGCGTGTGCGCGACCTCGAATATCGCTTGCCGACTGCTGCGCAGGCATCCGGCGAGGGCGCCGAGGCGCAAGGGCGCCTGTTATGGCATGTGGCGGCGCTGGATTGGGCGCCGTCCCCGGCGTCCGGCTGGGTGCACCTCAAGGGTGACAACGGTAGCGGCAAGACCACGCTGCTGCGCGTGCTGGCCGGCATGCAGCCAGCGACCGGCGGCAAGCTTGAATGGCAGACCCGTGACGCTCATCCGGTGCGCTACCTGCACCAGCAGCCGTATCTGTTCGACACCAGCGTGGCCGGCAATCTGGTGCTGGCGGCTCGCTGGCAACCCGACAGCGGCTCTGCCGGGCAGCAGCGTGATCAGGTCGAGGAGATGTTGCGCTGGAGCGGGCTGAGCGATCAGGCCCGTCAGCCGGCCCGCTCCCTGTCGGGTGGCGAGCGTGCACGCCTGGCATTGGCGCGCGCTTGGTTGTCGCGTCCGCCGGTGCTGTTGCTGGATGAGCCTGCCGCCAATCTTGACCAGGCCGCCGTCGAGCAGTTGGCGCTGCGACTGGAGCAGATGTGCCAGCAGGGGTGTGCGGTGATCCTGTCCTCGCATCAGGACAATGCCTTGAGTCAGGGCTCGAGTGCGCGCTGGACGCTGAGCGCTGCCAGCCTGCACACTGAGCCCACAGCGGTCTGAGTTGCCTTGATGGGCTGAGAAAGCCCTGCTCATCAGCCGCTTGCACTGGATGCCCTGCCAGCAGCCCTGCTGCATGACATTACCTGCGCCTTTGCGCACTCGACCGGGATACGCCTTCATGCCGAGCTCCAATCACACCTCTGACGCTACACCCCTGCCGAGCGATGCCGAGCAGCTCAAGGCCTCGCTCTCGCCTGCCAATATCACCGGGGTGGTGCTGGCCGGTGGCCAGGCGCGGCGCATGGGTGGCGTCGACAAGGGGCTGGTCACGCTCAATGAGGTGCCGCTGGTGGCGCATGTGCTGGCGCGGCTGACCCCTCAGGTGGGTGAGCTTCTGATCAATGCCAATCGCTCGCACGCCGAATATGCCGCCTATGGGCATCCGCTGGTCGAAGACAGCGAGCCGGGTTACCACGGCCCCTTGATGGGCATGGCCAGTGCGCTGGCGGCAGCGCGGACGCCCTGGGTGATGATGGTGGCCTGCGATGTGCCGCACCTGCCCAATGAACTGGTCGAGACGCTGAGCGTGGCGCTGATCGATCATGCCAACGGCGATCAGCTCGAAGGCTTCAGTGTCGAGGGCGGCCATACGGCCGATTCCGGGCCTGCGCTGCTGGCCGTGGCGGCAGATGAGTTCCGTTACCATCCGGTGATCTGTCTCATGCACCGTGGCCTGCTGCCTTCGCTGCAGGCGGCGCTGGCCGCTGGCGAGCGCAAGATCGACCGCTGGTTCGATCAGCATGTCTGGCTCAAGGTGCAAGCGGGCAGCGAGCAGGACTTCGCCAACCTCAATACCCTGGATGAATGCCGTGAAATGGAAGCCGGCTCGCGCTGAGCGCGCTTCTTTCCTGACGTCCTTTGCGTGTCATCCGTTCCCGCTTGCACGCCCAGGGTGTGTCATTGTGATGCAAGTCGTCATCGCCGGGGGCGTCTCTTCAGGATTCTGGCGGGTTATTGTCTTTGCCTGCCCGGTATTGATGGCCTTGGCGTTGCACCTTGAAAGTGTCGTGTCTGGCGGTACTGGCAGGTGTCTTGCCACTCTGCGTCGTTGCCCCCATTGAATCCTTGCGCATGTCGAGCCGTTGCCCATTGAAATGAGCGCCGTGCGTGTTCACCTTCATGGCATCCGCTCAGCCCGCATTGCCATCGTCATCTTTTCCCTTGCGGGCGCGGCAGCGCTGCGGTGAGCCCGTCGACAGGCCGCCATACGCCGGAATCACCAAGAGAACCTTCATGCCTGAGTCTTCCTCCACGACTGACCAGCGTGCCGATACCGCTGTCAGTGCTGAACATTCCTCCCCCCGCAGTGATGCTCCCACGCCACGTGGTGATATTTCTCATGAGGTCGGGATGTCGCCTGCCTGGCAGGCACGGCTGGCGGCGTCAGCGTGTCCGCTGCTGGGCATCGCGGCCTGGAGCGGCACCGGCAAGACCACGCTGCTCGAGCAGCTGCTGCCCGAGTTGAAAGCACGCGGCCTCCGTGTCGCCGTGATCAAGCATGCGCATCATGCCTTTGATGTCGATACGCCGGGCAAGGACAGTCATCGTCTGCGAACGGCCGGTGCCATGCCGATGCTGGTGGCGTCCGCCAGGCGCTTTGCACTGATGATGGAGACGCCGGACCAGGCGGAGGCCGATCTGGAGCAGCTGGTGGCGCAGCTCGAGGGGCTGGAGGTGGACCTGATTCTGGTCGAGGGCTTCAAGCAGTGGCCGTTGCCCAAGCTTGAGCTGTACCGCGAAGCCGTGGGCAAGCCGCTGCGAGCCCCGGAGGACCCCTGGATCCATGCGCTGGCGACACCGGCGGCGCAGCTGCCGCCTCGTGATGATGTGCCGCAGGACCTCAAGTGGCTGGATCTTGACGATCCTCAGGCGCTGGCTGCCTGGATCGCCGCCTGGCCGGTGCATTGGCGTCTGGAAGGCGGCAAGCCGCGTGGCGAGGTGGGCGCATGAGTCTATCGTGTTTCGATCCGCGTTTCGGCGAGCGCATGCTGAGTGTCGATGAAGCCTTGAGCGTGTTGGGGGAGAGCCTGGCGGGCGTGAGGCGCACGCCGCGCAGCGAGCGTGTCGCTTTGGCGCAGGCACCCGGACGTGTGCTCGCCGAGACGGTCATCTCGTCGCTGGATGTTCCGGCGAAGACCAACGCAGCGATGGACGGCATCGCACTGGCACGGGCTTCATTGCCAGACGCGGAGAGCGGCGAGCCCCTGAGCGATCGCGGCGAATTGAGCGATCACTGCGAGCTGAGCGTGATCGGCAGCTCGCTGGCGGGCCATCCCTGGACGGGCCGGGCGCTCGCCGCGGGGGAGGCCATGCGTATCACGACCGGTGCGGCCCTGCCCGCAGGCGCCGACACCGTCGTCATGCAGGAGCAGCTCGAGTATCGCTCCATGCAGGGTGAGGCCGAAGGGCAGGGCGAGGGCTTGGTCGACGGCGAAGCAGGCGAGCGGGTGGTGATCGAGGGCATGACCAGCATTCGCCGTGGCCAGAATGTGCGTCAGGCCGGAGAGGACATCGCGCGCGGCAGCCAGGTGATGGCGCCGGGCCAGTGGCTGACGCCTGCCGCCGTGGGCGTGCTGGCGTCGCTCGGGCTCGCCGAGGTCGCCGTCTATCGGCCGCTGACGGTGGCGATCTTCTCCACCGGTGACGAGGTCACGGCTCCCGGCGAGACGCTGCCGGCCGGCGGCATCTATGACGCCAATCGCTTCAGCCTTCTGGCGCTGCTGCGCGACCAGGGCATCGAGGTACTGGATCTCGGTATCCTGAGCGATGACGAGGCGAGCGTGAGTGCTGCCCTGAGTGATGCCGCGACGCGTGCCGACATGGTCATCACCTCCGGCGGCGTGTCGGTGGGCGAGGCCGATCATGTGCGCAGCGCTCTCGCTGCCTGTGGTGAGCTCGCGCTGTGGCGCATCGCCATGCGGCCGGGGCGCCCGCTGGCGTTCGGCATGTTGCGTGCCACTCCCGCCGACGCCGAGACGTCATCTTACCAGGTGCCGTTCTTCGGCTTGCCGGGCAATCCGGTGGCGACCATGGTCACCTTCCTGCAGTTCGTGCTGCCCGCGCTACGCCTGTTGTCGGGACAGCAACGGTTGGCGAAGGGTGAGGCGAATGCCTCGGCGACGACACTGGCGCAGTGGCAAGCCCCGCGCCTGCAGTTGATCGCCGGCGAGACGCTGCGCTCACGTGCCGAGCGTGTCGACTATCATCGCGGCCAGGTCGTGCTGGATGCCGAGGGGCGTCAGGTGGTGATGACCACGGGGCGGCAGGGCTCGGGTATTCTGACCTCGATGTTGCTGGCCGAATGTCTGATCGAGATTCCTGCCGGCTGCGCCACGCTTCACGCCGGCGAGCCGGTCATGGTGCAGTGGCTGGGCAGTCGCGGCATCGTCTAGGCGATGCCCATGCAGTGGTCATGCCAGCGAATTCATGAAAAGATAGTCTGCTAATTTTTTGGTCGGTCCTGCTCATCAGGGCTTGCCTGCCTGCTTCTTCAGGCTTTGGTACTTCTGAGATTGCCGCCAGTCAGGCGCACCCGATACGGATACGAGACAGCTCATGAGCCTTACTCATCTCAACGCACGCGGCGAAGCCCATATGGTGGATGTTGCGGACAAGCAGGAAACCCGCCGCGAGGCGCGAGCCAGCGCACGCGTCAGCATGCTGCCTGCCACGCTCGCCCTGCTCGCCGAAGGTGGCTTGCCCAAAGGCGATGTGCTGGCGACGGCGCGTATTGCCGGTATCCAGGCGGCCAAGCGCACTCATGAGCTGATTCCGCTCTGCCATGCCCTGATGCTCTCCAAGGTGACGGTCGACTTTACGCTGGACAGCACCAACAGCTGCGTGGAAATTCAGGTGCTGTGCCGCCTCAATGGACGTACTGGTGTCGAGATGGAGGCGCTGACGGCGGCCTCGGTAGCGGCCTTGACGCTCTATGACATGTGCAAGGCGGTCGACAAGGGTATCGTGATTGGCGATATCCAGCTCGAGACCAAGACCGGTGGCAAGAGTGGAGACTGGCAGCGTCCGGAGGAGGCTGCCGCTGTCGAGCAGACGCCCGCTGAGCCAAGCCGTGCTGAATCAAGCCGAGCCGAGCCGAGCCGTGCTGCGGCAGCTGAGCCCAACGAAGTGAGAGTGACAGCGGGACAGGCCGCTTCGGCGGCACGCGATGATGCCACCGTGCGGATCCTCTTCCTGGCGGAACTGCGGGAGCGGCTGGATCTCGACAGCCTGGCGCTGAACCTGACGACGCTGTCGGAGGCGACGGTCGGGGGCCTCAAGCGCACCCTGGCGCTGCGTGACCCGCAGCTTGAAGCGCTCAATGACACCCGCGTGCTATGCGCTGTCAATCAGGAGATGGTGCGCGATGACCATGCACTGAATGCCGGTGATGAAGTCGCCTTCTTCCCACCGGTGACGGGGGGCTGACATGACCCAGGTCGCAAACGAAGCCACGCAGGCCTTTTCGGTCAGTATTCAGGCCAGCGATTTTGATCTGCGTGTCGAGCAGGATGCCCTGACGCGTGGGCGCGGCGACATCGGTGCCGTGGTGTCCTTCACGGGGCTGGTGCGTGATTTCAATCAGCGTCCGGATGTCGTCGCGCTGACGCTGGAACACTATCCCGGCATGACGGAGCGCAGCCTCGAGCGCTTGATCACAGAGGCGCGCGAGCGCTTCCCGCTCACCGGGGCGCGTATCATTCATCGTGTCGGACGGCTCGAGCCCGGCGACAATATCGTGCTGGTGCTGGTCGCCAGTGCACATCGTCAGGCTGCCTTTGCGGGGTGTGACTTCCTGATGGACCACCTCAAGTCGCGAGCGCCTTTCTGGAAAAAGGAGCACACCGCCACAGGAGATTATTGGGTGCGAGAACGCTCGAGTGATCGCGAGGCACTCGAGCGCTGGCATCCCGAGTCCGCGGTGACGGCAGAGGGTAGAGCGGCAACCCCCTTTGCCGAGCAACACAAGGCTGATGACTCATTGGCCGAGGCCAGCGGCGAAGAGAGACAATCAGCGCTGGCAACACCCAAGTTTTCGGGAGAGTCATGATGGAAACCCTGGTCGATGACTTCGGTCGTCGCATCCGCTATGTTCGCCTGTCAGTGACGGACCGCTGTGACTTTCGCTGCGTCTATTGCATGAGCGAAGAGATGACCTTTCTGCCGCGCGATGAGGTGTTGAGCCTCGAAGAGATCGCGTTGCTGGCGCGCGCCTTCGTGGAATTGGGGGTCGAGAAGATTCGCTTGACCGGAGGGGAGCCGCTGGTGCGGCGTGATATCGGCAAGCTGGTCGATGAAATCGGCGCGCTCGAGGGCCTCAAGGACTTCTCGATGACCACCAACGGTGCGGGCCTTGCCAGGCACGCCGCGCAGTTGAAGTCCGCCGGCATGTCACGGCTGAATATCAGCCTCGATTCTCTGGACCCGGAGCGCTTCAAGGCGCTGACGCGTACCGGCGACCTGAACAAGGTGATCGCCGGAATCCGTGCTGCGCGCGAGGAAGGTTTCCGTATCAAGCTCAATGCGGTGGTGCTGAAAGGGCGCAATGACCACGAAGTGGTCTCGCTGGTCGAGTTCGCGCGTGAGGAAGGCCTGGATATCAGCTTCATCGAAGAGATGCCTCTGGGTCAGGTCTCGGACCACGGTCGTGATGAGACCTTCTGCTCCAGTGACGATGTCCAGGCGCGCATCGAGACGCGTTATCCGCTGATTCCGACCCTCGAGGACAGCCTGGGGCCGGCCCGTTATTTCCGCATGGCGGACAGCGAATCACGTGTGGGATTCATCTCACCGCACAGTCATAACTTCTGCTCGACCTGCAATCGTGTTCGCGTCACGGTGGAAGGGCGTCTGTTGCTGTGCCTTGGCAATGAGCACTCGCTTGATCTGCGCGAGATCATGCGTCGCCACCCGGGTGAGATCGAGCCGCTAAAGGCCGCGATCATCGATGCCATGCACCTCAAGCCCGAGCGTCACTACTTCACGACAGATGGTGATGTCCAGATCGTTCGCTTCATGAACATGACGGGAGGCTGAGCCCTTTTTCATTCTCGGTCATGTTGTTCGAGGCCTGCAGAAGCCTTTGATGTATCAAAAGACACCCCGCCATCATGCGGGGTTTTTGTTGGTCTATTCTGTGGAAACACAGCCTTGCTTTTGACAAGGCTTGTTAGTTCATATTTAGCGCTTATACTTTGTTGCATTATCACATCCGGTGCGATGACTCGCAGGGATTCCAGCTCAGTGCATATGGTGGAGGTAGCGAAATGACAGCCGATTCTCTCGAAAAGATCGCTCGTAACAAGAATGTTGCTCGTGCAGCAGCGCGTCAGCTGTCCATGGAGCAACTGCACAAGCTCTCCGAGGTCATCAATGAGGTGATCGAGCAGAAAGCCGAAGAAGACGAGCAGCGCCGCGAAGAAGAAATCGCCAAGGAGCGCAAGCTTGCCGAGATTCGTGATGCGATGATCGAAGCAGGCCTTTCCGTGGATGATCTGGTCAGTGATCAGCCCAAGCGTCGTGGCCGTCCGCCGAAGAACAAGTCCGTTTGAGACCTTCGGCCTGACGCCATGGAGGTGGCTGAAGTGCTTGAGAACGAGATTTCCAGTCGGAAAGTTGGCAATCTCGCCATCACCAGTCCCTGAGCGCCTCCCAGTAGCAGAAAAGCCCGCCCGGTATTTCCCGGGCGGGCTTTTTCATGCCTCGCTTTGCGCAGGGCAGTGAGCTCGAAGCGGCCATCACTTCCATGTTGGCGCGATACTCACTCCTGATTCATGGCCATGATATGCAGGAAGAGCACCGGCTCATGGCGCAGGTGGTTGCGCAGCCAGCGATTGATGCGTCCATCGAGTTGCTGCTTGAGTTCACGTTCATTGCTGGCATCCAGGCCTGCCAGGGTGTCATCCAGCCACTCGGCGAAACTGTCTTCATCCAGGCTTGAGGTGCCGCTGATATCCAGCATCAAGCGGCCGATGCGAACCCAGCCGGCTTCCTGCAGCGTGACGGGCAACGCGAGCGAGACGCTGCCATGCCGGCCGAGACGCGCGCGGGCACGGCGGTCCATGGAGTCCAGCGGGCGCACCTTGTCATGCTCGATGATGCGTTCGTGCAGAGTCAGTCGTTTCTCCACCGACAGCCCCTGAGCATCGAGGCGAATCACGTCACCATTGACGGGAATCAGCGGTGCCTCGATGCCCAGGGACTGTGCCACCTGGGTGTGAGCGAGCTGGTGGCGATATTCGCCATGCACCGGCAGCAGACGTACCGGCTTGAGCCAGCCATAGAAGGTGCGCAATTCTTCCTGTGCCGGGTGGCCGGAGGCGTGCAGGTCCGGGAACTGCTTCTCTTCCATGATGCCGACGCCGAGTCGTGTCAGGGCATTGTGCAGCTTGCCGATGGCCAGTTCATTGCCGGGAATCGCCTTGGAAGAGAAGATCACGGTGTCGCCGGCAGCCAGTTCGAAGTCCGGATGCCGAGAATTGGCCAGGCGTGACAGTGCGGCGCGCGGCTCGCCCTGGCTGCCGGTGGCGATCACCATGACCTCTTCCGGGGGCAGATAGCCCAGGTCCTTCACCGGTACCAGTGGCGGGAAGTCCTCCAGATAACCGAGACCGCGGGCGACGCGCACCATGCGCTCCATCGAGCGACCCAGCAGCGTGATGCGGCGACCATTGCGTGCGGCGGCGCGCCCCAGTGCCAGTATGCGGGCCAGATTGCTGGCAAAGCAGGTCACGACGACGCGTCCGCGACAGCCGGCCAGCGTCTTCTCCAGTGCGCGTGCAACCTCGCCTTCACTACGCGAATGGCCTGCCAGCGGCGCATTGGTGGAGTCGCCGACGACCAGATCGACCGGCGCCAGTGCCTGATAGCGCTCCGGATCGGTAGGCTTGCCGATCAACGGCTCCGGGTCCAGCTTCCAGTCGCCGGTATGCATCACGCGATATTCCGGCGTGACGATCAGCAATGAGCAGCTTTCCGGAATCGAGTGGGTCAGCGGCAACAGTCGCAGCGCGAAGGGGCCGGATTCGAAGCCTTCATCCACCTCGATGATCTGCAGGCTGGAGGTTTCCAGCTCGCGCTCGGCAAACTTGGCGCGCAGCAGGCCAGCCGCCAAGGGCGTGGCGATGATCGGGCAGCGCCACTTTGGCCACAGCCAGGCGACTGCGCCGATGTGGTCTTCGTGGCCATGAGTGATCACCAGCATCTGCGGGCTGATGCCCAGGCTTGCCAGAGACTCGATATCCGGTACCTGCAATGGACCTTCCGGCAGGTCCTGACGAATCATCATGCCGCAATCCACGGCGATCCAGTGATCCTGATAACCATACAGCGTCAGATTCATGCCGATCTCGCCGCAGCCACCCAGTGGTAGCAGGTGCAGCGGCGGACGTTGTCTCTGACGGACTTGAACGCGGGGTTTCAACATGGATGTCATGCCATCTATAAAGTGTGGCTCAACTATACGGGAATCCCGCGAAGCGCCACAAATGGCGCTGTTGTCCGCTCGCATCAATTCGAGAGCGGCCCAGCCGTCCGCGTGACGCCTTGAGGTGGGCTGACGTGATGGCCACTGATCGCAATGTCGTATTGACCATATGGACAGAATCGGGGCGCAGCACTGTTTCAGGCCGCGCGATCAGCTACAATAGTTCACCTTTGCCGAGGGGCTGCTTACGGGCGGCGTCATGATACCTCGCGCAGGCCGGCTCATGCCGGCTGAACATCATTCCCGCTATCACAATGGTTGAACTTACGATGTCTCACGCCTATCGCCTGGTGGTGTCCTGCCCTGATCAGGTCGGAATTGTTGCCCGAGTTTCCACTTTCATCGCCGAGCAGGGCGGGTGGATCACCGAAGCCAATCAGCATTCTGATCTTGGCGCCGGTCGTTTCTTCATGCGCTATGAGATCAACCCCGAAACCATCGGCCTGAGCGCCGCTGAGCTCGGCAAGCGCTTCGCCCCGATCGGCGAAGAGTTCGGCATGCAGTGGCGCGTGCATGACACCGCAGCCAAGAAGCGTGTCGTGCTGATGGTCTCCAAGGACTCCCATTGTCTGGTGGACCTGCTGCATCGCTGGCAGTCCGGTGATCTGGATTGCGAGATTCCCTGCGTCATTTCCAACCACGAGGACATGCGCTCGCTGGTGGAATGGCACGGCATTCCGTTCCATCACGTGCCGGTCGACAAGAATGACAAGGCGCCGGCCTTTGCCGAAGTCGAGCGTCTGGTGGAAGAATCCCGGGCCGATTGCATCGTGCTGGCGCGCTACATGCAGATCATTCCGCCGAGTCTGTGTGAGCGCTATGCCGGTCGCCTGATCAACATCCACCACAGCTTCCTGCCTTCCTTCGTGGGTGCCAAGCCGTATCACCAGGCCTTCGGGCGCGGGGTCAAGCTGATCGGCGCGACCTGCCATTACGTGACTGAAGAACTGGATGCCGGCCCGATCATCGAGCAGGACATCCATCGCGTCACACACTGCCATACCGCCGAGGAACTGGTGCGCATCGGCCGTGATGTCGAGCAGAAGGTGCTGGCGCGCGGCCTGCGCTGGCACCTGCAGGATCGTGTGCTGATCCACGGCAACAAGACCATCGTCTTCGCCTGAGCCCCGCTTGCTCAGCGCATGAGTCTGTCATCGACCTGAAGTCGTGACGATGAAGCCGGTACCTGTCCTAGGTGCCGGCTTTGTTGTTTGCGGGATGGGGTGGGCGCCTGGTGCGAGCTAGAACAATCCCAGCTGCTGGGCGTCCTCGCGGGCCTTGAGGCGTACGCCGACGCCCAGCAGGCGGACAGGGCGGTGGCCGCGTTGCCAGGCTTGCTCCATCAGCAGGGCGAAGCTGTTGGCGCTCGGCAGCGTGGTGGTCGAGGCGGGGAGCAGGTTTTCCAGCGTGGTGCTCTCGAAGTTGCTGAAGCGGATCTTGACGAACTGCTTGGCCAGCACCGGCTGGTCATGACGGGCGTGACGGCTGGTCAGGCGTTCGAGCAGGGCGGGCAGGCGCTCCAGGCAGGCCGGCAGGTCAGGCAGGTCGTGATCGAAGGTGTGCTCGACACTGATCGACTTGCGTTCGCGTTCGACACGCACCGGTCGCTCATCGATGCCGTGCGCCAGTTCGTGCAGGCGGGTGCCGAACTTGCCGAAGTGCTCGGCCAGTGTCGTCAACGGTGTGCCGCGCATGTCTTCGCAGGTGGTGATGCCCAGGCGTGTCAGACGCGCCAGCGTCGCGGGGCCGACTCCGTGCAGCTTGCCGACGGGCAGCTGGCGGATGAAGGCGTCGCTGGTCTCGGGCGTGATCACCGTCAGGCCGTCGGGCTTTTCCCAGTCACTGGCGATCTTGGCCAGAAACTTGTTGGCGGCCACGCCAAGGGAGAGGGTGATGCCGGTGCGCTTGAGCGCCTCTTCCTTCAGCCAGCGCGCCATCCAGGTGGCGCTGCCCTGAAAGTCAGTCACGGCGCTGACATCCAGATAGGCCTCATCCAGCGAGAGAGGCTCCACCAGGGGCGTCAGCTCATGGAAGAGTGCCTGGATCTCGGCGGAGACGGCGCGGTAGCGCTCGAAGTCCGGTGGCACCAGAATCAGCTGTGGGCACAGGCGTAGCGCGCGGGCAGTCGACATCGCCGAGCGTACACCGAAGGCACGCGCGGGATAGTTGCAGGTGGCGATGACACCGCGTTGCTCGGTGCGGCCACCGATGGCGATGGGCACCTCGCGCCACTCGGGATGGCGGAGCATCTCGACGGCGGCATAGAAGCAATCGCAGTCGGCGTGGAGGATCTTGCGCATGCGCGCATCATGCTAAAAGACTGGATGGCTGTCCAGTGGCGGTGCCCATTCATTGCGCCTGAGCCGGCTCACCAACGACAACGCCCGACAGTAAGGAGAGTCCTCTCTGTCGGGCGTTGTCAGGTCTGGCATCTCGCTTGGGGGCGCGAGGCTGTCGCTCAGCGGATTACAGCGTCATCGCGGCCACCCAGCCGAACACGATCAGCGGGATGTTGTAGTGGAGGAAGGTCGGCACCACGCTGTCCCAGATGTGGTCGTGCTGCTGATCGACATTCAGGCCGGCCGTCGGGCCGAGGGTCGAGTCAGAAGCCGGTGAGCCGGCATCCCCCAGCGCGGCGGCGGTGCCGATCAGCGCGACGGTGGCCAGCGGCGAGAAGCCGAATTGCAGCGCCAGCGGCACGTAGATGGCGGCAATGATTGGAATGGTCGAGAAGCTGGAGCCGATGCCGAGAGTGATGAACAGACCGACCATCAGCATGACCAGTGCGGCCAGCGGCTTGTTGTCTCCGATGATATGGAAAGAGGCGTCGACCAGGGTCTGGATGTCGCCGGTGGCCTTCATCACGGAAGCGAAACCTGCCGCCGAGATCATGATGAAGCCGATCAGCGCCATCATGCGCATGCCGGAGGTGAAGAGGTCATCCGCTTCGTTCCACTTGAACAGACCACCCAGCGAGAGGATGGCGAAGCCTACCAGGCCGCCGAGAATCATCGAGCCGGAATACAGCTGAATGCCGAGGGCGGCGATGATGGCGATGCCTGCCATGACCAGGCCGCTCTTGGACGGCGTGTGCATGGGCGTGTGGTGCGGCACGTTGCTGGACTTTATCTCGCGGGTCGCGTAGTCACGCGGCTTGCGGTAGGAGACGAACAGCGCCGTCAGCAGGCCGAGGAACATGCCGCCGACGGGAATCGCCATCGCCATCGGCACCATGCCACGGGTCACGTCGAGGCCGAGCGACTGGCCGGCATCATTGATGTTGGCCAGCAGGATGTCGTTGAGGAAGATGGAGCCGAAACCGACCGGCAGCAGCATGTAGGGCGCGGTCAGGCCGAAGGTCAGTGCACAGGCCACGGCACGACGATCCAGACGCAGGCGGTTCATGGCGACCAGCAGCGGCGGAATCAGGATCGGGATGAAGGCGATGTGAACCGGAATCAGGTTCTGGGAGGAAATCGCGACCAGAGACACGCTGCCCAGCAGGCCGTACTTGATGGCCGTATGGCGTCGCGGCGTGCTTTCGCCATTGAGCAGGCCGATCAGACGTGCGGCGAGCAGGTCCGGCAAGCCGGAGCGAGACAGGGCGACGGCGAAGGCACCGAGAGTGGCGTAGGCCAGCGCGACCTTGGCGCCGCCGCCGACACCGTCATTGAAGGCGCCGAGCGTGTCGGTCAGGGACAGCCCGCTGAACAGACCGCCGACCAAGGCGCCGGCGACCAGCGCGAAGACGACCGAGACGCGAGCCAACGACAGGCCGACCATGACCAGGACGGCCAGAATTACCGCATTCATGCGAGTACCTCTATGTGGGGTTGTGCCAGCTTTGGGAGTGTTGCGGACAGAGCGGGCGAACTGTGGGTGCGTGGCCACCCGATCCCGGGGCAATGCCTCGCATGACGTGTACATTCGTGACGAATGCCTTGCTGTCGCAGTGTTCCTGAGGCTTCCTCCTGAATGCCGTCAAAAACGGCGCATAATCTTACCAGAAGGGCAACGCAAGCTGAATGGCCGATGAACGTGGGCGCTGCCAAATGGCACAAGTTGGCGTGCCATGACGGCTTTTTGTAGAATGCCACGCTGCCCGGCGGCTGCAGTCGCAGGCGTTATTCAACAGGAGTGCGCATGCTGGAGCTGGAAAATGCCCGCGTCATCGGCATGGGAAATGATCGGCGTGTCTATCAGGACCCGAACGACCCCCATCGCTGCATCAAGGTCCCGCGTTACCCTGACAAGGGCAGCCGCCAGAATGAACGCGAGCAACGCTATTTCGAGGGCCTGGTCAGACGTGGCATGCGCGACTGGTCCTATGTGCCTGCCTACCACGGCAGTGTCGCCACCGCCGAGGGACTCGGGCTGGTCTTCGATCTGATTCTCGACAGTGACGGCTCCACGTCACGCCGACTGCGCGAGGTGCATCTCGAGACCCCCGAGCGCCTGAGCGCCGAGGTGCTGGTGAGCGAGCTGGCCAATCTCTATCGCTATCTCGAGAAACGCTGGTTGATTCCGTCTGATCTCAATGATCGCAATATCGTGGTCCAGTTCAGCGACGACCAGCCCCCCAGGTTGTGGCTGATCGACGGTATCTCGAATCCTGACTTCATTCCGCTGGCGACCAGTGTCGCCTGGCTGGCACGGCGCAAGGTCGCGCGTCGCTATCGTCACTTCCTCAAGAAGCTGGTCAAGGGCGGTCAGCTCTCGCCAGAGGATTATCAGGCGCTCGAAGCCCGTCTGTGGGGGTGAATGCCTCTGATGGTGATGGCTCTCGAGACTGGTGGGTCTCGAGGGTGACTGCCCCTGATGGCGCTTGTCGCTGATAGCAATGGCCTTTGATGAACATCGCCAGGGGCAGTCGTGTTGTATGTCAGTGCAATCAGTGCATCAGTGTTCCAGAGTCTCGAAGTAGCTGGTCATCGCATGGGTGATCTGGCGCAAGTCCTGTGGCGAGGTGATATAGGCCGGCATGGTATAGAGCCAGCGCCCGAAGGGACGTAACCAGACACCCAGTTCACGGGCATGGGCTTGAGCGCCTGCCAGACTGCTGGCATCGTGCACTTCTATCACCGCCGTAGCACCCAATACGCGTATATCGCGAATGGCGGGGTGGGAGAAATTCAGCAGGGTGTCGCGCAACACTTGATTGAGCTCGGCAATCTTGCCCAGATAATTCTCTTCCTCGAACACCGCGAGACTTTCCAGTGCTACCCGACAGGCCAGTGGATTGCCCATGAAGGTCGGGCCGTGCATGAAGGCGCTGTTGGCATCCTCACCATCAAATGCATGGAAGATATGACTCTGGGCCAGGGTGGCGGCATGTCCCAGATATCCCCCCGTCAGTCCCTTGGAGAGCACCATGATGTCAGGAGAGACATTGGCGTGTTCACAGGCAAACATCTTGCCGGTCCGACCGAAGCCGGTCGCGACCTCATCGAAGATCAATACGATTCCGAACTCATCACATAACTCGCGTGCCGCCTCGAGATAGTAGGGCGAGTACATGTTGAGGCCACCTGCCGCCTGTAACAGTGGCTCCATCAACAATGCCGCTATCTCATGCTGGTGTGTTTCCAGGCAGGCGCGCAATGCGCTGATATCGTCTGCTACCTCTTCACGACTGGCACTGAAACCGGCAGTCGGCGCCGGTGCGAAATGATGTCTGGGCAGGAAGTCGGCGAACAAGGAATGCATGCCTTCTTCGGGGTCACACACTGCCATGCAGCCCGCCGTATCGCCGTGATAGGCCTTCATCAATGACAGCATGCGCGTCCGTCCGCGCGTGTCATTGCGGTCTTTGCGCTGTTGCTGATATTGCACTGCCATCTTCATGGCGACTTCCATGCCCACCGAGCCGCTATCCGAGAAGAAGACATGATTCAGGCCCTCAGGGGTGACACGCACCAGCGCATCGGCAAGCTCCTTGGCCGGTCGATGGCGAATGCCCCCCAGCATCACATGGCAGAGTTCTGCCGCTTGCTGCTGGATGGCCGCGACGAGACGCGGGTGTCCGTAGCCATGGATCATGCACCACCAGGAACATGTCGCATCCAGCAGTGTCTCACCTCCCGCCAGTGTCATGCGGGCTCCCGTGCCGCCGATCACCTCCAGTGGCGCTGGCATGTCCTGCATCTGGGTATACGGGTGCCAGAGAGAAAGTGAGTCCGTATCGCGGGTCGGCATCTGGGAGAATGGCATGGAGTATCTCTGCGAGTGGCGGGGTAGTGGTGTGGTGTGATGACGGCGCAATCTTTGTCAACTTTGACCATTCTATCAGGTTGACAGTTTTTTTGAAGTGACGCTTTCTGGAGAAAGTGTTGCATTTCGCACCGCTATTAGTTCGTCACCTGCTTTAGTATGGACTGCTGTTGTTCGTTCAGGTGCATGCTTTTCGAGGTGCGCAGGCAATGATTGCCCATCATCAAAAGTCTGCACTGTGACGCTGTCACGCCGATGGGGAAAGTGGTTGCATAATACTTCCTTGTGGGTTGTCGTCATGAATTGTGCATATCCCGTGAATGTTGGAGGCCTAGTCATGGCGGGCCCTCAAGCCCGATATCAGGTCGTGGCAAAAAGTTCTTCGTGTTGTTGCAGTGACCCTTTTGGCAGATCTGTCTTCAGTTGTGACAGTGGATAATGAAGTGCTTGGGCAGTGAGTAATTTTTTCTGGCTATTGCATTGATCGGAAAGATTGCATACTTTGGAAACATGTTATTTAAGACTTCACCTTGCAGTTGACTCGGTCTATAATCGCCCTTGATCTGGTGTGGGCGCTTAACTGTCCCGAGTGTCCTGCACAAGTCTTTATGAAAACGCGCTGTTAAACATGTACGGCAGATGAATATCGCCGGGCCTCACTCAGCATCGTGTTTTCGTGACTCAACTGTCTGTCCCGACCTCCTGGAGATACTCATGTCCCTGTTGACTGATTTCATGCAGAAAGAGCAAGAGCTCAAGAAACTTCAAGAGCAGCTGGAAAGCCTGCGCAATGATGACCGTCTGAAGAACGAACTCGAATTCAAGGACAAGCTGGACGCGCTGATGGGCGAGTACGGCAAGTCCACTCGTGACGTCATTACCCTGCTGGACCCGAAAGCGTCCCAGGCGCCGGCTGCTGCTGCACCGGAAAGCAAGACCGGTGGCGTGCGTCGCAAGCGCAAGCTGAAGGTCTACAAGAACCCGCACACCGGTGAAGTCATCGAGACGCGTGGTGGCAACCACAAGCAGCTGAAAGAGTGGAAGGAAGAGCACGGTGCGGAAACCGTCGAATCCTGGCTCGAGCGCACTGAAAGCTGAGCACTGGCTTGGTTGCCAGCTAGCTGACGCTGCCAGACATGAAAAAGCCCCGCAATCGCGGGGCTTTTTCATGTCTGGCGTTTGGCTGACGCTAGACGACGGACTCCCTCTTTTGAGCAGGTCTTGAGCAGGTCTTGGGCAGGTCTTGAGAAGGCCTAGAGCAGAGCGATAGGGCGCTTTCCCGTGAGACTCACTGTGAAATTACAGCGTCAGAAAGCGCCACTAACGACAGTCGTCATGCCCGAGGGCTGTCATTGGGGCTATCAGCTATCACGCTGATTGAGGTCCACCAGGCGACCGATGGCGAGAATCTTGCCTGTCGGTTTGCCGGTCGGCGACCCGCCTTCTGGCTCCAGTGTCATCTCCAGCAGCTGGCCCGGACTCATGCTGCCGATCTGCTCGGCGCTGAGTTCGATGCCGGCAATCGGGTCGACCAGCCCCAGTGAGCGCGGCCCTTCTTGCGGGTCGGTCAGGGTCCACAGTTCGATGGCGCGATCCGTCGGACGCTCGATGGAGACGTTCGGTGTCAGCTGCAGGCCCCCGCTGGGCGTGACATTGGCCACCCAGGTCGGCGTACCCGGATCTTCCAGTGTCTGCAGAATAGCGACTATGCGTTGCGCATCGCCGTCAGGTGTCTGGGTAGCCACCTTCGGTGACGTGCCCTCAAGCGACGCGCTGGGAGAGAAGGGCCCCACCTGCATGACCAGCGCCAGGGCGAGCCCCGCTCCGAGCCCCAGGCCGAGACCACCGCCTAGCCAGCGCAGTAGCCAGGGCGCCTTGGTCGAGGTGCTTGTCTGCTCTGCGTCATGGCGAGCGGCGTTATCGCGGGTGGCGGAGGACTGCTTGAGGCGCACCAGGCTGGCGTCGATGCGCTTCCATAATGAGTCGGAAGGGGGCTCCGGCGGCAGGCGATCACTCACGCTCAGCCAATGTTGCTGCCAGCGCAGGGCCATGCGTGCGGCATTGTCATCGCGCTCGATCCAGGCGCGCACTTCGGCCTCGCGTTCAGGGTCCAGCAGCCCGAGGGCATGCTCACCCAGCAGCAGGTTCTGTTCTTCGGGAGATTCGGGAATCAGGGGGCTATTCATCGTGACAGGCACTCCTGCAGTAGCTTGAGACCGGCGCGGATGCGTCCCTTGATGGTGCCAAGCGGTGCGCTCAGCTTCTCGGCGATCTGTTCGTGTGTCAGTCCCTTGAAGAATGCCAGCAGAATGGGCTCGCGTCGTGGCACTTCCAGCTCACCCAGGCAGTCACTCAACTGGTGCGCCGTCTGGCTGTCATCAGCCGCGGTTTCCGGGTTGGCGAGCAGATCGGCCAGGGTGTCGAGCGCATCGCTGTCGCCGCGTGGCGTCCGCCCCTGGGCGCGCAGTTGATCCAGGGCGCGATAGCGCAGGATGGTAAACAGCCAGGCGCGACCATTGCCGAGTTCACGGCGATACTGACCCGCGTTGGACCACAGCTTGATGAAGGCGTCATGGACGGCATCTTCCGCCTGGTCGCGGCTGTTCAACAGGCGCATGGCGAGCGCCAGCATGCGGCCCGATTCAAGATCATAGAGGCTGCGGAACGCGGCCTCGTCTCCGCGTGCACAGGCTTCTATCGCACTGGCGTGGTCAAAGCTTTCCGCGTCTGGCGGACTGACTGACGGCTTCTGTGCTGGCATGGGGCGGCCGGCTCCTTTGGCGGGGGGTCCATTGATCAGCTGACGGTAAGTGCACCGCCGGGGAATGGCAAGTTGCATGATAGAGGCCTTCGTTCGAGAAAGAATCAACGCCCGTGACACTCGGGATGGCGGTGCGTCAATTGCGGGAGGATAGTCTGGTAACGTCCCGCTTCCTGCCTTGGATGTTCGCGGCCGGTTTTCAGACGTGCCTGGACATGACGCCAGCCAGTCACCTTGCACCCAATGGGAAAGGTGCGGCGCGGCTGCATTGCTGCTCGCGCGGTGAGTCCGCATAATGGCCGGCATGACAGCCTGGGAGGCGTGATGAAGCAGCAATTCAATACGATCGGCGTGATTGGCCGACTGGGCAGTGCCCAGGTGGTGGATACGCTCAAGCGCTTGATTCGCTTTCTGGATTCCCGTGGCCTGGCCATGGTGATCGAGGAACGCACTGCCACGCTGCTGCTGGACCACGGTCTGCAGGTGGCCAGCCGCCGTCAGATGGGCGAGCAGTGTGATCTGGTGATCGTGGTCGGCGGCGATGGCAGCCTGCTGGGCGCCGCGCGCGCGTTGTGCCGCAGCGGCACGCCCGTGCTCGGCGTCAATCGTGGGCGACTCGGCTTTCTGACCGACATTCGCCCCGATGAGCTCGAGGAGAAGGTGGCCGAGGTACTGGGAGGTGACTATCTCAGCGAGCAACGTTTCCTGCTCGAGGCCGAGGTCTATCGAGAAGGCGAGCGCATCGGGGCGGCCGATGGCCTCAATGACGTGGTGCTGCACCCCGGCAAGGCGGCGCGCATGATCGAGTTCGAGCTGTTCATCGATGGCCAGTTCGTCTACTCCCAGCGTTCGGATGGCTTGATCGTCGCCACGCCGACCGGCTCGACTGCCTATGCGCTGTCCGGTGGCGGCCCCATCGTGCATCCGCGTCTCGAAGCGATCACCCTGGTACCGATGTTCCCGCATACCCTTTCCAGTCGTCCGATCGTGATCGATGCGGCCAGCGAGATCATTCTGCATATCAGTGCCAGCAACTCGACCTATCCGCATATCAGCTGCGATGGCCAGACCCAGGTGGTGGCCAAGCCCGGGGATGTGCTCAAGATTCGGCGCAAGAGTGAGCGCCTGACGCTGATTCATCCGCTGGAGCACAACTATTTCGAGATCTGTCGCACCAAGCTCGGTTGGAGCAATCGCCTCGGCGAGTGACCTCAAGGCTGACACCATGCAAGCATTCGTGGCGCCACAGGATGGCTATGATCTCATCGGCGATGTACACGGCTGCGGCGCCACTCTGGCGACGTTGCTGGAGACGCTCGGCTATCACATCGTCGATGGCGTCTATCGCCACCCGACCCGCAAGGTCATCTTTCTCGGCGATATCATTGATCGTGGTCCGCGCATCCGCCTGGCGGTGCAGCTGGCCAGCAGCATGGTCAATGCCGGCGAAGCGCTGATCGTGATGGGCAATCACGAATACAACGCCTTGGCGTATTGTCGGCGCGCACGCCCGCGTGCAGGCGGCGAGCATCGTGATTTCCTGCGCTCGCATACCTCACGTCACAATCGCATCATCCGCGAGACGCTTGACCAATATCAGCATCATCCCGATGAGTGGGACGAGGCGCTGCGCTGGTTCATGCGCATGCCGCTGTGTCTGGAGCTGCCGCCGCTGGCCCCCGGCCAGAGCGGGCTGCGCGTGGTGCACGCCTGCTGGGATGAGCCTCTGGTGCGTTCCTTCCTGGAGCGCTATCCCGATGGCTGCATCGATGAAGACTTCCTGCATGAGTCCATCGAGCATGACAGCTTCGCCTATCGCGTGCTGGACCGCATGACGCGCGGCGCGAATCTGCGCTTGCCGGAAGGAGTCGAGATCCATTCCGGCGATGGCTTCACGCGCCGAAGCTTCCGCACGCATTTCTGGGCACGTGAGCCCCGCACCTACGGCGATGTGGTCTTCCAGCCCGACAACCTTCCCGGCGAGCTGGAATCGCGCTGGTTGAGCGAGCAGGAGCTGGCCAATCTACCTTACTACGGGCCGGAGCAGCCGCCCCTGTTCCTCGGGCACTACTGGTGTGAGGGCTTGCCGGCGCTGCCGGCTCCCAACATCGCCTGCCTGGATTACAGCGCGGTCAAGTTCGGGCGCCTGGTGGCGTATCGCTTCAGTGGCGAAGCCACGCTGGATGCCGCCAACTTCGTGTGGGTACCGGTACCGCGTGAGCCTTCCCGACGCCCCGTGCCGGAAGAGCTGTCCCGCGACACCCTGTCGAACCCGTCATTGGCCAATGGCGCCAGTCAATAGCACTGGTCATTTGCTTGCTCATTGGTACGTCCCAATAGCGTCAGTAATGCTGGTGATGAATGACGATTGTTTTTTACAATCATATGTCAGTGAACCAAAGCCCGATTGCGCACTCTGAGTAAGTGTTCCCTTGAATGATCCTTGCTCAGTCCGGTGCCCCCCCACCGGGCTTTTTTTATGTCTGTCACAAAGGCCAGCCCCCTGCGAGGCTGTGGTAGATTTTCGCAGGCTGGTCTGACATCTCCTTGTTTATCAACGTGTACTGAGTCTGTTCAGTCGCATGTCATTTTCAGAGGCATATATGTTCAAGGTTCTGACGCTGCCTGAATCCTTCGACAGCCGCCCCCTGCGTGAAGCCCTGTGGGCCGAGAAGATCGGTCATCAGATCACTCTGAGCCAGGCTCGCCCGACAGAGGCTGCGTCTGGCGACGATGCCGAGAGCCACGAGGGCGGCCAGGAGCTGTGGCTGGCCGACCCCGAGCAACTGCCGCGCGTCATCGCGATGCTCGAGCGCCAGTCGCGCGGTGAACCGCTGCGGGACGCCTCCGCAGGTACCACGACGCGCGGTACCGCCAGCTCTCAGTCCCTCATCACCCTGATGCGCCAGACGCCGTTGACCTGGCTGGTCGGTCTGGCCTGCTGTATCACGGTACTGTTCCAGTATGCGCTGGGCCAGGCAGCGGTCTTCGAATGGCTGGCCATCGTGCCCTTCGAGCTTGTCGGCAGTCAGCACATCGCGCCCGAGCCGCTGTCCGTGACGCTTTCGGGGGAGTGGTGGCGGCTCTGGTCGCCGTCGTTGATGCACTTCGGGGTACTGCACCTGGTGTTCAACCTGCTGTGGCTGTGGGTGTTCGGGCGACAGATCGAGGCCATCGATGGCGGTTGGCGCTTCGCGCTGGTCGTGGTGCTGAGCGGCGTGGCGGCCAACCTGGCGCAATACGCCACCGGCAGCGTGCTGTTCGGTGGGTTGTCGGGGATCGACTTCGCCGTGATCGGCTATGTCTTCATCGCCGCACGCCGCCGCCCCACGTTGGGCTATCAGATGCAGCGCTCGCTGATGATCTTCATGTTGATCTATCTGGTGCTTTGCATGACGCCGCTCTCGAGCGCCATCGGGTTGGGTGCCATCGCCAACGAGGCGCATCTCGGGGGGCTGCTCGCCGGTCTCGCGCTCGGCCTCGTGCTGCCACGCCGGACACGCCGTGTCGCACCCTGACAGTCGATGCGCTGACGATGGTAGAATGTGCACATTCCCCACGTCGGGTCCGGCATTTGAAAGCCCTGGCTCCGCGTGCCTCAGTCTCAGGAGACCCCATCATGAGTGACATGACCTTCGACGGTATGGTCGAGCAGATGACGCCAGCCATCTACGAGAGCCTCAAGCAGTCCATGCAGCTGCGCAAATGGCCGGATGGCCGCGTGCTGACCCAGGAGCAGGTCGAGCTGTGCATGGAGGCCGTCATCAAGTACGAAGCGCACAACAACGTGCCTGCCGAATCGCGGGTCGGCTTCATCGACAACGGTACCTGTGGGCCGCGTGATGGCGATGGCACTGCAAGCGATGAGCCGGAGCAGATCAAGTGGGTCAACTGACACTGGATGATGCACTGACCACCAAAGCGATGCTTCCCGAGGTACCGGCCGTAACCCTGAGCGGCAACCTCCGCAAGATGTCCATCGTGCCCGCCGGCGAGGTGCCGACGATCGATACTGCGCCTGACACGCTGTCGGTCACGCGGGAGCCGTTGGCGGCCAGCTATGGCCTGCGTCTGGGCGAGACTACCCAGCCGCTGAATGCCTATATCGGCCACAAGGTGCGCCTGAGTTTCTCCGGTCAGATCCACTGCAGCCATTGCGGTCGCAAGACCAAGAAGAGCTTCGCGCAGGGGCATTGCTATCCCTGCTTTCGCAAGCTGCCGCAGTGCGATGGCTGCATCATGAAGCCGGAGACCTGCCACTACGCCGAAGGCACCTGCCGTGATCCGCAGTGGGGCGAGGAGCATTGCTTCCAGCCGCATATCGTCTATCTGGCCAATTCCTCCGGCCTCAAGGTCGGCATCACGCGCAAGACCCAGATGCCGACACGCTGGTTCGATCAGGGCGCCATCCAGGCGCTGCCCATCGTCGAGGTGTCCAATCGCCTGCAATCAGGGCTGGTCGAGGTGCTGTTCAAGCAGGCGCTCAACGACCGCACCAACTGGCGCGCGATGCTCAAGGGCGATGTGGCCGAGCTGGATCTGGAAGCGGAACGTGATGCGCTGCTCGAGCAGATGTCGGAGGGCCTGGCGGCCCTTCAGGCGCATTGCGGCGAGGGTGCCATCCGGGTGCTGGACACCACGGCGCTGGCCTTCGAGTTTCCGGTGCGCAGCGCGCCGACCAAGGTCACCTCGTTCAATTTCGACAAGACGCCAGTGGTGGAAGGCGTGCTCGAAGGCCTCAAGGGGCAGTATCTGATTCTCGACAGCGGCGTGATCAACCTGCGCAAGTTCACCGGCTACGAGATCGAGGCCCAGCTCGGCGAGCAATGAGCCGCGGCTGAGCCATAGCCAAGAGCACAGCACCGCACACACGACAGCGCCCACGCTCCTTCACGGAGGGTGGGCGCTGTCGTTTCTGTGCCTCTGGTTTCTGGTTTCTGGTTTCTGGTTTCTCGCTTCTTGCTAGAGGCTTGCAGACTCGGGGGGTGTCACCCCAGCACGGGCTGGCGGCGCGCCTGCATGCGTGCCAGAAAGACCTGCATCACGCGCCGGTAGAGCTCGCGTCCCAGCACCACATCCTCGACGCCGGCATCCAGATTCGGATTGTCGTTGACCTCGATGACCACCACGCGGTCCTCCAGCTGTTTCAAGTCGATGCCATAGAGGCCATCGCCGATCAGGCGGGTCGCCTTCAGGGCCGCCTTGATCACGGCCGCTGGCACCTCGCTCGGGTCGACTGTCGCGAAGCCGCCGGAGCGGGTACGCGCGCCGCTGTGGTCGTAGATCTGCCAATGGCCGCGCGCCATGTAGTAACGGCTGGCGAACAGCAGCTTGCCGTCGAGCACGCCGATGCGCCAGTCGAACTCGGTCGGTAGCCACTCCTGCAACAGCAGCAGGGCGGAATCCTGGAACAGCCGCTCGGCTTCGCGCACCAGTGTCTCGGGGCCATCGATCTTGACGATGCCGCGGGAGAAAGCGCCATCCGGTACCTTCATCACCAGCGGGTAGCGCATGTGCTGACCGCGCTCGGCCAGCTGGCGCAGTTCGCCCCGATGGATCAGGCGACCCTGTGGGGCACTCAGACCACGTGCCTTGAGAAGCTCATGCAGGAAGACCTTGTTGGTGCAGCGCAGGATCGACTGGCTGTCATCGATCACCACCAGCCCTTCGTGCTCGGCACGCTTGGCCATGCGATAGGTGTGGTGATCCAGACTGGTCGTCTCGCGGATGAACAGTCCATCGAACTCGGCCAGGCGGCCCTCGTCGCGCCGGGTGATCAGGCTGACATCGATGCCCAGGCGCCGTCCTTCGCGGATGAAATGCTTGAGCGCGGTGCGGTTCGACGGCGGCAGCGCCTCGTCCGGGTCGACCAGCATGGCGAGATCGAAGCGATAATGGCGGCGGGCCTTGGGCGTGCGCCACACCTTGCGCGAATGGCGATTGAGCGCCTGAGCGAAGCGGTCTTCATCCGCCGTTGCCAGGTGGCTCAGGGATTGCGGGCGCACCCGCTTGAGCACCCAATGATCGCTTCGGCCTTCAAGACGCACCTCCAGCAGCGGGCAGGGCAGACGCTCGAACAGCTTGCGTGCGAGGCGTGCAAGCGCGGGGTCTGCGCTCTCGCCGAAGGTCAGCAGCAGGTCGAGTCGTGGCGGCTTGCCAGCCCCATGCGTCATGCCTTGCGGGGCGGGCAGGGCGCCCTTGCGTGTCAGCTCCTCGAGCAGCACGCGGATGCCGCCCAGCTCCATGTCGATCAGCGACTTGCGTGACAGCTGATTGAGGGTCTCCACCGACGGCAGCGCCTTCTGGCCACGCGCCTGGGCCAGCAACGAGACGTAATAGCCGATGCCCAGGTAATCCAGCCCGCCGCACAGATTGATGACGTGGGTGGCGGGCTGCGGCGCATCGTCGGCGCGCTGGGCTGGCGCATCGCTTGAGAGTTCGGAAAGAAAGTCATGGGCGCTGATGACATCATCACTGGGATAGAAGGCGCGCCAGTCAGACACACGGTCAACCACGATACGCAGGCGGGACATTGCGAAGCCTCGCAAGGCGGGCACCGAAGTGGTGCCGAATGCGCGCATCATGAGAAACAATCCCCGTCATCGCAATAGGCTGGAAAGTGAAATAATTTCATGCAAAGAGACCAAGACAAGACGCGCCTGCATGCCCAGAATGCAGCGCATTGCTACCGCCCCGCGACACGCTGAACATCAAGCAGCGTCAGGGCGCTGACAGGCGGGAGAGCCTGCACCATGACCCCCATTTTACGCCCGGCCATCCGGGCCGATCTCGACGCTCTGGTAGAGCTCGAGGAAGTCAGTTTCGACAGCGACTGGTTCAGTCGTCGTCAGCTGTCCCACCTGATTCTGCGTGCCCATGCCCGTACCCTGGTGATCATCCAGCCCGATGACGATGTCATCCCGTCCACAGCGGCGGTGGACGATGTCATGGCCGCGCTATGGCCAGACGGTAGCGTCGAGCGTGATGACGCCACGCCGCTGCGCAGTGTGCTCGGCTACGGCACCGTGCTGTTTCGGCGCAATTCACGCCGGGCGCGACTCTACTCCTTCTGCCTGCATCCGGAATCGCGTGGCCGCGGCCTTGCCCAGCGCATGCTGACATCGCTTGAGCAGCTGGCCATCGCCCAGGGCTGTACGCAGTTCGATCTTGAGGTGCATACCGGCAATGGCGCGGCGATCGCGCTCTACGAGCGACACGGCTTCGAGAAGTGTGGTCGCCTGCGCGATTACTATGCCGATGGGGCGGCCGCCTGGAAGATGCGCAAGGCACTGACGCTGGATTCGCCGACGCCAGTGGCTCAAAAACTCGCGGCCGGTGATGCCGGTGAAGCGCACCCGGGGTCGCCCTCGACGGTGAATGCCGGCGCCGCCTGAGCCGGGGGCATGGCGCGCGTGGCCCCCATGGGCTAGGATGCGCTGTTTATTCTTCATGGCTTCAAAGGAATCGCTCCCATGCCGTCATTCGATATTGTCTCCGAACTCGACAAGCACGAAGTTCAGAATGCCGTCGATCAGGCCAATCGCGAACTCGCGACGCGCTTTGATTTCAAGGGCGTGACTGCCAGCTTCGAACTCGAGAAGGAAGAGAACGTCAATCTGGAAGCCGATGCCGATTTCCAGTTGCGTCAGATGGTCGAACTGCTCAAGGGCCGTCTGATCGCGCGTGGCATCGACGTGCGCTGCCTGGAAGAGAAGGATGCCGAAACCGCTGGTGTGCGTGCCCGTCAGCAGCTGGTGCTGCGTCAGGGGCTGGACCAGCCGACCGCCAAGAAGATCGTCAAGGCGCTCAAGGATGCCAAGCTCAAGGTCCAGGCGCAGATCCAGGGCGAGAAGGTCCGCGTCACCGGCAAGAAGCGTGACGACCTGCAGGGCGCCATGGCACTGCTCAAGGGCGATGAGAGTATCGATCTGCCGCTGCAGTTCAACAACTTCCGCGACTGATCCAGCGCGCAAGTGACTGGCGGTCGCCATTATCAGCACCGTTCGCTATCGGCGTGCGGTGCTGTATTCGTTTGACTCGCTGATTTGCGCTGTCGTGAGAGTCACTGACTCGCATGTTTTCTGGATCAACGGATTCGCTTTGAAAGCGTCATGTCTCGTCGCTGGGGCTACGCTTGTCCAGCCCGGTGCATCACTCGAGACGACCGGACGCGTCGCTTTCAAAGCGTTTCACCCTATTCGTACGTGATATCTGCGCCATGCGGGCCGCTACGGCACCCGCCAACGCGCAAAGAGAGGTTATATGTCTGCTCCGCTCGCTATCGGCCAGCGCAACACCCTGACGATCACCAAGCGGGTCGGCTTCGGCGTCTTCCTTGATGGTGGAGATCGCGGGGAAATCCTGCTGCCGACACCTTTCATTCCGGCGGGGGCCGACATTGGTGACGAAGTCGACGTCTTTGTCAGTCTGGATGATGAAGACCGTCTGCTGGCCACTACGCGTTATCCGCGCGCCATGGTCGGCGAATTCGCCGCGCTCAAGGTGGTCGAGGTCAATGATATCGGCACCTTCCTCGACAATGGCCTGGGCAAGGATCTGCTGCTGCCCTACGGCGAGCGCAAGCGTGAGCTCAAGGCCGGCCAGTTCGCCATGGTGCACGTCGGTCTCGACAAGCACAGTGACCGGATGGTCGCCTCGATGCGACTGGATCGATGGCTCGACAAGACCCCGGCCACCTACGCGGTGGGGCAGGAGGTCTCCGGTCTCGTCGCTGCCCGCACCGACCTGGGCATGAAGATCATCATCGACAACGCCCATTGGGGCCTGGTGCACCACGACCGTATCTTCACGCGTCTGCGCATCGGCAACCGTCTGCGTCTGTGGGTGTTGAAGAATGACGGCAAGGGCAATGTCGATCTCACGCCGCAGGCGCCGGGCCCGGCTGGCCATCAGCAGCTGGCGGACCGCATTCTGGCCGCGCTGGAAGGCAGTCAGGGCGTGCTGCCGCTGGGCGACAAGAGCGAGCCGGAAGCCATCAGCGAGGCCTTCGGTGCCAGCAAGGCCAATTTCAAGCGTGCGCTCGGGCATCTCAAGCGCGAAGGCAAGGTCACGCTGGCGCCCACCGAGACGCGTCTGGTCAAGTAAGCACTACTGTCAGCCTGTACTGCCACTGCCACCCTCGGGAGACCCTGGGTGGCAGTTTGCGTTTCAGGGTCCCGCATGGCACCAATGACAGCGTATCATGGGAATATCTTGCACTGAGTCACCCCATTCGCTCCTTCACCTTCGACAAGGAATGTCTGCATGACTGTCTCCGCTGCTGCTGTCTCCGCTTCTTCTGGTTCCTCAAATTCTGCCGGTGCGCCGCGCTTGTTGATTGCTCCTGACAGCTTCAAGGAAGCGCTGGCAGCCAGTGATGCCGCCGAGGCCATGGCGCGTGGTGTTCGCCGGGTACTGCCCGAGGCACAGATCGACCTCTGCCCGCTGGGGGATGGCGGTGAGGGCACGCTGGCGGCGTTGTTGGCGGCGGCCAGTGAAGCAGACCCCATCGAGGCGCGCAGCGCTCAGGTGCGTGATCCGCTCGGGCGCGACGTCACCGCCCAGTGGGGCTGGCAGCCGGGTAGCCGCACGGCCATCGTCGAGCTGGCCGAGGCCAGTGGTCTGCATCTGGTCAGCCCTGAAGAGCGCGACGCGCGTGTCGCCGACACGCATGGCGTAGGCGAGCTGATCCTGGCGGCGCTGGACGCCGGTGCCGAGCGGCTGATCGTCACGCTGGGCGGCAGTGCCACCAACGATGGCGGCAGCGGCATGCTGCGCGCGCTCGGGCTGCGTCTGCTCGACGCTGATGGCAATGAGCTGCCCGCAGGCGGCGCGGCCCTCGCGCGTCTGGCGAGTCTGGACGTCAGTGCGCTGGACCCACGCCTGGCCGATCTCAAGGTGTCTGCCGCGGTCGACGTCGACAACCCCCTGTGTGGCCCGCGCGGCGCGAGCGCCGTGTTCGGCCCGCAGAAGGGTGCCGATGCCGCGGTGGTCGAGGAGCTGGATGCGGCACTGGCCCACTTCGCTCGCCTCAGCGCTGAAGTGCTGGGTGCGGATCAGCAACAGCTGGCCGGTGCAGGGGCCGCAGGCGGCATGGGCTTCGCGGTGGCGGCCTGGTTGCATGGTGAATTGCGCCCGGGCATCGAGCTGGTGATGGAGCGCCTCAAGGTGAGCGAGCGTCTGGTGGGCTGTGATCTGCTGATCACCGGGGAAGGCGGTCTGGATGGCCAGAGCCTGGGCGGCAAGACCCCCATCGGTGCGGCGCGAGCCGCGCGAGTCGCCGGGGTGCCCGCCATCGTGTTGGCGGGGCGACTGGCCGAGGGCTGGCAAGCCGCCCATGATGAAGGGGTCAGTGCCGTCTTCACGCTGTGTGACAGTGCCATGCCGCTTGAGCAGGCGCTGGCGCGCACCTCGGAGCTGCTGGCTGACCGCTGCGAGGCCATCATGCGTCTCTGGCAGTTGGCGCAGCCCGACTGAACGCAGCGCGGCTGACCGCCGCTAAGCCACGCCCGGCTCGACGGATTGCGGCGTCGAATCCGGCGCAGACAGCGGCCCACGGCCCCCGTGGCGGGGGGCGTGGCCTTTCGCGATATCGGCAAGCCCGTTACCATGCACGCAGTTGCTATCAGGCGGATAGTCAGAAAGTACTTTTCCCATGCACGACTTGGCGTTTGACTGATAGCAGGAAGCACAAGGTGTGTGACCGCAGGTGGTGAGGATTCGACATGATGATCTTTCGGCGCATGAAGCGTATCTGCTGGCTTGGCCTGGCCTGGTTGTTCTTCGGCATCGGCTTCGCTGGCATGTTTCTGCCGCTGCTGCCCACCACCGTCTTCATGCTGCTGGCGCTGGCCTGTGCCAGCCGAGGCTCACCGCGCTTTGCGCGCTATATCCGGGAACATCCCCAGATCGGGCCGACACTGGTGGCCTGGGAGCGCGAACGCGCCATTCCGCTGCGCGCCCGCATCATGGCGGTCAGCATGCTGGCCGTCTCGATGCTGATCATCCTGTTCACCGTGTCAGTGCTGGCCGTCAAGGTCTCGCTGCTGGTCTTCCTGTCGCTGCTGGCACTCTGGCTGGCCACGCGCCCGGAGCCCAAGGGCGAGGGGGCGAACCTTGCCGTCAGTGGCGAATCCCTTCCGCGCGAATGAGCGCTTCATCGCGGGCAGGTGAGGTGTCTGCTCCCTCGCTGTCCGCTGTCTTCCTGCCGTGAGGAGTCCTCTCCCGCGGCGCTGATTGCGGAGTCTTTGATGTCACAACCTGCAGCGATTCATCTTGCCGATTATCAGGCACCCGCCTGGCGTGTGCTGGACACCCGGCTGACGTTTGATCTGGCACCGTCCGCGACCCGTGTGACGACCGTGCTGACCCTTGAGGCCAATCCCGATGCCGCCGTGGGCAGTGACGCCACGCCGCCGCTGGTGCTCAATGGCGAGCATCTGACGCTTGAGTCCGTGCGTGTCGATGGGCGAGCGCTGGCCAGTGATGAATACAAGCTCGACGAGACACACATGACGCTGGCCGGCCTGCCGGCCAACTGTGAGCTCGAGACGGTGGTGGTGATCGACCCGGCCGCGAATACCGCGCTGGAAGGCCTCTACGTGTCCTCGGGCATGTTCTGCACCCAGTGCGAGGCCGAAGGCTTCCGTCGCATCACCTACTACCCGGACCGCCCGGACGTGATGTCGGTGTTCACCACCACCATCATCGCCGACAAGGACAGCTACCCGATCCTGCTCTCCAACGGCAATCCCATTGAGCGTGGCGAGCGCGAGGGCGGTCGTCACTTCGTCACCTGGCAGGACCCGCACCCCAAGCCGTGCTATCTGTTCGCGCTGGTGGCGGGTGACCTGGTCAAGCATGACGACAGCTTCACCACCATGAGTGGCCGTGAAGTCGCTCTGGAAATCTGGGTCGAGCCGGAAAATCTCGACAAGACCCAGCACGCCATGAACTCCCTCAAGGCCTCCATGAAGTGGGACGAGGAAGTCTACGGTCGTGAATATGACCTCGACATCTTCATGATCGTCGCGGTCAACGACTTCAACATGGGCGCGATGGAGAACAAGGGCCTCAACATCTTCAACAGCGCCTGCGTGCTGGCCAACCCCGATACCACCACCGACGCCGCCTTCCAGCGCGTCGAAGGGGTGGTCGCGCATGAATACTTCCACAACTGGTCGGGCAACCGTGTCACCTGCCGTGACTGGTTCCAGCTGTCCCTGAAGGAAGGCTTCACCGTCTATCGTGACCAGACCTTCTCCGCCGACATGAACTCGGCGCCGGTCAAGCGTATCGAAGACGTCGCCATGCTGCGTACCGCGCAGTTCGCCGAAGATGCCGGCCCCACCGCACACCCGGTGCGCCCGGCCTCCTATATCGAGATTTCCAACTTCTACACCCTGACCATCTACGAGAAGGGCTCCGAAGTGGTGCGCATGGTCGCCAATCTGCTCGGGGAAGAGGCCTTCCGCCGTGGCAGTGATCTCTACTTCGCGCGCAACGATGGCAGCGCCGCCACCATCGAGGACTTCATCAGCGCGATGAGCGAAGCCTCCGGCCGCGACTTCAGCCAGTTCATGCGCTGGTACTCCCAGGCCGGAACGCCGAACATCGCCGCCAGTGGCGCCTTCGATGCCCAGGCTGGCACCTATTCCCTCACGCTGCGTCAGTCCACGCCGCCCACGCCGGGGCAGGCGGAGAAGCTGCCGCTGGTGATTCCGGTGCGCATGGGGTTGGTCGGCGCCGATGGCAGCGATCTGACGCTGACCCTCGACGGCGAAGCGCTGGGCACGGAAACCGTACTGGAGCTGACCGAGGCCGAACAGACCTTCGTCTTCACCGGCCTTGCGGGCGATGCCGAGCCGGTGCCGTCGCTGCTGCGTGGCTTCTCGGCGCCGGTCAAGCTGGCCTTTGACTACAGCCGCGAGCAGCTGGCCTTCCTGATGCAGCACGACAGCGATGGCTTCAACCGCTGGGATGCCGGTCAGCGTCTGGCCATGGCAGCGCTTGAAGACCTGATGGCGGCCTGGCAGCGTGGCGAGCACGAGGCCCAGCTGGATGAGCGCCTGCTGGCCGCCTATCGCTTCCTTCTCCAGAGCGAAGCTTCCGATCGTGCGGTGCTGGCCGAGATGCTGACGTTGCCTTCGGAGGCCTATATCGCCGAGCAGCAGAGTGTCGTCGATGTCGATGCCATCCACTGGGCGCGCAAGACCGCCAAGGCACAGTTGGCCAGTGCGCTGCGCGACGACTTCGTGGCGCTCTATCACGCCAACGAGCAGCAGGGCGACTACGCGCCGACCTTCGAGCAGATGGCGCGTCGCAGCCTCAAGAATGCCGCGCTCAGCTATCTGATGAGCATCGAGGACGAGGAGGGCGTGCGTCTGGCCCAGGCCCAGCTGGCGGCGGCCCACAACATGACCGACGTGCGTGCCGCGCTGACGATGCTGGTGCACTCCTCACGCACCGATCTGGGTGACCCGGCGCTCAAGTCCTTCGCCGAGCGTTGGTCGCATGATCCGCTGGTGATGGACCAGTGGTTCTCGATCCAGGTCACGCGTCCGCAGGCCGATGTGCTGGACCGTGTGCGCTTCCTGATGGAGCATCCGGCCTTCTCGTTGACCAACCCCAACAAGGTGCGTGCCTTGATTGGCGCCTTCGCCGGCCAGAACCGCGTCAACTTCCACCGTCTCGATGGCGAAGGCTATCGTCTGCTGGCGGATGTGGTCATTGAGCTCAATCGCCTGAACCCGGAGATCGCGGCGCGCATCATCACGCCGTTGACGCGTTACAAGCGCTTCGATGCCAAGCGTCAGGACTTGATGAAGGCAGAGCTTGAGCGTATCCGTGGCGAGAAGCTCTCGAACAACCTGTATGAAGTCGTGGAGAAGGCGCTGGCCTGATCCTCTGAACTGACCCTTGAAGACAGGCGGCAGTCATCGAGCGCATGGTGATGACTGCCGCTGACATGAAAAAGCCCCTGCCGATCGGCAGGGGCTTTTTCATGTCACGAGCCTGGCGCGAGTCCCGCCAGGGTATCGCCTTCACGGTCATCGCTTCCAAGGCGTCGCTTCTGGGGCGTCGCTTTCAGGGGCATTGTGCGCGTCAGGCAATCATCCAGCCCAGGAAGGTCAGGCCGATGAAGGTCATCAATAGTCCGCCGATGATGGAGCCTCTCAACAGCGACGTGATGCCCTTGAAGAGCAGATAGAGCCCCAGTGCCAATCCCAGCAGGCTGAACAGTGATGTGCCAAGTCCCAGCTCGCCGGTCAAGCCATTGAAGAATCCCGATAGGGCATCATCGAAGTTGGCGAAGAAACCGCTCAGGCCTTCGACGATGAAGCGAATGGCGGCACCGAGCTGGGTGCCGATCCAGTTGAAGAAGTCTTCCATAACGCATGATGTCCAAACAGAAAAGAGGCCCCAGTGTGCCATGAAAGACGCGGATGCGCTGTCATCCGAGCTGATACCTGGCGGTGAATGCCTCGATCGCCATCGGCTTGTCCATCAGGTAACCCTGCAGGGCATCGCAGCCCATCTCCAGTAACAGATCGCGCTGACTGGGGGTCTCGACGCCTTCTGCCACTACGCACATGCCCAACTCACGCCCCAGCTGCACCATGAAGTCCACCATGCGGCGGTTGATCTCGTCGTTCTCGAGATCATTGACGAAGCTGCGGTCGACCTTGAGCTCATCGAAGGGCAAGTGCTTGATGTAGGTCAGGGAGGAGAAGCCGGTGCCGAAATCATCCAGTGACAGACGCAGGCCCAGCGAGCGCAGTTCGTGCATGCGTGCCACCGTGGCAGGCATGTCGGTGGCGAAGACGTTTTCGGTCAGCTCCAGCTGCAGATATTGCGGGTCCAGCGTGTGCTGGCTGAGTGCCTTGGCGACATTGCCGACGTAGTGAGGGGAGTCCAGCTGCTTGACGCTGACATTGACCGACAGATAGAGCCTGGCGAAGGCGGTGCCTTTCTGCCAGTCCTCCAGCAGCTTGCAGGCCTGCTCCAGCACCCAGTCGCCGAGGCTGTCGATCAGCTGGCTCTTCTCGGCCAGCGGAATGAATTCATAGGGCGAGATATTGCCGAGCTTGGCGTGTCGCCAGCGCAACAGGCACTCGGCGCCGACCAGCTTGAGCCCTCGATCGAATTGCGGCTGCAGTTCCAGGTACAGCTCTTCGGTCTCGATGGCGCTGCGCAGGTCATTTTCCAGCTGTATGGCGCGCTCAAGCTCCACACGCATGCTGGGGTCAAAGCGGACGGTCTGGTTGCGCCCGCCCTCCTTGGCGCGATACATCGCGATATCCGCACGCCGGATGAGCTCCTCCGCACTCAGATGGCGATCATGGAACATGATGCTGCCCAGGCTTGCCGAGCTGTGATGCTGCAGCGGCTGCGACTGTGGGCCCAAGAGCGAATACGGCTGGTTGAGTACCTGCTGCAGGCGCTCAAGCAGCTCATCCAGTTCGCGACAGGCAATCTGCGGATCGTGGCTCAGGGGCTGTACCAGGATGACGAATTCGTCCCCGCCGAAGCGCGCCACCAGGTCGCTGTCACGCACCGTTGAGCTCAGGCGATGGGCCACCTCGATCAACAGATGGTCGCCGGTGGTATGCCCCAGCAGGTCGTTGATCTTCTTGAAGTGGTCCAGATCGATGAAGATGAGCGCGCCGTGGGTGTCACGGGCGTCGGTGATGATGATGGCCTGCTGCAGGCTGTCGATCAGGGTGGCTCGGTTGGCCAGCTTGGTCAGCGAGTCGAAGCGACTGTGCTGGTGCAGCAGGGCCTCTGATTCGACGATACGCGTGATATCGGTGATCGAGCCGATCATGCGCAGCGGATTGCCTTCGCTGTCCCGCTCGGTGACATCGCCCTTGTCGATCACCCAGACGACGTCGCCACCGCGGGTCAGCATGCGGTGGCGGTGATAATAGGCCGTCTTGCCCGCCATGCAGTCCTGGATGGCGATCATCGCCTCGGGCTTGTCCTCGGGGTGCAGCAGGCTTGCGAATTCTTCCAGGCTGTTGCTGAGCTCGCTCTCCGGGATGCCCAGAATCTGTGACCAGCGGCGATTGTGCGTCACGGAACTGGTCAGGATGTTCCAGTCCCAGAAGCCTTCCAGCGAGGTGTCATAGATGTGGTCGATCTGGCGGGTCTTGCGCTCATGCTCACGGACTTCGGTGGTGATGTTGTGCGCCAGAACGGCGACCAGCGGCTGGCCGTGAGTGTCATGGAAGGGCTGCTTGATGGAGCGGAAGTGGTTGACCTCGCCGGTGGTGCCGTCGGTGGCATCCTCGAAGATCGTCTCGCGCTCGAACCTGCTGAGTACCTGCTCCACGCTGCGCCGAAAGAAGTGGCTCTGCTCGGTGTTGCCGGTGTAATGGCTGTCGTCGCGCCCGATGATGTCTTCGAGCGTAGTACCGTAGAAGTCGGTCAAGGTGCGATTGGCGAAGCGGAACAGCCCCTTGGCATCCTTGATGAACAGGATATCGGGGTGGGTGTCGACCAGGGTGCGCAGCAGGTGGTTCTCGGCTTCCAGTGCCTCGAGACGTGACGACATCTCCTGCAGACGCGAGTGCAGGCAGCTGTCATCAGGCTGGCGGGAATCGTCGGAGCCTTCTGGGCGCGGAGGGCGGCGATCCCCGGCATCGGAAGGTGCGGTCATGGCAGGTTCCTGAGGCAACGGGCTGTGCTCTCAGTCTACGTTGCCGCTCGGTTGAATAGGTGGGGAGGCGGGGTTCATGCTCAATCAACGATCATGCATGCAGGCCACGCAGGATCGGGGCTTTCGCCAGGCGTCTGGTGATCAAGGCCCAGTCATCAAGGCCCAGTCATCAAGCCCCTGGTCATGAAGAAGTCATCAAACCCTCGTGCCGGGAGGCGTTACAGGTCGACCTTGTCCTTGTACTCACAGAGGTCCTCGATGATGCAGCTGCCGCAGCGCGGCTTGCGTGCCAAGCAGGTGTAGCGGCCATGCAGGATCAGCCAGTGGTGGGCATCGACCAGGAACTCCTTGGGCACATGGCGCATCAGCTTGTGCTCGACCTCCAGCACGTTCTTGCCCGGGGCGATGCGCGTGCGGTTGGAAACGCGGAAGATGTGCGTGTCCACCGCCATGGTCGGCTGGCCGAAGGCGGTGTTGAGCACCACGTTGGCGGTCTTGCGGCCCACGCCGGGCAGCGCTTCCAGCGCCTCGCGGGTCTGCGGTACCTCGCCACCATGCCGTTCGATCAGCATGCAGCAGGTCTTGATGACGTTCTCGGCCTTGGTATTGAACAGGCCGATCGTCTTGATGTACTCCTTCAGACCCTCGACGCCCAGCGCGAGAATGCTCTCCGGCGTATTGGCGACCGGATACAGCTTCGCCGTGGCCTTGTTGACGCCCACATCCGTCGCCTGCGCCGACAGCAGTACCGCGATCAAAAGCTCGAAGGGCGTTGACCAGGCAAGCTCGGTGCGTGGCTCAGGATTCTCGTTGCGCAGGCGGGTGAAGATCTCGAGGCGTTTCTGGGCGTTCATGGTATCTCGGGGCTGCGGTAAGGGCTTGGGAGCGGGGACGTCGACTCGGACTGTCAACCAGTGGCTGACAGTCTGAGTGAGAGGGGCTCAGGAGATGGTGCCGGTCACGCGCACACGCCGCGATACCTTGGGCACATCGGCGTTGGCGGCCTTGCGGCGCTGCTCGAGGCGCTCATCGATGGTCTTCTTGCCCGCGATGATCAGCCCCATGCAGAAGAAGGCGCCCGGCGGCAGCACCAGGAACAGGAAGGAGTAGTCCGGGAAGATCGTCAGCTGCCAGTCGGCAGCCATCGGCCCGAGTAGCAGTTCCATGCCGGCAAAGAGCGTGCCCTGGCCGAACAGCTCACGCATGCCGCCCAGCAGTACCAGCACGGCCATGAACCCCAGTCCCATCATCAAGCCATCGGTGGCGGCCGGCAGCACGGGGTGCTTGGCGGCGAAGGCATCGGCACGCCCGAGAATCGCACAGTTGGTGACGATCAGCGGAATGAAGATGCCAAGAATCTGATAGAGCTCATAGGTGTAGGCCTTCATCAGAAGCTCCGCACAGGTCACGAAGGAGGCGATGATCATCACGAAGGCCGGCAGGCGCACTGCAGAAGGCACCAGATTGCGGATCAGCGATACCGCCACGTTGGAGCCGATCAACACCAGCAGCGTGGCAAGCCCCAGCCCGATGGCGTTGACGACGCTGGCGGTGACGGCCAGCAGCGGACACAGGCCCAGCAGCTGTACCAGTGCCGGGTTGTTGTCCCACAGGCCGTCGCGGCTGATCTTGCCAAGCGAGATATCACTCATGAGGGTCGTCTCCGCCGTGTTCAGAAGGCGCTGATGGCGTGAGCGTGCCATCAGCGGTGGGAGCTTGCGTACTCTGTTGGGCCCTGGCAGCGCGGCGGGTCGCGGTCAGTGTCTCGCTGTCGCCTGCCAGCAGCGCCGTGCGGTGCGCCATGAAGTAGATCAATGCCTGACGAACGGCACCCACCACGGCACGCGGGGTGATGGTCGCGCCGGTGAACTGGTCGAAATCACCGCCATCCTTCTGCACCTTCCACTCCACCGAGCTGAGCGTCTGGTCATCGAATTCGTGGATCCAGTCGGACTTGCGCGCTTCGATCTTGTCGCCCAGCCCCGGGGTCTCGGCGTGCTTGACGGCGCGTACACCGGCCACGCTGCCATCGGCACGGATACCGACCAGCAGGCGGATATCGCCGCTGTAACCCTTGCCGGTCACCACCGGCAGCAGCACCGCGACGGTCTCGCCATTCCTGGTGGCTCGCCAGCCGGTATCGGCGCTCTCCAGACCCAGCACCCGGGAGGGCGGCAGGGCGAAGGCCGCGTCGAGCAGGTCATTGTCGTGCAGCGACGGCGGGATGATCTCGGCCAGCGCCGCGCTCTGGGCGGCACGCTCATTGTCGGCAATGGTCTCGGCGGTGGTCATCTGGGTCACGGCGACGACGCCGGCGGTGACGACAGCGAAGACCGCCAGACCCAGCGCTGCCCGCGCGATGGTGTGCTTCAGACCCTGCGCGGCCTGGGCTTGCTGTTCGGGCTGATCAGGCGTCAGGCTCATGCCTTGTCCTCCAGCTTGATGCCGCGACGGGCCTTCTTGTGACCATAGCTGCGTGGCTGGGTGTAGTAATCGATGAACGGCACGCTGAAGTTCATCAGCAGCACCGCGAAGGCGATGGCGTCAGGATAGGCGCCGAAGGTGCGAATCAGGTAGATCAGCACGCCGATGCCGACGCCGTAATAGAGCTTGCCCTTGTTGGAGGTCGCCGCCGTGACCGGGTCCGTGGCGATGAAGAAGGCGCCGAAGATCGCCGCACCGCACAGCAGGTGGAACAGGGGGCTGGCGTGCTGCTCGCCATCCACGAAGGCGAAGATGGCGGAGATCAGCGCCAGGCTGCCCAGCATCGCCACCGGGATATGCCAGGTGATCAGGCGACGCGCCAGCAGCACCAGGCCGCCGAGGCCCCAGGCGATGGCCGTCTGCTGCCAGGCCAGCAGGTTGGCGGCGGGCAGCAGGCTCGGGTCTGCCCAGAACTCGCTGCTGGAAAGCTCACCCTTGTTGCGGAAGGCGTCCAGTGGCGTGGCGCCGGTCAGGGCATCTGGCGTGGTGATCACGCCGAAGAACTGCCGCAGGCTGTCAGTGAAGCCGAGCACGAAGCCATCGGGGGATGACCAGCGCGACATCTCGACCGGGAAGGAGATCAGCAGCAGCGCATAGGCGACCATCGCCGGATTGAACGGATTCTGGCCCAGGCCACCGTAGAGCTGCTTGGCGACCACGATGGCCGCGATCACACCGGTCAGCACCAGCCACCAGGGCGCCAGCGGCGGCAACGACACCGCCAGCAGCACGCAGGTCACAAGCGCGGAATTGTCCTTGAGAAAGAAGCTGACCGGACGGCCACGCAGCTTGAGCAGCAGCGCCTCGAGGGCGACACCCGCCAGACAGGCGAAGACGAGGTTGAACAGCACACCCCAGCCATAGTGCCAGCACAGCACGGCGATACCCGGCAGCGTCGCGGCCAACACCCAGGCCATAACGCGCGAGGTAGCGGTCGGCCCGTGGGCATGGGGGGAGCTTGCATGCATCAGGCTCATGAGACGGTCAGATCCTTGCGGTAAATGGGCAATGACACGAGGCGTGCTTCAGGATGAGTCGCCATTGGCGCGGTAATTGGGCTCAGGTCGTTCATTGGGCGTCCACCAGTGCCTGCACCTCGGCCAATGACTCGCGGGCGTGTTCCAGATTGCGGCGTGTGCGGTCGACCTTGGTCGCCAGGCGCTGACGGTTTTCGTCATCCGCCTCGCTCAATGCCGCCTCCGCCTTGCGGTGTGCCGCCTCGGCCGCCTTGACCGCGATGCTGACCTGCTTGTGACGCTTGGCGAGGTTCTCGGCGCGTGATGCCTCGATCTCTGCCTGAGAGAGCGTCACGTTGCTGGCCATGCTGCCGCGTCCCACAGAACCTGCGGCAGGCTTTGGCGCCTCGGGAATCAATTCGCCCGCGCTCTTGGCGGCAGGCGTCGCGTCAGTGCTGCCGGCTTGCGCGCTGTTGAGGCGCACCTCGGCGGCGCGCAGGTTTTCCTGGGCCGTGGCCAGCAGGGTCTGGAGGTCCTCGATATCGCCTTCGCCGCTCTCGCTGGCGCGGGCCAGGGCCTTTTCGGCCTTCTTGACTGCGATATTGGCCGCAGCGCGTGCTGTCTTGAGTGCCTTGAGGTCGGCTGCCGGGGCAGCCGCGCCCGTCGCGGAAGCGCCGGCCGGTGCAGGGGTAGCTGACTCGCTGGCCTCGCTGGCGGTCTTGAGATCGCCTTCAGCCTTGGCCAGTCGGGTCTTGGCCTCTGCCAGGCTGCTTTCGAGGGCCGGGATATCGCCTTCACCGCTGTCCTGGGCGGTCTTGAGGGCCTTCTCGGCCTTCTTGACCGCGATATTGGCGGCGGCCCGCGCCGTCTTGAGCGCCTTGAGGTCGGCTGCCGGGGCAGCCGCGCCTGTCGAGGAAGCGCCGGCCGGTGCAGGGGCCGCTGACTCGCTGGCAGCCTTGAGGTCGGCTTCAGCCTTGGCCAGTCGGGTCTTGGCCTCTGCCAGGCTGCTCTCGAGGGCCGGGATATCGCCTTCACCGCTGTCCTGGGCGGTCTTGAGGGCCTTCTCGGCCTTCTTGACGGCGATATTGGCTGCGGCGCGCGCCGTCTTTAGCGCCTTGAGATCGACAGCCGATGCTGCGGCAGCCGGGGCTGCGGCGGCGGGGGCAGCTGACTCGCTTGTCTCGCTGGCGGCCTTCAGGGCGCTCTCGGCGCTGGCGAGCTTGGTCTTGGCTGCGGTCACGTTGGCCTCGAGCTTGGCGATATCGCTCTCGGAGCTCTCACCGCCATCCTGGGCTGCCTTGAGGGCTTTTTCGGCTTTCTTGAGGCCGATGTTGGCCGCGGCGCGCGCCGTCTTGAAGGCCTTGATGTCGGTGGCCGGTGCCGGCTGGGCAGCGGCGGCCGCTGTGGTGGCTGTGGCTGCCGAGGCCGAAGTCGTGTCTGCGGCGGCGCTGGCATCGGCGCGGGCGGCAGCGGACTTCTGTGCCGCCTGAGCGCGCTGCTGACGCTTGGCTTCCTTCTCGGCTTCCTCGCGCGCCATGCGCGCCTGCTTGAATTCGAAGCGGTGACGAGCGCGTTCGGACTTGCGCGCCTCATGCTGGGCGCTGCGAATCTCGCCCTTGGCGAAGCGGTAATACTGCACCAGCGGAATCTGGCTGGGGCAGACATAGGAGCAGGCGCCGCATTCGATGCAGTCCGCCAGATTGTAGAGCTCGGCCTTGTCGAACTCGCGTGCCTTGGAGAACCAGTAGAGCTGCTGCGGCAACAGCTCGGCCGGGCAGGCCTGTTCGCACATGCCGCAACGGATGCACGGCTGCTCGACCGCCGGTGCCGGCAGTGACTCGGGAGAGGAGGCCAGCAGGCAGTTGGTGGTCTTGATGATCGGCAGGGCGTCGCTCTCGAGCGTGAAGCCCATCATCGGCCCGCCCATCACCAGACGTGCGATGCCCGTCGGCGCCGGCGCCGCCAGACGCAGCAGGTCTGCGATGGAGGTGCCCAGGCGCGCCTCGACATTGTGCGGGTGCTGCAGCGCCTCACCTGTTAGGGTGACGACACGCGAGATCATCGGCTCGCCGAAACACACCGCGCGCTGCACGGCGCGCACGGTCCCCGGGTTGTGCACCACCACGCCGACATCGGCGGGCAGGCCACGGCTGGGCACTTCGCGGTCCGTCAGCAGCTTGATCAGCTGCTTCTCGCCGCCGGAGGGATACCTGGTCGGTACCACCACGACTTCGAGGCGTGAATCCAGCGGCGGCAGGCGCTTGTCGGCGCGGCGGGCGCGAATCGCCTGTTCCAGCGCGATGACGGCCTCGGGCTTGTTGTCCTCGATACCGATCAGAATGCACTCGGGGCCGATCAGGCTGGCGAGAATCTCGAGCCCTTCGATCAGCGCTTCCGGATGCGTGCGCATGGTCAGGTCATCGGCGGTGATGTAGGGCTCGCACTCCGCCGCGTTCAGAATCAGGGTGTCGATGGCGTGGCGCTCACGCACCCGCGCCTTCACCGCCGAGGGGAAGCCGGCGCCGCCCTGGCCGACCACGCCGGCGTCCTGCAGGCGCTGGATCAGGTCCTGGGCTTCCTGCTGACGCCAGTCGCGCCAGGCTTCCAGGCGCGCCCATTCGTCGATTTCACCCTCGCGCTCGATCACGATGCACAGGTCTTCCAGGCCCGAGACGTGGGGGATCTGGCGAGGCTCGATGGCGGTGACCACGCCGGTGATGCTGGCATGTACCGGTGCGGAGATCATGCCCTGGGCGCGGGCGATCAGCTCGCCCGTCTTGACGCGCTGGCCGATCTCCACCAGCGGCTGGGCGGGCGCGCCGATATGCTGGCTGAGCGGCAGTACCACCTCACGGGGCAGCGGGGCGGCCACCAGCGGGGCGCGGTTGGAGAGCGCCTTGTGCTCCGGCGGATGGATACCGCCGTGGAAGTCGAACACGCGCGGCGCGCCCTGACCCTTTTGCGTGTGTTCCGCCTCCGCCGTGGCAGCGGAGCGTGAGGAAGTCACCATGGATTTGAGTAACGACAGAACCATCAGGCGACATTCCTTGCAGATGTGGCAGTAGAGTCGGCGGCATCGGTCACGATCAGGTTGCCGCTGAAGCGGGCATTGTCGCGGGTCGGGCCCGCCGGTTGCGGCCAGTGCCAGCTACGCACGTCGGTGGCGACCGGTACCATGTCGATGCAATCGACCGGGCAGGGTTCGACACACAGGTCGCAGCCGGTGCATTCGTCGGCGATCACGGTGTGCATGTGCTTGGCAGCACCGAGAATGGCATCGACAGGGCAGGCCTGGATGCACTTGGTGCAACCGATGCATTCGTCCTCGCGAATCACTGCCACCTTGGGGGTGTTGTCGGTATCGCCATCCAGCGGCGTGGCCTCGCGGCCCAGCAGGTCGGCCAGCGAGGCGATGGTGCTTTCGCCGCCCGGCGGGCACTTGTTGATCTCGTCGCCTTCGGCGATGGCCTGGGCGTAGGGCTTGCAGCCCGGATAGCCACACTGGCCGCACTGGGTCTGCGGCAGCAACTGGTCGATCTGCTCGACGATGGGGTCGCCCTCGACCTTGAAGGCCACGGCGGCAAAGCCGAGCAGGCCACCGAAGACGACGGCCATGGCCACCAGTGCGACGATGGCGGAGATCAGCGTATGGTCGTTGAAGAATTCGAGCATGTCAGATCTGCACCAGTCCGGAGAAGCCGAGGAAGGCCAGCGACATCAGGCTGGCGGTGATCATCGCGATGGCCGGGCCCTGGAAGGGGCGCGGCACATCGGCGACGGCCAGGCGCTCGCGCATGGCGGCGAAAAGTACCAGTACCAGCGAGAAGCCGACGGCCGCGCCGAAGCCGTAGAGGGTGGCTTCCATGAAGCTGGAATTGCGGTTCAGGGTCAGCAGCGCCACGCCGAGGACCGCACAGTTGGTAGTGATCAGCGGCAGGAAGATGCCCAGCACCTGATAGAGCAGCGGGCTGGTCTTCTTGACTACCATCTCGGTGAACTGCACCACCACGGCGATCACCATGATGAAGGCGATGGTGCGCAGGTACTCGAGCCCCAGCGGCGCGAGGATGAAGTGATAGGTCAGGTAGGCGCACATCGAGGACAGCGTGAGCACGAAGGTGGTGGCCAGCGACATGCCCATCGCGGACTCCAGCTTGTTGGAGACACCCATGAAGGGGCACAGGCCGAGGAACTGCACCAGTACGAAATTGTTGACCAGGATGGTGCTGATCAGGATAAGAAGGTATTCACTCATCAGGGGCGTCGCTCGGTCAGGGTGTTTCGAAGGCGCTTCCGTGCTCGTGGCATGCGTGAACCGGCGCTCGCAGGCGATCAGGACTGGTGCTGCCGCAAGCTGTCAGGAAGCTGCAGGGCAGGGGATCGTCGAGCGCGGCGGTATTATACGCAAGATGCTGCTGGCCGACAGCCTGTAGCGTGGCAAGCAAGGCGTAGTGTTGCCAGCATGAGACGGCCATTGTTTCGCGTTTTGCTTGGTTCTTGAAGTAATAAAGAAGAATTCCTTTATTACTTTTATTGATTGTGACGTGATCAAAGACTTTCACGTCACCCGGAGGTGGCACAAGGAGCGGGATATGCGCAGGACAGGAACACGCGGCCGTCGGCCGTTATGGGTCATCATCCTGGTGGTGGCGATGGCGGGCATCTCGCAGCTGACGGGTAATGGCAACTTCTCGCTTTCCCAGCTGTGGAATGACTTCCAGTCGCCGCAGGCCGAGGCGACGCAGGGGGAAGGCACCTCCTCGGCGGACGAAAGCCGACTCAGGCGCGCCATCAGTGCGCAGCAGAGTGATGTTCAGGTACGTGGCACGGGGGAGGTGATACGTCTGCTCCGGGATGATCTCAAGGGCAGCCGTCATCAGAAGTTCCTGATTCGGGTCGCGGGCGGCACCACCATTCTGGTGGCGCACAACATCGATCTGGCGCCGCGCATCGACAGTCTTCAGGTCGGTGATCGCATCCGCTTCTACGGGGAGTATGAGTGGACCGACAAGGGCGGCGTGATCCACTGGACGCACCATGATCCCGGTGGCCGCCATGTGGATGGCTGGCTGGAGCACGCCGGTCGCCGCTACGAGTAGCCGTCTCGGCGTCTGGAGGCGACGCATGAACGACAACGCCCCGCCAGAGCGATTCTGGCGGGGCGTTGTGCTGAAGAGTCCTTGGTGAGGCTCGCTCAGTGCAGCGTCACTGCATCAGGTGACGCGCTGACCCGGCTTGGCGCCGGTGTGCGGCTCCAGCAGGTAGATGCCTTCGTCGTCACCTGCGGCCAGCACCATGCCCTCGGACACCCCGAAGCGCATCTTGCGCGGTGCCAGGTTGGCGACCATCACCGTCAGGCGGCCTTCCAGCGCTTCCGGCGCGTAGGCGGACTTGATGCCGGAGAATACGGTGCGCGTCTCGCCGCCAATATCCAGCGTCAGTTTGAGCAGCTTGGCCGCCTTCTCGACGTGCTCCGCCTTGACGATCTTCGCCACGCGCAGGTCGGTCTTCATGAAGGTATCGAAGTCGATCTCCTCGGCGATCGGGTCGGCGTCGAGCGGACTCGGTGCGGCAGCGGCTTCGGCTTCCGCCTTGGCGGTGCCGTCCTTGATCTTCTGCTCCTCGACCAGCACTTCGCGCGAGGCTTCGAGCATCTTGTCGATACGCTCCGGCTCGACACGGGTCAGCAGCGGCTTGAACTTGTTGATCGCATGATCGGTCAGCACGCTTTCACGGCTGGCCCAGTCGAGGCTCTCGAGGTTCAGGAAGTCGCGTGCCTTGTCGGTTAGCTCCGGAATCACCGGCGCCAGATAGACCATCAGCTGGCGGAACAGGTTGATGCCCACGGAGCACACGTCGAGCACTTCCTGCTCGCGGCCGTCTTCCTTGGCCATCGCCCACGGCGCCTTGTCGGCGATGTAGGTGTTGGCTTCATCGGCCAGCTCCATCACCTTGCGCATGGCGCGCGCGAATTCACGGGCTTCGAAGTCCGCCGCGATGCCTTCGCCAGCGGCGATGAAGCGCTCGACCAGCTCCGGCTCGGCGCAGGTCGTGGACAGCTTGCCGTCGCCGAACTTCTTGACGAAACCGGCGCAGCGGCTGGCGATGTTGACCACCTTGCCGACCAGGTCGGAATTCACGCGGGCGGTGAAGTCCTCGAGGTTGAGGTCAAGATCATCGACACCGGAGGTCAGCTTGGCGGCGAAGTAGTAGCGCAGGTATTCCGGGTTGAGGAACTGCGCGTAGGTATCGGCCTTGATGAAGGTGCCGCGCGACTTGGACATCTTGGCGCCGTTGACGGTCACGAAACCGTGGCAGTTGACGCCGGTCGGGGTGCGCATGCCGGCACCTTCCAGCATCGCCGGCCAGAACAGGGCGTGGAAGTAGACGATGTCCTTGCCGATGAAGTGATAGACCTCGGCGTCGGAATCGGCCTTCCAGTAGCTGTCGAAGTCGATGCCCTGCTTCTCGCACAGGTTCTGGAAACTGGCCAGATAGCCGATCGGCGCGTCCAGCCATACATAGAAGTACTTGCCCGGCGCGTCGGGAATCTCGAAGCCGAAGTAGGGCGCATCGCGGGAGATGTCCCACTCGGCCAGACCCGCCTCGAACCATTCCTGCAGCTTGTTGGAGATCTGGCTCTGCACGCGGCCACTCTTCGTCCATTCCTTGAGGAAGTTCTCGAAGTTCGGCAGCTTGAAGAAATAGTGGGTGGAGGTGCGCATTTCCGGCGTGGCGCCGGAGATGGCCGAGACCGGATCGATCAGCTCGGCCGGGGTGTAGGCCGCGCCGCAGGCTTCACAGTTGTCACCGTACTGGTCTTCGGTCTTGCACTTCGGGCAGGTGCCCTTGATGAAGCGGTCGGCCAGGAACAGACCCTTGACCGGATCGAACATCTGCTCGATATCGCGCGTGGCGATATGACCGGCATCGCGCAGCGCCAGATAGATGCGCTCGCTGTGGGCGCGGTTCTCCGGCGAGTGGGTGGAGTGATAGTTGTCGAAGCCGACGCCGAACTTGGCGAAGTCGGCCTGGTGCTCGTCACTCACACGCTGGATCAGCTGCTCGGCGGTGACACCTTCCTGCTCGGCACGCAGCATGATGGCGGTGCCGTGGGCGTCATCGGCGCACACGTAATGGCATTCGTGGCCACGGCTTTTCTGGAAGCGTACCCAGATGTCGGTCTGGATGTACTCAAGCAGGTGACCCAGGTGGATCGACCCATTGGCATAGGGCAGGGCACTGGTAACCAGAATCTTGCGCGCTGACATGAGGCCTCGTCTTGACGGTAAAGGGCGCCTGCTGCGCAGTGCGCAGCCACTCGCCGGGATGACTCGTGATAAGGGGCGAACGCATCGCCCCGTCGGGATGGGCGCTACTATATCGCGAAGGCGCGGGCGGCGCGAAGGGCGCGTCGCGTCACCGGCAACGCGGCCGTGCGCAACTGTGAGGTTGCAACCCGTGACGCAGCCCTCATGAAGCATTCAAAGGCACTATATTTTCCGTTCCTGGAGGTCAGCATGTCAGCTCAACTATCCGTTGCCGGTCAGATCAATCGTCTCATCCGCCAGGTGATGATGCCTGGCAGCAACGCCCGTCCCAACGAGGAGCCCGGCCCGGAACTCGCCATGGCCGTGCTGATGTTCGAGGTGGTGCGCGCCGATGACCATCTCGATGCACGCGAGCGCGACGCCTTGGCGCGCCAGCTGGCCGAGCGTTTCTCGCTGGGGGATGAGGAGCTTGCCAGCCTGCTGACCCAAGCCGAGCAGGATGCCGAGCAGGCCACGGACCACTACCGCTTCGTCAAGCAGCTCAACGAGCACATGAGTCTTGAGGAGCGCAGCGAGCTGATCGGCATGCTCTGGGAGCTGGCCTGGGCCGATGGCGAGCTGGACCCGCAGGAAGAGCATCGCATCCGCCGTCTTGCCGGGCTGCTGCATGTCAGCCACAGCGAGTTCATCCGCACCAAGTTGGCGGCCCGGCCGGACAAGTAAGTGACAACCCGCTCTCATGCAGACGCCCCCGTTGCCGATGGCAGCGGGGGCGTCGTGTTTATGGCTTCTGATCGCAGGGTGTCTGGAGCAAGTATCGGCTGGCTCTCTGCAGCGGTCTTCCAGCAGCAGTGGCTCGCGCTCAGTTGCGATAGAACAGGTGTTGACCGATGCGCGCGGTGCGCACGAAGCGCTTGGCCCAGTAGGGCGTGGCATAGCGGGCGTGGAAGTAGAGGGCGCCGTCGGTGACGTCTTCCAGCTGATGGTTGAGTGCCTGGCGGGCCACGTCGCGGGCCTCGGCGTAGGCGGCAGGTTCGCGAATGCGGTCGGAGCGCCCGTCACACCACCAGGAGAACTGGCAGCTGCCGCTTTCGCCACCCTGCTTGACCACGCCGCACAGGCTATCGGGGAAACGCGGGTCGGCGGCGCGGTTGATCACCACATTGACGATACCCTGCATGCCGCTTCTGCCTTCGCCCTTGGCTTCCCAATAGGCGGCGCGCGCCAGGCAGGTCAGGGGGTCATCCACCGGGCGCTGGCCGTTGGGGTCGATCGCCTTGGCGCCGGCCTTGCTGAGCAGCAGGTTCTCGGGCACATCGCTTTCGCCTTGCACCAGCAGGCTTTCCAGCCGCTCGGCCTTGACGGCTGCCTTGGCCGCGGTGGTCGGTGCGGCAGGCGCGTCCGAGGCGTGCGGCGCGGAGCAGCCCGCGGCCAGTGTCAGGCCAAAGATCAGTACCAGATGACGAAGCGTGAGAGCGCTGCTGATGGCGTAGCGCCGAGTGTGAGTCAGCGGGCGGGGCGATGTGGGAGATAAACGCATGCAAGATACCTGTGAACGTTGCCTGGGAAGCGCAGCAAGGCGGGATGGCGCGCAGGGTAAAGCCGGGTTGATCGTACACCTTCGGCTGGCGTGTCACTGACGGAGGCTCAAGCGTTGGCCATCGGCTTCCTCGGTAGCGACAGTTGACGCGCAAGCGCATCAGTTTGCCTGACCCTGGCCCTGTATGGTTCAGAGTGAGCTTCAACGCAACTCTGACGTTTTGCCGCGCAAAGGGTTCCGCAAGTGTCACCACGCGGTTGCGTGGCGATGGCGCATGCCCAGGCGTAGTGGAACAGATGAGCTGCCGAAGCGCGCAGCACCGATTTATGGCCCCGCAGCCTAGCATCTTCGGTGTGTCTCGTCCGTGCCATCCTCGGCGCATGCCGTTATCATGGCGGGCCAGCCTTGATGACCCTGTCAGGCGTCCCGCTTCTTTTTATCTATCTGCGCTTCTGCGTGCTGCTGCTCTGCCTGTTGCCTGCGTCGCTGCCTCGAGAGTCCCCATGACCGAACCCGTCCGTCTATCCAAGTTTCTGGCCCATCAGCAGGGCATCTCGCGCCGCGAGGCCGAGCATCTCATCGCGCAAGGTGTGGTGCGTGTCGCGGGTGAGGTCATCGAGGCACCGTTCTTCAAGGTTACGGATCAGGTCGTCACGGTCGACGAGGGGGCCAGCATGGAACCCATCGCGCCGATGACACTGCTGTGGTACCAGCCACCGGGCACGCCGCTGCCGGACCCTCTGACCCTGCGTGACGGCGCGCCGCGCAGTGCACTCGACAACAGCGGTGCCGACTGGCTCAAGGTGCATTTCCTGTCCCAGCAGCCGCTGGCCGAGCTCGGCGAGGATGAATCCGGTCTCGCCGTGTGGTCACAGAACCGTGGCGTGATCCGCAAGCTGGGTGATGATCTGGACCAGCTGGAGCAGGAATACGTCGTCGAGGTGGAGGGAGCGCTGGATCACGAAGGCCTCAAGCGTATCGGCTTCGCGCTGTGTGCTGACATCCGCGGCCGCAAGCCCAAGGTCAGCATCAGCTGGCAGAGCGACACCCGTTTGCGCATCGCCATGAAGCGGGTGCCGATGGGGGGTATCCGCGCTGCGGTCGAGGGGCAGGGCCTCAAGGTCATCGAGGTGCGTCGTCTGCGTCTGGGCGCGATTCTGCTGGGTCGCATGGCGCCGGGCGAGTGGCGCTTCCTGCCGGTCGACGTGCGCTTCTGATTCCTGATCTCAAGGGCATGGCGTCCACGGCCCGGGGCATGGCTGATCGGTACTGATGCATCCGGGCATTGTCTATCTGGGCACTGTCTATCAGGACATGGTTCATCGGCTTGGCCCGTATCGCGGTGGCAGGCATACTGTGCCCATCGTGTTCCACGGCTTTTTTCGCTGACAGTTCAGACGCCTGCGCGCCACATTCATCGCGCCGCGCAGGCCGTCACAGGAGTTTCAAGGTATGGAAGGTATCAAGCACATTGTCGCGGTCGCTTCCGGCAAGGGAGGCGTCGGCAAGTCCACCGTCACCGCCAATCTGGCGCTGGCATTGGCGGCGGAAGGGCTCAAGGTCGGCCTGCTGGACGCCGACATCTATGGCCCGAGTCAGGCGCAGATGTTCGGCGTGCCGAGTGGTCAGCGTCCGGAAATGGCCGGTGAGCAGGTCTTCAGCCCCATCGAGGCGCATGGCATCAAGACCATGTCGATGGCCTATCTGGTCGACGTGAAGGACCCGATGGTCTGGCGTGGCCCGATGGTCGCCGGCGCCTTCCAGCAGCTGCTCAACCAGACCGCCTGGGGCGAGCTTGACGTGCTGCTGATCGACATGCCGCCGGGCACCGGTGACATCCAGCTGACCCTGTCGCAGAAGGTGCCGGTCTCCGGCGCTGTCATCGTCACCACGCCGCAGGACATCGCACTGCTGGACGCCCAGAAGGGCATCGAGATGTTCCGCAAGGTCAAGGTCCCGGTGCTGGGGGTGGTCGAGAACATGAGCACTCATACCTGCAGCCAGTGTGGCCATAGTGAAGCGGTCTTCGGCGCGGGCGGTGGTGAGCGTATTGCCGATGAGTACCAGACTCGTCTGCTGGGCCAGCTGCCGCTGACGCTGAGCATTCGCGAGAATGCCGATGGTGGTCGCCCGAGCGTGATCGCGGAGCCGGACGGCGAAGTGGCCGCGAGCTTCCGCGCCGTCGCGCGTCAGGTCGCCGAGTCTCTGGAAAGTGCCGGCGCGGACGAAGGCCCGAGCATCAGCTTCAGCTGAACCCGGCACGCCACGCGCAAGCCGCGCTTGCCGAGGTTTCCAGTGACGCAGCGGGCCGGTATCATGCTGGCCCGCGTTTCATGGCGCTCACGCGTCTCTCCCCATCAGTCAGTCAGGTACGCTCGATGAGCATCAAATCCGACAAGTGGATCCGTCGCATGGCCGAAAGCCACGACATGATCGACCCCTTTGAGCCCGATCAGGTGCGCTTTCACGATGAGCGCCGTGTGATTTCCTACGGCACCTCCAGCTACGGCTACGATGTGCGCTGCTCGGATGAGTTCAAGGTCTTCACCAACATCCATTCGGCGACGGTGGACCCCAAGCACTTCGACGAGAAGAGCTTCGTGGACGTGAAGGGCGACTCCTGCGTGATTCCGCCCAACTCCTTCGCGCTGGCCCGTACCATCGAGTACTTCCGTATTCCGCGTAACGTGCTGACCATCTGCCTGGGCAAGTCCACCTACGCGCGTTGCGGCATCATCGTCAACGTGACGCCGCTGGAGCCGGAGTGGGAAGGCCACGTCACCCTCGAGTTCTCCAACACCACCAACCTGCCGGCGCGTATCTACGCCAACGAAGGCGTGGCACAGATGCTGTTCCTCGAGTCCGATGAAGTCTGCGAGACCAGCTACAAGGATCGCGGCGGCAAGTATCAGGGCCAGCGTGGCGTGACACTGCCGCGTACCTGATACCTCTTGCTGCACGCCTGGGTATTGCGTTCACGCAAGTGACCCGCACGCCGCAGGCCAAGAGTGCGGCAAGACAAGCAAGCCAAGAGCGCCTCCTGCGGGAGGCGCTTTTTTTGTGCTTGCCTGTGGCGTGTGGCGACGGTGGCAAGAAAGAGGCGATGACAAGAAAGAGACGACGGCGGAATGGGAGATGCCGATGGCAGTCGCGAGAACGTGACATGCTCGCAAGGCGCTGAGTCTTAGCCGGAAGTTGAACGAAACACGTGATTCAATCACTCGTTTTATTGCCTATGCTTGTCTGCAGGCCACCCCCAGAGTGGCTGCAGGACGGATACCTCCCACAAGCAAGGGGCACGCCATGCCATCGCGTTCACATCGCGCTGTATTCCCTCCGGCCAGCGGTCTGGCCCGACGTTTCACTCTCACGAGTATCGCTCTCGCCATCAGCACCACCTTGCTGGCGACTCCCGCACAGGCTTATTCCAATCTCTATCTCTTCGGCGACAGCCTGAGCGACTCCGGCCAGTTCCCCGATACCACTCTGGGTGGCCTCAATAGTCTGCGCTTCACCAACCGCAGCGGTCCGGATTACGAGAATTCGGCCTATGGCAGCGTCTCGACCCAGTTGCTGGCCACGGAACTGGGGCTGGCGGCAGAGCCCTCCACCTCGGTGATCTATCAGCTGGCCGGCTTCAGTGACGGCACCAACTACGCGGTGGGCGGTTACACCACGGCGCAGATTCTGGCCTCGGTGACCGATGAGGATGGCTCCGAGGTGGTCATTCCCGCGGGCAGCCCGGGCGCCGGCACGGTGCTCAGGGTCGAGGATGGCTATCTGGTCAGCACCGGCGGCAGTGCCGACCCGGACGCCCTCTATTACGTCAACGGCGGTGGCAATGACTTCCTGCAGGGCGTAATCACCTCACCGGCCACGGCGGTCGCCTCTGCCGGCAATCTGGCCGCGGCGGTGGAGGCGCTGGCAGCGGCGGGTGCCACCACCATCATGGTTTCCAACCTGCCGGATGTCGGCAGCACCCCGGCCGGCCAGTCGGCGGGCGCGGCGCAGGCGGCGGGGACCTCCGCGCTGGTGGGCGTCTTCAATGATGCGCTGGGCGCGCGACTGGCGGCGCTGGATGGCGAGGTCAACATCATCCGCCTGGATACCGCCGGCATTCTCGAGGAGGTGCTGGCCTCGCCGGCCGAGTTCGGCTTCGCCAGCGACGTGCCGCTGACCCAGGTGTGCTTCTCGGACAGCTGCAACGTCACGCCCTACGGGCTGGGCGGCGCCGCGGAAGACCCTGACAAGCTGCTGTTCAATGATGGTGTTCACCCGACCACCGCCGGTCAGGAGATTCTGGCCGACTACGCCTATGCGATGCTCGCCGCGCCCTCGGTACTGGGGCTGGCACCGCAGCTGGGTACGGGGACGCTCAATGCCAGTCAGCGCAGCCTCGCCGATGAATTGCGTCCCGGCGCGCAGAAGCAGCGCTCCAGTGATGGCGAAGGCAAGGGCGTGCGCGTGTTCGCCATCGGCTCGGCCAGTGGCGGCACCGGCGATGGCGAGACTTCCACCGGCCAGCAGGGCTTTGACAGCGAGCAGCGCGGTGCGGGTGTCGGCGTGATGTTGCCGCTGGACAACGCGCTCGGCCAGGCCTGGGGCGGTGTTGCGGTCAGTCAGCGCAATGCGGACTTCGATGTCGATGATGGCAGTGAGCTTGAGCTGGAAGGGCAGGTGTTCAGCCTGTTCGCGCGTCAGCAGCTGGGCAGGTTTGGCGTCCAGGCGGTGGCCAGCTACGGCGATTTCGATTACGACCTTGACCGCCATGTCGCGCTGGGTCAGTCATCGCGCACCCTGTCCGGTGAGACCGATGGCGATGGCTTCAGCGCCGAGGCGCGTCTCGATTATCGCCTCACCGCTGCCGATTCGCTGTGGTACAACGCGCCCTTCGTGGCCTATCGCCATACCGAGTCCGACATCGAGGGCTACACCGAATCCGGCTCTTCCGCCAACGCCCTGAGCGTCTCGGATCAGACGCTGCGCGATCGCCGGGTCGAGGCTGGCTTCATGGTCGACCGCGCCATCGCGGAGGGCTTCGGCCTCTACGGTGAGCTGGCCTACGGCAAGCGTCTGGATGATGACGCCGACAGCGCTGAGGTGCGACTGGCGAGCCTGCCGACCAATGCCTACCACGGCGAGGATCTCGATCGCGGCAGCGACAACTACCTGCGTGTCGACGGTGGCTGGCGCATGCAGCTGGGCCGCAATGCCATGCTGCATCTGGGCGCCGGCATCGAGACCTGGGATGAGGTGACGGCGCGCGGGGAGGTGGGGGTCAGCTACACCTTCTGAAAGCGAATGCCATCGAGAGAGAAGTGAATCAGTAGAAACAAGAAGACCCCGCGACATCGGCATGTCGCGGGGTCTTGTGTTGTCAGCTCTCTGTCAGCTTTCCATCAGTTCGCTGTTCGTCAGTTCGCTGTCAACGGATCAGTCTTCTTCGCCTTCCGGCAGCTCATCGCTGAGCTCTTCTTCCACATCGGCGTGGGAAAGGCGCAGACCGCCCACCGGCAGGGTGTGGCCGTCGAGCTTGGCCACATCGCCGTCGAGCGTCAGGCGGCCTTCGAGGAACCAGCGCACTGCGATCGGGTAGATCAGGTGCTCACGCGTGTGCACGCGCTCCTTCAGGCTGGCCTCATCATCGCCGTCCAGCACGTTGGCGACGGCCTGGATCGCGACCGGACCACCGTCGAGCTCCTCGGTGACGAAGTGCACGCTGGCGCCGTGTTCCTTCTCGCCGGCTTCCAGTACCTTGCGATGGGTATCCAGCCCTGGCCAGGCCGGCAGCAGTGACGGATGAATGTTGATCAGGCGGCCGAAGAAGCGCTGCACGAAGATCGGCGACAGGATGCGCATGAAACCGGCCAGCACGATGAGGTCCGGTTCATGACGCTCGATCACCTTGATCAGGGCGCCATCGTAGTGCTCGCGGTTCTCGTACTCATCATGCGGCAGCACCACGGCATCGACGCCGGCGTCGCGCGCACGTACCAGGCCGTAGGCATCGGCCTTGTTGGAGATGACCGCGACCACGTCGCCGCCCAGCTCGTCGTGTTCCTGCGCTTCCAGCAGCGCCTGCAGATTGCTGCCGCTGCCGGAAATCAGTACCACGACGCGCGGGCGAACCGGCGCATCGTCTGCCTCGAAACCGTTGCCGAAGCCGCCGAGAGTGTCACCATTGGAGGCGTTGGTAGTCGGTTCGATCATGCGGACAGATTCTCCAGCTGGACCTGCTCTTCCAGCCCCTTGCGGGCGCGGATGCTGCCGAGGGTGAAGACGGTCTCGCCCTGGGCTTCCAGGTGAGCACGTGCGGCGGTGGCGTCAGACTCAGCGACGACCACGACCATGCCGACACCACAGTTCAGCACGCGGTGCATCTCGTGTTCTTCGACGTTGCCCTGCTGCTGCAGCCAGTCGAAGATGGCCGGGCGCTTCCAGCTGGCGACGTCGATCTCGGCGGTGCAGTCTTCCGGCAGCACGCGCGGGATGTTCTCTAGCAGGCCGCCACCGGTGATGTGGGACATGGCGTGCACGGACAGGCCGCTTTCCTTGAGCAGCGACAGCAGCGGCTTGACGTAGATGCGCGTCGGCGCCATCAGGGCGTCAGCCAGCGGCTGGCCGTCGATTTCCTGCTCCAGCAGGGAGGCATCGGCGACTTCGAGAATCTTGCGGATCAGCGAGTAGCCGTTGGAGTGCGGGCCGGAGGAGGCCAGACCCAGAATCACGTCGCCTGCGCCGACCTTCTTGCCGTCGAGGATCTCGGACTTCTCGACCACACCGACGCAGAAACCGGCCAGGTCGTAGTCGCTGCCTTCGTACATGCCCGGCATTTCAGCGGTTTCACCGCCGACCAGCGCGCAGCCGGACTGCAGGCAGCCTTCGCCGATACCGGTGACGACGTCAGCGGCGATGTCGACGTCGAGCTTGCCGGTGGCGTAGTAATCGAGGAACTGCAGCGGCTCGGCGCCGGCGACCACCAGGTCATTGACGCACATGGCCACCAGATCGATGCCGATGGTGTCGTGACGGTTGAGGTCCATGGCCAGGCGCAGCTTGGTGCCCACGCCATCGGTGCCGGTGACCAGCACGGGCTGGCGGTAGCCTGCCGGCAGTTCGCACAGGGCGCCGAAGCCACCCAGACCACCCATCACTTCCGGGCGGTGAGTGCGCTTGGCGACACCCTTGATGCGTTCGACGAGGGCGTTGCCTGCATCGATATCGACACCTGCATCCTTGTAGCTCAAGGAAGTCTTGCTGGGCGAGGAGTCCTGGGGGCGTTGCGTCATGTGAGGTTCCTGTCGGTGCGGCCTGGGCGGTGAGACACGATCGATCGCGGGAAAAGAAAGGCGGCCATTGTAGCATTGCGCTTCGCAGCTGACACTGTGCCGATTCACAAAGCTGCATCAAAATGTGAAAAGGCCGCCGCGCCAGTCATGGCAGGCCCTGTCGCGCCTTGGATGGCGCCGGGAGAGGCAATGTCAGACGAGTGAGCGGCGCGTGTCTTGTGGGTGACTCGGCGACAGGCAACAATGGGTGATGCGTGCGCCGTCGGCAGTCAGCCGTCACGAGTGCCCCGGCTTGTCTCAAGGAGTGAAGATGCAGCGTAAATGGTGGTTGCTGGCCGCAGGCGTAGCCCTGCTGGGATTGCTGGTTCTGTTGGAGCCTATCCTGATGCCGTTCTTCATCGGCATGATTCTCGCCTATCTGGGTGATCCGCTGGCCGACTGGCTGGAAGACAAGGGCCTGTCGCGCCATCTGGCGGTCACGCTGGTGTTCAGCGTGCTTTCACTGGTGCTGTTGATCGCCATGCTGATTCTGGTGCCGCTGCTCGGGCGCCAGCTGGCACAGCTGATCAGCTTCATGCCGGTGGTCTTCAACTGGATACGCGAGACGGTGCTGCCGGAAATCCAGGCGTTCACCGGGCTGGATTTCAGTGCCGATTTCGATCAGGTCCGCTCGCTGCTGCTGGGCAACTGGAAAGAGACCGGCACCTTCGCCGCCGCGCTGCTGGGTACCGTCTCCAAGTCCGGGCTGGCGATGGCCATCTGGCTGGGCAATCTGGCGCTGATTCCCGTCGTCACCTTCTATCTGCTGCTCGACTGGGACCGCATGAAGGAGAAGCTGCAGGGCCTGCTGCCGCGCCATATGGAGCCCACCGCCACGCGTCTGGCGCATGACTGTGATGAGGTGCTGGGCGCCTTCCTGCGCGGGCAGCTGCTGGTGATGCTGAGTCTGGGCATCGTCTACGCCATCGGCCTGGCGATCATCGGGCTCAAGTTCGCGCTGTTGATCGGTCTGGTGGCGGGGCTTGCCAGCATCGTGCCGTATCTGGGCGTCATCGTCGGTATCCTGATCGCGGCCACGGTGGCCTTTTTCCAGTTCGGCGAGTGGTGGGCGCTGCTGGCGGTCGGCGGAGTCTTCGCGCTCGGCCAGCTGCTGGAAGGCGTGGTGTTGCAGCCGCTGCTGCTGGGCGACAAGATCGGACTGCATCCGGTCGCGGTCATCTTCGCGGTGATGGCGGGCGGCCAGCTGTTCGGCTTTACCGGCATTCTATTGGCCCTGCCGGTGGCGGCCGTGATCATGGTGCTCTTGCGTTATCTGCATGATCGCTATAAAAACAGTACTTTATATGACCAACAGCGTGATTCTCGCCCCGCGGTGGCTGCCGATCAGCCAGCACCGCCGGCGGCAGAGGATACCCAGTGATCGAGAGACGAGATCACGGCAACAACAATCAGCATGACGGATGGCAATGACTCAGGGACAGATGGCACTCGGCGTCGGGGTACGTGACGCCGCGACCTTCGACAACTACCACTTCACCTCGACCTCGCTGGCGGAGGCCCTCAAGGGGCAGCTTGCCGACGGCGGGGAGCCCTTCGTCTATCTGTGGGGCGGCGAGCAGAGTGGGCGTAGCCACCTGTTGCAGGCGGCCTGTCATCTGGCGGGCGAGCTGGGCAAGCGTGCCTTCTATCTGCCGCTCAATGAGCTGGGCCACTTCCCGCCGCACATGCTCGAAGGGCTGGATGAGATGGACCTGGTCGCCATCGATGACCTGGATGTGGTGATCGGTCGCCAGCGCTGGGAAGAGGCGCTGTTCCACCTCTACAACCGCCTGCGCGATGGCGGGCGGCATCTGCTGGTCAGCGCCAGCTGCGCGCCGCGTCTGCTGCCCGTCATCCTGCCGGATCTCGCCTCGCGCCTCTCCTGGGGCGTCACCTTCCATCTCTCGGGGCTGGATGATGCCCAGCGCCTCGAAGCGCTCAAATTGCGTGCCCGTGACCACGGCCTTGCACTGCCCGACGAAGTCGCCCGCTACATCCTGCATCGCGGGCCGCGTAGCCTGCCGGGCCTGTTCGCGGCGATGAGCGAACTCGACAACGCCTCGCTCTCCGCTCAGCGCAAACTGACCATTCCCTTCGTCAAGCAGACGCTCGGCTGGTAGGGCAGCGCCTGCGCGGGCCTGATGGCCCAATCTTGCCTTCATCACGACCGCGGCACCGATATTGCAGTCTCTTTCTCATCATCTCTGTCTGAGGACACGCGGCATGAACAGGCTGGACAAGCATCGGGAGCGCATGCACAAGCAAGCCAACTTGATCGGCAACTTGCTGGTCGAAGGTTTTCACTATCTTGGCCTGTTCGCCATCGGCGGCGCGATTGCCATCGCCTCGGTATCGGCCTTCTTCGAGATGTTCGCCAAGGGCTCGGCCAGCGTCGATGACATCCTGCTGCTGTTCATCTATCTCGAACTCGGCGCGATGGTCGGTATCTACTTCAAGACCAACCACCTGCCGATCCGCTTTCTGCTCTACATCGCCATCACCGCGCTGACGCGCTACCTCATCGGCGATGTCTCCCACCACAAGGCCCCCGATATCGGCCTGCTCTACCTCTGCGGCGGCATCTTCTTCCTCGCCCTCTCGGTACTCGCCGTGCGCTTCGCCTCCTATAAATATCCCTCCAGCCGCGCCATGGACCCGATGGGCGGCACGGTAGGGGACGAAGACTCGACGCGATGAGCCTGTGTTTCAGTAGCTTCGGAAGACCCAAAAGGCCGCGTTTGATCGCGGCCTTTCTTCATTCTCCACTCAGCGTCAGACACAGCCTGCGGCTGCCGCCGTGGTCACGGTGTTCGCCGAGCCAGATGCCTTGCCAGGTGCCGAGTGCGAGGCGATTGACGCCGCGGCGGGCTTCGACAGGCAGGGTGAGTTGGGTGCCGAGCAGGCTGGCGAGTACGTGGGCAGGCATGTCGTCATCGCCTTCCAACGTGTGGCGGAAGTAGGGCAGGTCGCCGGGCACCAAGCGGCGCAGGAAGGCGTCCATGTCGTGGCGCACGTCGGGATCGGCGTTCTCGTTGAGCGTCAGCGAGGCAGAGGTGTGCAGCAGCTGCACATGCAGCAGGCCGATATTGACCGGTGGCATTTCGGCCAATGCCTGCTCCACCTCGTCACTGATGAGGTGAAAACCGCGCTTGCGGGCGGAGAGGGTGAGCGTGTCGCGTTGCCACATGAGGAGCCCTGCCTGTCGTTGATTCAGTACCTGCTAAACATGACAAGCCAGAACGCAAAAGGCCAGCCCCTGAGGGCTGGCCTTTTTGCTGCGTGCCGCGCTGTATCGGTTCACCGCGAGGGTGAGGGCCGGCGTGGCAGAGCGTGAATCAACCGGCTGAGGTGGTGGCTTCGCTGACGGTGCGGCGGGCGGCCTTGGCGGTGACGCGTTCCGGCTCTGTCTTGCCGATTTCACGTGCGAGCCAGTCGGCGAGCATGCGCACGCGGGTCGGGATCGGGCCACGCGGCAGCAGCATGCCGATCTCGACCGGCGGGATCTCGTCGCATTCCAGACGCTTGAAGGACTGGCCGTTGCGCTCGCTGAGCGTGTTGACCCAGTCGGTAGGCAGCACGGCGCGAATCAGGCCATCGGCCACGTAGTCGGTGAGGACTTCGAGGTCATCTGACTGGATGTGATTCGGGCGCGGGTCTTCCGGGTGACGCGAGAGAGAGGTGCCGGACACCAGCGGCTCCAGCTCGCCCCACGGCAGTTCTTCCGGGTTCTCGACGTGAGAGGCCGCATAGGCCGCCTGATGCCAGTGGGTCAACGGGCGGAAGACGTGGGTGCTGCCGGCCAGATGCGGGAAGCCGATCACCAGGTGCGGCTGGTTCTCGAGAATCTCGCGGCCGTTGTGCCACAGCTTCAGCTTGATATCGACGCCTTCGTGTTCCGACAGGAAGCTGGTCAGCGCGTGACCCAGGAAGTGACGACCCAGCGACGGCGTGGCGTGGATACGGATGGTACCGGTGAGGTCTGACTGGCGGTCTTCGATGGCGCGGTGCGCTTCATCATCGAGATTGGCCATCGAGCGTGCGTAACGGTAAAGGGTCTCGCCGGCTTCTGACAGGCGAATGCCACGATGACCACGCTCGACCAGGCGAGTGCCGAAACGGCCCTCAAGGGCGTCGAGGCGACGGCTGACGGTGGACTTGGGCAGGCGCAGGCGTTCTGCTGCGCGCGACAGGCTGCCGAGGTCCGCGACCATCAGGAAGGTGTTATAGGCGTCGATATCGCTCATCGAATAGGTCCGGTTGTTCAGAGGGTCGGGGTGTGCCGTCAGGGAAACACCCACCTTGTACGGGCCAAACGGGCCCGTTGCAGCGCCAGTCGCTGCACAACGGATTGCCTGTCGATGACCGTGCCCCTAAGGCCGCAGGGGGCTTCCCCCGGGCAAAGACGCGCTCATCGATCAACAACCGCCACTGCCAGCCGAGCACCTCAGCGCGCGGCGACAGGTCTTGCATCTGCTGCAGATATCTTCAGGGCCGAGGCCATCACAGGGCACTGTCCGGGGCGACAGCAAGCGCCCTTAATCTGAGCACGCTAACTATATCACTCTGCCCGTAGTGTTGCATCCAAAGACGCACACATTGCGCAAATCCGATCTCCGCAAGACGAAACCCTGTCGTGAAGCGAGAAATTTGCGTGGGAGAGGTGTCGTCTCGGTGCATGACGGCTATGACGTCGGTCACCGCTGATGGTTCCGTAGCGGATGGCAGACAGGTGAAAAAAAGAGAATCTGATGACCGTACAGGTGAAAAAGTGTGCATGTTGGTGATTTTCTGGCAGCCGAGAGCGGAGAGGGGGCCAGAAATGAGGAGAAATGATGCGTCTGGATTGCAGAAGCTGCAGAGCGGCGTTGCAGGAAATGTTGATGACGAAAATGTGCAGATACGTGCATCATCCGGTTCGCAAAGAGAATCATTATTATTACTAATCTTGGGAACCTGCAGCTCATGACCGATCGTCTCTCTCCGTGCGTGGCAGCCAGCGCTTCCCGCGCCACTGCTTTCACTCCGCGTCCGCTGGTGGCAGCCGTTGCGCTGCTGTGTGCCAGTACTGCCCATGCAGAGACGCTGCAGATGGACACGCTGCAGATCGAGGACGATCGCCTCAACGCCACGGCGGTCATCGATAGTGAAGAGATCGCCCTGCATCAGGCGCATGATCTCAAGGATGTGTTCCGTGATACGCCGTCCGTCACCGTCGGCGGCACCACCGCCTCGTCCGAGAAGATCTACGTGCGTGGTCTGGAAGACACCAACCTCAACATCAGTGTCGATGGTGCCAGCCAGAACGGCTACTTGTTCCACCACAGCTCCAGCTTCAACATCGAGCCGGAACTGCTCAAGCGTGCCGAAGTCCAGGCCGGACCGGGCGCCGCCGACAATGGCCCCAACGCCCTGGGCGGCAGCATCAAGTTCGTTACCAAGGATGCCCAGGATCTGCTCAAGCCGGGTCAGACCTTCGGCGGCATGGTCAAGGGCAGCACCGAGTCCGCGGCAGATGCCGTCAAGGGCACGCTGTCCGTCTACGGTGAAGTCGCGCCGAATGCGGGTCTGCTGTTCTCGACCAGCGCACGCAACAGCGATGACTACCGCACTGGCGGCGGTGATGAAGAAGAGGGCACCGGCGGCCATCAGCGCAGTTACTTCGGCAAGTTCAGCCTGCTGGATCAGGGGGCTCACAGTCTGCGCATCAGCGCCGAGCACAACGAGGACACCGGCATCTACTGCGTGCGCCCCAACATGGAGTGTCAGGAGTTCAACAATGCCAAGGTCGATACCGACCTGAGCCGTGACACCTATACCGCCAACTATGACTTTGATCCGGGCTCGCGCCTGGTGGACGTGCACACCAACGTCTTCCACACCAGGACCGAGCTGGAACGCACCACGGTTTCCACCGGCGCCGAGCTGAACGCCGATGTCGAGAGCTATGGCGGCGATCTCAACAACACCTTCCGTTTCGGCCCCGAGGACATGGACAACCGTCTGACGCTGGGTAGCGATTACGTCTACGACGAATCCAGCACCGGCGGCTTCGACGAGAAGGCGCGCAACCTCGCGCTCTACGCCCAGCACCGCATGACACTTGGCGCGGTGGACCTGTCCTTCGGCGCACGTGTCGATGACTACAAGACCGAATACGCCAATGGCGAGACGCTGGATGACACCGATGTCAGCCCGAACGCGAGCCTCAACTGGCGTGTCGGCGGCGGTGTCGAGCTGTTCACCGGCTACTCCACTGCGGTACGCGGCAACAAGGGCCGTGAAGCCATCCTGGTCGATGGTGGTGTCGGTCCCGGCGAGAGCCTGGTGGTTGAGCCGGGGCTTGAGGCCGAGACCTCGCGCAGCACGGAAGTCGGCGCGCGCTGGAAGGGCAATGGCCTCCTCACCCAGCGTGACCGCGCTGGCCTGGAAGTCACCTACTTCGATACCCACTTCGACAACTACATCACCGAAGAGAGTTCGGGCGGTGTGACCACTATCACCAACATGGAAGGTATCGTCACCAGCAAGGGTGTCGAGGCGCGGGCCACCTACGGCATCGGCGGCTGGGACATGACGCTGGGTTACCTGACCATGGACCTGGAAGACAACCAGGGCGAGACCGTGGTCGACAACATGGGCCTGGGCAACCAGACCGGTGATCGCTGGAGCCTGGACAACCGCTACACCTTCGCTGACCCGCAGATGACGATCGGCTGGACCGTGACCGCCTACGAGCGCCTCACCGACCTGCCGGATGATCAGAGCGAGCGCGCCGGTTATGCCACGCACGATGTCTACGCCAGCTGGGTGCCGCGTGACATGCAGGATCTGACCCTGACGGCCGGTATCTACAACCTGTTCGACAAGGAATATAGCGACCAGAACACCTATTACCTGGAAACCAACAGCGCACGCGGCATCATGCCGGGCGCCATCACCAGCCCGGGGCGTGACATGCGTCTGTCAGTGGCTTACCGCTTCTGATCAGAAGGGCTTCGCGCCAGCAAGTTCGCACCTGACAGGGTTTTCTCGCCAGCGGTCGTGATCCAGGCTCGCAACGCAGGATGCTTCACTGGCCAGACCCTCACAGCGCCATCGTGTTCTTCACGGTGGCGCTGTTTCGTTTGCGGGGGGGCTATGAAGGGAGATGCCAGCTCCTACTGCCTGCGTCCCGCAGGCGCGCTGTGCTAGCGATTCATCGGACCAGGCCCGCCTGCGTCTCGCAGGCGTGCTGTGCTACCATCGCGACCAAATGTCGGAGAGCGTCTGCGCGACGCTTCGCACTGCACTCACGTTCCCGCCTCTGGCGGGTGATCGTTCGAATAAGGAAGGATGCATGGCGCTTCTGAAGATTTTTGTCGGCACGATGTATGGCGGTTCACTGGATGTGGCCGAGCAGGTGCAACCGTTGTTCGAGCAGGCCGGCTACACGGTCGAGGTGCTCGACCAGCCGACACTGGCCGACCTGACTGACGCGCGCCCTGATCTGGCGCTGTTCGTCACCTCCACCACCGGCAGTGGCGATGTGCCGGGCAATCTGACCGGCTTCCTCAATGCGCTGTCTGCCGAGTCTCCGGCGCTGGATTGGCTGCGTTATGGGCTGATCGCCCTGGGCGACAGCTCCTACGGCGAGACCTACTGTGGCGCGGGGCGTCATCTGGATGAGCGTCTGGCCGACCTGGGCGCCACGCGCCACGGCGAGCGTCTCGAGATCGATGCCATGGAAACCTTCATGGCCGACGACGCGGCGCTGCCGTGGGTCGAGAGCTGGATTCCGACGCTTCCGGCTAGCGCTTGATGCCGTGGCCACGGCCTGATCCTGCGGCGGTGGGTTGGCCCACCGCCTGCTTCTTCTGTTGTCCGTTCTTTCATCGAGACTGCTTCACATGCCGAAACTGAATCCTGATCATCCGCGTGCCCGCAACCTGACGCCGCAGCGCGTCTCCGTGCTGGCGGGTCTGGCGGTGGTAATGGTCGCCAATATTCCGCGTTTCCTGATCAGCGGCGAGAATACGCGTCTGATGCTGATTACCGGCTTCGCCGTCGCCGTCAGCGCGCTGGGCATCTATATCTATCGCCAGCTGTCAGAGAGCGCCAGGGCCAAGGTGCCGATGATGATGCGTCGTCTGCTGGTCTGGCTGGTGGTGGGGCTGGCGGCGATGACCGCCTTCAACCTTGCCGCGCCGATGCTGAATCGTCCGCAGGAAGGTGGGCTGGAGGTGCTGGTCGATGGTCTGACGCTGGGCCTGCTGGCGCATGTGATCAGCATGTGGATGCAGCGCCGTCGTGGTGAGGAAGGCTGAGTCTCGGTTCTTGAGGCTCATGAGATGCTGTCAGCAAGATCTTCCCGATAAACAAGAACGCCCCGATCAGCGATGATCGGGGCGTTCTTGTGATGGCGCTCCTGTGATGGCTGATGAGGTGACGACACGCCTCAGCGTGCCATCACCGGGCCACTTACTTGCACAGGGTGTAGCAGGGCACGTAATCGCTGCCCGGCAGTTTCATGCGGCCCTGGGCGACGAAGGAGGTGAGCAGGGCGTCGAGACGCTCCATCAGCTCGGTTTCGGCGGTCAGGCGGAAGGGGCCGTCGCGCTCGATCTCCTCGATGCCTTCCTTCTTGACGTTGCCGGCGACGATGCCCGAGAAGGCGCGACGCAGGTTGGCCGCCAGTTCGTGCACCGGCTGGTTGCGGTGCAGCGCCAGGCCCGACATGTTGGCGTGGGTCGGCGCGAAGGGCTGCTGGAAGTGCGGCGCGATGTGCAGGCGCCAGTTGTAGTAGAAGGCATCCTGATGCTGGCGACGGAATTCCGCCACCTGGTCGATGCCACTGCGCATGGTGCGTGCCACCTCGACCGGATTGTCGATGATGATGCGGTAGCGCGAGCGCGCTTCCTCGCCCAGGGTGTAGGCGATGAACTCGTCGATCTGCTTGAAGTACTCGGCGCTGGACGCCGGGCCGGTGAAGATGACCGGGAACGGCAGCTCGCTGTTATCCGGGTGCAGCAGAACGCCGAGCAGATAGAGAATCTCTTCGGCGGTGCCCACGCCGCCCGGGAAGACGATGATGCCATGTGCGGTGCGCACGAAGGCTTCAAGGCGCTTCTCGATGTCCGGCATGATGATCAGTTCATTGACGATCGGGTTGGGCGATTCCGCGGCGATGATGCCCGGCTCCGAGATGCCCAGATAGCGGCCTTCCTTGCGACGCTGCTTGGCGTGCGCGACGTTGGCGCCCTTCATCGGGCCCTTCATGGCGCCCGGGCCACACCCGGTGCAGATGTCGAGGTCACGCAGGCCGAGGTGGTAACCCACGTCCTTGGTGTACTCGTATTCCTCACGGTTGATGGAGTGCCCGCCCCAGCAGGTGACCAGACTCGGCTCACGCGAGGACTTCAGCGCCCCGGCGTTGCGCAGGATATGGAACACCGCATTGGTGGTGCCTTCGGTGGTCGTGAGATCGAAACGCGGGGTGTTCTGAATCTCGTTGGCCACATAGACGATGTCACGCAACACGCTGGAGAGATGCTCGCGAATGCCGCGGATCATCTTGCCGTCGACGAAGGCATCGCCGGGGGCGTTGTCGAGCTTGAGGCGAATGCCACGGTCCTGCTGCAGCACCTCGATCTCGAAATTCTTGTGTGCGTTGAGCACCGCGACGCTGTCATCTGTCTGGCTGCCGCAGTTGAGCACGGCCAGCGCACAGCGGCGCAGGATGTCGTGCAACCCGTTGGAGGAGGTGTCTCGCAGGCGATTGACCTCATCCTGGGAGAGCACTTCCAGGCTGCCTTCCGGCGAGATGATGGTCGAGACCAGCATGGAGCTGGCATCACGTGAATAGGTCGTCGCTTCGCTGGTGACAGAATTCATGACTGTCTTCCTTGTGTCAGGCGCCCACGGTGGTCTGGGCGCGTTTCCGGGCTTCTGCCCAGAGTTCAGCAATGCGCTCGCGGTCGTCCACGCTCATGCTGTCCTGGGCAAAGGCGTGCTGCATCCACTCTTCAAAGGTGGCGTCAAAGTCTTCCGCAACCACATCCTCGGGATTGTAATCGGCGTTTTCCAGCACCAGTTCCACCTGGGGAATCATGTACCCCAGCGGGAACAGGTCATTTTCGGCACACTCGCTTTCCATGGCGAGCAGCGCCTTGTGAATGGCTTCGCCGCGTGCAGCCAGAGCATCAGACATCTAAAGCATCTCGTGTTTCGGGCCAGTCCGAAGATTGGCCAGGACAGGGGTAAAGCGCCGGGCCCTGGCGCGTCATCGTGACGTTGAACACGGCAGACGCAGCCAGGGTGGCAGCTGGCATTGTCCATGATGCTAACACGCGAGAGTGGCGGGGCGCAGCGCTGCGCATGGCGGCCAGCTCTGGTAGAATCATCTGCTTTGCGGGTCGGTGGCACCTGTGCTGACATGGCAGTTGCGTCATGCAGGTCGTCGCCGGCAACACGATGCGCCGAGTCGCGTCCCCCGTTCGTGAGTGGTCAGTGCCTTCATGTTCAACGCCCAGTATTTTCGTACCTTCATCACACTGGTGGAGACCGGCAGCTTTACCCATACCGCGCGCAAGCTGGAGATGACCCAGCCCGGCGTCAGCCAGCATATTCGCAAGCTGGAGCAGTATCTGGGCCGCTCGCTGCTCAATCGCCAGGGACGCAAGTTCTCGCTGACCGCAGCGGGGCGTCGCTGCTATGACTACTCCATCAAGCTGTTCGCCGAGCACACCCAGTTCATGCACTCGCTAGATGATGACTCCCCGGACAGTGGCGAATGTCGCGTGGCCAGTCCCTCAAGCGTCGGGCTGATGTTCTACCCGTTCACGCTGGGCTATCAGCAGCAGCATCCGGGGCTGACGGTCAGCTACAGCTTCGCCTTCAATTCCGAGATCGTGCAGGACGTGCTGGCGGGTCGTTTCGACCTGGGCATCGTCACCGAGCCGGTCAAGCATCCGGACCTGAACTTCGAGCTGTGGCATCAGGAGCCGCTGTGCCTGGTGGTGCCCGCCGACTTCGCCGGCAACAGTCTCAACGAGCTGATGGCGCTGGGCTTCATGAATTACGCCGATGGCGTCAACAATGCCAGTGCCTTGCTGCGTGAGAACTTCGCCGGCGAATTCCGCTCCATGAGTCACTTCCCCCAGCAGGGTTTCACCAACGACATCGGCATGGTGCTGGACGCCGTGGCGCGCGGCCTGGGCTTCACCGTCGTCTCGCGCACGGTGCTGGAGACCTCGCCGTGGCAGCGTCAGGTGCGCGAGATGCCGCTGACCGAAGCCGTCTACGAGAACCTCTACATCGTCACGCGTGACAATGCCGAGGTGCCGCGCCGCTACGAGCAGCTGCTGGGTGAATTCCGCCTGCAGCGTCGCAATACGCTCTACGGCTACGCCGATGCGCCGGAAAGCTTCGACAACATGGACTTCGACAGCATGGTGTAATGCCTCGCGTCCATTGTCTGCGCCTTTCGAAAGCCCGCTCTTCATGAGCGGGCTTTTTCGTATCTCGCCGCCGTCATGTGCGCCGAGTGTTGCGTCGCCCTTTGTGCACCGCCGGGTTCCAGCCGCTGCCACCGTCTTGCGACCAAGGCCTGATGCGGGGGCGGCGTACTGCGTGGGATGCTGAAAGCCAGTGCCTGGTTATTACAGCCTTGGCTATTTCAGGCTTGGCTAGGTCTGCGCCTTGCCAGTGCCTTGTTTGCTCATTTCGTGGTGTCTTGCCCTTCAGGAGGTTCTGCCGTCGTGTCTTCATCCGGTTCTCGCTCCAGTGTCACGCCCCATGTTCCGCCAGCCTCCCCATCTCCCGAAGCAGCAGCTGCATCAAGCGAGGTCTTCTCGCTGCTGGCGCGCATGGAGGTCGGCGAGCTGACCCCGGAGCAGCACGCCGAGATCGCGCGCCGCTGCCGTTGGCCTGACTGGCAGTCGCGCCAGATGAGCGCCAGCCAGGCCGCCGAATTGATTCACGATGGCATGACGGTGGGCATGAGCGGCTTCACGCGGGCGGGAGAGGCCAAGGCCCTGCCGCTGGCGCTGGTCGAGAAGGCACGTCGCGAGCCGTTCTCCATCACGCTGATGACCGGCGCCTCGCTGGGCAATGACCTCGACGGCCAGATGGCGGATGCCCACATGTTGGCGCGGCGCATGCCGTTTCAGGTCGACCCGGTGCTGCGCCGCGCCATCAACGCCGGCGAAGTGATGTTCATGGACCAGCACCTGTCCGAGACGGTGGAGCTGCTGCGCAACCACCAGCTGAGCGACATGGACATCGCGGTGATCGAGGCCAGTGCCATCACCGTCGATGGCGGCATCGTGCCGACCACCTCGGTGGGCAACTCGGCCAGCTATGCGATTCTCGCCGACAAGGTGATCATCGAGCTCAATCTCGAGTCGCCGGCGGCGCTTGAAGGGTTGCACGACATCTATATTCCGCAGATGCGCCCCAGTCGGCAGCCGATTCCGGTGGTCGCGCCGGATTCGCGCATCGGCACGCCCTACATCCCCATCGACCCCGCCAGAATCGCGGCCATCGTGCTGACCCGCGGCAGTGACAGCCCCTCGACCTGCACGCCGCCGGATGACGGCACCGAGCGCATGGCCGACCATCTGGTCGAGCTGCTCAAGCAGGAAGTCGCGCTGGGGCGCCTGACGCCGGCACTGCTGCCGCTGCAGGCGGGCATCGGCAGCATGGCCAACGCGGTGATGAGTGGCTTGAAGGAAGGGCCCTTCGAGCACCTGACCATGTACTCGGAGGTGTTGCAGGATTCCACCTTCGATCTGCTGGATGCCGGCAAGCTCGATTTCGCCTCCGGCTCCTCCATCACGGTCACCGAGGAGCGTGGCCGCACGCTGTGGAAGGACCTCGAGCGCTATCGTGATCGCCTGATCCTGCGCCCGCAGGAGCTGTCCAACCATCCCGGTATCGTGCGGCGCCTTGGCGTGATCGCGGTCAATACGGCGCTGGAATTCGATATCTACGGCAACGTCAATTCCACCCACGTCTGCGGCACGCGGATGATGAATGGTATCGGCGGTTCCGGCGATTTCGCGCGCAATGCCCAGCTGTCGGTGTTCATCACCAAATCACTGGCCAAGGGCGGTGATATCTCGAGCGTGGTGCCGTTCGCCAGCCACGTGGACCACACCGAGCGCGATGTCGATATCCTGGTCACCGAGCATGGGCTGGCGGACCTGCGCGGTCTGGCGCCACGCGAGCGGGCGGTGCAGGTGATCGAGAACTGCTCGGACCCGAGCTATCGCCCTGCGCTGCGCGCCTACTTCGAACAGGCGTGCCAGCGTGGCGGCCACACGCCACATTGTCTGGAGCAGGCGCTGAGCTGGCATCGCGAGGTAGAGGTGAAAGGGCATATGCGCGCCATGCGCACGCTACCCGAGACAAGCCCGAGCCTTGAAGGAGCGGCCCCATCGGTGCCGGACGCCACTGCCTGAGACAGCACATCAGGCCGGGCAGTAATGACAGACAATAAAGACGAGCGCTGGCAGGCGGCCTACTGATCTAGGCCGTTTTCCAGGCGCTCGTCTTCGCATTCGGGGCTACCCATCTCGTAATCGCGGCACAGCTGCGGGCGCCGGTCGTAGATGGTGCACATCAGCGTTTCGCGGTCGACGGCGGCACACCAGCCATCGTCGAGACGACGCATGATTTCGCCGCCCCATTCATCCTCGTCGATCAGGTAGTCCGGCACGCCGGTATCAGTGAGCAGAATGACCTCAAGCCGGCAGCAACAGGCCTGGCAATTGCTGCAGGCGATCTCGTGATTGGCAGGTGTCGCAGCACCGGCAGTGGCCGGCGAGACGTTGGTAATCGGAATATTCATCGGGTCAGGGTCAGCCACAGTGAGTCAGGCGCCAATATCGGCACGCTTCAGCCGGCAGTGAAACACACTCACGAACGGATTACTTGTAGACCTTGTCGATGCCTTTCCAGTAAGTTTCGGGATCACGATCGCGCGTCATGTCATACAGCTGATAGCGGCGGTTGAGGCGTGCGCCACCATCACGGGTCAGCGGTGCCCAGGCAAAGCCGGTGCTGCCCTTGCTGGAGGTGGTGAAGAAGGCATCCAGCGGTATGCTGACGTAGAGTCCCTTGTCGAAGCTACCCTCGCCGTAGTCATCGCCGGCATCGGTCAGGGTCGCCCAGGCACCGACGCTGACTCCGTTGGAGAAGCTGCGCGACAGGTCCAGCGTCGCGCCGACATCGCCGGCCAGATAACGCCCCACCGAGCCCTTGACCAGCACATCGTGCCAGCCGGACTGCCAGTAGGCGGTGGCGTGGCCGGTGGTGACCGAGTAGTCACGCAGGCCGAATTGCTGGTCGAACTCGCGCTGGCGGACGCGGTTGATGTCCAGCCCCAGCGCCAGCGAGCTGTTCATCGGGCGATAGAGCAGCTCGGCACCGACCCCGGCGTACATCATCTCGAGAATTCCGCCGTAGGCCTGGGCGTACCAGTCGCGCCCGAACTGGTGGGTGCGGTTGTACTGCAGGCTGGTGATGCCCAGATCGGTTTCCTTGATGTATTCCCCGACATAGGTGCGCACGCGCGGCAACTCGGAATCGGCGATGTACTCGTAGTTGTCGAAGTTGTCGGCAAGCTGATAGGTCGCCACGCCGGTGAACCAGCCATTGCGGTCGGTGCGCCACAGGGCGTCCAGCTGCAGGTTGAGCTGATAGAGGTAGCCATCGGGGCCGCCGAAATTCTGCTTGAGGCTCGGCGAGAAGCCCCAGCTGAAACCGAACGGCTCGCGCGCCAGCTTGACGCCATCCCCTGTCGCCTGGCGTGTCGCTTCGTCGGAGCTATGAGGCGAGGCAGCATGGGCGGTGATGGAGTGCTCGTATTCGGCGCCGAAGCGACGGTCATTGGCGGCGGCCACGAAGGGCTGGCGCGGATGCTCATCTTCGCGCAGCGCCAGACCATTGCTGCTCAGGCGATAGCGGAAGGTGGTGATCTCGGCGGGCAGGCGGTTGTGCAGCACGCGGTTGGCGCGGCCTTCGGCCTGCAGGTCATCGCGGAAGCGCGTCGCCTCGGCCTCGACGATCAGGGTATCGCCATCGACCCGCAGCTGTGACACCTCAAGGCCGCTCTGGGCACGCAGGGTATCGGCCAGCGCGTCCCAGTCCACGTCGGCAAGACGCGGGAGATCGTCTGCCTGCGGGCCGTCAGTCGCGCTCGGCCCGAGCGGGGAGTCTGCGGGCGCGCCGCCGAACGAGTCGAGGGTCAGCAGGCGGCCTTGTTGATCCTTGTTCGCTGACGGCTTCTTACTTGCTGAAGGCTCTTCATGCGCTGAAGGCTCTCCATGGGCTGAAGGCTCTCTGTTCGCTGAAGGCTCTTCATGGGCTGACGGCTCTGCTACCACGCCTGCCGGTCGGGTAGCGCTGGCGGTGGGGGCGGAGGACGCTGTGCCGTGTGAGGCGTTCGCGTTGAGCGAACGCACGCGGAAGGCCTCGGGTGTCTGGTCGTTGCGATAACGGCCATGGGGGCTGGGAGCGACCGCTTCCGGCGTGCCGTCGTCCTTGGCCTGGGCGAGCCCGGCCAGATTGGTCGACAGCGACAGCCCCAGCATGGCGGTGTTGCCTCGCTCCCAGCCGCCATGCAGCGACAGGTTGTCATTGACCTTGACGGTCGCACCCAGATTGACCGGCGAGTCCTGCTCGATCTCCACCGTCAGTGGCTCGTCGGAGTAGTCGTTGCCTTCGTATTCCAGCATCAGGGTCAGCGGGTCCCAGGGCGTCTGGTATTCGATGCCACCGAAGACGGCCGGGCTACCACTGAACATGCTGCCGAGCTGGAAGTCGCCGCCGTCATCGCTGGTCGAGTCACTGCGCGTCTCGAGGCTGCTTCTCACCACTGCCAGCGGATTGCTGAAGTCGCCGCGCGTGCCCAGATAGCCCCAGCCGAGGCCAAGGCTGAAGTCGAGGTCGCCGTAGCGTTTGCTGGCGACCAGATACTCGGAGCTGAACAGGCCCGTACCGCCGAGATCTCGCAGGCCCACCGCGATTTCGGGCTGATAGCGGCCTTCTTCCATCAGACGGAACTTGGTGTCGAAGGATTTATCCAGGTAGTCGCGGTCCGGGGCGGCCGCGCCGTAGCTGACGGTTTCCACCGAGACATAGCGAAAGCCCAGCTCCATCCAGTCGAAGGGCGCCGCGTTGACGCTGAAGCGCTTGTAGGGCTGGGTGCGGCTGTAGGTGAAGCTCAATTCGCCCTGGGGCGCAAAACGCGCCGTGGGCGTCTGCATCAGACCCACGCCACCGAAGTCGCTCTGGGATTCGCCGGTCGCCGCATGGGCGATCTGCGCACCCAGCAATCCGCCCGCCATGCCGAGTGCCAGCCAGCCATTGCGTGCCAGGGCAGGGCGCTGCTCGGGGCTTGAGTGCGTAACGTGATTGGCAGGGCGAAAAGGACTCGACATGGGCGTCTCGCATGCACGCAAGCCAGCGGCTCACGTACGTGAATAAGGGGTTGGGTTCGCGATCAGGCGCAGTGTGCTGCGCCGGGGCAGTCTCGCCGGCTAGCGCGGGGGCGTCGAAAGCTTCGCGGCGTCCAGCTGCCAGCTCTGGCAGGCATCGCCCGGCAGGCGGCTGGCAAGCCAGGCCGGTAGCGCCTCGTTCACCCACTGCTGCGCGGTATCGATGCCTGGCGTGCTGATCACCACGCTGGCGCCGGGGGCGACGGGCAGGTCGGCGTCGCCGCTGGTCAGACGATTCCAGCTCGCCACCGGGCGGGTCAGCACCTGGCCCTGCGGCGTCACGAGGCTGACCTCGACGGCTGGCCCGATGCCGCCGGCAGCGGCGCGCTCGTCGATCAGTGCATCCAGGCTGAGATTCGGCATCCACTTGCGCTCATGAACGCCGGTGGCGTCCAGAATCACCACGCTGCGTGGCGCCTGGCAGGCACCGACCACCATGCCCGGGGCGATGCGAATCGCCTGCGGGCCATCGCGCATGTCGCGGCGCGGGTCGAGCTGACCCGGCAGGCGTGCCACCACGGCGTCAGTATCTGGCGAGTGGGTGCCTGACGCGCGGCCCTGCTCGACATAGGCCTGCCAGGCCTGCAATGCCTCGGCATAACGCGCTTGCGGGCTGTCTTCCTTCGCGCCGACGGCGTAGCGCGCCGCGATCAGTTCGAGCTCGGCGCTGACGCGGTTGGCTCGCGCGGCCATCTGCTGGCGAATCAGCGGCGTGCTGACGAAGCTGTAGCGCCAATCCAGCGCTTTGGATGGCGCCAGGCCATCCCATTGCGCCTGCAGCACCTGGCTGGCCAGCGGCGTGCTCGCGGCGCTGAACGGCAGCGGGGTGTCATCAGCGCTCGACAGGGGCGCGGCCAGCAGTGCGCTCAGTGCGAGCGGCAGCAGGAGGGTGGCGCTGTTCATACGGGCCAGTGATGATAGACGGGCCAGCGACGAGAGGACGGGGCTCACCATGCCTTGGCGACCTCCCAACCGAACCGCGGGCCATCGGGCCAGGCTGTCATGTCGGCCGCCCAGACGCGATTCTCGTCACGCCACAGGTCATTGCGCGTGGTGCTGCCGTCGTCCCAGCTCAGAATCTCGCGGCAGTGCTGCAGCGGCAGTTCTGCCAGCGGCAGCGAATAGGGGGCGGCGGTCTCGCATTCGAGTCGCGCCGTGGCCTCGTGTACCTGCATCACGGCGACGTCGTCCTGGCGCTGGCTGCCGGTGGAGGCGGCATCATGACGCTCCAGCCGACGCGGGTAGGGGGACAGCGCACTGACACTGACCTGATAGGTCGTGCCACTGGCCATCAACCAGGCCGGACGCGCCAGAGCGCGCCCGGTAGTACTTTGCTCACGCCTGTCTGCCACATCACGCGCAAAGCCTGAAGTGGCGGACAGGACGCCATCGCGCAATTCGAGGATGCCGCGGTCGCGACTCTCGAAACGCGCGATGCGCCCATTGCCTTCCAGCGTCGCCAGAACCACCAGCGCGGTGCTGTTGGCATGCTTCAGCTTGAGAGAGGCATAGGGCAGCTCGCTGGCACGTGTGGCGTCAAACTCGTCCTTGCCCATCACATCACCGAGCGAACTCGAGACGATCTGGGCACAGCCGGAAAGCGACACCAGGCACGCGAGGGTACCGAATGCCGCCAACGACCTGCTGCGCAGAGCACGGGAGACCACCGAGGTAGCCGCCGTGCCCCGCGCAGGGCTTGAGAACGTGAATCGTTGCGTCGCACGTGCCGTCTTCATCAGCGAGTCCCGGTTGAACCAGTGGTGCCGGTTGTCCCGGTGGTACCGGTCGTGCCGGTGCCGCCGCCGACGGTGCCGGTGGCCGCACCTGCAGCGACGCTGCCGCTGCTGGCGCTCGGCGTCACGCTGCCGGTGGCATTCTGGCTGGCAGTGCCGGTGCCGGCTGCGCTACCTGTCGGCACAGTGCCGGTAGTCCCAGTCGTGCCGGTAGTCCCAGTGGTGCCAGTCGTGCCGGTAGTCCCAGTGGTGCCAGTCGTGCCGGTAGTCCCAGTCGTACCGGTCGCACCCTGAGGCGCTTCTTCTTCCGCGATGGCATTGCCAGCGAGAAGCAGGGCACCTGTCAGGCCGATGATGGCTCCCAGATGTGTCTTGCGCATGGATAACTCTCCTTGATGAGCATTGTCGGCGGTCAGCCGACCAGGGAGGGATGTCAGACCACGATGGGATGACTCAAGGACTGAGGCATCGGCGTCGAGGCTGCCAGCAGATGCTGGCGATCATCCAACCTGCTGCTGAAGATATCGATAGAGGAGAAGAGCGCCGTCCCTGACGCCATCCCTGGCATCCTCCGTGGCGCGACCTCGTCCTGAGGTGTTCCTGTCATGACCGTATTCCCTGGTCATGTGCTTGCCGAAATTCATCGTTGCGCCTTGCTGTCTGCGCCTGACGGGCCTGTGAGGTATCAGCCGCCGAGCGGTTGATTCAGGAAGTCCTTCTCCGCACGGAGACAAGGCCGATAAGTCACGGCAAAGCGAGGCTCATGTTAACGAGAATATGTGAACTGTCTAGCGCGAAGCCTTGCGTATTATTCGCGTTGATGACTTGAGAATTATTTGTGTAAAAAAGAGTAATTGGGGTGTGGATGATTGGCGACGTGACTGTCGATGATCCACCGGGCGCTACGCCAGACGGGGTCCGCGTGGCGACTGGAATCCTGTGGTTGAGTGTGTCGCATTGCCGACGAAACGGGGTTTGAGGTGTCTGTCATCGGCAACGCGTCTTTCGTGGAAGTGGCGACATCGAGCGTACTTGTGGCGCTACAAACCAATGTTTTTATTGGATTTTTGTAACAGGGTGCTGATTGGCGGGAGGCGTGTATCAGGTAAAATGCACGGCAGACAGGGTTTGGTCACCTTGCCAGGAACGCCACGAATGGCGTGATCCAATGCAGGGCGATGCCGCTGCATTGGTGTTACTGATTCATCGGCAAATCCTTTGGCAGCTCCATGGGTCGTGGGCTGTGCTCGAAAGAGGTGTGCCGCATTTCGGTAAAAAAACTACAGAAAGTTTGCTCTGCAATGGTGCTGAAGATATTGCCCAAATGACAGCAAGAGTGGCATGAAGGCCGCCATGCAGAGAGTGGTGTCAGAGCCGCAAGTGGAAAGTAGATTGAATACACCTACCGTCTGAGCATCGTCGGTTGCGGTTCAGGGTCTTGCTTCGTAGATCTTGAACCATGCGCCTACCTTCTGAATGGGGATGACGGCGGGATATGACAAGCCATGTGCGTGATTCATATGGCGGAAATGTCGCGGTAAGCGTTGCGGATCACACTGGCCCAGCGTGAGCGTGAATGAGGTCGCAGCGACCAGTCCTGAGACGCCAGTCGCAAGACACCAGTCACAAGACACCGAGACCGCCAGGGTCCGGAACCCAAATGCACGAGGGCCCACCCTCGGCAGCCGCGTGATTGCCAGGCAAGGCCGGCGACACGCATGACGCAGCAGGAACTGAAGACGTTATCGAATCCATCCCGGCGGCCATGTGCGGCGGGGGAAGGCGCGATGATCATGGCACTGGGGTGCCGGGTCATCGGGCCTGTCGACTCAACGGACTTCAGATGAAAAATGCACTGATAGCACGACTTCTGGGCGCCAGCTTGAGCATCGGCGCCCTCACCGGGCTCGCCGGGTGCGTCTTCGCCCCCGGTGGCAACATCGACTACGACACCAGCGCTGCGCCGGTGGATGACATCGTCGATGTGGAGCCGATCACCTTTGGCCTGATCAAGGCCCAGGCGCGCGCAGACGCCGAATCACGCCAGTCCAGTGGCGATGACAGGCAGCGTCGTGAGCTTGAAAAGGCGCTGGCCCAGGAGCTCAACAGCAGCACGCGCGCCAGTCTGGCACCGGACTATCAGTACCGTGTCGGCCCCGGCGACATCCTGACCATCATCGTCTATGACCATCCCGAGCTGACCCTGCCGACGGGCTCCGAGCGCAGTGCGCAGGAAGCCGGCAACGTCGTGCATGCCGATGGCACGCTGTTCTATCCCTATGTCGGTCGCGTCAAGGTCAGTGGCATGACGCTGGACCAGATTCGCCGTGATCTCGGCGAGAAGCTGCAGCCCTACCTCAATGCGCCGCAGATCGACGTCAAGGTCGCCGCCTTCCGCAGTCAGAAGGTGCGGATTACCGGCGAGGTCCAGTCGCCCGGCGTGCAACCGATCAGCGATGTGCCGCTGAGCCTGCTGGACGCCATCGCGGCGGCGGGCGGTCTGTCCGACGACGCCGATTGGCACAACGTGGTGCTCAAGCGCAATGGCGAAGAGACCACCATTTCCCTCTATGAGCTGCTGGCCGAGCGCAATGGCGCCAATGACGAGGCGGGCGATGATCGCCTGCTCAAGGATGGCGACACCCTCTACGTGCCGGACGTCGGTACCCAGAAGGTGTTCGTGATGGGCGAGGTGGACAAGTCCATCAGCCTGCCGCTGGGCAGAAGCCCGATCTCGCTGACCGATGCCATCGCGCGTGCCGGCGGCATCAAGGAGAACTCCGCCGATGCATCGGGCATCTTCGTCATCCGTCGTGATCGTGAAGACCCCGAGAAGCTGGCCACCGTCTATCAGCTGGATGCGCGCAATTCCACGGCGCTGATTCTGGGCGCGGACTTCGGCCTCAAGCCGCAGGACGTCGTCTATGTGACCGCCGCACCGGTCTCGCGCTGGAACCGTGTGATCACCCAGCTGCTGCCGACGGTGAGTTCCATCTACTACAGCACCGAAATCCAGGACAACCTCGATACCCTCGGCCAGTAAGGCGAGGGGTCGTCAAGGCGTCCCTGCCCGGCACCGCCGTGGCCGGGCAGGACACCAGGAGAGTGACCCAACGATGTCGAACCGCAATTCCCACACCACGCGTCAGGCCTCGGCCAGCGAGTCGTCAAGCGTGCCCGCGCGCACCAGTCTCGATCTCGGCCGCATGCTGGGCCAGCTGTATGACAGCCGTCTGACGCTGGCGCTGATCACCGGCACCTTCACCGTGCTGGCAGTGCTCTACGCGCTGCTGGCCACGCCGATCTACAAGGCCGATGCGCTGGTGCAGGTCGAGGAGAGCGGCGGCAACATGAATCCGCTGCGTGATGTCTCCAGCCTGCTGCGTGGCGAGGCGCCGCCGTCCGAGTCCGAAATCCAGATCATCACCTCACGCCTGGTGCTGGGCGAGACAGTCAAGAAGGAACAGCTGGATCTGGTGGTCAAGCCGTATCAGTACCCGCTGATCGGCACCTTCCTGCGTACCCACGAATTCACGCGTCCGAGCTGGCTTGCCGGGTCCAGCATGGTCTGGGCCGGCGAGTCGATCGACGTGGCAAGCCTCGAAGTGCCGGCGGCCTGGGACGACGTGCCGCTGACGCTCGTGTCGCTGGGAGAGGGCGGTGAGTACGAATTGCAGTACGACGGCGATGCGCTGGGCACCGGTGTGGTCGGCGAAGCCTCACGCTTCGATGGCCCGCTGGGCGAGGTGACGCTCAAGGTCAGTGCACTGGACGCGGCCAGAGGTGCTGAATTCACGCTGATGCATCAGTCGACCCTGGAAGCGACCAATGCGCTGCGTTCTCGCTTCGCGGTGGCCGAGATGGGCAAGGAAACCGGGGTGCTGGGTCTGGCGCTGGTCGGCGAAGACCCGCTGCGCACCCAGCAGACCCTGCAGCGCATCACCGATACCTACCAGCAGCAGAACATCGAACGTCAGTCCGCCGAAGCCGAGAAGTCGCTCGAGTTTCTCAAGAAGCAGGTGCCGACGGTGCGTGAGCGTCTCGAAGTGGCCGAGAACCGTCTCAATGCCTATCGCGGCAAGAGCGATAGCGTGAATCTGGATCTCGAGACCAAGTCGGTGCTCGAGCAGCTGGTCAATATCGACAACCAGATCAACGAGACCCAGCTGGAAGAAGCGGAGCTGTCCGGCAAGTTCAACCCCAGTCACCCCAACTACGTGGCACTGCGCAAGAAGCGTGCGGACCTGCAGCAGACCCGCAAGGAGCTGGAGAAGCAGGTCGGTGATCTTCCGGACACCCAGCAGGAAATCCTGCGTCTGGAGCGTGAAGTCGAGGTCAATCAGCAGATCTACGTGCAGCTGCTCAACAAGACCCAGGAAATGAACATCGCCCAGGCCAGCACCATCGGCAATATCCGCATTCTGGACGAAGCCGTTGCTCAGCCGCATCCGATCAGCCCGCGCAAGGCGATGATCGTGGTGATCGCGACCCTGCTGGGCGGCATGCTCGGGGTGGTCTTCGTGCTGCTGCGCTCCATGCTGCATCGCGGTATCGAGACGCCGTCGGAGCTTTCCGACCTGGGGCTCAATGTCCACGCGACCCTGCCGCTCTCCGAGGAGCAGGCACGCCTCAACCGTCGTCTGGCACGTGGCTTCAAGCGCTTCACCGGTCGGGGTGTCGCCACAGCGGCCAATGACAACGTCGCGTCGGGGCTGCTGGCGATCCGCAACCCGGCGGATCTCTCCATCGAGGGTCTGCGCGGTCTGCGCACCAGCCTGCACTTCGCGATGATGGAAGCCCCCGACAATCGCCTGATGATCTGTGGCCCGAGCCCGGGCATCGGCAAGAGCTTCGTGTCCGCCAACCTGGCCGCCGTCTGCGCCCAGGCCGGCAATCGGGTGCTGGTCATCGATGCCGACATGCGCCGTGGCCATGTCCACCAGAGCATGGCGGGTGTCTCGCCCAGCGACGCCGCGCCGGGCCTGAGCGACTTCCTGCTCGGCAAGGCCGACCGCGACAGCATCGTGCGTCACATCACTGATCCGAGTCTGGCGATGTCCGAGGCCGCTGCTGTGGCGCTTGGCGAAGGGGCGGCCGCCAACGGTGCGCCGAGCAACCTGTGCTACGTGGCGCGCGGTACCACGCCCTCCAACCCGTCGGAGCTGCTGCTGCAGTCACGCTTCAGCGACCTGCTGACGTGGGCCAGCGCCAACTTCGACATGGTCATCGTCGATACGCCGCCGATCCTGGCGGTTACCGATGCGGCCATCGTCGGCAAGCAGTGCGGGGTCAGCGTGATGGTGACGCGCTTCATGCATAACTCGCCCAAGGAAATCGAAGCGGCGCTGGAGCGCTTCGCCTCCAGTGGCGTGCATGTCGATGGCGCGATTCTCAATGCCGTCGAGCGCAAGGCCACCACGACCTACAGCTACGGCTACAGCTATCACGATTATCAGTACCAGGGTGGCGCCAAGGGTTAGCGGCCACTTGCATTAGAGCCCGTGAACCCGATGTCTGAGACTGCGTGCCTCGTTGGCAGTGGGGATCGGCAGTCGAGGCGAGAGCCGGGGCAGTACGGGTGAAGCATCGGGTAGCACGCCGTCGAGCGACGGCACCAGCGGCTCCGAGCGTGATGAACGGAACCACAACACGAACGCAAGCCAAGGGGGTAACGGCATATGAATACCACGACGAACCATGCAAGCTCCGGGCTGGAAGGGCGTCAGCGCCACTCCCGCATGTACGAGCGACTGATGTTCAACTCGCTGTGTCAGGCCATCGTCGGTCTGATTCTGGCAGTGGGTGTCCCGCTGCTGCTGATCAATGGCCTGCGCCCGTGGGTCAGCGAGATGCGCATGCACAGTGTCATCGCCGCCAGCGGCGGCTTCCTGCTCGCCTTGCAGGCGATTCGTCACATGTCGCGCTACCCCGGCGCCAAGGCCTTCGCCTACGTGCTGCCGGCCATCACCATCAGCTATCTGCTGGCGATGAGCGTGCTGATCGCGCTGGATCTGCGCTTCAGCCGCATCGTGCTCGGCAGCTCATGGCTGGCGGCGATGCTGATCTGCTCCATCGGCTTCTGGGCCGAGCAGCGCACCCGCATCCGCAAGCTGGCCGTGGTGCCCTTCGGTGACTATCGCAGCCTGTTCACCACCCGTGGGGCACGCTGGAACCTGATGCGCGCGCCGGACCTGGGCGAAGAGCGCTACAACGGCGTGGTCGCCGATCTGGAAGCCGAGATGCCGGCAGAATGGCAGCGTTTCCTGGCCAACTGCGTGCTGCATCGCATCCCGGTCTATGACGCCAGCGAAGTCCGCGAGTCGCTGACTGGGCGTGTCGAGCTCGATCAGGTGCGTGAGAACAGTTTCGGTCAGCTGGCCCCCAACAGTGAATATGAGCTGTTCAAGCGTCTGTTCGACATGCTGGCCGTGCTCGCCGTGGCGCCGTTCGTGCTGCCGATCTGCCTGGTGACTGCCGTGTTGATCCGCCTCGATTCCCCGGGCGGCGTGTTCTTTGTCCAGGAGCGTGTCGGCCAGGGCGGTCGTCCGTATCGCATGTTCAAGTTCCGCAGCATGTGCCACGACAGCGAGAAGACCGGTGCCCAGTTCGCCCAGGCCAACGACATGCGCGTGACCCGTATTGGTCGCGTGATCCGCAAGACCCGCATCGATGAGCTGCCGCAGTTCATCAACGTGCTCAAGGGCGAGATGAGCCTGATCGGCCCGCGTCCGGAGCAGGTCAAGTTCGTGAATGAATTCGCCGAACAGATTCCGTTCTACAACTACCGTCACGTGGTGCGTCCGGGCATCACCGGCTGGGCGCAGGTCACTCAGGGCTACGCCTCTGACGCCGACGAGACCCGCGAGAAGCTCGAGCACGACTTCTACTACATCAAGCGCTTCTCCGTGTGGCTCGACCTGCTGATCGTCGGCCGTACCATCAAGACCATGCTGACCGGCTTCGGGGCACGCTGAGCATGCTGACCGTCAGTGGCTATTACGTCGGCTTCATGGCCCTGCTGGTGGCAATCCTGCCGCTGGCCGCCAGCGAGCGCACCCGCATGGTGGGTGCCTGGTTGGCCGGTGGGCTGTGTCTGGCGTTCATGGCATTGCGTTACGACGCAGGGTACGACTACTTCTCGTACCGCCAGATGGCCACCTGGCAGGTCGACCTGAGCTTTCTCGAGCCTGCACCTGCTGCCCTGGCACGCATGGCGCGGGCCTGGGGCGAGCCGCAGCTGTTCTTCATCATCACCGCCATTCTCTACGTGTCGTGCTTCGTCTCGGCACTGGTGATGAGCCGTCGCAATCTGGCCTGGTGCCTGCTGTTCTTCGTCTGCCTGCCGCTGATCTATCTGTCGGCCTTCGGCTTCGTGAAGCAGCACGTGGCAATTGCGCTGTTCATGCTCGCGATGGCGTGCCTGGAGCGCGGCATGCGGCTGCCCGCGCTGGTGCTGATGCTCGTCGGCACCAGCTTCCACTACACCCTGGCACTGTATCTGCCCTTGCTGGTGATCTATCCGCTGTTGCGCCGCGCCTACCCGTTCTGGCTCTACCTGGGGCTGCTGCCACTGTGCTTCGTGGCCGGGCCGCTGGCCAAGAGCATTCTCAGTGCGTTGGGCCTCTATGCGCATTATTTCGAGGATTTTTCCGGCGGTGGCGAGAAGCTCTACGTCATCTACCTGTTGATCTGCCTGGGGACTCTGGTGCTGTGGAAGCATTTCCGCCTGTCACTGGACCCCTGGGCCTTCAACCTGATGTTCATCGGCGTGGCGCTCTACACCCTGTTCATCACCTACGGTGAGCATGTGGCACGTGCCAGCTATTATTTTCTGCCGTTCGCCATCTTCGTCATCTGTGACGTGATCGAGCATTTCCGCGACAAGCTGTTGCCCAGCCTGATCAGCGGTGCGCTGATGATGGCGCTGTTCTTCATGTCGCTGAAGGTGGCGGCCGGCAATCAGGACCACGATTTCTTGAACAACTACGAGTTCTATTTCCTGAGCGATGAAGCCCTGGTCGTCGGCAACGGAGGCCAGTCATGAGCGAAGCGCTGATCTTCTCGCTGTTCAATCTGATGGCGCGCGGCCTGTCCTCCGCGGCGGGCCTGCTGCTGGCGCGTGCCGTGGCGCCGGAGGCCTTCGGTGAATACGCGCTGGCGCTCAACTACGCGGTACTGCTGGGCGTACTGGCGCGCATGGGCGGCAACGAGGTGTTGCTGGTCACCCGCGATGGTTCAAGTGGCGCGGCACTGCGCCGCTGGATGGGCGTCGGCATCTCGCTCTACGCCTTGCTGGCGACCGGCTTCGCCGTCGGCATCGCGCCGCTGTTGGGCCTGTCGGCCTTCATCTTCGCCTTCTGTGCGCTGCGCGCCGCGGCGGAGCAGGTCGGCCTGCAGATGATCAACTCGCGTCTGCAGCGTCAGGAGCGTCTGGGGCGCGTCAATCTGATGACGGTGCTGATCTCGCTGGCGGTGGCGATCGCGGTCGCCTGCGCGGCGGGCCCGGCGCTCTATCACCAGGGCGTCGCGCTCGTCACCGGCGCCGAGTTCAGTGCCGAGCTGACCACACCGTCCGGCATGTTCGGCCTGGCGCCGGTGCCGACCTTCGTGACGGTCAGCGCCATCGCGCTGGTCATCGTGATGGCGCTGGGCATGTGGCTGTCGCGTGATGCGGCAGCGGATGCCCGGGCCGATGCCGACGCGGCGGCTGGCCATGAGGGCGTGGGCCAAGAGCGTGCGGGCCAGCGCCGCCTGCCGAGCAAGGCCGATTTCGCGCGCGGTCGCGGCTTTCTCTACAACAACCTGATGTCGTTCGCCTACCTGCAGGCCTGGGTGATTCTGGCCGGGCTTGCCTTTGCGCCCGCTCAGGTGGCCAGTGTCTCGGTGGTGACCTCCATCGTGTTCGCGCTCTATGTCTTCCCCACCAGCCTGTATCGCTACTACCTGCCCAAGCTGACCCATGGCGATGCGCGCCTCAAGGAGTACCTGGTCATCGCCAGTGGCTTCGCGCTGCCGGTGGCGGGAGGGCTGGCGCTGATCGCGCCGTGGCTGGCGGAACACTTCCTGAGCGGCGCCTACCCGCGCCTGACCCTGACGCTGCGCGCCTTCGCGCTGGTCTATCTGGTGCACGCCTTCGTCACCTGCGCCTTCACGCGTCTGGCCGCGCTGCGCCTCAACGGCAAGCGCCTGCTGTGCCAGAGCACCGGCGCCACGCTGGTGGTCGGCGGGGGGCTTGCGATCGCGGCGCTCAATCACTCGCTTGGTAACGCGTCCGGTGACACCGGCAGCTTGCTGGGCGTCGATCTCTACCGCCTTTTCCTGTGTGTGCCGGTCGCCGCCGAAGTGGTGATGCTGGCGATGGCGATCCTCTTCCAGCCATCACTGTCCCGTGGTGGCAAGGCACACGAAGACAACGCTGCGGCGAGTGCCTGACCAGGCTTCACGCGCGCAGCAGGAATCGGAAGGTCAGCATCTGTGACTTCCGGTTGATGACATGACGGCGATGCCGGGCATTCAGACACAGCCCTCAGGCATCGCGCGTTCCGAATCGCGACATTACGGACAGAAGGACGAACAGCATGGCCAAGATATGCATGACGCACGGATGGCATGACGACAACAAGGGCGACTCCGCCATCCTGATGGGCACCATCGACTTTCTCGATCAGCTGATCGATGCCGAACAGGGCCGCAGCGATGTCTCCGGCGCCGGTGTGGCCAAGGCCGAAGGCCACCGCATCGACATCCTGCCCATCGATGATCAGGTGTTCGCCACCGAGCGTGGACCCTTCCGCCATATCCGTCGCCGCTACCGTGAACGCGTCACCGTCGGCCAGCCGCTGATGCCGCCGATGCGTGACAAGCTGCGCTTCGTGAGCTCGCTGCTCGGCCTGGGCGCCAGGATGATGTTCGGCAAGCAGGGCAAGAGTGGCAACGACATCATCGACGCCGCAGACCTGGTGGTCGTCAAGGGCGGTCATATCTTCCACAACGGCAGCTTCAAGAAGACGCTGTCCTCGTGGCTGGCACTGATCGGCTATCTGGCGCCGGTGATGCTGGCCCGCAAGGCCGGCAAGCGCGTGCTTCTGCTGGGTCATTCCTTCGGCCCGTTCAAGACCCCGGCCCAGGAGCGCTTCTTCCTGCGCACCCTGAGCGATTGCCTGGTGGTCTCGCGTGAGGAAATCACCCACGCCATGACCCAGAAGGCCGACCCGAAGCTGCCGCATGCGCTGCTGGGCACCGACATGGCCTTTGCCATGGCCCCGCGTGCCAGTGACGAGCATGCCAAGGTGAAGGCGCCGAATGGCATGGCCTCGCCGTACGCCGTGATCACCCTGCGCGACTGGTGGGGCCTGGATCAGCAAGCCTTCGCCGAGCGTGTCGAGGTGCTGTCGCGCTCACTGCTGGAATCCCGCGAGCGTCTGGGCATCGAGCGCCTGCTGGTGGTCCCGCACGTGCTGGGCCCGACCGATATCGAGAATGACCAGCGCATCTCCCGGCTGGTGTTCGATCATCTGCAGAAGGCCTTGGCCACGGCGGGCGGTGAAGACCTCGCCAAGCGCATCGAGCTGGTGCAGGGCGACCCGAGCCCGGATGCGCTGGTCGATCTCTACCGCGATGCCCGGTTCCTGGTCGGTACCCGCTTCCACTCGGTGATCTTCGCGCTGATGTCCGGCACGCCGGTCTATGCGCTGTCCTACTGCGGGCCCAAGGCGCCGGGGATCATGCGTGACTTCGGGCTCGGCGACAGCGTGCAGGACATCGAGAACTTCGACCCGGCGCGCATCGTGGCCGATATCGAGGCGCTGGTCGCCGACAAGGCCTTCCCGGCGCTGGCCGAGCGCGTCATCGCCGAGAAGCTGGCGATCACCGCCGACATCACGCGTGACTTCCTGCGCCGTGCACCGGGACGTGCCGGTGTCTGGGGCCAGCGTGAACTGAAGCTCAATGATGCTGCCTTCCCGACGCCGGCGACACCCAGGTCAACCACCCCTGAGGCGGCCGATGACGCGGCGGCCGCTGCCGTGGCCGCGGATGCACCGGCCTCGGAGCACGACACGGCGGACAACGAGCCTGTCGTGCGAGGAGCCTGATATGGCACATGTCGCTCTGTTGATTCAGGACATCAGCGCCTGTGGTGGCGTCGAGAAGGTGATGCATGGTCTGGCGCGGGACCTGAGCGCCAGCCACCGGGTCACGCTGGTCTCGGTGCGCGAAGGCGAGCCCTACTGGGGGCGTCTGGAGGGTGTCGAATATCGCACCCTCGGGCTGCCGGCCACCGGCACGCGCCAGAACTTCCGCCATTGGGTGACGCATCTGCGTCGCCTGATGCTGGAGGCGCGGATCGAGGTGATGGTCAGCGGCTACTTCGCCTTCCATCTGGCGGCGCAGCTGGCGGCACGCGGCACCGGTGGCGTCGATGGTGAGGGGCGCCCGCGTCCGCGCACGCGCATCATCGCCCAGGAGCACAGCGCCTATCATCACGATCGCCGTGCCAAGCGCATCGTCAAGCAGCTGGCCTATCGCCACCTCGATGTGCTGCAGGTGCTCAATGAGGTCGATGCCGAATGCTGGCGTCGCCGCGGCCTCACGCCGACGGTGATTCCCAATTATCTGGATGACCAGCAGGCAGATGAGGCACGCAGCGGCTGCGAGCATCAGGTCGATGTGGTGATGGTCGGGCGACTGGCGCCGATCAAGCGCCTCGATCTGGCGATTCGTGCCTTCGCGGATTCCGGCTACCGTCGCGGTCGCCTGGTGGTGGTCGGTGACGGCCCGGAGCGTGAACGCCTGCTGGCGCTGTGCAACGAGCTGGGCCTGCGCGTCTTCCAGGGCGCCAACGACAGCACGGTGCCTGCCGGCACTCAGGTGCTGTTCACCGGCGCGCTCAGGGATGTCTCCCACGAGCTGCGGCGTGCACGCCTGTTGCTGCTGACCTCGGAGCGCGAATGCCTGCCGATGAACGTGATCGAGGCCAAGCGTGAGGGGCTGCCGTGCCTGTCACGCCCGGTGCGTTCCGGCCCGCTGGCGCTGATCGAGCATGGCCGTGACGGGATGCTCAGCGCGGAGCCGGATGGCAGTCAGGATGCCGCCATCATCGCGGAGCTTGCCCACGAGCTGGCGCGCCTCGAGTTCGATGACGAGCTTCTGCTGCGTCTCTCAACCGGTGCCTGGCAGAGCTTTGACCGCTACAGCGCACACGCGGTGCTGCCGCAATATCAGCGTCTGATCTCGCGTCTCGCGCCGCCGACGCCCGGCGATGCGGCGACTACCGGGCAGGCGCGTCAGGACTCATCCGCCGACACGCGCCCAGACACACACTCGCGTCGCGTTCAGCGACAGCCGCTTGAGGAGAAGGCCCATGGCTGATGTCTCCGTCATCATGCCCAACTACGGCTATGACCGCCGCCTGCACGCCGCCGTCGACTCGGTACTGGCCCAGAGCGAGCCGGTACGCGAGATCCTGATCAGCGACGATGCCTCGCCGGATGGTGCCGCCAGTCGTCTGCGTGACGACTTCGCGGCGCTGGACACCGCTGGCATCGAGATCCGCGTGCTGGAAACCGACACCAACGGTGGCCCGGGCCGGGCACGCAACCGTGCCATCGCCGAGGCCAAGGGCCGCTACATCGCCTTTCTGGATGCCGACGATGCCTGGCTGCCCGAGAAGATCGAACGCCAGATCGCCTTCATGCAGGACACCGGCGCCGGGCTTTCCTACACCGGCTACGAGATGGTCGATGAGCAGGGCGAGCACGTCTCGTACTTCGCGCCGCCCGAGCGCCTGACGCGTGACGACATGCTGCGCTCCAACTCCATCGGCTGCCTGACCGCCATCTATGACGCCGGTCGCTACGGGCGCTTCTACATGCCGACGATCCGCAAGCGTCAGGACCTGGCGCTGTGGCTGATCATCATCGGTCAGCTGGGCCCGGCGCAGGGCATGCCGGAACCGCTGGCGCGCTATACGCGTCGCGAGAGCAGCGTGTCGTCCAACAAGTTCAAGGCCGCCGCCTATCAGTGGCGTCTGTATCGTGAGGTGCTGGGGATGGATGTGATCAGTGCCAGTCGCAACTTTGTCCATTACGCGGTGAACGGTTATGCAAAACATCGTTGAACAGGATGTCGCGGCATCCGCGACACCTTCCACCGAGTCCACGGCGGCTTCCCGCCATGCCGATGCAAGCGCGCAGCCGACCCTCGACTCGCGCCCGCGCGTGTTGGTCGGGGCACGCCAGGTGGATGACAGCGCGCGTCGCCAGGTGCCGGAGCTGACCTTCCTGATCTCGACCCTGGATGACGGCCTCTACAGCGTGCCGCGTCATGATGCGCTGCCCGGGGCGCGCTTCTTGATCGTGCATCAGCTGTCAGACCCCGCGAGCCGCGAGCAATATCGCGAATACGCGCTGGCCAATTTCGATAGCCGTTTCGAGTACCTGGCGATCGACGGGCGGGGGCTGTCGAAGAGTCGCAACACGGCGCTGGCCGCCTGTGCCACGCGCTACGCCTATGTGCTGGATGACGACATCGAGCTGCATCCCCAGGCAGTCGCGCTGGTGATGGAAGCCTTCACCTGCACCGAAGCGGCTGCGATCAGCTTCCCCCACGTCAAGGCCTTCCCATTGCATGAGCGGGACCCGGACCGGCCCGCGCCGCCGGTGTCCTTCAAGACCCACAGCCTGTTGTCACTGGCGCGCGTGCGCTCGGTCGACATGGCGCTGGATCTCTGCCAGTTCCATGCACGCTTCGATGAGCAGTTCGGCCTGGGCACCGATCAGCCCTCCGGCGAGGAGTTCATCGTGCTGAGCGATGCACGTCGTCAGGGTGCGCGTCTGATGCGAGCCAATCTGGGCATCGTCGCTCATGCGGGGGTCACCTCCGGCAGCGATTTCTACAGCACGCCGGCCAAGGCGCGCACCAAGGGGCGCATGTTTGCCCGCGCCACCGGCAGTCGTTTCTCGCCGTTGTCATTGGCCTTTTTCCTGCGCAAGGCGCCGGTCGCCATGAAGCATGGCCACCTGGCGACCTTCGCGAAGCATTACTTTCGCTGATGACTGCCGCGCCGCTGATGGCTCTCATTGACTGACGGTTCTGATTTGATGATGACTCTAGCGCGAAGGCATGGCCATCCATGAGATGGCCATTGCCGCCCGGGTAGTCAATTGATCAAGTGGCATATCAGGGAAGTTGCGGCAGGCAGGATCAGAAAGATAAGTCACAAGTTAGATAGGGTCATGTTTTGGATCATATTGCGCCCGACAGGATGACTTTTCACGAAGTTGCTTTATAACAGAGCCACACTTCGGGCAGCGATGATTGCCCATCACTGACTCAAGCGGCGCGTCTTTTCCCTGCGAGCTACCTGCAGTCTACCTGCAATCACCTGCGAGCCTTCTGGCCCGTGGGTTGGGTAACCTCGCGCCGCTGTCACGAAATATCGCTGTTCAATGGGGGTGAATCCACTTGCACAGGACATTGTCGGCATTTCATTTTCGGCCAATGAAGGCGGGAAATTCCGCCTTGGAAGACATCTCTTGAGAGAGACCCGAGGGAAACCCGAGGGAGTCATGAGGGAGTCTTGAGGGAACAGAACTTTACGGCGAAATGCCCTGAAGTCCACCTCGATTGCCGCTGAAAAGCCGTCAGATGTGCACGAGATTCTGCCGCCATTGCCTCGTTTCACTTTGAGTATCACGACACGATCTGGCGACAAGGCCAGCAAGGATGACATCAATGAAGATCACGATTTTTGGAAGCGGTTATGTCGGTCTGGTCACGGGTACCTGCCTGGCCGACGTCGGCCACGACGTAGTGTGCATGGATGTGGACGCCGCCAAGATCGAGGGTCTCAAGCAGGGCGAGATTCCCATCTATGAGCCAGGCCTGGAAGGCATGTTGCTGCGCAACGTGGAAGCCGGTCGCCTGAGCTTCACCACCGACGCGCGTGAAGCCGTCGAGCATGGCGTGCTGCAGTTCATCGCCGTGGGCACGCCGCCGGATGAAGACGGCAGCGCCGACCTCAAGTACGTGCTGTCCGTCGCCACCACCATCGGCGAGCACATGAATGACTACAAGGTCATCATCGACAAGTCCACCGTGCCGGTGGGCACGGCGGACCGCGTCAAGGCGCGGGTCAAGGACGTGCTCAAGGACCGTGGTGCAAGCGTCGATTTCGATGTCTGTTCCAACCCGGAATTCCTCAAGGAAGGCGCGGCGCTGGACGACTTCACGCGTGGCGCGCGTATCGTGGTCGGCACCGATTCCGAAGCGGTGCGTGAGCGCATGCGCGAATGCTACGCGCCCTACAACCGCAACCATGAAAAGCTGATGTTCATGGATGTGCGCGCCGCCGAGCTGACCAAGTACGCCGCCAACGCCATGCTGGCGACCAAGATCAGCTTCATGAACGAGATCTCCAACCTGGCTGAGCGCCTGGGTGCGGATATCGAGGAAGTGCGTCGCGGCATCGGCAGTGACCCGCGTATCGGCTACCACTTCATCTATCCGGGCTGTGGCTATGGTGGCTCCTGCTTCCCGAAGGACGTCCAGGCGCTGGCACGTACTGCCAGCCAGATCGGTTATGACGCCGAGCTGCTGACCGCCGTGGAATCCGTCAACAAGCGCCAGAAAGTCACCCTGTTCGACAAGCTGTCACGCGCCTTCGATGGCGACCTCAAGGGCAAGACCATCGCCGTCTGGGGTCTGGCCTTCAAGCCCAACACCGATGACATGCGCGATGCGCCGAGCCGCACGCTGATGGAAGCGCTGTGGGCCGCTGGCGCGACCGTGCAGGCCTATGACCCGGAAGCGATGAAGGAATGCCGCCGCATCTACGGCGAGCGCGATGAGCTGGTACTGGTCGCGGACCGTCAGCAGGCGGTCAAGGGCGCCGATGCGCTGGTGATCTGCACCGAGTGGAAGGAATTCCGCACCCTGGACGGCCAGTGGCTGAAGTCCCAGCTCGGCTTCCCGGTGGTGGTCGATGGCCGCAACCTGTTCGAGCCTTCTGCCATGAAGTCCGCTGGCCTGATGTACTACGCGGTCGGCCGCGGTGACACCCTGCTGCTGAATCAGGCTTGAGCTTGCGGCTTGGCATCACAGCCCGGGCGTCAGTGCTCAATCGTCAATGCTCAGCCATCAAGGCTCAAGCAGGCATTGAACGTCACTGAAAGATTCAGCACGCGTACCTGATCTGCGTACGCACTCCCTGAAAGACATCCATTCAGTCGTGCCACGCTCTCCATGAGGGTGGCACGCAGTAGAGGAATTTCTCATGTGTGGCATCGTTGCCGGTCTGGCTCAGCGTGATATCAGCAAGATTCTGATCGAGGGGCTGCATCGCCTCGAATACCGCGGGTATGACTCCGCTGGCGTGGCGGTCATCGACCCTGCCGGAGAACTGCGTCGTGCGCGTGCCGTGGGCAAGGTACGTGCGCTGGAAGACGAGCTGCGTGAGGCGCCGCTGTCCGGCGCCATCGGCGTGGCGCACACCCGCTGGGCGACCCACGGGCGTCCTGCCCAGCACAATGCGCACCCGCATCTCTCCAGCGAGCGGGTCGCCGTGGTGCACAACGGCATCATCGAGAACCACGAAGCGCTGCGCGGCGAGCTGGAAGGCGCCGGTTATGTCTTCACTTCCGAGACCGACACCGAGGTGGTCGCGCACCTGGTCGATCGCGAACTGTGCAGCGGCCTGGCACTGCCGGAAGCCGTCAATGCGGTTACCGCGCGTCTCGATGGCGCCTTCGCGCTGGCGGTGATGGAGCAGCGCAACCCCGAACTGCTGGTCGGCGCCCGTCAGGGCAGCCCGCTGGTGGTCGGCGTGGGGATCGATGAGCACTTCATCGCCTCCGACCCGCTGGCGCTTTTGCCGGTCACCGATCGCTTCATCTATCTCGATGAAGGCGACATGGTCGCCATCAGCCCGAGCGGCATCCAGGTGCTGGCACCTAGCGACGACCGCGATGAGCTGACACCGGTCTCGCGTGAAGTGGTGCGTTACGAACACAGCGTCGAAGCCACCGGAAAGGGCGAGTATCGCCACTTCATGATGAAGGAGATCATGGAGCAGCCCACCGTGCTGTCGCGCACCCTGGCCGAGCGACTGGACCCGCAGGGCGTGCGTCTGGAGGCCTTCGATGTCTCGCGCCATTCCTTCCTCGCCGCCAGCGCTGGCAACGAGGGCGGCAAGCAGGGCGTGGATGTGGCGCGCCTGACACAGCTGTTCGCCGATGTGCGCCAGGTACAGATCATCGCCTGTGGCACCAGCTATCACGCCGGCATGGTGGCACGTTACTGGCTGGAAGAGGTCGCGGGCATTCCGGCGCAGGTCGAGGTGGCCTCGGAATTCCGTTATCGCGAGCGGGTCGCGGCACCGGGGACGCTGTTCCTGACTCTGTCCCAGTCCGGCGAGACCGCCGATACGCTGGCGGCGCTGCGCGACATCCAGAAGCTCAACCGTGAAGGCCCGCAGGCCGGTCATTATCTGGCGAGCCTTGCCATCTGCAACGTGGCGGGCAGCTCGCTGGTGCGTGAATCCGACCTGTCATTGCTGACTCACGCCGGGCCGGAAATCGGGGTCGCCTCCACCAAGGCCTTCACCACCCAGCTGGTCGCGCTGATGTTGACCACCCTGGCGCTGCGTCAGGCCAAGGGCGATGGTCAGACGGATGACCTGCTGAGCCGTCAGCTGCTGATGCGCCTCAAGGACCTGCCGCACGTGATCGAGCAATCCCTGGCGCTGGATGGGGAGATCGCGCAGCTGGCGGAGAAGTTCATGCATCGTCACCACACCCTGTTCCTCGGGCGTGGCAGCCAGTATCCCATCGCCATGGAAGGGGCACTCAAGCTCAAGGAAATCTCCTACATCCACGCCGAAGCCTACGCGGCCGGTGAGCTCAAGCACGGTCCGCTGGCGTTGATCGACGAAGACATGCCGGTGGTGGCGGTCGCGCCGATGGATGACCTGATGGAGAAGCTGAAGTCCAACCTGCAGGAAGTTCGCGCCCGCGGCGGCCAGCTGTTCGTGTTTGCGGACCCCGAAGTCAGCCTCAAGGCCGGTGAAGGCGTTCACGTCGTCACCGTGCCGGGCGTGTGCCGCTTCCTCGCGCCGATCGTCTACGCGGTGCCGCTGCAATTGCTCTCCTATCACGTCGCCGTGCTCAAGGGTACCGACGTCGACCAGCCGCGCAACCTGGCCAAGAGTGTCACGGTGGAGTGATCGACTGCGCTTGAGGTCATGAAGCAAACGAAAGGGACTGCCCATGGGCAGTCCCTTTCTTGTTTGACTGGCTTTGCCGTGGCTTGGTGTTCTTGCGGGGAATCAGGCAGCGTGGCGGCTGTCGAATCAGATCAAGCCCTTGAGGATCAGGTTGCCACTGGCGATCAGCAGGATGGCGTATGCCATCTGACGCAGGTGGGTATCGCTCAGGGGCGGAGGATAGCGGCGAGCGAGTTCAGTAAAGCCGATCACGACGAAGATGCCGGCTGCTCCGATCATCAGCAGATCCTGGAGATGTTCTCCAGCGCGTCCGGGAGATGCGATGGACAGCCCCATACGTACCAGTCCCCCGAGCAGAAATACGCCGAACAGGGTGCAGCGGATCGCGATCAGGGTCATCGGTTGGCGATAGAGCATCACGACCAGCGGGGGGCCGTTTGCCGCAAACAGTCCACCCATCAGACCGGACAGCCCCCCGGCGAGGTGAAAGTGCCAGCGCGGGGATAGCGTGCTGCGCGGCGTGGGCTGGACCAGCAGTGCCACGCAGGCGATCAGGATGACGATGCCCAGCAGCATGCCCAGCAAGGGCGTATGTGCCTCACCCAGCCAGCTGGCGAGAAAGTAACCGACCGGCAGCAGCGGCAGGCTGGTCATCAACAGACGCCGAGCCAGAGTGAGGTCGATCTCACGCCAATGGCCGCGTAGTGCCATGGTGTTGTTGAACAGGCTGAGCAGAGCGCACAGCAGAGCAGCACTCTCTATTGGCAGTACATTGAGGGTCGCCAGCAGGCCCATCACGATCAATCCGAAGGCGAAACCGGTCAGGGTCTGGATATAGCTGGCGAGTGCCAGGCTCATCATGATGGCGACAAGTTGCCAAGGCTCCATGAAGTCTCCGTGGGCAAGGGGGATAGAACAGAAAGGGCAGGGCGGCGCTGGCTCCGTCATGCGCACCGCCTGCCATCATAGCCTGCATTGCGCCCCGGCAATATGACACTCGCGCAAAGTACTCACCTTGATGTGCGTCACACAAGGCCGCGGGCATGATGGCTTTGATTGCATTGGCTCAATTGGCGGGGCGCATTTCAATAGTCCTGATTGTCAGTACCTGGCATGAGTTACCGGAGGATTGGCGCATAAATGCTCATGATTTCGGCGTTTGGCGACAGCGCAGCTTGTTTGGGCTGGGGGATTATTGGTCTGTGGTCAACGGCGGGGCAGGAAGTGTCGCCATTTGCTGCCACTTTCTGCCACTCCCTTTCTCACGAGCGGACATCCCTCCAGTGTCCACTCCTCAGGGTGACGTCGTTCACCCGTTCGTCCTCAGTGGCCAGGCCATCCGCGGAGGCTCCCTGACGCGCAAGCCGTTCAGCAACCAGGAACTAGGCAAGTTTCACCGCAGCTCGGTCAATCCCTGCGTCACTGGCTGGCTGTGCGAAGCGGCCAATGTCGAGTCTCTCGAGCAGCAGATGCAGGGCTGTCTGCAGCACACACTGGATATCAAGTTGCGTAAGTCAGTACTCGCTACTTCGTGAGGAGGGTTGCTAACATATTGACATTGTTGGATTTTAGTCAGAAAGATGAAGAAAATCGTTCTCGACGGTTGGGCAAATATCAGGAACTGCTGCTGGATTTAACGCGCACAATGGCCCCGCGAGTGAGAGTGACAGGCGCCTGCCTGGGGAGCGCAATCGGTCGGGACAGTGCTTCTTCTGGCAATGACACACCGCGTGTCGCTGAACAGGCCGTCTCGCTGGAACGCGATCGATCGTTATCAAAGGGAAGGATGCCCGTGAATACCCTCAACAGAGAGCGGAATGTCGTCATGAGTGGATATCGTTTCTGCACCCAATGCGGGGGCGCCAGCGTACATCGCGTAAAACGCCAATGGTGGCAGCGACTGGCCGGCAAGGCGCCGCTCTATCACTGTGAAGATTGCGGCATCATCCATCGCGTCTCGACTGAGGCAATCACTGCCAGCCGGACGAGCAAGCAGGACGCTGAGTCGTCGCACCCGATTGCTGACCGCTGATCCTGTCTTCAGGTGCCAGCACTGAGCTATTGTCCAGTCACGCCTGTCAATGTCACCCCGATATGCTGATGGCCAAGGGCATGGATCACGCGTAACTCATTGGGCAGCGGGCCGATCACCGCCACTTCCGGGTGCTCGTCACCACTCATCGAGTGGTCATCTTGTTGTGATCGAGGTGTTGTCATCCTGGCGTCGATATCGAGGCGCCGTTATCGGGGTATTCGCGCCGCAATCCAGGCCCTTCAAGACACGCGCTTCAAGTTCGGCTTGGCTCCTCGAAGGGTAGCGGGATGTCATCATCGCGCCGGACGGCGAAGACATTCAGCGTCATGGCCACCAGGGCGTAATATCCCAGCACCCCGACCAGCTCCACCACCACGGTTTCGCCGAACATCGCGACGGCCTCGCCGTAAAGTCCATCATCGACACGCCGCTCGGCGTAGAGGGCGCGGGTGATGCGATAGACCAACCGCTCATCGTCTTTTTCAAACGCGGGTTCACGCTCCTCGCGCAGCGCCGTGATGACCTCGGGCGCGAGGCCGGCCTGCTCGGCGATCGGCGCGTGAATCTGCCATTCAGCCTGGGATTTCCACCACACCGCCGTGGTGAGAATCGCCAGTTCGCTGAGGCGCAGCTCGAGGCCGGTGGCGTAGCGACAGAAGGCGCCGAGGCGCTGGGCATGATCGGCAAGCTCGGGACTGTGGATCCAGGCCAGGAAGGGGCCGTCCAGATTGCCGCGCGGGCCGCTGAGAATCTCGGCCAGCACCTCGCGCTGAGCCGCGCTCATGCTGGCGTCATCCAGTTCGGTCAGACGCGATGTGATCGCCATGAAAGTCACTCCATTCAAATCCATTCAAAGATCGTGGGGCAGGCAATGGGTCGGCAGCTGAGCCGTCACAGGCTGGCCAGGGTGGTATCGATGGCACGCCCCAGCTTGGCGGTGAGCTCGTCCAGGTGCGACTCCTGCAGAATGAACGGCGGCGCCAGCAGGATGTGATCGCCCCGGCGGCCATCGAGAGTGCCGCCCATCGGATAGCACATCAGGCCTTCGGCCATGGCGGCCTTCTTGAGCCGGGCGTGCAGCTTGAGGGCCGGATCGAAGGGGCGCTTGCTGTCGCGGTCCGCCACCAGTTCCAGCCCCTGGAAGAGGCCACGACCGCGGATGTCGCCGACATGGGGATGCTGCGCGAAGCGCTCGTTCAGGCGCGCCTTGAGCCCCTCGCCGAGGACGTTGACACCCGTGAGCAGGTCGCGGGTTTCGATGGTCCGCTGGACGGCAAGGGCCGCGGCACAGGCGGTGGCATGGCCGATGTAGGTATGGCCGTGCTGGAAGAAACCGGAGCCATTGGCGATGGCATCACGGATGCGCTGGCTGACCAGGGTCGCGCCGATTGGCTGGTAGCCGGCGCCCAAGCCCTTGGCGATGGTGATCAGGTCCGCCGTGACACCCTCCTGCTCGGCGGCGAACAGACTGCCGGTGCGCCCCATGCCGCACATCACCTCGTCGAGAATCAGCAGCACGCCGTAGCGGTCACAGACCTCGCGGATGCGTCTGAAGTAGCCCGGCACCGCCGTGACGGCGCCCAGGGTGGCACCCACGACGGGTTCTGCCACGAAGGCCATCACGTTCTCGGCGCCCAGACGCAGGATTTCCTCCTCAAGTTCCGCGGCGAGACGAATGCCCATCGCCTCGGGCGTCTCGTCGGGCTGCTGGTCCCGATAGGCGTAGCAGGGGCTGACGTGGCTGACGTTGATCAGCAGCGGCTCGAATTGCTGACGGCGCCAGGCGTTGCCGCCGGTGGCCAGCGCACCCAGCGTATTGCCGTGATAGCTCTGGCGCCGCGCGATCAGATGCTTGCGCTGGGGCTGACCGATCTCGACGAAATACTGACGGGCCAGCTTGAGCGCCGCCTCGACCGCTTCCGAGCCGCCGGAGACGAAGTAGACCGAGTCGAGCCCTGCGGGTGCGCGTTCGATGAGAAAGTCGGCCAGCTGCTCCATCGGGTCACTGGTGAAAAACGAGGTATGCGCGTAGGCCAGTTGGCTGACCTGATCCTTGATGGCCTGCGCCACCGCCTCGTCGCTGTGCCCCAGACATGACACGGCTGCACCACCGCTGGCATCCAGATAGCGGCGTCCCTCGCGATCGACGATGTAGGGGCCATCGCCCTTCACGGCGGTGGGATACTCCTGATTGAGGTTGCGATGCAGTACGTGGCTCATGTGGGCTCCGTGGCGGCAGGGGTGCAAGCAATGAATGCAAATATGGAATGCATTTTTAGTTTATGCAATAAATGATTGCATATGCTCGCTTGTGCCTTCGGACTCGACCGGCCAGAGATGCTACCGTTGCCGCCAACTTTCCTGTCCCTTGCCAAGGAGGTATCCCATGCCCCCATCCGCCCGAGCCCCCGGGCCCACATCCCCTGACTCGCCACCGGAGACCCTGGAGGGCTTGAAGCAGTTGCTGGCGGCGATCGATCGTCGTGAGGTAGAGATTCGTCTCGGCGCGAGTTCCCGGCGCGTGCTGGCGGTGCTGATCGAGTCCCCGCAACGCACGGCGGTGTCTTCCATCAGCCAGCTGGCGGAGCTGACCGGCGTGAACGCCTCGACCTTCTCGCGTCTGGCCCAGCGGCTGGGCTACGAGGGCTTCAGCCGCTTTCAGGATGTCTTTCGCCAGGCGGTGACGGATGGCGAGCATTTCTACAGCCAGCAGGCCTCGCAGCTGCTGGCGCGAGACGCCGATAGCAGCGCCATGGCCCAGCTTGCGCGGCTGGGGCGTCAGGAGAGCGCCAACATCCTCAGCATGCTGGAGAGGGTGGACGCCGCGGCCTTCGAGGCCGCGACCACCTTGCTGGTCGAGGCGCCGCGCGTGCGCCTGCACGGCATGCGTCAGTTCAATTCCCTGGCACTGTTCATGGCCTATGGGCTGGGGATGCTGCGCCCGGACGTGGCACCGCTGGACGCCAGTCGTCAGGGTGTGGCCGATGCACTGGCCCAGCTGACGGCGGGTGATGTGCTGGTGGTGGCCAGTTGCTTCCCCTATACCCCGAGCGTTGTGGCCTGTGCCGAGGTGGCGGTGGAGCGGGGTGTCGAGGTGATTGCGCTGACCGATTCGGCCAGTTCTCCGCTGGAGCCGCTGGCGCGCTACAGCTTCCATGTGCCCAATCACAGCCTTTTTTATAGCAACAGCATGAGCGCCTTCATGTTCCTCGCCGAAGGCCTGCTCAGCGAGGTGGCCAGCAAGCTGGGTGAGGCCGGGGTGGCCTCGCTCAAGCAGCGCGAGGCGATCATCACGAAGCTGGGGGGCGCACGCGGCTGACCCCCCGCGACTCACTGCACCGAGCGTGAACGCGGTCATGCACCGCAGGGGTGCATGCTCAGACCTACGCAATGCGGCTTCAAGGCGCATGCGGGACCAAAGAGGCATGGAGGGAGATTGGCGTGATTCCTGCAAAACGACTGAGATGAAATGACATCCGTCAGGGCAAGGAATTTCCCATGAGCCGCGAGTACCGTTACACCCTGGGCAGTCAGGTCCATCGTTTTGCCAATCTGGCCGAGCTGATGGCCAAGGCGACGCCCGCCCGCTCCGGAGATCGTCTTGCTGGCGTGATCGCGGAAACCGCCGAGGAGCGAGTCGTCGCTCAGCTGTGTCTGGCGGAGTTGCCCCTCAAGACCTTCCTCGAAGACGTGCTGATTCCCTACGAACAGGACGACATCACCCGCCTGATCATCGATGAGCATGATCCGGTGGCGTTCCTGCCGATCGCGCATCTCACCGTCGGTGACTTCCGCAACTGGCTGTTGAGTGATCTCGCGACGCCGACGATGCTGGCGCAGGTGCGTGCCGGCATCACTCCCGAAATGGCTGCCGCGGTCAGCAAGTTGATGCGCAATCAGGACCTGATTCTGGTCGCCAGGAAGTGCGAGGTGGTCACGGCCTTTCGCAATACCATCGGCAAGAGCGGCCATCTCTCGACCCGCCTGCAGCCCAACCATCCCACCGATGACGTCACCGGCATCGCGGCCAGCATTCTCGATGGGCTGCTCTACGGCAACGGCGACGCCGTGATCGGCATCAATCCGGCCACCGACAACGTGGTCCAGAGCATCAAGCTGATGCGTCTGATGGATGAGGTGATCCAGAAGTATTCGATTCCCACCCAGTCCTGCGTGCTGACCCACGTCACCAACACCATTGAATGCATCGAGCAGGGCGCCCCGGTGGATCTTGTCTTCCAGTCCATCGGCGGCACCCAGGCCACCAACGAGAGCTTCGGCGTCGAGCTCTCCGTGCTGGCGGAGGCACAACAGGCCGCGCTGTCACTCAAGCGCGGCACGGTGGGCGACAACGTGATGTATTTCGAGACCGGCCAGGGCAGTGCGCTGTCCGCCGATGCCCATCACGGCCTGGACCAGCAGACCTGCGAGGCGCGCGCCTATGCGGTGGCGCGCAAGTACTCGCCGCTATTGGTGAATACCGTGGTCGGTTTCATCGGTCCCGAGTATCTGTTCAATGGCAAGGAGATCATCCGCGCCGGCCTCGAGGACCACTTCTGCGGCAAGCTGCTGGGCCTGCCGATGGGCTGCGACATCTGCTATACCAATCATGCCGATGCCGATCAGAACGACATGGATACTCTGCTGACGCTGCTCGGGGTGGCGGGCTGCAACTTCATCATGGGTATCCCCGGCTCGGATGACATCATGCTCAACTATCAGACCACCTCCTTCCACGATGCTCTCTATGCACGGCGGGTGTTGGGCCTGGGCCCGGCGCCCGAATTCGCCGCCTGGCTCGAGGAGATGCAGATCTTCACCGATGTCGCCACCCAGGCACTGCCAAGCGAAATGCCCGACCGCTTCGCCAATTCACTGCGTCAGGTGACAGGAGGTGGCGCATGAACCCTGAACAGCCCTCTGCTGACGCGGTCTCGCGCAGCCTCGAACCCGATGCCATCGTCACGCCCAATCCCTGGCAGCGGCTTGGCCAGTTCACGGATGCGCGCATCGGCCTTGGCCGTGCCGGCATCAGCCTGCCAACCAATCGTTCGTTGGAATTCCAGCTGGCGCACGCCCGCGCTCAGGACGCCGTCCACCTTCCGCTGGAGATTCCCCGACTGATCGAGGACCTCAATCAGCTCACAGCGCTCGAGAATGCTCCGCAGATCCAGCGACTGCACAGTCGCGCCGTGGATCGCACCACCTACCTGCAGCGCCCCGATTACGGCCGGCGCCTCGATGAGGATTCGCGTCAGCAGTTGTCCGCCCTCGACGCACAGCCTGCCGATCTGGCCATCGTGGTCGTCGATGGGCTCTCGTCTCTGGCGGTGCAGAACAATGCTGGGCCCTTCATCGCGGCACTGCTGGAGGCGCTGGCAGAAGACGGGCCGGATGCCTGGTCATTGGCACCGATCAGCGTGGTGGAGCAGGGGCGGGTCGCGATCGGTGATGAAGTCGGTGAGCTGCTCAAGGCGAGGGCGGTGCTGGTGATGGTCGGCGAGCGTCCCGGCCTCAGCTCTCCGGACAGCCTCGGCCTCTATCTGACCTGGCAGCCGCGCGTCGGCCTGAGCGATGCCAGTCGCAACTGCATCTCCAACGTGCGTCCGGCAGGGCTCGACTTCGCCATGGCCGCCCAGCGTCTGCACTACCTGCTGCGCGAGGCACGCAAGCTCGGCCTCACCGGGGTGGGGCTCAAGGACAGAAGTGGCGACAACTCGCTGGATAGCGGGGGCGGTATCCAGAACTTCCTGCTGTCCTGACGGGACGGCAGCACAGCAGCGGGAAACTCCCGATCCAACAATGACAATGCTTGACGGCAACAAGGCGGCACCATGACTCGCGACACGCATCACGACACGAATGAGCAGGACTATCTGGCGCGTCTCAATCGCACACCGGGCGGCATCGTGACGTCCGCCATCGCGCTGGTGCTCTCGCTGATCGCGCTGACCGGGGTCTATGCCTTCGATCCGCGTGCCTTCAATTACCCCCTGGTGCTGTTCGTGGTGGGCATCGCCTACTACGCCATCTTCAGCCGTCATCGGCTGGTGGCGAAGACCGCCGAGGAGGAGTTCGCGCTGGTGGCGAATGCCGAGAGTGACCTGGCGACCAGCTGATCCGCTCAATCAGTTCAATCAGTTCAGGTAGCAAAGACGACAACGCCCGCCATGGTCAGCCATGGCGGGCGTTGTCGTGACTGGCAGGCTCGGATCGATCCGAGCGATTCAGCTCAGTTCAGCTCATCTTTGATCAGAAAGGATACTGCGCCAGGAATTGCTGGGCGGCCGCGGCGGGATCTTCGGCACTGCACAGCGCCGAGACGACGGCGAGGCCGTCGGTGCCGCTGGTCATGACTTCGCCGGCATTGGCCAGCGAGATGCCGCCGATGGCGACCGTCGGCAGCGGGCTTGAGCGCACGAGCTGCGTGAGCCCCTCGATGCCCAGCGGTGCGGCATGATCCGGCTTGGTCGGGGTGGCATACACCGGGCCGAGGCCGAGGTAGTCGATGCGCTTGACATCGACGGCCTTGAGCTGCTCAAGCGTCTGGACCGACAGGCCGATCAAGGCGTCCTCGCCGAGACGGCGACGCGCCTCGACCGGATCGCCATCGCCCTGACCGATGTGCAGGCCATCGGCGCCACTGGCCAGCGCGACCTCGATGCGGTCATTGATGATCAGCGGCACCTCGTACTCGTCCAGCAGCGCCTTGAGGCGGATGGCCTGGGCGATCATCTCCTCGTCGCTGGCGTGCTTGTCGCGCAGCTGCACGACACTGACGCCACCGCGTACGGCGGCCATCACGGTGGCTTCCAGGCCACGCTCGGCGCACAGCGCGGGGTCGGTGACCAGGTAAAGGGATAGATCAAGTGACATCGGTCAGCTCCAGACGAGAGGCTAGCAGGGTGGAATCGGCGTCGAGAGTATACAGGGCATCCATGAAGCGTGGCACGAAGCTGCCCGGCCCTTGCGCTGACTGACCCGCCGTCTCACCGGCCTCGGCGTAACAGGCCAGCGCGGCGGCGGTGGCCTGCAGGGCGTCGTCATGTCCGTCGAGGGAGGTGGCGAGGGAGGCGGCGAGAAAGGCGGCGACCACGCTGCTCAGCGCGCAGCCCATGGCGGTGACGCGCCCCATCAGCGCATGGCCACCTTGAACCGTGAGTTGCCGCTGGCCATCGGTGACGACATCGACACGGCCGGTCATCGCCACCACGCAATTCTGCGCGCGCGCCAGCGCGACGGCGGCCCGACTGGCACGCTCCTGCGCATCCTCACCATCATCGCCGCTGTCCACGCCGCGGCCCTGATTCATCTCACCGACCAGCGCCAGCACTTCGGAGGCATTGGCGCGAATCACGCTGGGACGATATTCCAGCAGCGCGCGGCACGCATACTGGCGCAGGCTGGAGGCGCCGATGCCGACGGGGTCCAGCACCCAGGGTTTGCCATCGCGGTGGGCGCACATCGCGGCCAGCTGCATGGCCTCGATCCAGCTGGGTGACAGGGTGCCGATATTGATCGACAGCGCCGCACTGATGGCGGAGATCTCCTGGATTTCCTGCTGCGCATGCGCCATCAGCGGCGAGGCGCCGATGGCCAACAGGGTATTGGCGGTCGGTGTCATCGCGACATGATTGGTGATGTTGTGCACTAGCGGCGTGGTCTGGCGCAGCTGATTCAGCAGGCTGCCGGGAGAAAGGGATGACGATGGGGTCATGGGATCTCGTGACTGGAGAAAGGAAGCATCAGCGCTCGAGAGTAAAAGCGGGCGCTGAAAGGTCAAGTGGCAAGGTCCGGCGCTGACGGTGGCGTGACGCGCTAGCTCCCTGTCATTTATCAAGAGTCGCGCAAAGGATAATAAATAATATCGTGGTTCTATAAACCTTGACGACAAGTCCATAAGATACCGTCTCTTAGGGTCTTTTGTGTACGAGTCATCAGTCAAGGGTCACGCAGTGATACGGATAGGTCAGCGCGGTAGCGTCAGCAATACGGGCAGCAGTCACCTGGATATCGCTGGCAACAGCAGCACGAGCAGCACGAGCAACAACAGCAAGCACCCGCGCGGCCGGCAGCCCTCTGATGGCTCTCGGCTTGAGCGGATTGTCAGACGGGTGGCGCTGGCGTTGGCAGTGCCCGCACTGCTGGGCGCTGCGGCCAGCAGTCAGGCGGATGCGGTGATCGCCAGCTGGAATCTCAAGCATGCCGGCTGGAACAACGGCAAGCATCTCGAACAGGTCGCGGCGGTGGCGAGCCATATGGATCTGATCGGCCTGCAGGAGGTGATGAAGGAGGAGGTCGTCAGCGAGCTCGAGCAGCAGCTCGAGGCGCTGACCGGTGATGAGTGGGACAGCCTGGTCAGCCATGCGGTAGGGCGCAGTACCTATACCGAGCGTTACGCCTATCTGTATCGCGACAAGACGATCGCCTATCAGGGCGGGGCTACCGTCTATCTCGACCCCGAGGATGTGTTCTCGCGCGAGCCGCTGCTGGCCACCTTCGTCGAGAAGGACAGCGGGCGGGCCTTCAGCGCCGCCAACGTGCATATCGTCTATGGCGACAGCAAGGCAGATCGCGCGCCGGAAATCCGTGCGCTGGCGGATATCTACGACCTGATGAAGGAAATCTCGCCCGCTACCCCGGCGATCATCATGGGTGACTTCAACATGGCACCGGACGAGCCTGCCTGGGGAGGCCTGCGCACCCTCGGCCTGCGCCCGCTGATCACCGAGGGCGCGACGACGCTCTCCAAGACCGATGGCCGCTATGCCTCGCTCTACGACAACATCTGGTACGTGCCGAGCGAATGGCCCAGCGCCAGCGGCGAAGTGTTCCGCTTCCCGGACTATCTGGGTATCAGTCATGAGGCGGCGCGTGCCGATGTCTCCGATCACGCCCCGATCTATCTGTCGGTGACCGGCGAGACACTGGCGTTGCTGCCACTGGACGGCGGCCAGCCGCAGGCGGCGGGCATAGAGGTGGCCAGTCGTGCATCCAACGCCTCCAGTTCGGCGAGTCAGACCTGTATCGACCTCAACACCGCCAACGCCGATCAGCTGGATCGCCTGCCCAATATCGGGCCGGCACGCGCCGCCGATATCATCCGGCAGCGCCCGTGGAGTTCCAGCGGTCAGCTGACCCGCATCAGCGGCATCGGCAAGGGCACGCTGAGCGAGATCGTCGCCAGCGGCATGCTGTGCAGCTGAAAGACGGCCCGATGGTGTCCTGACATACTCATGACAAGGCCCGCACCCCAAGGATGAAGCATGGGGTGCGGGCCTTGTCGTTCAGAGAGGAGCCACATTGCGTCGAGCGGATCAGGTCAGATACTTGGCAAACCACTCAAGCGTTCTGTCCCAGGCGAGCCTGGCGGCCTGTTCGTCATAGCGTGGCGTCGAATCGTTGTGGAAGCCGTGGTGGGTGTCGGGGTAGATGTAGGCTTCATAGACCTTGTCGTGCTCCTCAAGCGCGGCTTCATAGGCGGGCCAGCCGGCATTGACGCGCTCATCGTGCTCGGCGTACTGCAATAGCAGCGGTGCCTGGATGGCGGCGACTTCCTCGGCGCGTGGCTGGCGGCCGTAGAAGGGCACGGCGCAGGCCAGTTCCGGATAGGCGACGGCGGCCGCATTGGAGACGCCACCGCCGTAGCAGAAGCCCGTGATGCCGATCTTGCCGGTGGTGCGGTCCTCGCTCATCAGGTAATCGATGGCGGCGAAGAAGTCATTCATCAGCTTTTCGGGGTCGATCTGTGCCTGCAGCTCCTTGCCCTTGGGGTCATTGCCCGGATAGCCGCCCACCGAGCTCAGTCCGTCCGGGGCCAGCGCGATATAGCCGGCCTTGGCCACGCGGCGCGCCACGTCCTCGATATAGGGGTTGAGGCCACGATTCTCATGCACCACCACCACACCCGGCAGCGGGCCGCTGGCCTTGGCGGGCTTGACCAGATAGGCGCGCACCTCGCCGTGGCCCTCGGGGGACGGATAGGTGATGTATTCGGCGACGATGTCGGGGTCCGTGAACTCGACCTGGGAAGCCAGCGCGTAGTCGGGGCTCAAGCTTGCCAGAATCGAGGTGGCCGTCATGCCCGCGACGGCAAAGGCCGCCGCGCGATCCAGAAACTGGCGGCGAGTGATGTTGCCATGCACATATCCGTCGTACAGCTCCAGCAACTCGGGAGCAAAATCCTTTGCAGTGAGGCGGGCCATGTCAGACTCCTAGGCAAGAGAAGGGGCGAGCGAGCCTTGAACATAGCAACCCATCATGACGCTACCAAGTTTTTGCCGGCCTGTTCACCGAGTCTGTCATTTTGTGAGCCTGACATTTGCTGAGTCAGGTATTTGCCGAGTCAGGTATTTGCCGAAGCGTGCGTGAGCAGGGCAGGCGTGAGCAGGGCGGGTGTGGGAAGCACTGGTGTAGGAAGGACTGGCGGCACCAGCCTGGCTGGGTTGAATGGGCGTGAGCTAGGGCGCGCAAATCGCCAGTCGCGGCCGTGCGCATTGTGACTGCAGGCGTCAATCATTATCATCTGCGCATGATTCATGCTGATAGCCGAGCTGCCTGGCGGCTGCGGTGGGCCCTGATGCATGGAAGTTCACTTCCTCCTCCTAGTGGCAGACCTTGCTGGTGATTGAAAAAAGTCCGATGTCTCCCCCCGCGCACGCTCAGGCCTCAGCGCCTGAGTCGTCGCCTACGCTCGCCCAGCAATACCGGCGCTTCGCCTGGAAACGTGTGGTGATTCTCGCCGCGCTGGGCCTGGCACTGCTGTTGGCCATCCTTGGCGACATCATGACCGGCCCTGCCGATCTCGCGCTGTCTGATCTGCTGGGCGAACTCATCAATCCCGGCTCGCACGGGCCGATCAATGAAGCCATCGTCTGGCAGATTCGCCTGCCGACGGCGGTGATGGCGGCGCTGGTCGGTGCCGCTCTGGGGCTTGCGGGCGCCGAGATGCAGACCGTGCTCAACAACGCCCTGGCCAGCCCCTTCACACTGGGCGTGGGCGCCGCGGCGACGCTTGGCGCCTCGCTGGTCATCATCCTGGATGTCGCCTTGCCGGGGCTGCCGCCCAGCTACACCATCGCGCTGATGGCCTTCGTGTTCGCGGCGCTGTCGATTCTGGCCATCGATGCCGTGGCCTCGCTGTATGGCGCCAGTCGCGAAGTCATCGTGTTGTTCGGCATCGCGCTGGTCTTCGTGCTCAACGCCGTCAATGCGCTGGTGCAGTTCGTGGCCAGTCCCGATGCGCTGCAACAGCTGGTGTTCTGGACCATGGGCAGCCTCTCGGAAGCCTCGTGGGAGCGAGTCGCGATCATCGCAAGCGTCTTGGTCGTCTGCCTGCCCTTCGCCATGCGGCGTGCCTGGGCGCTGACAGCGCTGCGTGCCGGGGAAGACCATGCGCGCAGCTTCGGCGTGCCGGTCACCCGTCTGCGCCGCACGGCGCTGTTGCGCGTCAGCCTGCTGGCGGCAGTGGCGGTGGCCTTTGTCGGCACCATCGGCTTCATCGGTCTGGTCGGGCCGCACATGGCGCGTCTGGCGCTGGGGGAAGACCATCGCTTCTATCTGCCCGGCAGTGCGCTGGCGGGGGCGCTGGTGCTGTCCCTGGCCGCCACGGCCAGTGAGTCGCTGGTGTCCGGCCTTGTGCTGCCGGTGGGAATCGTGACCTCGTTGATCGGTATCCCCTGTTTCCTCGCCTTGCTGCTCGGACAGCGCAGGGGGCAGGGATGAGCCATCACGTCTTTGATTCGCAAGCGGCCCTGAAGATCTCGCGGCTGACCACCGGCTACCAGCGGCACATGATCTTTGATCAACTCGACCTGCCACCGCTGCCGGCGGGCTCACTGGTCGGGGTGCTCGGGCCGAATGCGGTCGGCAAGTCGACCTTCCTCAAGGCGATAGCCGGCATGCGCCCGGCCAAGGGCGACATCCACCTCGGCGAGCTTGCGCTGTCGTCGCTGCACGGGGCGAATCGCATGCGCCATGTCGGCTACCTGCCGCAGACGCTGCCGCAGCCGACCAGTCTGGTCGCCTATGAAGCCGTGGCCAGCGCCTGTCGCGCGGCGCGTGCCGAGTTGAGCCGCGAGGCCACGGATTCGCTGGTCGAGCAGGTCTTCGCGCGCCTGTCGCTGCATTCGCTGGCCTTCCGGCGCATGGACACGCTCTCCGGTGGCCAGCGTCAGATGGTCGGCCTCGCCCAGGCGCTGGTGCGTCAGCCGCAACTGCTGCTGCTGGATGAGCCGACCAGTGCGCTGGACCTGCGCTGGCAGCTGGCCTTGATCGAAGGCGTGCGCGGTGTGGTGCAGGAGCAGCAGGCCATCTGTCTGATCGCGCTGCATGACATCAATCTGGCGCTGCGCTTCTGCGATCAGATCATCCTGTTCGCGCCCTCCGGCCTGCTGGCCACCGGGGCCCCGCGGGAGGTGATCACCGCCGAGCATCTACGTGAGGCCTACGGGATCGAGGCACGGATCGAGAGCTGCTCGCTGGGCCATCCGGTGGTACTCACCGATCGCGTCGCCGACTCGGCCCAGGCGGATATCGGTCAGATCACGCGCGATGCCGGAGTCAGACGATGATGGCGGTGAGCACAAGACTGGCAGGCGCCCGCCTGCTGGCACTCGCCACTGTCTTCGCAGGCGCCTTCTCGAGCGCGCCGGGCAACCTTGCCCATGCCGCCGAGCCGGTCGCCAAGGTGCCCTTCGCTACTGAACAGGCCCAGGCCAGCTTTCCGCGTCAGGTCACGGATCTCGCCGGGCGCGAGGTGACGCTTGAGTCCTCACCGCAGCGCATCTTCCTGGCCCAGCCGCGCCAGTTGTATGCGCTGCTGACGCTATTGGATGCGCCGCTTGAGCGTATCGTCGGCTGGGCCTACCCCCTGGCGGTGTTTGACCCGGCGATGACCGAGCGTCTTGAAGCGCGCTGGCCGCAACTTGCCACGCTGCCAGCGCTGAGTCGCGCCTCGACGCCGAGCCTCGAGGGCGAGGCCCTGCTGGCGTTGACGCCGGACCTGGTGCTGTTCGATCTCTCCCAGCGTTCGCGTATCGAAGGCTCTCCGCTGGCGGCGCTGCTGGATGAGGTTGGCACTCCCTGGCTGTATGTCGAGTTCAATCATCATCCGCTCAAGGATGCTCCGGTCAGCGTGCGCCTGTTGGGTGAGGTGCTCGGCGTCGAGGCGCGTGCCCGCGAGGTGGATGACACCATCGCGGCGCATCTGGCGCTGATTGACGAACGTCTGGCGACGATTGCCGAACGGCCGCGTGTGCTGATCAACATCGCACCGGGCGTGAAGGTGGATTGCTGTCGTACCAATCTGCACAACGGCGTGGCGGACCTGATCACGCGGGCCGGCGGGCGCAATCTGGCCGCTGAACTGGCGCCGGTCAGCGGTGCCACCCTCAGCAAGGAGTGGGTGCTGGCACACCCGCCCGAGGCGATTCTCAATACCGGCGGCCAGTGGGCCAAGGGCGATGGCCTGCGTGCCGGCATCGGCATCTCGGGGGAGGATATCCAGCACGACCTGGCGCGCATGGTGCAGACACTGCCCGGCTGGCAGTCACTTGATGCCGTCAAACAGGGCCGGGTGATGGCGCTGTGGCATGGCTTCCACCAGGGGCCCTATGCCATCGTCGCGCTGGAGGCCATCGCCCGCTGGCTGCACCCCGAGACCTTTGCCGATCTCGACCCGATGGCCACCTTTGCCTGGCTGATGAATGACCCGACGCTTTCACGTAACAGCGGCCACTTCTGGGGACAGTTGGCCATCGACGATGAGACCAGAGGCGACGAGTGAGTCTGTCGACAGCCTGGCGTCAAGGTTCGGAAGTCGTATTTCCTGATTGAGGCTTTCCTGAAACGATGGAGTCATCGTGATCACCTGACTCGTACGTCAGGCCCGTGGGGGAGTCTGCATGTCCGAACCTGATGACCATGGACCGGCCTCGACGATCAGCCCGGTGCGCAGTGCACAGCTGGTGGCGATCGTCCTGGCGCTGATCGAGCTGTTCCAGGGAGATTGGCAGGGCGCCCTGCTGCTGGGCGGGACAGGTTGGGTGATCGGACTTTTCAAGCATCCGCGCTGATGGGCGGCGCGAGTGGTACGTCTTTTCCGTGACAGGAAATCAGGGGGTAATGTGGCCAAGACACGCATGGTGACCCAGTTCGGCATGGGCACTTCCATTCGCAGCCAGAACTACACCGAGGCGGCGGCACGTGGCATCCGCGATGCCCTGTGGCACAACTCGCTCAACGTGGCGGACGCCTTCGGCTTCCCCAAGGAGGCGATGCTGATCGAGGTCGAGATCGGCGTGCAGCAGCCCGAAAAGGTCGACAGTGACGCCCTGCTGGGCATCTTTCCCTACGGTCAGCCCAGTGTGCGCGTGTTCAAGGGCGGGCTGGACGTCGCCAAGCCGGATGGCAGCGGGGTTAGCGTGATCGCCAACGTCGCCATCATCGTGTCATTCGACATGGCGGCCGCCGGTGCGGCGCCCACTTCTTCCACGCCCGGGCAGTCGGCAGGAGGTCAGTCATGAGCGAGCAACGCATCATTCTCGAGATGGGCACCGGCAATGACCTCTACGGCATGGACTACACCAAGGCCGCCTGCCGTGCGGTGCATGACGCCCTGCATCATTCCTCCATCGTGATGTTCCAGTCACTCGGCATCGATCACCACCAGATGCGTGTCGAGGTCACCATCGCGGTCCAGGAGCCGGACGCCGTGGATGCAGACGCGGTGGCGCGCGAGCTTCCCCGTGGGCGCGCCGAGGTGACGGTGGTGCAGGGCGGTCTCAATGTGCATGACGAGGCCAGTGGCCAGACGCATGTCATCGCCTCGGCCGCCATCGCCGCCATGCTCGATATCGACCACGACGCCTGGCAGCTGTGTCAGTCGTAGGCAATGCGCGAGCGTGCTGATTGAGGTCGTGCCGGTCAACGAAGAAAGCCCCGTGCGTCACTGACGCACGGGGCTTTTCGGTTCAGACCCGATGGCGCAGGTGATGACTGCCGAGCCGCGTGTCGAATCAGGATTGTGGCTGAGTCGTGACATGGGCGATCACGGACATGCCGATGCGTACCTTGTCGAAGTCGGGCTGGTTCGGGTCGAACACGATCTTGACCGGCATGCGCTGGGTGATCTTGGTGAAGTTGCCGGTGGCGTTCTCGCTGGCCACGGCCGAGAAGGCGCTACTGGAGGCCGGTGCGATGCTGTCGACATGGCCAGTGAAGGTCTTGTCCGGCAGGCTATCCAGCGTCATCTCGACCGGCTGGCCCGGCGCCATCTCGGCCATCTGGGTCTCGAGATAGTTGGCGACGACATAGGCTTCTTTGTGCGGCACGATGGCCAGCAGCGAATCACCCGGCTGCACGTAGGCACCGACACGCAGTGAGCGCTGGGTGACGATGCCGTCCTTCGGCGCACGAATGACGGTATAGCCGGTGTTCAGTTCCGCCTGCTCGAGTGCTGCACGTGAGCGTTCGACCTCGGCCAGGGCTTCCACGCGCTGGGCCTCAAGGACGCCGATCTGCTTTTCTGCCGAGCGCTGTGCCGCCTGGGCCTGCACGAGATTGGCTTCCCAGATGCCCTGCTGTTCATCGGCCTTTTCCTTGTCCTGCTGGGAGGCGGCGTTGGTCATGCGCAGGCTGCGGTAACGCTTGGCATCATTGCGCGCATAATGCAGCGAGGCCTGGGTGGACTTCACTTCCGCGATGGACTGCTGAACGACGGCGTGCTGACGCTCGATGTTGGCATCCAGGTCACCGACCGCTGCCTGCTGGGCGGCGAGATCGGCCTGGGCGGAGTGCAGGGAGGCCTGGTAATCGCGGTCATCCAGCGTGGCCAGAATCTGGCCTTCCTTGACCACTTCGTTGTCTTCCACCAGCACCTTGTCGATCTGACCCGCGACGCGTGTGGTCACCATCACGCTATCGGCGCGCACATAGGCATTGTTGGTGGCTTCGCGGCCATCGTGGCCCTTCCAGTAGAGGCCCGCGTAGGTCGCGACCAGCAGGAGCGCCAGAACGCTCAACAGTAGGGTGGTACGTGTCTTGTTCATGTCGGTGTCGTATCTCGTCGTCTACGTCGAAGAAGGGGAAGTGGCTGAATCCTGGCTGGCGGGCAGCCGCCGGCTTTGTCTGTGTCTATGCCCCGGAGGGTTGTGCTTGAGAGGGCTGAGCCTGAGAGGGGCGTGTCTGCGAGAGCTGTGCTGGCTCTGGTGATCGGTCTGGTGATTGAGCTGCCGGTGCCGGTTGGGGCGGCCAGGCGCGGATCGGCAGCACCATGACCAGTATCAGCAGCGCCACCACGAAGGGGATGATGGCGAGGTAGGCATCCGCATAGCTCATCACGGAGGCCTGCTCGGAGATGCGCGTGGTGATATCGCTTGCCGCGTCGACCTGGATGGGTCCGGCGGGCTGATTGCCCTGCAGGCCGAGTGCTTCGCCCAGGCGGGTGGTGTGCAGGGCTTCACGCGTGACGAGGAAGCTTCCGTAGACCGTGGAGGCTACCACCGTGAACAGGGCGCGCAGCGAGTTGACCATCGCGGTGGCGAACGGCCCTTCCAGCGGGCTGACCGCTCCGGTGGCATTCATCAGCAGCGGTACCACCACCATCGGCTGGCCCAGGGTGTTGAGCACCTCGATGAGATAGAAGTTGTCGCGATTCCAGTCGCTGGTGAGCTGCGAGCCCAGCAGGCAGCTGATCAGGATCAACACCAGGCCCGTGGCCATCACGTAGCGGCTGTCGACGCTCTTGCGGTTGATCAGTGTCGCCACCAGCGGTGCCAGCAGCAGCTGTGGAAGGGCCATGGTCAACATGACCGGGAACAGCTGCATGGGGCGATAACCTTGCACTTCCCCCAGGAAGGCGGCGGGAATGGTGCCGGCGGCCAGGGTCAGGAACATGAAGGTACATATGGTGATGATGCCGAAGGCAAAGTTACGGCGTGCCAGCAGCTGCAGCTTGTAGAGTGGCATCGGGTGGAACCACTCATGGATCAGGAAGGTCACGAAGACCAGTCCGCCCGTGGTCAGCAGGGCGACGATCAACGGCGAGTTGCCCCAGTCGAGTCGCTCACCCTGGGTCATGCCGGCGACCAGCGCGCACAGGGCAGTGACGCCCAGCAAGGCACCGAGCCAGTCGAACTGCTTGCAGCGTTCCAGCTTGAGCGGGTCCTGCGGCAGGCCCCAGGAGACCAGCGCGGCGGCGAGAATACATACCGGCGCGGTTTCCCAGAACACCAGATTCCAGTCGCCCAGGTCACCATAGAGAGCGGCCAGCGGTGCCGACAGATAAGGGCCGAAGGTGGCCGTCATCGCATAGGCCGACAGGCCATAGAGCTTGCTGTGCCAGGGCAGGAAGCGCAGCGCTGACATCATCAACAGCGGCAGGATGCTGCCGGAGGCCAGGCCCTGGGCCACGCGCAGCCCCGCCATCAGCGGGAAGCTGTCGGCCAGGGGCACCAGCAGCGAGAACAGTGCCAGCGACAGGCAGGCCCCGATCGCGAAGCGGCGCAGGCTGAAGGTGACGGCCAGCCAGCCGGCGAGCAGCATCATCGAGACTTCCGCCGCGCTGTAGAGGGTGGTCAGCCAGCTGCCCTCATCGTGGGAGAAGCCGAAGTGTCCGACCACATCCGTCAGGACGGTCTGCGTGACACGCTCTCCCACACCGGACATCAGCGATGCGAGCAGGATGCCCACAAGACCGAGTGCGAGTCGTAGATTGAAGGGTTGAGGAGCGGCCACTGTAGAGTTCCCGTTTTGAGGTGAAGCGCTAGACACGTTTGGGTGTACCATTATGCGGAGCACTGTACCATCTAGTGGTTTTGTTAGGCAAGTAGTTAGCTTGTTAAGGAGTTATGTCCGTGTCCACAAGAGAAGGTAGTGGCGTGCAGGTCGTGGCCAGAGTGGCGGCGATTCTCAAGAGTCTGGAAGGCAGTGAGCAGGGCATGAGTCTGGGGGAGATCGCCGCCAGCAACGATCTGCCGCGCTCGACCGTCAAGCGGCTGGTCGATGCGCTGGCCCAGGAAGACCTGCTGGAAATCCACGGCCATGGCGGGATACGGCTCGGCTCGGCGCTGATGCGGCTGGCGCGTCATAGCCAGCTCGATATCACCACGCATGCCAAGTCGTTTCTGGAGGCGTTGAGCGTCACCACCGAGGAAACGGTGGTGCTCTGCAGTCTGAGCGGCAACGAGCTGCTGATACTGCACTCGGTGTTGTCGCCGCTGCCGCTGCGGGTATCGCCGATGGCCGGCAACTTCCTGTCATTGCATGCGACAGCCAGCGGCAAGGTGCTGCTCTCGCATCTCGAGGACGAGCAGGTGGAGCGCCTGCTGGGCACGGATCTCACGGCCTACACGCATAACACCCTCGCGATGCCGGCACTGCTGACGCAACTGGCCGAGGTGCGTCGCACCGGCATCGGCCATGATGAGGATGAGCATATGCAGGGGGTCGGTGCGATCGGAATCGGCCTGGAGACCAGCCAGGGCCATTACTCCGTGTCCGTGGTCGGCCCCTCATGGCGCATCAGCGAGCACAGGGCGGAGATTCAGGCCGCGCTGCAGGCGACCCGTGATGAGATGCTCAAGACCTTTCGTTCACTCAAGTGAGGGCTCCCCGCAAAGGCGGCAAGGCTGCCATGTGCGGCGGCGGATCGAACGACGAGGTGGTGGAGAGAGCGAACAGGAAGTCATGCACAGTCACGCCGCCCGACCGAATGGGCGAGCGGCGTTTATTTACTAAGCAGCACTCAGAGACAGAGCTGAGAAACTGAGCTTGGAAAGAGAGTCTAGCAAGAGAGTCTAGCAAGAGAGTCTAGCAAGAGAGTCTAGCAAGAGAGCTCAGAGGCCAGTGCTCGCTCAGGCCTCTCTGGCCGCGATCAGCTGGTCCGCCAGGGTCATCAGCTCCGCGGCGATGAAGTCCGGGGTCGGCACATTCTCGGCGGGCAGCACGGCATTATGCGGACGTGTCAGCAGAGCCCCCTGCATGCCAACGGCCTGGGCACCGATGGTGTCCCACACATGGCAGGCGATCATGCACATGTCGCCCAGTTCGATCTCGAGCTGCTCGGCGACATACTGATAGGTGGCCGGCGCCGGCTTGAATTGCCCGACGCTGTCGACGCTGAAATGCCGCTCGAAGGCATCGCTGATGCCGGCCTTTTCCAGCGGTGTCGGGGAGGCGCCCGCGGGAGAGTTGGTCAGTGTCACCAGGCGGAATCCGGCCTGCTTGAGACGCTCAAGTGCCGGGGCGACATCGGGATGTGCCGGCATCTCGGCCATGCGCGACTTGAGCTCACCGATATCGTCATCCGTGAGCGTGACCTGATGGATCTCGGCGACCATCTTAAGGGCACCCACACCCAGCGCGCCGAAGGGGGTGTAACGCCCGGAGAGTGTCATGGTCTGCGAATACAGCACCAGCTGCGCGAACCATTCGCGCAACACGCCTTCATCACCGAACACACGCCCGAACAGCGGTGACAGGGTGGTGATATCGAGCAGCGTCTCGTTGACGTCGAACACCAGTACGTTGGGGAAGGTCTTGTCGGGCATGATGACTCCTGGGGGGATATTTCAGACATGCGGTAGGCGCGAAGCGAGGTAGCAGGCACGGGTGGCGCCAGGGGGGGGGCAGCACCAACGGCTCAGCGCCAAGGAATCAGTGCAGGCAAGCCCACGCCGCTTTCTTCATGCTTCATGGCGCAAGACTACCCGTTATTGAGCGATTGCTCAAATCATGGCCGCTGGCAGTGTGAGGACGCCGGTCAGAGGTCTGGAATGGCACCGGTAATTTCAGCGCCAGATGGAGGTCGACATTTTCATGATCAAATGTTGTACAAATATTGAATTTACGCCATATTGCGTCGCAGAAGGGCTGAAAAAACCAAGAAAACAGCAGGGGTAAGGGACAATGAGCAATATCGCTATCTGGATGGGGCTTGGCTTGGCCGTCACCTTTGTGCTGTTGGCGACTGGCGTCTTTGACAGGCTACTGACCCGTATCGAGCAGGAGGATTCGGCCCGCGAGACGGAATGATCCTGCGGTGCGCCGGCCCATGGCTTCACGCAAGAGCCCACCCGCCAGGGTGGGTTTTTTCATGCCTGAAATGAAGGGGATGGCTGACGAGACAGCCCCCCAGGAGGCCTGTGCCGACAGCTCGGCAGTGCCCGGGGCTCGCCACCTCAAGGAGCGTATTGGAGGCGTTGCGTGCTTCGATGTGTACCGGCAAGAGTTGTACAGATATCACATCGTGGCTAACGGCAGGACAGGCCAAGGCATGGCATGGCATGGCATGGAGAAGGTGTCAGGCCGCGAGGCCATCAAGACACGCAGCGGATACAGCAAGGCCCCGCCATGGCGGGGCCTTGTTGTATCTGACGTCTGCGGCCGTGCTCAGTTCTGGTAGGCACCGGCGGCGTAGGTCATTTCATAGCTGTGGCTGTAGACCTCGAGGATGTTGCCGAACGGGTCTTCCATGTAGACCATGCGGAACGGCTTCTCACCCGGGAAGTACTCGCGTACCGGCATGCGCTGCTTGCCGCCGGCGGCGACGATGCGCTCGGCCAGTCCCTCGACGTCCGGGTCCTGAACGCAGAAGTGGAAGATGCCGGTCTTCCAGTACTCGAAGTTGTTTTCCGGCGTCTCGTGGTTCGGGAATTCGAAGATCTCGACACCGATACGGTCGCCGGTGGACAGGTGTGCGATGCGGAAGCTGCCCCAGCCCGGACCGAAGACATCGCTGCACATCACGCCAATGGCGGAGTCATCTTCGGTGATGGTGGTCGGCTCCATGATCACGTACCAGCCCAGCACTTCGGTGTAGAACTTGACCGCAGCTTCCACATCACCGACCGACAGGCCGATGTGGGAGAAGGTACGCGGATACGGTGTGGTCTTTTCGTTGCTCATGAGTCACCTCGATATGTGAGTCGTGAAAAAATGGCTCGGTCACTGCCTGCGTGACGTTGGATGCCATCTTGGGCGTCATGGGCAATAATGAAAACTACGTGGCTGTTATGATAATGATAAGACTTGCTTATGGTGGTAGGAGTTCTCTGTCGTAGTTCTGCTGATGCTACTCCTCCGACGCTGACTTCCTGATACTGCCCCCTGACTCTGCCCCCTGATTCTTCCAGCCCCAGGAGCTTGAATGCTGCAACCCCAATGGCTACGCACCTTTCGCACCTTGGTGAGTGTCGGCAACTTCACGCGCACCGCGGAGCGGCTCGATCTGACCCAGGCCGCTGTCAGTCAGCATGTGCGCCAGCTGGAAACCCGACTTGGCACGCTGTTGATTCGTCATCCGCGCAAGATCGAACTGACGCCGGCCGGCCATGCACTGCTGGATTTTGCGCGTGAGATGGAAACCGCCGAGCAGCGCCTGGCCCAGCGGCTGGCAGGCAATGAAGACAGTCATGGCGACATTCGGCTGATCACGCCGGGCAGCATTGGCCTGGCGATCTATCCACGCTTGCTGGCGCTTCAGCAGGAGTCGCCGGGCCTCAATGTCCACCATCGCTTCGCGCCGACGCGCGAGGTGGTGGAGGCCGTGCTGGAGAATCGCTTCGAGCTGGGGATCGTCACGCTCAAGCCGGATGACCCGCGCCTGAGCGTGACGGAGTGGGCGCGTGAGCCCCTCGAGCTGGTGGTGCCGGCGGGGGGCGAGATCCATGACTGGGGGGATCTCGAGACACTGGGCTTCATCGATCACCCGGATGGTCAGGACATGGCCTCGCGCCTGTTGAGTCGGCGCTTCCCGGGCAATCCGGGCATCAGCTCATTGCCGCGCAGTGGCTCCACCAACCAGATCAGCCTGATTCTGGAGCCGGTCGCCCGCGGGCTGGGCTTCAGCGTCGTGCCGCGCCATGCCCGTGAGGCCTTTCCTGATCATCAGGCCATCCGGGTGGTGCCACCGCCTGAGGGCAGTACGGAGGTAGTCGATACCCTATGGTTGCTCACGCGAGCGGAATGGCCGCTTTCGGCGCGCGCCAGACGGGTGTTGGAGTATCTGAAGGTGTCGCTGTAGCACGTCGGGGCATCAGTACTCAGGTATCAGCGCTCAGACCTCGACACTTAGGCATCGACGCCGGGCATCAGCGCACTGATGAGCTTATGGAGTAGTTCATGGATCATTTCATGGTGGAGCTTACGGCTGGCTCAGCGCATAGACCTGTGCCGTCAGGGTGCTGCCATCTTCCAGCGTGATCGTGGCCGGCTGGCGAAGGTATTCGCTGCCTTCGAAATCATCCAGCGCCTGCCAGTGATCGGCCAGGTTGTCGGAGGAGAAGACGTGACCGCGGATGGTGTCGCCCGCCTCATCCAGTCTCAGCCCAGGAAAGCCCATCTCAGCCCCCCAGCCAGCTGCCTCCAGGCGGCCCTTGAGGGTGCCGGGTGTCCAGCTGCCGCCAATGTCGAGCATGACGTGTTCGTTGGGGCCGCCCGGGCCGAGGGTTCCGTAGATGAAAAGATGCTGCATGGGAGTCTCTGTCGTTCGTCGGGGGAGAAGTCTGTCTCGGCGGCACGCGCCGGACGTATCGAGGTCTTGCGGCCGCTCACGGCTGCCTTGAGGGCCCCGGAATCTCGAGGCCGGAAAATTCGCGTATCAGCCAGCGGGTGATGGGTTGGATCACGGCACTGTTGGGGTGGCGGACACTCATGCGATAGCCGTGGCGGTCCCGCGAGATATGCGGCGTCAGGGCGATCAGCGAGCCGTTGTCGAGCAGGTCCTGGATGACGTGGCTCCAGCCCAGCGCGACGCCCTGATGATTGACGGCAGCATTGAGCGTCAGCGGAAAGTTGTTGTAGGGGAAAGCCTTGTCGAGGCGCGGCACCGGCAGCCCCGCGTGGCGACACCAGGTGGCCCAGTCTAGCCAGCGGGTATCGCGCATGTCCAGATGCAGCAGGGTGATGCGCGACAGCGCCTCGGCGTCCAGCCCCTTCTCGAGCCCATGACGCCGGGCGTAGTCCGGGGAGCAGACCGGGAAGGCACGCTCCGCGACCACCAGCGTATCGCGATGATCGCCCGTCAGCGGCGGGCCGAAGCGGATCGCGATATCGGCCTGCTGCATCTGCGGGTCTTCATCGCGATCGATCGGCAGCAGCGTGAAGTGACAGTCGGGAAAGTCCTGTTCCAGCCGCTCCAGACGCGGGCGCAGCCAGACATGCGCGAAACCGGCGCCCGCGGCGATGGTGATGCGCGGCGTCGGCTTGTGCACCTTGCGACGTGCTTCCGTGACGGCACTGCATACCTTGCCAAGCCCGCTTGCCAGTTCGGCATGGAAGGTCTCGCCGTAGTGGTTGAGGATCAGTCGGCCGCCCTGGCGATCGAACAGCGGATGGCCCAGGTGCTCCTCCAGCGCGCGGATGCGCTGGGAGATGGTGGGCTGGGTGGTATCCAGCTCACTGGCGGCGGCCGTCATCGACCCCAGACGGACCGTCACGTCAAAGGCGACCAGCCCGCGCAGGGAGGGCAGGTCATCCAGAGGGCTTGCGCTTTCCAGCGGCGCTGGGGTGCTTGTCTTTCGGGCCGGCACGAGAGTCCTCACTGTGATGCGCTGTCGCGGTGCTCCTTCCGTACTGTCCGACCTGGCTGATGGCTCGGGCGATTGCCTGGATCAGGCATGATAAGGCATCAGCGAGCAACTACTGGAGACGAACAGGAGCGCCGCCCTGTATAGGCGGCACTTATACGCGAGGCAGCGAATGACATCAACGCTCACCCCGGTGGATCAAGCCGTGAGGTCGCACCTGACTCTGATCAAGGTCGCGCCGGATCCTGAACGATGATGTAGCTGGTTCCGATTGACGCGCCGCTGATATCAGTCGGTGTCGCGCTCGGCAATCCGCGCATGCCAAGCGGCAATGCTCTCTTCGGGATACTCGGCATGATGAGCATCACGCGCTTCGTGCGCGACTTCCACCCAGTTGGCCTTGCTGTCGAGCATGATGTGAACATGCTCCGGCGGTATGGGCAGCGGGGTGTCGATCGCCCCCGCCTGAGGGTGGATCAGCTCCGGCCAGCGGGCATCGTAAAGCCACAGCGCGCTCCCGCAGCGCTTGCAGAAGTGTCGTTCCGCCGGACTTTCGACCCCGTCGGTCACCGCGTGATAGATGGAGAGATTGTCCCGGCCTTCCACCTTCAGGGTGTTGGCATCGCCCGCCAGATTGATCGCGTAGCCACCGCTGCCCGCCGTCTTGCGACAGATCGAGCAATAGCAGCGCTGATACGGATAGGGGTGCGGCGATTCGAGCTGGAATGTGACGGCCTTGCAGTGGCAGGAACCTTCAAGCTGCATGCGAAATCTCCCTTGTGATGCATGAATGAGGACGCTGGCGCTGACTGGCCATGCATCGCCCGAAGGACAACGTTACGCCATCCGGGCGCAAGGCGGCGGGCAGTCATACACGGTCATCCAGCACTTGCACGAGCCATCCGCTATCCGCGCCGCACGTGAGTCTCACTGCGGCAGGGCGTAGACATAGGCCTCGAGTTCACGATTGTCATCGAGAATGACGGTCGTGATGGTGCGCTGATAGATGGGGGCCTCGAAGTCATCGAGAGCATCCCAATGCTCCGGCAATTGCGCCGAGGAGAACACCTGGCCGCGTATCACCTGGCCCGAGTGGTCGATGACCAGCCCCGGGAAGTTGTGCTCATCGCCGTGATCGGTGTTTTCCAGTCGGCCGCGTAGATAGGCCGAGCGCCATTCGCCATCGATATTGGCGATGACATGCTCATTGAGGCCGCCGGGGCCCAGTGGACCGTAGATGAAGAGATGTTCCATGCGTCTACCTGTCGGGTTGGGGAAGGGGGATGATCCGCGAGGGAAAGACGGCCGTAGCGGCACCGCTTTCATTGATACTGACGTTAGTCAGTGATGATGAAGGCTGAGTGGCAAGGTTCAACCCCTTGTTGATGTGGCGCACTCAACGCCACGCCCACAAACTACAATGCCCCCACTGGGCGAGCCAGTGAGGGCAAGGGTCAAGCGAGGGAGCGCAGGAGAAGAAAGTCAGTCGCGTTTCACGCCCCCGCCTTCACATGCTCAGACGCGGCTGTCGAAACCGCCGGCTGGCTCTTCGCCGATCACGTCCGGATCGAAGGGTTTGCGCGCGAAGACGCGACGCAGTGCCGGTTCGAAGTGCTCCAGCGGCGGGGTCGGGTAGTCGGGATCGAAGGCGGCCTGATCATAACGCTCGCAGAAATCCACGCACTTCTGATACCAGGGGTGGTCCTTGTAGATCTCGCGCTCGTTGCGGTCCTCGCCGTAGAAGTGGCCGTAGTAGAACTTCTGGAACAGGCCGTGATGATGGATGATCCAGGTCACTTCGGCACGCACGTACGGGCGAATGATGGCAGCGGCCAGCTGCGAATGATTGTAAGGTGCCAGCTCATCGCCGAGATCATGCAGCAGGGTGGCAACGACCAGGTCGTCATCGGCGCCATCGGCCTCGGCGCGTGCCGCTGACTGCAGGGAATGCTCCAGACGGCTGACCTTGTAGCCACTCAGGCCATCATCGAGCTTGCGCAGGGCAAGCTTGAGACGCTCCACCAGCCCTTCATTGAACTGATCTTCAAGACGCTCGAGCAACGCATAGTCTTCTGCGGTGCCATCCTTCATCTGGGTGAATGAAACCTGATCCATTACGCCATTTCCTCACGGTTTTCTTGTTGTGCCTGCTGCTGACGCTGACGCATCAGGGTGGTGGCGAAGCGCTCACGCGGGCCGTCGCTATCCATGTAGCAGCCCTGCAGGTGGCGATGCCCCTCATTGGTGTCGAACGCGGTACGGCCATGCAGCACGCGGGTATTGTCGAACATCATCAGCTCTCCGGATTCGAGCTGGAAGCGAATCTCGTTGGCCGGGTCCTGGAACAGCTGCCCCAGACGCTGGCGGGCCTGATGGTAGCGGCGAGTGTTCTCCAGCGACATGTGCGGCAGGTGATCGAGGCGCGGGCTGTAGTTGACGCCGATGGGCTCACCATCGGAATTCTCGCGAATCACGCAGCGACGCGTAGTCAGCTCGGTGCCGGCGTCCAGGAAGCGGAAGCCCACCGGGGTGGTGCGCAGCAGTTCATAGCCTTCCGGCATCTCGGCCTTGAGCTGCTTGAGCGCATTGAGGCTGTCGACCAGCGTGGACAGGCCGCCGGTGGTCTCGTTGACCAGGCAGTGCAGCATCTGGATGCCCGGCACCGGATCACGATACGGGTTGTCGGTGTGCGGCCCGAGCGCCACGCTGCGGTAGGCCAGGTCATTGCCCGTCGGACGCGAGTACACCTCGAAGTAGCTGCCGAAGTTTGTGTCCTTCACGTAGCCGAAGTGACCGGCCACTTCCAGAATGCGCTCCGGATCGGTCGGCACGTTCTGCACGATGAGGTAGCCAAAGCGCAGATAGGCCTTCAATGCCTTCTGGAAGTCCTCATTGTTGCCCATCTTCTCCCAGTCGACGCGCTGCGCCTGCTGATCGATGCTCGCATCCCAGCTCTCGGGCTTGGGGAACGGCGTGATGCCCTGCAGTTCATGCGCCAGCATGGTGAGGTCATACACCTCGCAATGCCCGTCACTGAAGGTGAATTCCACGTGCGTCTCGTCGACTGGGCGCGCCGCGGTCAGCTCGAGGTTGACGTCGATGGCATGCGAATCGAACAGGCGCTGAGTGGTTACCTCATCGAGCTGCTCCGGGTCCTGGGTGCGCTCGCGCAGCCACAGCGGGCTGACCGGCTCCAGGCCTTCGGCGGTGATCAGATTCAGTGACAGCGGCGACTCGCTCAGGGTCAGCGGCAGCGCGTCGGACAGGGCATTGGTCAGGGGCATGCAGGCATCTCTCCATTAGCACGGTTGTATACCGTGGCCATTATGGGAGCGAGGCATGGGACCTAAGTAGGGGGTGAGTGTTATCGGAGGGTATGCATTTTTCTTATGGAGGGGTGGATGGAACCCGAGGTAATGGCCCATGAAGCGTACTGGTGTCAGATTGATAAATAAATAATCCCCCTTATTTTATGTGCTTAATAAAAACAGAGGCTTACAGAAAGCCATTAACCAAAAACGCAGTTTTGTTGTCATATGGTAAGTGATTCTAGGGGTGGGCGTTCCTTGTCATCCGGCAAAAACCACCGATTTTCTAATAGCGAACAACAGGTTATGAAGACAGTGTGACCGGGAGGCCAAACCCATTGGGCTGGCCGGAAATTTCCGCGTTCAGGGGCTGGTGAAAGAGATTGGAGTAGAGGAGTTTGGTCGTCAGTGTAAGGCATCAAGGTGCGACAGGGGAAATAAAATCGCCCTGATTGCATTATTTATCATTGCATTGTTTTTAGTTGATTGTGTGTGACATGTATAAAACAAACATCATTTTTATTGTTTTCCATGATCCGGCATGATTTGCTACGGTGATTCTCTCTAAGCTGGTGGACGTTATGTTGCTAGAGTTTCTGGAGCAGGCTCGCAATGAATCCATGGCACGTCGTGAGCTGACCATTCAGTCTCACGCGCTGCGGGTCGTGCGGACGCTGGATTCGATCTATAGCGCCCTACAGCGCAAGTTGTTTGACGGAGTCGACTTTGATGCCCTCGCGGCCATCATGCACCTCTTCGACGCCATGCTTTACTACGCCGACCGTGAGCACCAACCGGGCATGACTCGCAAAGAAGCGGAGTGGTGCTTGGCGGAGCACCTGCAGGAGGCGTACCCGGGACAAGAAACCTCGAGCTACACGCAGGTAGCCGGCAAGATTTTCGCGGCGATCAAGGACCCTTTCCGCCTCCGGTACTACGATTTCACCGAACGCGCGCATTCCGATGAGCAGGTCGTTCGCCTGATACGCCACGACCAAGTGCTCGGTTCCGATGATATTCTCTGGTCTCTGACCGATGAGGGGATGCTGTTTTACACCCTCCGTCTGGACGAAACGCCGATAGAGCGAGCTGCGATTCTCGCTTGGCGAACGCTCAAAACCATCCGTCGAGGCGAGATCGATAAAGCGGTACAGCAGATCCAGTCAACCCAGCGGCAGTTGGAGCAATACCTGATTGGGATGCGAATGAAAGTACGCGCCGCCCAGTCGGGTGATTTGAGCACATCCTATGCGCACGATATCCGTCCCGTACTCAGCGACTCCTTTGATAAGACTCAGGAAGTGCTGGGGCATATTCAGAACACCCTGTCGACCATTACCGAAATGCTGGCTGATGGACACTCGGAATTGCACCCCGACAAGCTACACAAGCTACGCAAGGCGCAAGAGATTTTTGCCGAGGTCAGCACCTTCACACTGAGCTATCAAGATTGCTTGCACGATGTGAACAAGGATTTTGAGCGGGCTCGCCTGAAGCTAATCATTCCCAGAGACAACACCCTGTTTCGGGAGACGCTGGAACAAGGTGCACTCAAGCCCTTGCTAGCCCATGCCCCAGCGACCGCCGAACAGAGAATGGATGAGCTGGTCACGCACCTGTTGGCTCCCCGAAACCAAGATGACGGCCTGCACACCCTGCTCGACCTCGAGGCAGTGCTTAACCTGTATCTCGATCAGTTCGAGCAAGAGCTTCCACGCGAGATTCACGACCCCACCGAGCAGCCCGTTGCCATTGAAGCCACACTGCGCGGTATTCCCGACTCGGTAGTTAAGCACTGCAGCGACTGGGTTAGCGCCCGTTTGAAGGATCGGGGGCGCGTCAGTTTTGCTGATGTGTTTGACGCCTACGCGAACGGCGAGTTATCCGAGCTGGAGCAACAGGTCTGCTTGCTCCACATCGGCAGTTTAGCGGCCAACAGCGATCCTACGATCGAGGTGGATGTGGACGACGCCCCTATCGAAACAGCGCTCTGGCGGGCTGACAATATCAGCCTACTGACAGTCGCCCCCGCACTGCCCTTTGAGGAGTAGTCATGTACGAGATGGATCAACAGGCCAAACTCTATGCCGAGATCGCCACACAGGCGATCATGGGTTCATTGGGGTATAAGATGGGGGAGGAGTCAATTCAGCGAGCACTGGAGCTTCAGGGAGACGTTCTATTCGCTGAAATTATCCGTGGCGTCGCGGCCGGTATGAAATTGCGTTACCTCGGCATCCACGAGACATACGGAGTATTGCTGACTGCAGATGGTCGTGGCCCTTTTGCTCCCACCCTGGGCTGGCTGAATAAACGCCTGCTACCTGAAACCACAGCAGAGCAAATGAGCAAAGAGCGCAAGGAGCAGCGTCTCTTCGCGGGATTAACACTGATCGCGTTGCTGGCCGATATGTTTCCCAACCCCGATGCGGTTCGGGTCGAGTCCGGTCAAACCAGCGGTACCAATGTTACCTCAGTAGTCACCAAGCTCAACGACGTTGCCGACCAGGTGATCGCGCAACGCAAAGCTGAGGGGGACGATGTAGTGGACGGCATGCTCCTGGCTGCCCGGTTTGTGCAGGAAGAACGTATCCCCCGCATCCACGACGAGAAGGTGGGGCGTGTCTCCAGCATTCGCTCGCAAACGGAAATGGCAATGCGCTGGATACAGCTGCTGCAGGAGGAAGGCTTCCTGGCAGAGGACAGCAGCCTGTCAGGAGAATCCGACTGGTACCCGACCCAGAAGCTCAAACACTATCTGCGCCATACTGGCATTGAAGAGACGGTACGCTTTGTGATGAATATCGACCCCACAACAGGGAAGCCGCCGTCCGACCTTGTCGACAGTGATGCGGCGGGGTCAGCTGACAACCCGGAACCTGCAGCGGCCAAGGGCCAGCCTGATCCCGTCGAAACCGCTGAAACTCTACGCTCGGGGGAGGTCTACTAGGCATGTGGCTGATCAAACGGGTTTATATGGATGGTGCGGGCCACGAAGAGGCCTTCTACAAAGACCTTACTCTAGACTACATTGGCATGACTCATGCGGTCGATCAATCTGCTGACTCACCACGCAGCATCTCGGCCAAGAACGTAAAGGCTGTGGCCAGCACCTATCAGCAACTGGTGAACGGGGGCGGCAAGTCCACCTACATCGCATTGCTATTGTCAGTCTTTGAGCCGTCCGTCAATGACTTCACCCAGTACCTGGCCAATCGTCGCCAGAGTGAATACCACTACCGCAATTACTTCCATCAGGAACTGTCTGTCATCCTGGTGGAGATGGTCAATGAAACCGGTCAAACCTTGCTGCTGGGACACGCCCACCAGCGCCGCGGCGATGATGTGGATCGCGTTCTGTTTATCTGTGATACGCCCGACTCCCTGCTGGACACCCCGTTTGACGAAGTGCCGTCATACTCGCGTGCCGAGTACAATCCCGAGCTGCGTCCCTATGCCAACACTCTGCATAGCTTTGAAGGTTGGCTCAATCTCAAGGCGGGTGGCAGCGGCGGTGTACACTGGCGAAAAACCCGAGTGATCAAAGAATGGCGCGCGTTTTTGCTGGAGCAGCGGATCAATATTGATCTCATCAAAACAATGGTCACCTTCAACTCAGAAGAGGGTGGGCTGACCAAGTTCATTGACTATAAAACCGAACAGGATTTCCTCGGCGCCTTCTTCGCCTGCACCATGTCCAAGGACACCACGGAGCAGCTGCGTGAACTGGTGGCGCACGAGGTCGAACGCCAGGGTGAGCTGGAAGCGATTCGCCGTAACGAGTCCTTCCTGGGGGATGTGCTCGTTAACTGGAAGGCGTTTCTTGAGCCGGCCCGGCTGCTGGAAAGCGCCCAGACGCAGCAACGGCAGATGGATGATGGCTTCCGCGAGGCAATGCGTGATCTCACGGCCTTTATTGAGGATACTCAGACAGAGCAAGCACGGCTCGATGACCAAGCGGAAAGCCTTCGGAAAGAGATTGTCCAAACAACGTCTCACCGCGACATGCAGGGCAGGCGCCAGGCCCTGCTTGAGCACGATCTCGCTCTGCATCAACTCAACGAACAGCAGGCCAAAGTCGCCGCACTTCAAGACGAGGACGACACCTGTCAGCGTCAGCTGCAGATCACACGCACTGCCATTGACTACAAAGCCTATGCGAAGGCTCAAGATGCGTACCACCAAGCGGACGACGACCTGAAGGTTTTCCAAAGCGAAACAGAAAAGCCGCTGCAGGTAATCTTCGAGCGCACCGCTGGCGAAGCGCTGGGTGTGCTGGAGTGGGTGATTAGCGGTCATCGCCAGCAGGAGGCCGAGATCACGGAAGCGTTGACACAGCTCAACAAGGAAAGCGAAGCCCTCAGGCAGTCCTGTGGCAAGCTGCAGAAAAAGCTGGGCAGCCTGGAGTCGGAGAGCAAACAGTGCCGGCTGGACAAGCACAAGGGCGAATCACGAAGGGATGCGCTGTGCGACGAGGGGCTGATCCAGACAGGGGAAACCCCTGCGGCCGCCCAGCATCGACTGGGGTCGGTTTTGCGTGAATCAGAGCAGGCCGAGGCTCAGGCCAAGATCTCTTGTGGTAAGGCAGAGCAGGCACTGGAAGTGCATCAGCAGGTGGTGGGAAAAGCCTCGGTTGCACAAAGCCAAGCACAGCAGGCGTTCACTCACGCAGAGCAAAAGCACCAGGCTGCGGTAGACAGCGCACGGGCTTTGGCCGAGGGCTATCAGGCGCTACCTGCGCCGACCCAGCACGCCCTTGGTCTTGAGGATACCAACTGGCACAGCGCGCAGTGCGGATCGCAGATCGATGAGGTGCTGGAGACCAACACTCAAACGCTCAATGGGATGAAACAGCGATTGTTGCAAGCCCAGCACGAGTTGAATGAGTTAAAGCTCACGGGCCACGAGCTGATCACCAAGCAGATGAACCAGGCGCTTGAGGCGTTCTATGCGGCGGGCATTCCTCGGGATAAACTCTGGGCCTTCCCTCACTACCTAGCCTCCGCCTTCAACGACAATGCGCCGCGCATCGCTGCGGTTATCGATCAAAACCCGGGCCGCTATCTGAGTCTAGTCGCACTGGATGAGGCGACACTCTCTCAAGTCTGCGCGGTCAGTGAGACGCTGACCTGGAAAGGGGGGCCCGTCGCCGTTCATCGCCTGGATGAAGCGCGAGATCTCAGGGGTATGGCACCCGAGTCAGCACAGGTCGTTCTCTCAAACCCAGACAAGCACGGCTACAGCCAGGCCGCCTACGAAGCGCGGCTACTGGAGCTGGAAAGCGACGTGGCGTCACAAAAGGCCTGCGTAGAAACTGCGGAACGCGCCCTGAAGACATTGGAGTCCTTCAAGAACGAATGGTGCCTACACCACAACCAGCACGGCAGACACTGGTTGAGCCTGATCGAACAGCGTGATCACGCACGCTCAGCACTGGCAAAAGCCAATGCCGCGCTCGAGCAGGCACGCCAACGCGAACAGGACCTACGCGGCGAAAAAGCACAGGCTCAAGCGCGACTCGAAAGCGCCCAACAGCAGCGCAATCAAGCGGAAAAGAAGCATGAAACGCTGACTCATTTTGTTGACACGGAATGGGCGGCGCGCGAAGCAGCGATCCTTAAGCTGGATCAGCTGACAGGGCAGATTCGGCGGAGCGAGGAAACTCTCGCGCGCCAGACCGAGGAGCTGACACAGCAAAGCCAGACAGCGGAGACCAAGCGCGCCGAGCGAACCGGCATCAATATACAGATCAGCCAGTGGATAAGCATGCGCAACGAGCCGTTCTATACGGGGATTACGGCGACCGAGGGTGCCGACGATCGGAGCCCGCAAGATGCCCATGAGGCGGCCTCTCAGGCGCACAAGAAATTGCTTGAGGCTGCCCAGGGTGATCAGGTCACGGAACTCAAGCAACAGCGGAAAGAGGCTGAGCAGGCGCAACGCGACGCCTTTGATCAGCTATCGACACATACCGCCTACGAGACGCATCCGGATGCGGTCAAAACAGCAGCCATCAGTGATCTGGCGCTGATTAACGACCGCATCGCGCAGCTCGAGACGCAGCACCGGCAATGCGCGCAGCGTCAGATTACGGCGCAGGCCACTCTGCAAAATCTGACCGAGAAATGCGAGGAGGCGCGCGAGGCGTTGGGCGAAGATTTTGTGTGGGAGGAGAAGCCCACCGAGATCGAAGCTATTCGGGCGTCTCTGGTCGAAATCGTCGATAATCTCCATGAAACCAAGCACCAGCTTAGACGCCTGCAGGAGCAACGGACGCTCCAGGCGAAAAAGATCGAGGATGTGAAGGAGCGGCTACAGAGCGCCAAAACAGCTCAGGCGATGATCCAGCCCATCACGCCGACCTCGGCGGCGGGTTTGCCCGCCAAGATCCTGAACATCGCTGAGTATGCCAATTCACTGGGTATCCAATGCCAAACGTACGCGAAGCTGAAAGAAACGCTGAAGCAGCAAGATGTGCGTGTAGCCACGGTCTGGAGTCACTTCCGCAAACGGATCGAAGCAGAGTCGACCAAGGACCCGGACGGTCGTGCCAGCCAAGAATACTTGCGACAGCTGGATTCAATCGCAACCTACCACGAGGTGCTGGGCGATCTGGACCGGGTCGGTACGGGGATCACGCAGGTGTTTGAGGCTGTTCAGGACAGCCTGGAGCAGTTCCAGCGTTCGATTGATCTGACCGTTACCCACCTGACCGCTCATCTGGAAGGGGCGATTAAGCTGCTCAAACGTGCCAAGTCGGTCAGAATCCCGGACGACTGCCCCGTACTGCCCGGTCGGCCTATTGTGAAGCTGACGGACCGATTGAACGATATCACTGCCGACCTCAGGGGCTTTGCCAGCGCCCGCTTGCAACACTGGATCGCCAAGGGCCAGGTGCCCCGCGCACCAAACCGTGATGCCCTGACGGCCGATCTGGTTCAGTCGGTGTTCGGCGAAGGTTCGCTCGAGGTGCGGCTGCTCAAGACGAACGCCAGTCGTCCACAGTGGACCCATATCACCCGGCTGGAGGGATCAGGAGGGCAGCGACTCACATCAGCCTTCCTGCTGTTTGTGACGGTCGGCAAGGTCCGAGAGTACGATACGGGTATTTCGAGCGCGGGCTTCTTGCTGGCCGACAATCCGCTGGGCAAATCGAATGCCGATGATCTGATGCGGATTCAGACACAGATGGCCAAGGCCTACAACATCCAGCTCATCTACTTGACCGGCATTTCTGACGAGAATGCCCAGTCGATGTTTGATAACCACCTCTTCCTGAACAAGGTGCAGAAGCTGAAGCGTCGTGATCTGGTGACCGTTGATAACGACCGCCACGCGTTGTGGGCCGCCTCCCTGGCAGCTAAGCCGCAACCCATAGCCACGTCATAGAAGGAGGAGCGTTATGAAAGGTGTGACGCTGTGGCTATCCCGAATGGAGTCGACCGCCAACAAACACCGTCTTGCAGCAGGCAAGGCAGCGCGCACGGCGAAGGCCAAGGCGGTACTTGATGAGGTGTTGAGCACGCATCGGCAGGAGGCCTTGAATCATGACGCTCCCGACTTGCTGGCTCAAGCGATCTTGCAAATGCTCGAGGGCGACTGGCGAGCCCAACCCAAGCGCGAAGCAAGCTGGCAGCCGTACTGGCGAGGACTGCGCCTTCCCAACGTTTTTATTTACGAAGGTGCAGTAGCCTCCGAGACGACGGTGCCAGAAATCGCCTGGCATCCTTGGTTGGCGGAGCGTGTTACAGGGCTGCTCTCGCCACAGGTCAAGGAGCGTTTACAGCAGCTCAATGCTTACCTGTTTCGTCAAGCCGAGTGCGGCAAGCCGCTTTTTCCGGGCACGCTCGGGCGCCGTGAGCGGGCGCTGTTGATCTTTGGTGATGAAAAAGCACTAGACTCCATGCCGCTCGGTGGCTGGAAGCATGTAGCGCTGACCTTGGCCGACCTAGGTGCCATTCGGCGAGCACCGCCGCTACCGTATGAACCATCCAGTCGCAGAGATCTTCCGGCCATCATCGTTGAAAATTCCGATGTGTATTACCGCTTATGCCAAATTAATCGTGATCAAAGACATTGGTCACTGGTGATTTATGGCGCGGGTAACAAGGTGTCAGGCCAAGCAGAGTGCGTGTCACAACTTCTTGAGGCCGAACAGATAAAGCAACTGCTCTATTTTGGTGACCTGGATGTGGCGGGCCTAAAAATTGCCCATCAACTGCGCTGCAAGCTCCTCGATTACTACGGTATCAGTCTGAAACTGGATGAGTGGCTCTATGAGGAGCTGATCCTAAATCGCCTAGTGACACCTGAAGGAAGCGCCAACAACGAGCGGTTTGATTTTGAGTCTCTGTGCGACTGGATGCCACGCTTTGTCGTCCGAGAAATGAAGACGCTGATGGCAGCCCACCAGAGACTGCCTCAAGAAGGTGTGACCTACCGTTGAGGCTGTCAAGAGTAAGCGTTCGGGGATCACCACTTGTAGTGGCACAGTGAATCTGGAACTCCTCAACGTTTCATGTGAACTTGGCTTCATCCAGCATGCCTCCTTCGGGGCTACCGATCTGGTAAATCATCGCAATGAAATTGCTTTCATTTCGGTAGCCGCAAGCCCGAGGCATAACAGCTTGAAGGAGATCATTCATATTTGCCAGATATGCGTTGGTTAGATCCTGGTCGGCATTTCTTCTTCAGTTTGTTTGAGGGCCCATACCCTGGTTTATTTTTGGTAGCTGATTCTGCACTTGGTGTCGAAGAGTCTTTTCTTAGTTGCTTTATTTCATAATTAAAATTATCTACACCATCAATGAATTTTTTAATATTATCATAGAGTTCTCGAACATCTTCCGTAGTGTATTTGTTCTTTTCACTATTGCCTCCAAAAATAGTACAGGCGTTATTAAGTAATTCTGATTTACATTTATAGACGAACTCATAGCTAACGTTATACATAGAAGATATTTCTTCTATGGAATGTTTTTCTAACGCTAATAAAGCAATATCTGCTTTAAATGCGGCGCTGTACTTTTCATATTCGTTTCTCATGATCTTTTGCATCTATTTGGTTTAATTTATATTTTTGTAGGATTCCATTGTCTTGATTCTAACAGTCATTTCTTTGACAAAACGGTCTATGTTTTTTCTGGCAATGTGGCTGTTAGTGATTTTGTTAAGAGGCTGCCTGGTATGTAATGATTTTTTTATTGATTTGCTAAATTTAATGTTGTTTGTGAATGAGTAGTAGCCGCGCTCTTTCAATGGTTGTGCTAATTTTTCTATATCACAACCTAGAGATTTCTGATAACCTACGAAAACTGTACCAAGGGATGTTACAGACTTTTCGTATTGAGAACTTATGTCTTTTATAAACCCCTCTGTGTTAATAGCGGCCTGTATAGAAAATATATCTTGGGTGGCAGGGATCAGAACATAGTCTGCCATTATAATTGCTGCTTTATATTTGTTCTTTGGGCTGGCCTTAGTGTCGATTAGAATATAGTCATAGTCACCTTTTTCTGCTAACTCACGTATTCTTTTGTAGCCTAAAGTAACGTCATGAGGCTGATTATCGTTAGTAATTATGCTTGTATTCGGTGATCCTGATATTAGGTCAATGTTCGAGTTGTATGTTTTTATTGTCGGTAGCCTATCATCTTTTTCTAAAAGAATTTCTATGGCATTATCTTTCGCTAAATCAGTCCACATTTCTTTAAAACTATCGTATTTTTCTAAGAATAGAAAGCTCAAACAGCAAAGCTGATCAAGATCAACACACAATACACGTTGAGGATCGCGACCATTTCCATCAATACATGAAAGTTCTGAAAGCCTTTGAGCCATCAGCCAACAAATCGGTGTTTTCCCAACTCCACCTTTTTCATTTGCTATCGCGATTATATGTGTCATTTTAACTCCTTGGTTAATTTTTATATTGAATTGCTGTGGGTTCACTTAGCACATATAGCTGTCGGGTTCCATCTAATTGATTACAGCCCGAGTAAACAGCTCCGATCGTTCAGCCTGCCACTCCTTCATTACTTCAACAGGTGTCCTGTGGTGTAGTGATTTCTGGGGGATATGGTGATTGTATAACCAGTAATACCGCTCGAGAGTCTGTTCTAAATCCTCTCTTGAGTTATTGCGCAGAATCTGCAGAACATCGCTGATACGCCCATTGAAGTGCTTCACCATTTCATTCGTTTGGGCGCTGCGCGGCTTGATCAATCGATGTTCTATTCCATGGCTCTGACATTCCTGACCGAATAGGTGATGCCCACGGGGCTTACGATCGCCACCCACGGTGAAGTAATTAATAAAGGATTTACCATTATCCGTGAGTACGGCTTGAATAGTGAAGGGAGCCCTCTCTTCCACGCATCTCATGAATACACGAGCCTCTTTTGTAGATTGACTAGATCTGACCTCCAGATACACCCACCGAGTGGCACGATCAATCGCGATGTAGAGATAACGCTTCTGATCTCCATCAAGCCTTTGGGACAAGTGCTTGATATCAATGTGCACATATCCGGGTTCATAATCCATGAAAGGCCGGTGCTTGGGCTTCTCGTTCTGTTCCGCGTCTTGACGCGCCAGCTGGGCAAGAGTCGGTACATCACGTCGTTTGAGCATACGCTGGAGCGCGGAACGTGACAGATTGAGATTCAGGGATTCACGAGCAACAACAAGTAGATCATCGAGTCCCAGCCGTAGTAGTGCCCGAGCGGCGATGACTATCTCTTCTTGTTCTGAGGTCAGAGTCGGTAGCAGGTTATGACGTGTTTTGGGACGATTAAGGACATCATCACGATGACGCCAGCGCTGGGTAGATGAGACGCTGACCCCCAACTGACGAGTGTGATATTTTTTGGACATACCGGCAGGAGCTATTTGGGTGTCGGCAAGAATTTCCGGTGTCGTCGTCGCTTGCTTATGCAGCTTGATGTCCATAAAGCCTTTCCTGAATAAATTGCTTGATGAGCTCACGTAAGGCCAGAAAGGATGTCCTCGTTGCGAAACCTGATCATCCGACCTCTGCAGATAGAAAACTTTTAGCACAGTCTTTTTGAACAAACAAATTGCTTTTAGAGGTGTGATTAGGAAAAAAATAGCGTATAGAGAGCTTTGTAAAGTTAGTTGCGGCTTCGAATAAAGTGCACAAAATCAATGTATTTTCTGAGAATTAGCTGATTTTTTGTTTTCTTTTAGTATATTTGTTGCCATGAGATAGATTGTGTTGATAGGAATGTTTTCGTCTATATTGTCTTTAATTTTCTTTAGGGATACGAGGAAATAGTTGTGTTTTTTGTCTTCTTGTTGTTTAAAAAAAGTAAGATTTTTCGCCAAATGTTGTCTATCTATCTGAATTTACATTGTTTTTATTCTTCAAAAAAGGAGGGTTTTTCTAATGTGTTTTTCATATATTTCTAATTTAATATTTTCTTGTTTCTCATTTTGCTGTTTTTTGGCCAAGTAATTTTATGTTTCTCGCTTTAGATCCAATATCTTTAGGCTATTTTATTATATTATATTTTCATGATGTTGTGTCTTTTTTGATACTTTGGTATATAGTTCCTCAGGCGTCACTATACCGGGCATCAGAAAGAAGCGTTCAGCGACGAAGTCCGATTTGTAAAGAATTGTTTCCTGAGAAGGTTTTTTCGTATCAGACGGCGGGCATGATCTATGCCACTGCGAGGCCCGCCTTTACTGATCCAAGCTTGAGCACTCTTAAATTTTTTGGGCGAGGCGTGACTGGTGTGGAGCCTGTCAGCAGTGCGGTGAAGTGGTCCAATTGGAGCGGACACCCCGATAAGCCTCATAATAGAGGCGATGGAGGTGTTCATGACCAAGAAGACTCGACGTCGGTATTCCGATGAATTCAAAGCAGATGCGGTGAGCCTGGTGAGCGATCAGGGATATACCGTATCCGAAGCAGCTCGGCGCCTGGGAGTTGACCGTAGCTTGTTGGACCGTTGGTGCCGCAAGCAACGTCAACAGACTTCAGGCGCCTCGAGCCAACACGCGGATGATCGCGACGACGAGATCAAGATGCTCCGCGAAGAGGTTCGTAAGCTTCAGATTGAAAAGGATATTTTAAAAAAGGCGGCGGCCTTCTTCGCCAAAGACTCGAGCTGAGATATCAGTTCATCGAATCGGAGAAGGCCGCCTATCCAGTGGCCTTGCTGTGTCGGGTCATGCAGGTCAGCCGGAGTGGTTTCTATGACTGGCGACGGCGTGGCCCAGATGATCATCGCCAGGCCCTTCACCGTGAGGTCAGAGAGATCCACCGTCGGAAGCGAGGCAGCTACGGCAGCCGCCGCATCGCCAAAGAGCTGCAACGTCGTGGCTACGAGGTTGGCCGTTACCAGGCCCGGAGTCTGATGCGGGAAGCCGGCGTAGAAGCAAAGCAGCGGCGCCGCTAGCGTCATACGACCGACAGTGAGCACAGCCTTCCGGTGGCGCCCAACCTGCTCAACCGTCAGTTTTTGGTGTCGGCACCGAACCGGGCCTGGGTGGCCGATATCACGGCGATCTGGACGTTGGAAGGGTGGCTCTACTTGGCGGCAGTGCTCGATCTCCACGACCGGCAACTTGTGGGTTGGGCGATGGCAGACCACATGCGCACACAGTTGGTTCGGGACGCCTTGGAGATGGCCGTAGGGCGCCGGCAACCCAAGAGCGGATTGATCCACCACAGCGACCGCGGCAGCCAGTACGCGTCACATGACTACCGATCCACGCTGGATCGGCACGGGTTCCAAACCTCCATGAGCCGCAAGGGAAACTGCTGGGACAATGCTGTTATGGAGCGGTTCTTCGGCTCACTGAAAAGCGAGTGGCTGGCTGACCAGCGATATGGAACCCACCAAGCAGCACGGCGAGATGTGATCGAATATATCGAGATGGAGTACAACAGCTGCCGACTCCACTCGACCTTAGGCTACCGAACGCCGAGGGATATTGAACTGGCTGCTGCGGCTTAACAATGTGTCCGCTCTCACTTGACCAGAACACTCAGTTTCACTGCGGCTCGCATTGCCGACGCTCACTGCCATCAGCTCTGCCCGGCATACTCTCCAGCGTGCATTAGTGGAATATCGTGTGTCGTTCCGCTGTGCCCGGGGCCTGCCTGCACATGCTAAATAGATGATTTACAAATTGTTTTGACTTTCTTGTTACCATTGCCGAGGACAAGGCGGATAGCGGTGGCGAATTGGCCCCAAACCTGCAGAGCGAATCAGTGATACCTGTCGTCAGTGAGTCAGTCGTGCTCTCGGGCGCGCGTGGCGCAAGGAGGATCACTGTTCTTGATAACTGGCATTTTGCATGCTCATTCAAATCGATAAATAACTGCTATCTCGCTTTGCTAAGCTAAGCAGGTTTCCGTTTCGGCATCTCAGCGACTTCGCTTGATGATATACCTGCCCTGACACCTGTGACGCCGGCTCAAGCCTGCCGTGCCGAACAGGACACAATAAAAGCAAGGAGATCCCGCTTGGAACTGATCCAGTATGCTCTGGACAATCTGGAGCTCTTGACCACACGCACGCTTGAGCACATCTCGCTGGTCGGGGTGGCGGTGGGCATCGCCACCCTGACGGGCGTGCCCATCGGTATCGCGATCACCAAGAACGAGCGAGCCGCCAAGACCGTGCTGTATATCGCCTCGATCATCGTGACCATCCCCTCCATCGCGCTGTTCGGCATCATGATTCCGATCCTGTCGTTGATCGGGCAGGGCATCGGCTATCTGCCGGCCGTGATCGCCGTACTGCTGTATTCGCAGCTGCCGATCATTCGCAACACCTATACCGCGATCAACAATGTCGACCCGGCGCTGCGCGAAGCCGCCAGAGGGGTGGGCATGAGCCAGAATCAGCGTCTGTGGATGGTGGAGATTCCGCTGGCCGTGCCGATCATCATGGCCGGTGTGCGCACCGCCGTGGTGCTGAATATCGGGGTGATGGCGATTGCGGCCTATATCGGTGCCGGGGGGCTTGGCACCTTCATCAGTCGAGGGATTTCCCAGTCTGATCCTCGGCAACTGATTGTCGGGGCGGTGGCGGTCAGCGTACTGGCCATCCTCGTCGACTATGCATTGTTGGCGCTGCAGAAGCGCCTGACGCCCAAGGGCATGGACCGCACGACAGCGGCCGCCGCTTGACGCGTCATCTGCGCGCAAATCTGCCAACACGACAAGGAACACTTGATGATTGAGCTCGACAACCTGACAAAAGTCTTCGATACCCCGAAGGGCGCCGTGACAGCGGCCGACCAGATCAGCATGAAGGTCCCGAGCGGTGAGATCTGCATCCTGCTTGGCCCCTCCGGTTGCGGCAAGACCACCAGCCTCAAGATGATCAACCGCATCATTCGCCCGACCTCGGGGCGAGTACTGATCAACGGGGAGGACACCACCAATCTCGATACCCAGGAGCTGCGCCGCAACATCGGCTACGTGATCCAGCAGATCGGCCTGTTCCCGAACATGACCATCGAGGAGAACATCACGGTGGTGCCCAAGCTGCTGGGCTGGGACAAGGCGCGCTACCGCGAGCGTGCCCGTGAGCTGATGCGCATGATCGCTCTCGAGCCCGATGCCTTCCTCAAGCGCTACCCGAGTGAGCTGTCCGGTGGCCAGCAGCAGCGCATCGGCGTTGCGCGTGCCCTGGCGGCGGACCCGCCCGTGATGCTGATGGATGAACCCTTCGGTGCCATCGATCCCATCAATCGCGCGGTGATCCAGGATGAGTTCCTCAAGATGCAGCAGGACCTCAAGAAGACCATCATGTTCGTGAGCCACGACATTGATGAAGCGATCAAGATGGGCGATCGTATTGCCATCTTCCGCGGCGGCAAGCTGGTACAGTATTCATCGCCCGATGAATTGCTGGCTGCGCCGAAGAACGACTTCGTCGAATCCTTCCTGGGCGAAGATCGTGCCTTGAAGCGCCTCAATCTGGTCAAGGTGCGCGACCTGGCCAGTGATGAAATTGGCATGGTCACGCCGGATGACACCCTGACCACGGCGCTCGAGCGCATCGAGGCCTACGGCTACCAGAACAGCATCGTGATGGTGAACGACAAGCGCCAGCCGGTCGGCATCATCAGTGCCGCCATCGCTCGTACCTCCAAGGGCCATTGCCGTGATCACTTCCAGAGCGTGCCGGTCGTGGTCAGCCTGGAGGACGACCTGCGCAAGGTAGCTTCGCTGATGTTTGCCAATGACATGACCTGGATTCCGTGCGTCGACGACGATGGGCGAATCGTCGGTCAGATCACTCAGCGCGCCATTACCCACCATCTGGGCTCGCGCTATCGAACGCATGCCGGCGGGAAGGCGGCGGGTCAGCAGGGTGAGATGTCCGCGACTGCGCTGCACAAGGAGTAAGCCCATGCCGACATTGAATTTCACGGGCTTGCTGCGGCTGGTGGCTGTGGTCGCGATCTTCCTGGCCGGCGTCTGGAGTCAGTCCAGTGGCGTGATCGAAGAGTTCCTCTTCTACATACCGGACATCCAGTACCTGGCGGTACAGCACCTCTGGTTGACGGCGATGTCTGGCGGACTGGCGATCCTGGTCGCTGTCCCGCTGGGTATTCTGTTGTCACGGCCAAGCATGGCGCGTTTCGCTGAGTCCGCCATGCAGGTGCTCAATGTGGGGACCACCATCCCGACGTTGGCGGTACTGGCCCTGTCGATGAGCTTTCTAGGCATTGGTACCGTACCGGCAGTCTTCGGGTTGTTCGTCGCCACCCTGCTGCCCATTACCCGCAACACCTACACGGGGCTCAAGGGCGTGTCTCCGGCCTTGAAGGAAGCGGCAGCCGGGATCGGCATGTCGCCACTCCAGCGTCTGGTGCGGGTCGAACTGCCCAATGCGCTGTATGTGATGTTTGCCGGAGTCCGAACTGCGCTGGCCATCAATGTCGGCACGGTACCGCTGGCATTCCTGATCGGTGCCGGTGGGCTTGGGGAGCTGATCTTCACCGGGATCGACCTCTATGACCCCATCATGATGTTGTCGGGTGCGATTCCCACGGCGCTACTGGCGATCGGGGTGGATATGCTGGTGGCTTTCGTGGCATTTCTGGTAGTACCGCGAGGCGTCAATCCGGCACGGGCATGAACGAACCTCCACGCGCCGTCTCGCTCGGCGCGTGGTGAGAGACTGCACTATCTGGACAATAACAACCGGCAGAACCGAACTTTCACGGGATAGGAGAACACCATGAAGACCTTGACGACTCTGCTGACCGGCGCGGCACTGGCCGCATCACTTTCCACGGCGCAGGCTGACGAGATTGTGGTGGGTGGCAAGAACTTCACCGAACAACAGATCCTCGCCAGCATGACGAGTCAGTATCTGGAAGGCCTCGGATATGAAGTGGAAGAGCGCTCCGGCATGGGCTCCGCCGTCCTGCGTCAGGCGCAGGAAAATGGACAGATCGACCTCTACTGGGAATACACCGGCACCTCGCTGATCAACTACAACGATGTCAGTGAGCGCCTGAGCCCGGAAGACACCTATGCCCGCGTCAAGGAGCTGGATGGCGAGAAAGGGTTGGTGTGGCTGGAGCCGTCTGCCGCCAACAACACCTACGCACTGGCGATGCGTGAGGCGGATGCCCAGAAGCGCGGTATTGCTTCACTGTCTGACCTCGCGCAGGCGGTCAATGACGACGAGGGGCTGTCCTTCGCGCTGAACGCTGAATTCTACGCGCGTGATGATGGCTGGCGTCCCCTGCAGAAGGCCTATGACTTCCGTGTCGGGCGCGCCGACGTCAAGCGCATGGATTCCGGCCTGGTCTATCAGGCACTGCGGGATGGTCAGGTCGATGTCGGCCTGGTATTCGCCACCGATGGACGCATTCCGGCCTTCGATTTCACGGTGCTCAAGGACGACAAGGGCTACTTCCCGGCCTACGCCCTGACGCCGGTGGTGCGTGAGGAGTCGCTCAAGGCCAACCCGGAACTCGAGTCGCAGATGAATGCGTTGTCCGCCAAGCTCAATGACGACACCATGGCGAGCCTGAACGCCCAGGTCGATGTCGATAAGAAGACCATCGAGCAGGTCGCCGAGACCTTCCTGAGTGAGAACGGTTTCAAGTGATCACGAGGGACGCCTGATTGTCCGCTAGTGGGGCTCAGGCGCTTCGCCAGAGACGACAAGACCGCCTTAGGGCGGTCTTGTCGTCTCTGGATGACGTGTCGCATCCCTCTCTGAAACGTCGATCAGTACCGATGCCTGGCTGGCGCTCAGTGAGCGGCCGTCTGCTTGAACACGCGAACCTTGCCTGACATTCTGCGTGGCATTTTCCATTCCTGCTGATTGGCATTCCCTTTCTTCCTCTTACTGCGAGACTTGCCCATGCACCATCAAGGTCACCTGCGCGTTGGCGCGGCCCAGATCAACGCCACCCTCGGCGATATTGAGGCCAACCTGGAACGTCATCTCGACATCATCCATCAGGCGCGAGATGTTGATCTGGACCTACTGGTCTTTCCGGAGCTGTCGCTGACGGGCTATGGCATGGGCAGCCGGGTCATTGATCTGGCCTTTCCGCCGCATGACCCGCGTTTGTTGATGCTCGCGCGTGCCGCAGGCGACATGCAGCTGGTGGTCGGCTTTGTCGAAGAAGCCAGCCCCGGGGAGTACTACAACGCCCTGGCGATTCTGCAGCACGGCGCGCTGCAAGCTGTGCATCGCAAGCTGAATCTGCCGACCTACGGTGGGCTGGAGGAGGGCAAGCTGTTCACCCACGGCAGCGATCTGACCAAGAACGATGTGCGCGAAGGCTGGTCGGCCACCTCACTGATCTGTGCGGACCTGTGGAATCCGGGACTAGTTCACGCCGCCATGCTCGCGCGTCCCACCGTGCTGTGTGCGCCGATCAATTCGGCCTCGGGCATTGTCAGCGATGATTTCTCCAACGAGCAGAACTGGGCGATCAACCTCCAGTTCTATGCCATGACTTACGGCACGCCGGTCATCATGGCCAATCGCTTCGGGCCGGAAGGCGGCAGTCATTTCTGGGGCGGGTCGCGAATTCTTGGCCCGCGCGGGGAAACGCTGGCCCAGGCGGAAGACCGCGAGATGCTGATACATGCCGAGCTTTCGCGTACCGCGATCGCCAAGGCCCGTTTCGAGCTGCCAACACATCGCGACGCCGACACGCCGCTGGTCCGTGACCTGATGCTGGGTTATCGCTGAGCGGTTGGTGTCAGCAGCAGGCGCTGATCAACCCTGGAAGCAAGACAGATAAACCTGTCGAACAACAAGACGCCCGTGCCAGAGTTCTGGCGCGGGCGTCTTGTTGCGTCGCGGGCGTCTTTCAATCGCGGATCAGGATGGGAAGTTGAACTGGGCGGCTTCCTGTGCACTGCGCTCAGGCCAGCGCTGGGACACGCTCTTGCGCCGGGTATAGAAGCGCACCGCGTCGGGGCCATAGGCGTGCAGGTCACCGAACAGCGAGTCCTTCCAGCCGCCGAAGCTGTGGAAGGCCACCGGTACCGGCAAGGGCACATTGATACCGACCATGCCGACCTCGATCTGGTCGGCGAAGCGACGCCCGGCCTCGCCATCGCGGGTGAAGAGGCAGGTGCCGTTGCCGTACTGGTGGTCATTGATCAGCGCGATGGCGTCTTCGAAGCTTGCCACGCGCACCACGCAGAGTACCGGGCCGAAGATCTCGTCACGATAGATGCTCATGTCCGGCGTGACGCGATCGAACAGCGTGGCACCCATGAAGAAGCCTGGCGAGTTCTCGACCAGCGGGTGAGTGCGGCCATCCACGATCAGCTGGGCGCCAGCGCTGGCGCCTGCCTCGATATAGCCGGCGACCTTGTCGCGCTGCGAGGCATTGATCAGCGCGCCCATGTCGTGACCGGGTTCAGTGCCCGGGCCGATGCTCAGGGCGCGGGCCTGAGGCGCGAGGCGTTCGATCAGGGCATCCGCGGTGTCATCCCCCACGCAGACGGCCACCGAGATGGCCATGCAGCGCTCGCCTGCGCTACCGAAGGCGGCACCGATCAAGGTGCTGGCGGCGTTGTCGAGATCGGCGTCCGGCAATACCACGGCGTGATTCTTGGCGCCTCCCAACGCCTGGATCCGCTTGCCCTGACGCGTGCCGCCTTCGTAGAGGCTCCGCGCCACGGGTGTCGAGCCGACGAAGCTCATCGCCTTGACCTCCGGGGCCGCGATCAGCGCCTCGACGGCTTCGCGATCGCCATGCACCACGCTGAAGAGCCCCGCGGGCAGTCCGGCTTCTTGCAGCAGGTGTGCCATCTTGTTGGCCGCCGACGGGCTCTGCTCCGACGGCTTGAGGATGAAGGCATTGCCGCAGGCCAGCGCCATGGGGAACATCCAGAGCGGCACCATGGCCGGGAAGTTGAATGGCGTGACACCGGCCACGATGCCCAGCGGTTGATGGTTGGACCAGGTGTCGATGCTCGGCCCGGCATTGTGGGAATACTCGCCCTTGAGCAGCTCCGGCACGCCGCAGGCATATTCGACGTTCTCGATGCCGCGCTTGAGTTCGCCCATGGCGTCGTCGAGCACCTTGCCGTGCTCTTCACTGATCAGGGCGCAGATTTCCTGAGCATCCCGTTCCAGCAATGTCTTGAAGCGATACATGACCTGAGCGCGCTTGGCGGGCGGCATGGCGCGCCAGGCGGGCAGGGCATCGCTGGCGGTCTCTATCGCGCGTTGCATGATGGCGGCATCGGCCAGTGGCAGACGGCGCACGGCTTGCGCGGTGGCCGGATTGAGCACATCCAGGGTGCGTTCGCCAGTCACGGCGTCACCGCCAATCAGGTGAGTCAGGGTATCCATCGGTCAGTTTTCAGCCTTGTGTTCAGTCGCGGTGAAGGTGGAAGAGATAGTCGCTCTCTCGTGTTGAGGTCGCTGTGTGCCCGGATTGACCAGTGCTCAGAATTGACGCCCCAGCAGTGCCTCATCGAAGGGATAGCGCGAAATCTTCTCGATACCGGTCTCGGTGATCAGCACCTCTTCCTCCAGCTTGACGCCATCGGCCGCGCCCACTTCACCGATATAGCTCTCTACCGAAACGACCATGCCGGGCTCCAGCACGCCATCCTTGGAGAAGCGATCAAAGTCCATGTGGTGTGCGACCAGTGGTGTCTCGCCATGCATGCCGACACCGTGGATGATCGAGGGATAACGGCGGTCCAGGAAGCGCTCGGGAATCTTCCAGGCGCTCTCGGCGATCTCGCGATAGCTGATGCCAGGCTTGAGGATCGACATGTTGTGGTGCACCTGCTCGTGCGCCATCTGGTAGAGGCTCTGCTGATAGGCGGTCGGGCGGCCCGGGCCGACATGGAAGGTGCGTGAGAAGTCGGAGTAGTAGCCATGGCAGCCGATGGTGTCGGTATCCAGCGCGACCAGCTCGCCGGGGCGAATCACGCGGTCGCTGGCCTCGTTGAACCACGGATTGGTGCGCGGCCCGGACGACAACAGGCGGGTCTCGATGAACTCACCGCCCTGGCGGATGACATCGCCATACATGATGGCGAACAGCTCATTCTCGGTGACGCCGGGCTTGATGGCGGCTTCCACGGCGGCAACCGCGGCCTCGCTTCCTGCCATTGACTGGGCCAGGCAGGCAATTTCCTCAGGCGTCTTGAGTCGACGACAGTGCAGGGTGTCCTGCATGCAGTCGAAGACTTCCAGTCCCTGTGCTTCCAGCGAGCGCGCCAGATTCAGGGTGCAGCGGTCCAGCCCGACCTTCCGATTGCCGCCACCATGTTCCTCGATCAACTGGGCAATCTCGATACCGAACGGGTCGCTAGAGAGATTGTCGCGCTGGTTGACGGCGGACCACACCACCTTGGAGGTGCGCGATTCATCGATGGTTTCCAGCCAGGTCGAGATGTGGGCGCTGCCGGGGTACTCGAACAGGATCACTGGTCCCTCGAGAGGCACGTAGATGTAGCGAGTGGAGTTGCGCAGGAAGTAGCCGAACATGTTGCGCGAGCCGGTGGCGTAACGCTGATTGTTGGGATCAAACAGCACCACGGCGGCGTAGCCCTGTTCCGCCATCATGGCGCGCAGGCGAGCCAGGCGGCCGCCACGCAGCTTAACAGGGTCGAATGCCGTAGCGATGCTGTCACCATTGGCCATTGGCGCGGATGGCACGATCGGGAAGCTTGTGGGTTCACTGTCAGTCAGTCGTTCAAAATCGACGATGCTCATGGATAGTCTCGGCTCACGGTCAGGTGAAAGGTCAGGAAAAGCGTTGGGCAAAGGGCTGGCACAGGCGCTATCAAAGACTCTGGGGAGAGGTTCCGGTACAAGACAGGACGCGCAGGGCCAGGATGTGTCAGTCCGCCAGGTTGTCGCTGCGCTGCATGCCTTCCTTGAGCAGACGCTCGTGGATAGGTGCCATACGGCCAAAGATTCGCTGGGCGCGCTCAGGGCGACCGATGAAGCCGGGCTCCTTGGCGTAGGCGAATATCACGGTATGGCGCTCACGCTCACCGCGAACCGGGGTAACACGATGCAGGGAGTAGCGGCCGAAGAAGATCTGCAGATCGCCCGGCTTCAGATCGATGGCGGTCAGGCGCGAGCGGTCGCCATCGAGCACTTTTTCGACGCCCTCGAAGTTTTCGCCCTCGGGGCTACGGATTCCGGGAGCGTATTCGAAGCGGCCGCCCGCGTCGGATTTGCGGGTCATCATGGTGACGATGAATTCGTTGGTGTCGTAGTGCCAAGGGTGCTGGCAACCATCGCGCAACACGTTGACGACCAGATCTGCGAGCGGGTCGGCATATTGGTGAATGTCGTCCATGCCCACGACGCTGGCGATGAAGTGCTGAAAATCGGGATGCGAGTAGACCTGACGAATCAGGGTGTCCGCGCCGATGCGATCGCCCGCCACGAATCCGTTGGTGCGATCGTCGAAGCGATTGCGCGGATGCGATGCGGGCAGTGAGTCATCGCCGTCGCTGTTGTAGGGGTTGGTGACGGTCTGGTTGTAGTGCGCCAGCGGTGAAAGGCGTTCCGTTTCCTGTTCCAGTCGTGCCAGTGCCTCCTGCGGCACAAAACCTTCCAACACGACGCAGCCATCCTGCGCGAGCTGTTCGCGGCATCGGCGCATCAGTTCGCGACCCCGCGCTTCTGTCAGTCGGTGGATGGGATAATGTACAAGGTCTATCAGCCCATCGAGAGAGGACTCACTGGCCTGCTGTTCGATTGCGTGCATGCCCCAGCTCCTGTTACCTGATCAATAAATAACGTAGGAATAGGTTAGAGGGCGTGTTTTGATAATAGAAATGAATGGTCAAGATGAAATGCATTGCGAGGGCTCATAGATCATGGATACCGACCTGCTACGTGCCTTTGTCACGGTGGCCGAATGTGAAGGGTTCAGTGCCGCCGGCAAGGTGCTGCATCGCACCCAGTCTGCTGTGAGTTTGCAGATCAAGCGGCTGGAGGATCAGATGGGAGGCGCGCTGCTGTCCCGCACCAGCCGTCGGGTAGAACTCACTGCGTCGGGAGGACGGTTGCTCCCCTATGCGCGACACATTCTCAAGCTGCAGGATGAAGCGCGTCAGGTGCTCGGGGTTGATCGCAAGAATGAACTCATCCGACTAGGCACCTCCGAGGAGCAGGCCAGTACCTACTTGCCTGAATTGCTGTCGCGCTTCGCCGCAGATCACCCTGACGTGCGGCTGGAAATGACGTGCAAGATCAGCGCATCACTGGTGAGAGACTTTCAGGAAGGGTTGCTGGATGCCGTGCTGGTAGTGCGCCATGGCCCGACGCATACCGGACGACTTCTAGGGCGTGAACGTATGGTGTGGGTGGTCGCTGAGGACCAATCGCTTGCAGACTGGGAGGTACTGCCGCTCGCGCTCAATCCGGAAGGATGCATCTTCCGAGCGCATGCCTTCGCCGCCTTGGGACGGGATGATCGGCAGTGGGATGTGCGTTACTCAAGCCAGTCACCGACAGGCATCAACCTGCCGGTGAAAGCCGGACTGGCACTGACCGTCAAGACTCCACGCAGCGTGCCCTCCGGCTGTCGTATCGTCGGCGATGACGAAGGCTTGCCGCCGCTTGGCCATGTCGAGATCGAGCTTCATCGCTCGCCGGGCCACGTCAGCGATGCGCTGAGTGACTTCTGCGATCATCTGGAAGCCATCGTCACCGGCAAGGGCAAGCTGGAAGAGGTCGGAGCGTTAGTGGCAAGCAATCACAAGACATTGGAGGAAGGCCAGGAGGTAGCTGACGTCAAAGGGTGACGTCGGGGCCGGATTGATAAGGCCGTCAATGTCATTGCTGTCCTGGTGATAAGTCTTCTCGATTCACGGTATGAGGGGGCGCGATACCTCGCAGCAGAAGACGACGCTGCCGCATGTGTTGCACCAGATCATGGGATCTACAAGCACAAAAACGACACGGGCCCCGGTCAGGGGGCCCGTGTCGTATTCAAGCGTGGGGAAGTATTAGCGAAACACGTACCAGGAGATCGCGAGTATCAGGAACGCTCTGCCAGCGGTTCGGAGGCAGGTTGAGCCTCCTGTTTCGGTTGAGGGCTAACCTCATCGACTGGCTCCTGCATCATGTGCCCGGCCGGGATATTGGCCAGATCAAGGTTCTTATCGACTTGATTGAGGAATTGCAGGTGTCGTTGGTATTCATTCAAGACATCGTGAATGACCTGATTGCGTGTGAAGCCATTGAGGTCCTGTCCGATACCACCTTCGGCGAGGTGGACATCCAGCCGTAGATAGTAATCATCATCTGCCGGCAGGAAACTTGGGGTGCGCATGCGGCACGGACGAACCTGGTACAGGAAACTGGGCGCCCCGGGAAAATCAACCTGCAGCGTTGGACATCCGTCCTCTACCTCATCACTGTCCCGGTTCGTGACCGAGGCCTGATGACCGTGCGATTGCAGCTCATTGGCAAGCTGTTGCAGGGCGGGACGTACGGAGTGCTTGAGTATGCTGACGGCACCATGGCGTGTCGTGCCATCCAGGGTGCGCGAGAGCCTCTCCCGCCAATCGCTGTCTTCTCCACTGACGGCAGAAGTCAACTGACGGGCATCGGCTTTCTCGTTTTCAATGTTCAGCGCGCGGTACATGCTGATCATGACCATGAAGATGACGGCAGAGAAGGGGAGAGCCGTGATCACGGCGACGCTTTGCAGGGTTTTGAGGCCGCCTGCCATCAGAAGGGCGATGGTAATCACGCCAATGAGGACGGACCAGAGAATGCGTAGACGTATGGGGGCGTCGTGGTTCACGTCACGCAGCACGTAGGTAAAGTTGGCGAGCACCAGTGCTCCGGAATCGGCAGATGTCACGAAGAACACGATGCTCAACAATGTCAGCAGGCTCGCGGTAAAGCCGACACCGGGCAGTTGTTCCAGGAAGGTGTAGATGCTGGTCTGCGGTGTATTGAGCGCCTGCTCGCCCAGCTCCACCGCGCCGGATTGCACCATCTCGATGGCCGAGTTGCCGAAAACACTCATCATGATCATGACGAAGGATAAGGGAATGAATAGCGCACCAGCTACAAACTGGCGGATGGTGCGACCGCGGGAGATACGCGCCAGGAACAGACCCACGAACGGAGCCCAGGAAATCCAGAAGCCCCAGAAGAAGACGGTCCAGCTGTTGAACCATGACTGTTTATCAGGGGCGTAGGCATAGGTTTCGAAGCTCAACCCTAGATAAGCGGTCGCATAATCCCCTACATTCGTTACCAATGCATTGAGAAGGTGTAACGTGGGCCCCTGAAGTAGCACGAACAGCACCAGCCCTCCGACCAGTAGCAGGTTCAGTTCCGACAGGCGGCGGATGCCTTTTTCGACACCTGATACCACGGACATCGTGCCCAGTACGATGACCATGATGATGATCAGGATCTGGGAGATCAGTCCTTCGTCGACACCGAACAGATAGTTCAGGCCGTAGTTCATCTGCATCACGCCTATCCCGAGTGCCGTGGCGATCCCGAAAACGGTAGCCAGCACCCCCGTGATGTCTACCGCATTGCCAATGGGGCCATAGATACGGTTGCCAAGCAGCGGGAACAGGGTCGAGCGAATGGCAAGCGGCAATCGGTGACGATAGCTGAAATAGGCAAGCGCCATTCCCATCACCACAAAGACTCCCCAGCCGGAAATCCCCCAGTGCATGAAGGTCTGCACGATGGCTCGGCGTTGCATCTCTTCTGTCGTGCCTGAGCCCCCTGGAGGTGTCAGAAAGTGCGACAGTGGCTCGGATACCACGAAAAAGAGGATTGCGCCGCCGATACCTGCAGCGAACAGCATGGCCGCCCAGGAGAGTGTCGAGAACTCGGGGCGCGAGTGGTCAGGCCCCAGTCGAATGCGTCCGAAGCGTGACAGGCCGATACCGACCACGAAGATGACATAGAGCGTGACGGCCAGCATGTAATACCAGCCGAAGGTGTTCCCGATCCAATCGAGGCAATCACCAAAGAAGGCAGTGGCCTGTTCCGTGAAGCCTATGGCATACGCCACGAGCAGCACGATGGCGATCAGCGAATACCGAAACACCGCATGGTTGAGGTGATTGCTTGGCTCTGTTTGCGGTTCATCGCGCGTGGCTAGAGGGTCGTCATCCTTGGGTGTCATGCTCAATCTCAAGCTCCTGGAATGTTGGGGAGGGGGAGTCGATATGGCGAAACCATTGAGTTGTCGTTTCAGCCCGGTAGTGCGTCAGGAGGCTGGGTCGCCGTCGTGATATTGATCTTTTGGATAACAGGTTGTGTCACTGGTAGATGAGCCAGCATGGCAAGCCAGATCATTGATCTGGCACAGACATCATGAGTCTCGAGGCACCTGGCACGAGCTTTTCGTTGACCTTGACGCTGTGTCCCAGCGCAAAAAACGAGAAAAGGCCGGACGACGGGTGCCCTACATGGGGCGCTGATCCAGCGGGAAGTCAGGATGTGACGTCGTGACTCACATGTGCCCTGCATGGAGCGCTGATCCAGCGGAAAGTCAGGATGTGACGTCGTGACTCACATATTGCTAGGCAGCAGGTAATACGCTCGTGAGTGCAGGGTATGAAGTGGTAGGGCGAGCCCTGTACTCCCTGCATTAATATTGGTTATGGAGCGTTCCGGAATATGGCCTTTACCAGCGATTTTACTATCATGAAATGTTATGCAGTCGCGAGTCTCCATGAGCCTCGTTAATCTGTAAACTGCCTCATTATTAATCAGAAGGTATTAACTGAGCTTATGGCAAAGATTGGTCATCATGTGTCACCCAACCTTTTGCGCGTTTTTGAGGTGGCTGCACGCCATCGTGCCTTCACGCACGCCGCTCAGGAGTTGCGTTCTACCCAGTCTGCTGTCAGTCAGCAGATCCGCGCGCTTGAGGAGGCCCTTGGGATGACTCTTTTCAAACGAGTGCACCGTGGGGTTCGTCTGACGGAAGCTGGCGAGCGATTATTCAGTAGTGTGCAGGAGGGATTCGCGGTCATTGAAAAGAGCCTAAATGACATTCAGCAGCTGACGCCTTCGCCGACACTCAATATCTTGACTGACTTTGCCTTTGCCAGTGCGTGGCTGATGCCTAACCTGCCAGAGTTTCGTCGGCTTCACCCAAGCATTGATGTGCACTGCATGACCAATCAGGGCGTGCTCGATCACTCGATGCAGGAGATCGACGTGGCACTGTTGTTCTGTAAGGGAGATGACTCGCGGCCACGCCTGTTGCGTGAGCGAGTCTTTCCTGTCTGCAGTCCAGAATTTCTGGAGCGGCACGGTCCGATCGAGAACCTTCAGCGGCTCAGCCATTTGCCGCTGCTCACATTGACAGCCGAACAGGGCCAGGCCTGGATGGATTGGCCGACCTATCTCGCTGCGCAGGGCATTCATGGGGATGGCGGACAACGCGAACTGACACTGAACAATTACCCATTGCTCTTGCAGGCCGCCGCCGCAGGCCAGGGGGTCGCACTTGGCTGGCAGGGTCTGTGTGAGGAAGCGCTGGCATCGGGCACCCTGATCGCGCTGGAGGAATTCGGGCTGAGTACTGATTGCGGGTATGTATTGATCGACGTAAATCCCGATGAGCACTCTGCGGCCAAACAGGCACTGATGGACTGGATCAAGGCGAGTTTTACAACGCCGGTAGCAGAGGTCTCATGAGAAGTGATGTGTCCAGAGGCGCTATTGAGGATTGAGCCTTCAGCAGCGCGTCCCCCTCGGCAAGGCTACAGCGTTTTCTTGAATACGATCTTGCTGGTTTCAAGCATGCCAGCATCTTCATATGCGCAGATCTGATAGCCCGCCGAGACAAGCAATTTGCGCATGGCGGGATATCGATTCATGGATTTGACCCGGAAACATATCAGCCAATGGGCGATGTAGCGCCCAGCGGGGCTTGCGGCGTATATAGCCCATGCGACCCCAGAATGCCCGCGCGCTGGATGATCTCGGGCACGAAGGCTTCCTGACGATGCGCCATGACATGCACGCCGCTGACGCCCTCGATCTCACGCAGCTGCTGGATCATCTCGATGCAGATGTCCCGGCCCTCCGCCTTCTGATCCCGGGCTCCCTTCAAGCGCTTGAGCACGTCATCCGGGATATGCACGCCAGGAACATGGCGTCGCATCCACTCGGCGGTGCGTGCCGAGGCCAGCGGGCCGACGCCGGGCAGGATAAAGCATTTCTCCAGCAGCCCCAGATCACGGGCACGATGCATGAAGTCCTGAAAGCGTGGCAGATCGAAGCAGTACTGTGTCTGGATGAACTGGGCGCCGGCGGCAATCTTCTTGGCCAGTCGATGAGGGCGAAACGCGAAGGGCGGGGCGAAGGGGTTGGCGGCTGCGCCCAGAAATACCTGAGGCGCTGAGGTCAGTGTCCGGCCGCTCGCGAAGGTGTGCTTGTCACGCAATCCGGCGACAATTTCCAGCAGCGACAGGGAGTCGAGGTCGAACACCGGCTTGGCCTCGGGGTGATCCCCGACCTGCACGCCGTCCCCGGTCAGGCACAGCAGATTGCGGATGCCCAGCGCCGCGGCTCCTAGCACATCGCCCTGAATGGCGATGCGATTTCTGTCACGACACGAGATCTGCATCACCGTCTCATGGCCTTCGCGGGCCAGCAGGGCGCACATCGCTACGCTCGACATGTGGCAGTTGGCGCCCGAGCCATCGGTGGCGTTCATGGCATCCACATGACCGGCAAACAGCTGCGCGCGTGCATGCACCTCCTGCGGGTCGGCCGAGTCGGGCGGCGCCAGCTCGGCGGTGACGGCGAATTGCCCGCTCCTGAGTACCTGCTCGAGGCGACCGACGTTGCCAACGCCTTCGGCAGGTGACAGTTGGGTGTTGTCGGGGATAGTGAGTCTGGAGGTCATTTCAGGCTCTCTCGACGCTCAGCGGCTCGCCGGGCCACGCGCAGCCAGGATGAGGTGCCCTGCAGGCGATGGTCCACCGGCAACTGCACGATCTGGATCGCATCGCTGTCCTTCATCCGCTGGCTACCTTCCCAAGCTTCTACCCAGACACAGCGCTTGTCCGGTTCGACTTCACAGTTGCCGTTTTGCATGACACCACCGCAGGGGCCGTTGCGTAGGTGTTTGGGACAGTTCATTGAGCAGGACATGCCGGTCGAACTCAGAATGCACTGGCCACACATCTGACAGTCAAACAGCAAGCCCTTGCAGGCTTGCTCCAGCCTGGCGACAGGCTTCTCGGCGCGTGCGTAACCGACGGACTTCCACAGCGGCTGCAATTTGATGATCACCGGTTCGACGGCCTGATAGGTGAGCTCCAGCAGTCGCGCGTGACGTGCGGCCCACAGACGAATCGAATACACGCATGCCTCCTGTCAAAACCTGGCGGGGGTAACGCCATGGGCGTTTCAAAGCGCTATCTTCGCACGGCCGCCACCCGGGCCGACATCCCGTGGGCGACAGCGTCACCATCGAATGGCGCAGTCCAAGGCTCGAGCGACGTGACAGGAAGGGCTCATTGTTCGACGGCGAGGCTTTCTATGATGAAGCTCTCCATAGCCTGCGCCGCCGGCGACAAGCTGGCGCCCTTGCGGCGAATCAGGCCCACTTCGCGACTGACACGCGGTTCGGCGAGTTCTATGAATCGCAGGCGCTCATATTCCTGCGGAAACGCCAGGCGGGGCAGCGTCGTGATCCCCATCCCGGCGACCAGCGTGGCGGTCAACGAAATCATGTTGGAGATATACAAGGCATGCATCTCAAGCAGTGACTCGGCCGCCGTGCCCTGCAAGAGCCGCGAGGTGCCATTGCCGATCAGGGATTCTGTCTCCAGTGCTTGCCATGTCAGGGTCTGGCGCTCGGCCAGGGGGTGATCGTCACGGCAGACCACGCCGACTTCGTCATGAAACAACGGATGAAAGAGCAATTCTTCCTCCAATCCCCACAGGCTGGTGATGCCGATGTCGACCTGACCGCTGATGACCTGCTCGCGGACAAAATCGGCGTTGCCATCGTGGAGGCCGACCTTGATCCCCGGATAGCGATTGACGAACTCGGAGAGCAGTTTCGGCATCAGTCGGCTGGCCACTGACGGCACCACTGCCATGTCCAGTTGGCCTGCCTCCTTGGCGGCGCGCGCCTGTAGTTCCCGACTGAGACGATCATGCTGATTGATCAGCTCCCGAAAGCGCGGCACGCAGTAGCTGCCATAGGGGGTCAGGGTCGCCTTGGCACCCTTCTCGAACAGCGCCTCCCCCAGGCGGTTTTCCAGCTCGCGGATGGCCATCGACAGGGCCGGCTGGGTGCGATGCAGATAACGAGAGGCAGCGTGAAAACCACCGTGATCCACCACTGCCAGGACATAGCGCAGCGGCGTGATCTTCAGCTCTGCGACCATCGCGTCGATCCTCTTCAAAGTGGTAAGGGAAATTTATCATAGGGTATTTATTATTGATTATCTTTATCCCTCTGGACCTCCTAGTCTGTTGTCACCGCGTTCAAGGAGGTTCACATGTCACACCACACCACTACCGCCACTCATGCCGCTGTTCACGATCTCTATATCGATGGTCAGTGGGTCGCTGGGCAGGGCAGCATCGCCAATCTCAACCCATCCGATACCCGTGATGTCATCGGTCATTATGCGCAGGCCAGTGTCGATCAGGTCGCCGATGCCATCCAGGCGGCCAAGCGTGGCCAGGCGCAATGGGCCCAGTCAGGTCTCGAGCAACGTTATTCCGTGTTGATGGCCATCGGCGATGAGCTGATCGCCCGCAAGGCGGAGCTGGGTGAGTTACTGGCGCGTGAAGAGGGCAAGACCCTGGCGGAGGGAGTGGGTGAGGTGCATCGCTCCGGGCAGTTCTTCCATTATTACGGCGCTGAAGTGCTGCGCCAGATCGATGAGCGCGCAGACTCGGTGCGTCCTGGCGTTGAGGTCGAGGTCCGTCGGGAGCCTGTCGGTGTCGTCGGTGTGATCAGCCCCTGGAATTTCCCGATGGCGACAGCGGTCTGGAAGATTGCGCCTGCGCTGGCCTTCGGCAACGCGGTCGTCTTCAAACCGGCCAATCTGGTCCCTGCGAGCGCATGGGCGCTGACCGAAATCATTCATCGCCAGTCACTCCCGGCAGGCACTTTCAATCTGGTGATGGGCCCGGGCAGCAGCATCGGGGATGAACTGATCTCCAGTCCTGACATCCATGCCCTATCCTTCACCGGCTCTCTGGAAGTGGGTCGCCGAGTGGCGGCGGCCACTGCCGCCAATCTGGTCAAGTGCCAGTTGGAAATGGGCTCCAAGAACGCCCTGATCATCGCCGATGATGCCGACATGGAGCTGGCCGTCGAGGCCGCCTTCAATGGTGCCTACTCAGGCACCGGCCAGAAATGCACGGCATCTTCGCGGCTGATCGTGATGGAATCGGTTCATGACGAGTTCGTGGAAAAGCTGACTCAGCGCCTGTCTCAGGTCCGTGTCGGTCACGCATTGGAAGAGGGCGTGCACATGGGGCCGGCCGTCGATGCCAAGCAGCTTGAGTCCAACCTGTCCTGGGTGCAGCGCGCCCAACAAGAGGGGGCAACGTTGGTCTGTGGCGGCGAGCGTGTGGAGTGCGCCACCGATGGCTACTTCATGAGCCCGGCGCTGCTGGTCAATACCACCAACGACATGGCCATCAATCGCGAGGAGATCTTCGGTCCCATCGCCTGCGTCATCAAGGTGAGCGACGTAGAAGAGGCCATCGATGTGCTCAATGATACGCACTTCGGGCTCACGGCGGGCATCATCACCAACTCCCTGAAACTGGCCAGCAGCTTCAAGGCGCGTGCCGAGACCGGCTGCGTGATGGTCAATCTGCCGACTGCGGGGACGGATTACCACGTGCCCTTTGGCGGACGTAAGGCTTCAAGCTTCGGGCCTCGTGAGCAGGGGCGATACGCGCGCGAGTTCTACACCGTCGTGAAGACCTGCTACATCAAGGCGTGAGGAGGCCCCATGTCCAAGACAATGCTCACGATCGATGGCCTGCAGTATTCCAACTGGTCACGCGAGATATTTGAACAGATGCGTGAAGGCGGACTGGACGCCGTACACGCCACCCTCGTATACCACGAGACGACGCGAGAGACCTTGTCGCGTCTTGGGGAGTGGAATCGCCGTTTCGAGGCCTGGCCTGATCTGATCATGCCCGTGCATGTGCCGCAGGACATCGCGGTTGCGCAGGCCAGCGGGCGTGTCGGCATCATCCTGGGGGCGCAGAACTGCTCCCCCATCGAGGACGATATCGACATGGTCGAGGTGATGCGTGACCTCGGGTTGATGATCATGCAGCTGACCTACAACAACCAGAGTCTGCTAGCCTGCGGGTGTTATGAGGCACAAGACAGCGGGATCACCCGCTTCGGACGCCAGGTGATCCGTGAGATGAATCGCGTCGGCATGGTCATCGACATGTCGCACAGCGCAGAGCGGTCCACGCTCGAGGCGATCGAGATATCCGAGCGTCCCGTGATCATTTCCCACGCCAACCCTGAAAGCTTCCATCCGGCAAAGCGCAACAAGTCCGACAAGGTGCTCAAGGCCATCGCGGAGAGTGATGGGCTGCTGGGGTTCTCGGCGTATCCCTTCCACCTGCGCAATGGCTCCGACTGCACTCTGACTGAGTACTGCGAAATGATCGCCAGAACCGCAGACCTGATGGGCATCGAGCACCTGGGAATCGGCACCGACCTGTGTCAGAACCAGCCGGTGTCCATCCTTGAGTGGATGCGCAATGGTCGCTGGTCCAAGGACATGGATTACGGTGAAGGCAGTGCCAGCAACGCTGACTGGCCGCGTCCGCTGTCCTGGCTGCGAGACAGTCGTGACTTCCCCAACCTGATTGCCGGTTTGCGCAAGATCGGCATGTCCGAGGACGAAGTGGCCGGCATCATGGGCAAGAACTGGGTCGCGCTCCTCGAGCGCGCCGCGACCCGTCAGGAGACCACGCCTGCCTGATCGCCGTAACGCTATGCCATGGCACCTGTGCCGAGCCAGGAATCCTCAGGGTATCGCTCGGCAACCAACAACCATAATAAATGCCTGCCAATGACGAGAGCTCGTCAGAGGAATGCCACATGACTTCATCTCGCAAGACCACGACGTCTGCCACGTCGGATGCGTTACCACAAGGTCAGTACCGCTTTGGTGACCCTGTCGTTCTGACCTGCAGCATCGGCTTCATACTGCTGTTCGTCGGCCTGTCCCTGATTGATCTTGAAGGGGTTGCGCAAGCCATCAGTGCCGGCTTTGCCTGGACCGCCAGAACACTGGGCAGCTACTTCCAGATTCTGTTGCTGCTCACCTTCTTCATTGCCCTGGGGCTGACCGCAACGCCTGCGGCCAGTGCCCGTATCGGTGGCACGCGAACGCCTGAGCTATCCACCTTCAAGTGGGTGTCGATCATCATGTGCACCTTGCTGGCGGGAGGTGGGGTCTTCTTCGCTGCCGGCGAACCGGTGTACCACTTCCTGGTGACACCGCCTGCCTTTGATACCGAGCCGGGCACTGCGAACGCCATCGCGCCTGCACTGGCGCAATCCTTCATGCATTGGGGCTTTCTTGCCTGGGCCATTCTAGGCAGCCTGACCGCCATCGTGCTGGCGCATGCCCATTACGAAAAGGGCCAGCCCCTGCAGCCGAGAACGCTGCTGTATCCCGTGTTCGGCGAGAAGATCATGAAGGGCAAGCTGGGCGGGGTGGTGGATGCCATGTGCGTCATTGCTGTGGTGGCAGGAACGGTGGGCCCCATCGGATTTCTGGCCACCCAGGTCAGTTTCGGCCTGCATGAACTCTTTGGCGTGACCAATGACTATTCGACGCAGCTGAGCGTGCTGGTAGTGCTCGGGGTGATCTATGTGACCTCGGCCGTGACCGGCATCGACAAGGGCATCCAGATCATGTCGCGCTTCAACGTCTTCCTGGCGCTGGGCGTGGCAGCGGTAATCTTCGTCTTCGGGCCGACCCTGTTCATGGTCAATGCCTTCACCCAGGGCTTTGGCGAGTATCTGAGCTCGTTCTTCACCATGTCGACCATGACGGCACAGAGCGCTCCAGACTGGTGGATGCAGTGGTGGACCGTGTTCTTCTTTGCCTGGTTCCTCGGCTATGGCCCGCTGATGGCGATCTTCGTGGCGCGCATCTCCAAGGGCAGAACCATCCGTCAGATGATCCTGACCGTTGCCGTGCTGGCGCCACTGGCTACTGCTGTCTGGTTCACTCTGCTGGGCGGGGCGGGCATCTTCTATCAGTTCACCGGCGTAATCGACCTCACCGACGCGCTCAACAACTTCCAGTTCGATGTCGCGACCCTTACCGTGGCGCAGGCATTGCCCGGCGGGACCGCAATGGCAGCTGCCATCCTGACGCTGACCACCATCTTCGTCGCCACCACCGGTGACTCGATGAGCTACGCGATCGCCGTCGTCAGTGCCGGACACGATGACCCCAGCCCGCTGGTGCGTGCCTTCTGGGGCATCAGCATGGCGTTGATGGCTGCGATACTCCTTTATATGGGGGCCGGTCAGATCAGCGCGCTTCAGCAGTTCATCGTCATCACGGCCATCCCTGTCTCGCTGGTGCTGCTGCCCTCCTTGTGGACAGGACCTCAATCAGCCTTCGCGATGGCACGTGCGCAGGGAATCACCAGCCAGCGGCCAGCCATGCCGGCCCCGGAAGACGCAGGAGAGCGTTGATATGTCTCGCAATCACCAAGGCGCGCGCCTCTCATCCACCGAGCAACGTCTGCGACTGCGGGCACCGGACGATGTGATGCAGCTGGAGCGCCTCGGCAGCCTGCATGCCAGCCGCCTGAGTTTCGTGAGAAGTCTAGTGCGCCAGATGGCACACGAAAAATGGAAGATCACCACGACCCGCTTCGAACTGGATGCCCTCGGTCACGGTGTGGCGATCTACTGCCTGCAGACGCCCAACAAGCGCTATCACGGCGTCATATTTTCTCAGGCGCTTGAGGATTCCGCACGCTCTGACCGCGTCATCGCCGAGGCCTGGGATGTCACCTTCGGCGTCGTGGAAGGTGATGTGGATGATGCGCTTCTCGAGCAGATGGCGGCCAATGTGCCGTTGCAGGAAGCCGGGCGCCAGCATCCCAGATTGTTGGTCCTGTCGCGTGCCAATCGCAGCTTGCGCAACTTCGCAAGCTTCCTGGAGGCGCTGAGTGCAGGCCAGCAACCTGATCCTGAGTGGCTGACCCGGGTCGGCTATCTGTATCGGACCACGGCCGTCTATGGCAATGGCAAGTTCGGCATCGCGGATTATGACCGTCTCAAGGACAACGCGGATTTCCATCGACCCTTTTCTGCCCAGATGCTGGGCGTCTATCTGCTGCGTCACTTCTCGATCCAGCAGATAGAGCACATGGCCCGTGCCCGGGCTCCCGAGACCGCCGCACCTCTGACAACCTCGTTGAAGCGCTATCTGGGCATCGGCAACTCCACTGGCCTCGGGATGGCGCCGTTCCTGATCAATCATCCGCAGTTGGTACAGCGCTGGGTGGAAAGCCGGGAACTGGCGCTTGCCGAGGTGACGGCACAGGTACCGGGAGAACAGGAGCGTTCACGTCTGCTGGCACTCCTCAAGCGCGCCGAGACTCATCTGCGCCAGACTGTCACGGACGATCACGAGCAGACCCTGCGCAACCAGGCCACGGTGGCGTCGTTGCCTGAGCTGATGACCTGGCTCGAACTCGTGCCGCTGTCGCCGGAGCTCTGGCAGGAGCTGATCGACTGGAGTCACCAGCAGCATGGGCTCGAGGCTCAGGAGCTGGTGAACACTCTGCTGCTGGAGCTGTATCCGAGCATCGTCGACCGCTATGAGGACCTGATGGCGGTGGAAGAAAGCTTGGAGCTGACCCCGGACATGCCGCTGGTTCACCTCAAACAGGTGATCGAAACGCACTACGACTGGGCGTTGCGCTTCGATTTTTCACTCGCCGAGAATCGCCACTGGTTCTGGTATCGCTCGGTCGAGAAGGAGGAGCCCCGTCTGGGAGTCCGCGACAGGGAGGCAGGTGCCGACAAGGAAATGAAGCTGGCGATTGCCCCGCGTGTCGCCGATACCCATGCGGCGATCAGTCAGTACCTGGAAGACAACCCTCGTGCCTTGGTGGTGGAATTCCTGATCCAGTGCCCGCGTCACAAGGATATCGTTCGCCGCATTCAGAGCATGGCCAGCACCAGCTTTGGCGAGATACGCGCCAACCTGTGGGCGCGGGACATGAAGCCCATGCACCTGTTGCGGACCAAGCTGTCGTTCTTCGGTGCCAGCCGTTTCGACCCGAAGTCTGATCGTTGGGTGCGTATCACGCTCTTCCAGGGGGCTCCGCTGGTGGAGGAACTCAACGCCGAGCCGGAGGATCCTGTCGCGTTTGATGATTGGAGCTTCCCGCTGGCACCGCAGATTGCGCGCACGGTGCTGCCAGAGATGACCGCCGGCCTTCGGCAGGGCAATACCACGACAGTGGGAGGAATGTGATGAAGGTCTCCTACAACGAGCTTCACGGACTGTGTCGCAAGGCCTTTCAGGCGATGGGCTTTGAAGACGGTGACGCCGGGGATGCCGCCGACATGGTGGCCTGGATGCAGCTCTATGAGTTGGAAGGGCTGGCGGCGCTCAATCGCGGGCTGCGTTTCTTGCTGGAGGATACCGAGGAGCATCCGCCGGAGGTCGTCTATGCCGATGGCGACCTCGCGGTACTCGACAGCCACGGTCACAGCGTATTGAAGAGCTCATCGCTGGCGTTGGAACTCGGTTTTGCCAAGGCACGTGCGCGTGGCCTCGCCGTCATCAAGATTCAGCATTGCCACAATCGGCAGCTGATCATGGGCTACCTGGCGCGCCTTGCGGGGCGTGGCATGAATGTTACCGCCTTCTGGCGCAACGCCCAGGACGTGGACGAGGCGGCCGGCTGCCCCATGATCGAGCAGGTCGTGGGCTTCAGAGCCAACAGCTCGGTCCCCGAGATACGGGTCTATGCCGTGCGTGAAGTGCCAGAAGAGAATGAGCCCAATGACGGCATCACGCTGGTGATGGCCAACCATGTCGATCTGCTGCCATCTCTTCGCTCCGACTATGACGTTGACCTGCTGGCCTGTCATGAAGAGTCGAAGCTGCTCGCCTGTCGCCAACGTGCCATGCAGGAAGGCATCGAGGTGGATGACGAACTCTGGTCACGCCTGAAAGCACTCTCGACACGCCTGTTGGTCGAGGCAACGGAAGACTCTCGCAGCGGTGCCGGCGCCGGTTCCACCGACAACGACTGACCGCTCGCGTCTCAATACGCCCTATCTCTCCATGATTCGCCGCTCTTGCCGGGTCATGGAGAGCGCCCATCGAAAGATCTTTGAGGAATACCCATGGTTCATCCCGTCAAGACTGATCTGTTTGCCTCTCGTGCGCCCCTGTCATGGGCGAGTGTCGGCAATGGCATCCTGTTCACTGCCCAGATCCCGATCGATGCCGCTGGCAATGTCGTGGAGGGCGGAATTGCTGCCCAGACCCGCCAGACGCTGGATAATCTGATTCATACCTTGGAATGCGCCGGTGGTGACGCCTCCTCGCTGACCCAGGTGCTGATCTATGTGACTGATCGCGAGCATCTGGCGACAGTGAATAGTCTCTATGCAGAATATGTGCGTGAGCCCTATCCCAACCGGGCTGCCATCATCGTCTCCGGGTTTGCACGCGAAGAGATGCTGGTTGAGATGGTCGCCTATGCCGCACTGGAGGTTGATGTCTAAAGCCACCGGGATGCGGGCGAGGAAGTGACCCGTCACGTTTGTGCCCTGCATTGACAGGTCATTGAGGCCCATCGGTTCATCAAGCCACAGGCCAATGAGAAAGACGCCGGAGCATTCGCTGCTCCGGCGTCTTTTTTGCCTACGTCATGTCTTCTTTCACTGCTGTCAGGGCGTAAGGCCCGCGGCCTGCATGAAGCGTCTCAGTGCCAGAGAGACGAGGCCCAGCGCGCAGACACTGCCTCCCCAGATCACCACCAGCCAGCCGATCTTGCTGAGCCAGCTGGCCGGGTGCGCGGGCGTCTCGGATAGCTCGTCGTCGAGTCTGGCTGTGGGGGCATGCAGTGGCGCTGAATGTGTCTCGCGTGTCGGGGATGTCATGTCAGCACCTCTCAATGGTAGCCATCGGTGTGACGGACCTTGCCCTTGAATACGAAGTAGCTCCACGCCGTGTACATCAGGATGATCGGCAGGATGAAGAGCGTGCCGACGAGAGCAAAGCCCTGGCTTTGGGGCGGAGAGGCCGCTTCCCAGATCGTCACATGACCGGGAATGATGTCAGGCCACATGCTGATGCCGAACCCGCTGTAGCCCAGGAAGATCAAGGCCAGCACCAGCAGGAAAGGCTGGGCATGATATTCAAGGGCGACGGCGCGGATCAGCGCATAACTGGCCAGCACTACCAGCACTGGCACCGGCAGGAACCAGAACAGCTGCGGCAGCGAGAACCAGCGCTCGGCGATGGCGGAGTGTGCCAGCGGAGTCCAAAGACTGACGGCCGCGATCATGATCAATACCCACAGCGTCAGCGGGCGCGTCAGGGCAAACATGCGCGCCTGGAGAAGGCCTTCGGTCTTCATGATCAGCCAGGTGCTGCCGAGAAGCGCATAGGTGAATAGCAGCGCCACACCGCAGAACAGCGGGAAGGGCGACAGCCAGTCCAGCGAACCACCGCTGAAGTGAACCCCATCGAAGGCGATACCCTGGATATAGCCTCCCAGAGCGACGCCTTGACTGAAGGTGGCCAGCACCGAGCCGCCCAAGAAGGCCTTGTCCCACCAGTGGCGGCTCGCGTCCGAGGCCTTGAAGCGAAATTCGAAGGCGACACCGCGGAAGATGAGGCCGATCAACATGGCGACAAGGGGAATGCTCAGGGCTTCCAGCAAGACGGCGTAGGCCAGCGGGAAGGCCGCAAATAGCCCGGCGCCGCCCAGTACCAGCCATGTCTCATTGCCATCCCACACGGGGGCCACGGTATTCATCATCACATCGCGGTCCACTTTATCCTCCACCCACGGGAAGAGGATGCCGATGCCCAGATCAAAGCCGTCCATGATCACGTACATCATCAGGCCGAACAGGATGATGCCCGCCCAGATGACAGAAAGGTCGATACCCATAGCGTTCATCGCTCCAGTCAGTGAGTGGTGCCGTCGAGAGATTCCTCGATGGCCGACAGTGGGCGGGAAGGTGTACGTGGCTTGCCGGGGCCGCCGCTGGGGGCGTGGCTGTCATCACCCGCCGGCCCTTTCTTGATCAGCTTGAAGAGGTAGTTGATCCCCGTGCCGAAGACGACGAAGTAGACCGCGACAAAGGCCGTCAGGCTGATGCTGAGGTGGGCCGTGCTGTGAGCAGAGACGGCATCTTCCGTTCTCATCAAGCCGTAGACCACCCACGGCTGGCGGCCGACCTCAGTGGTGAACCAGCCTGCGAGTATCGCGATCAACCCAGCCGGCCCCATGGCGACGGCCAGCCTCAGCCAGCGCCGCGAGGTGAAGAGCCTGCCCTTGCGGGCCAGATAGACACCCGAAAGGCCAAGCAGAATCATCGCAAGGCCCAAGCCGACCATCAGGCGGAAGCTCCAGAACACGACGGTCGAATTGGGGCGGTCCGCGGCAGGGAAGTCCTTGAGCGCCGGTACCTGCTTGTCGATGTCATGCATCAACAGCAGGCTGCCGAGAGCCGGAATCTCGAGCGCGAAGCGCGTCTCTTCGCGCTGCATGTCGGGCACACCGAACAGGATCAATGGCGTCGGTTCCCCATGGCTGTTGTCCCAGTGACCTTCGATGGCCGCGATCTTGGCCGGCTGGTGCTTGAGCGTATTCAGACCGTGCATGTCGCCGACGAAGGCCTGCAGCGGGGCGGTCACCATCAGCATCAGTACCGCCATGACCAGCATCTTGCGCACTTCCGGGGTGTCGCGTTTCTTGAGTAGCAACCAGGCGGCGGAGGCTCCGACGAACAGCGAGGTGCTCAGGAAGGCGGCCAGTGCCATGTGGGCCAGGCGATAGGGGAAGGAAGGGTTGAAGACGATCGCGAACCAGTCGACCGGCACGACGATGCCATCGATGACCTCATGCCCCTGTGGGGTCTGCATCCAGCTGTTGGATGACAGGATCCAGAACATCGAGACCAGGGTGCCGAGCGCCACCATGCAGGTCGAGAAGAAATGCAGGCCGCGACCGACGCGATTCCAGCCAAACAGCATCACGCCGAGGAAGCCGGCTTCGAGGAAGAAGGCGGTCAGGACTTCATAGGTCAGCAGTGGCCCGGTCACGCTGCCGGCAAAGGCCGAGAAACCGCTCCAATGCGTGCCGAACTGGTAGGCCATGACCAGCCCTGACACCACGCCCATCGCGAAGTTGACCGCGAATATCTTTGACCAGAAATGATAGAGGTTGCGGTAGACCTGTGTGCCTGTCTTCAACCACATGCCTTCCAGCACCGCCAGATAGCTGGCGAGGCCAATGGTGATGGCCGGGAAGATGATGTGAAACGAGATGGTGAAGGCGAACTGTATCCTGGCCAGGTCGATGGCCTCGGTGCCGAACATGGCAATGTCTCCTGAGTAGGCGGCAAGGGGGACGGCCCTGCCTGAATCTTCGCCGCTACTCTAGGGAGCCACCGGAAGCCATAACAGGCTCAGTTGTGCGAGAAAAAACCATATCAGTTGCGTGCCGAATTCTGATCAGTCGTTAAAGGCGCGTGAGTCTGTCAGCCGGACAGCCAGGGGGTATGGCGAGCAGCCTGCAAGGCGAGCCAGACGCCCGGGCACACTCTGATTGATGCCCGCACCCTGTCAGTGTCAGGTGTCTGTCGTATCGCCCTTGGCGGCAGGCCCCGTCATGGCGGGCTCTGGCGCTTCCTTGAGGGGCACTCGTGCATCATCAGGGCATGCAATCAAGGTGCGCAACACGGTGCGACATCCAGGCGTGGCAAGCGGCTGGCGCGCGAGTGATATGCGCCGCAAAAGGCTGTTTTCGCCCCCGCGGATGACGAGTGAAGACTGTGTGGCAAGGCGGCCACAAGGGCTGCGGCATTTGCGCGCACTCGTGCGCGCATATACTCAAGTCGCACCTCGCACCTCGCACCTCGCACCTCGCACCTCGCACCTCGCACCTCGCACCTCGCACCTCGCACCTCGCACCTCGCACCTCGCACCTCGCATACAGCCTGAGCGGTCCGCGTTTCAGGCTGCCTTGAGCAATTCACCCAATGTCTGCATGGCGCGCTCTGACGCCGCATCCCACGGGTGGCCGTAGCTCAAGCGAATGCAATGCTTGAAGCCCTGGGTGGCTGAGAAGATGGGCCCCGGTGCAAGGCTGATGCCGTGGGCCAGCGCCTGCTGAAACAGGGCCAGCGAGTCGATGTGCTCTGGGAGCTCGCACCACAGGAAATATCCCCCGTGGGGGTGGGTGACGCGGGTGTCTGCGGGGAAGTAGCGATCAATGGCTGCCAGCATGGCCGTCTGCTGGGTCTCGAGCGCCAGGCGTAGCTTGCGCAGGTGGCGGTCGTAGCCGCCGTGCTGGAGGTAGTCGGCCAAGGCCACCTGGGCAGGCAGCGATGGCGAGATGGTCGTCATCAGCTTGAGGCGCGAAATCTCTCGTGTATGACGCCCCGCGGATATCCAGCCCACCCGATAGCCCGGCGCCAGGCACTTGGAGAACGACCCGCAGTGCATCACCAGCCCCTCGACATCCAGCGCCTTGATGGGCTGCGGGGGTGGTACCTCGGCACGTTGATCGAAATACAGCTCCGCGTAGACGTCATCCTCCAGCATTGGCAGTTGATGACGGCAGAGCAGCGCATACAGTTGGGCCTTGCGTGCATCGCTCAGGCTGGCCCCCAGCGGATTCTGCAGATGGCTCATGAACCAGCAGGCCTTGATGGGCAGCGTCTCCAGACGGTTCTCGAGCACCTCGAGATCAATCCCGTCGCGCGGATGTACCGGAATTTCCACCGCGCGCAACTTGAGCCGCTCAAGCACCTGAAGCGTGGCATAGAAGGCCGGCGACTCGATGGCGACCAGGTCACCGGGCTGGGTGACGCATTGCAAACCAAGGTTGAGCGCTTCCATGGCGCCATTGGTGATCACCAGCTCCTCCGTCGGCAGCTGCATGCCGTTGACCATGTAGCGCTGAGCGATCTGCCGGCACAGGTCAGGATGGCCGGTCGTCATGTCGGAGATCACGGCATGCGACGATAGCTGGCGCAGCCCGCGCGTCATGCTGGTTGCAAGCCGCGCGAGCGGGAAGAGCTCCGGGCTCGGGAAGGCAGATCCGAAGGGGACGGTATCGTTGTCGCTCAGTGAACCCAGTACCGAGAACACCAGTTCACTGACGGCGACCTCAGAAGGGGCTTGCTGCTGCAGGGCGACATGCGGTTCATCGAGTATCCGCGAGGCATTGTCACGCACGAAATATCCCGAGCGCGGCCGCGCACTGATCAGGCCTTGATTCTCCAGCAGGTAATACGCCTGAAAGACGGTAGAGGGGCTGATGCCATATGCCTTGCTGGCTTGGCGCACTGACGGCACGCGCTCACCAGGCGCGAGAATTCCAGTACGAATCAGGTTGGAGATCTCGGCGGCAAAGCGTTCATAACGCTTCATGGTAAAGCCCTGATAAAGTTGAACGACACATGTGTCCCCACGACGAGGCGGGGGAGTGCAGACTACCTCTATTCAGTCAGCGCCACTACCGTGGTCGCATTCCTTGAGTGGTCTGCCAAATCACGAGTCATCTTGTTCAAGTTCTGCAGCGCAGGAGGCTGGTGACGGCAAGTTGCGCTGTCTTCATTGCGTGGAGGCCACCCAGGGTGTGATCGCCCGGGTGTACTCACTGGCGCGCCGCATGGCCTGCCGGTGCAGGTATTCCAGACTATGGGCATAGTGCGTCAATGTCTGTTCCGGGGTGCGGTGGCCGATCCAGACGGCAAGTTGATACAACAACATGCCGCGATCCTGACTGTCCTGTCCGGCATAGCCTCGAACCCCCTTCAGAAAGCGTTCCAGGGGCGCTTTTTGCAGTCCCCAGGAGCCGTGCTCCTGCAAGTCGTCGAGAATGTCACGGCTCTGCGCCGCCTCAAGACGGATCAGCCACCAACTGACCGCTGCATGGCGCAATGAGTGAAAGTCGATGGCGCTCCCCAGCACACTTCGCATGGTGTCAATTGCCGGAGCGATCAGCCCGGCATGATTGAATGCCTGACAACTCTCTTTCGGGCCGAACAAGGCGATGTCAGATAGGGCTGTCGAGGGGAAGCATCGCCGTCGATATACCCACCATACTGCCAACAGTTCGATATCGCCGAAGAATGTCAGAAGGTGCAGGGGAAGTACGCGCCGCGCTGAAGGCGTCTTTCCGGCGTGAATATAAACGCGGCACTCAATCTCCGGCAATGACTTCAGCAGTTCACGCAACTTCACGTGCAGGGTATCTCTCTCATGTGGTGCGGGAGGTGAGAATCCCGTATCAGGTAGCGCCTTTGCGAGCTCGGCTGGGCAGTTGTCCTCCAACCACTGCTCGAGCGAAAAGGTGCCCTGAGGACATTCGATGCGAATGTCCCGTAGGGTCAGGGCGCAGACCTCGCTGGCGCGCATCCCCCCGTGGAAGCCCAGTGCGATGCTGAGCCACTGCATGGTGGCATCAGGCATTGCATCGGGGACTGCGAGAAGATGGGTACGTACCTTTTCCATCTGTCTCAGGGTGGCGAAATGAATGCGTTTGGCGCTGGGGGTCTTGTGATTGCCTGATATCGGCGGCTCCACGTCCAGCAATACCCCCATGCTGTGCATGAAGCGGATGAGCTGCCCAATATTGCCAAGAAAGCTGTGTGTCGTGCTGGCAGACCACCCCATATCGCGTGGCACGCACCAGCACATTTCCTGGGCACTGTCGTTGTCCCACTCCTGAATGTCGATCGACAAGGTGTAGTCCGCCATCGCCATCGGCAAGCTGCGAGAAAGATAGGTGTGCAGCGAACTGACGCGTAGCATGCGAGTCACGCGCAGATCATGCAGCCAATAGAGCACCATGACCGGGTAGCTATGGCGGATGCCCATGAGTCTTGTGAGGCGTCTGCTTGTCTCGAGCAGCAGCGCCTCCAGACGCTTCTTGACCCTTTCGTCACTTGTCTTGCGAAGATGATCAGAGGAAATGACCCCGATCCATTGCTTTAGGATGCGTCTCGCCGACGGAAGCCAGTCGATCGGCCAGGAATCCGGGGGCATCAAGCGCTGCCCCGGAGGTTGTGTCAGTACGGGTGAGTGGGGGGAAGCGTTCGTTTCTGATGCTTTGGTCGCGAAAAGATCCATGGCGCTCATCGCGTCGTCATTCGCCACGGATTCCTGCTGATGGTTGCCGGAATCAGCCGCCATGACCGTGCTGACCGGTGGTGAATCGAGCCGAGCGAAGTAGGAGTGGGGCTCATAAAGCCCATGCGCGCTGCTGTAGGGAATCGGATAGCGACTGAACTGGCTGACCCAGTAGCCGGGCAATCCCCCCAGGACTGCGGCATGAGGCAATGCGCTCAGCAAGGTGGTCAGCTTAAGCCTTCGGCGTTCCTCGATTGTCATGGGCAGTGTGGTGATCAGGGAGGCTAGCTCCTGTCTCATGCGACCCTTGACGATGCGAATCCGTTCGGGAATCGAGAGGGACTGGTCTTCTGGCCTCTCGGCCAATAACCACTCGTCCCTGGCGGTGGTGGGTTTTCTGGCTCTCAATGTCTTGAGCGCAGTCGTCAGTGTCGACTCCAATGGCAGACGGTAGGCCGTCATGTGAGGCGACATGACCGGCGACGGTGTCGCGTGAGCGGGGATCCAGACCCACTCATTGGGGGCGTTGCGATCGCTCTCGAAGTGACGACGCGTCAGGCAGGCCAATGTGACCAGAATCACCTGTTGGCCTAACCCTGCACGCACACCGAGCTCTACGGCAGCGCGCAACAGTGCAAAGCCAGTCCCGGGTTGACGTAGCGCGCGGATGATCGGCAAGACCCTGGTCGCGCGGTCCAGAGCTTTGGCCTCCATTGGTAGCACGCTTTTGCGCCGAGCCTGTGTGGGCCACTGTGGCAGCATCGCCACGACTCCCGGGCTTTGGTTGACTTCCTCCAGAAAGCGGCCGATGACGCGGTAAGCTTCACGGGGGCTTATCGGCCGGCGATGATGCGCCTTTCTCCATCGAATCAGCTCCGTGACCATTGCCTTGGCTTGCGTATGGTTGAGGGACAGCATCATGCTTCCAGCCTCTGCCGGCATATCGTTGGCCGGTTGGCGCTTGGCGTGACGCTCGATCCAGTACAGCAGGTGTAGGCTTTGCTGGCGTTGCGTGCCTTTGACTCGATCAAGTCGGCGTTCCTCCCAGCGCGACCAGAGCTCTTGCATGTGGTGGGTGCTCATGAGCTTTAGGTGCAAGTCAGGGTCGAGCTTGGCCAGTGATCGGATTCCTGACGCCTCCCTTGCAGGTGCAAGGTAAAACTTCCCATCTCTACTCATGGCAAATCCTTGAGAGGTATCACCTTGATTCGCAACTCATCGGACAACTCCCCCAAGAGGCGTTGCATCTCCGGCGGTAGGCAGATGTTGCTGGCATAGGGGGCGTGACGCTGCTGGCCGCGTTTGACATGGCCCAGCAGCATATCCAGCGTGTTCGCTTGCATTCGCCCATCGAGTGTCTGGGCGACGAAATGACGTGGCGCGTTATCGGGAAGTGCCAGCAGGGTAGCGAGTGCACTGCGTGACGCGGCTGTCAGTGACGGCGCTTGATGATGTGTGCTGATCCAGCCTCGGATGTGGGTCTGCTGGCAAGGCTTTGCGGTCAGATTGAGGCTGGCTTGGCGTCTTGACCACCACATGGCCAGTGCCTGCTCGTCTTCAGGCCATGACAGCCAGGTCCCGCCATTTCGTGGCCAGTGCTGTCGCCAAGAGGCCTGCCATGCCTGCAGGGTATCGAGATTCTGGCAAACCGGGAGAGGCAACGGGATGACCCGGCTTTCTCTGTAGAGACCTGAATCCTTGTCAGCGACCCACAGCAGTCGTCCACGCCGAGACATTTGCGTAGTGGCACCTGGTGGACGAAGTCCTGCCGTCAGCTGGACTCCCATGAGCACGTAGCAGCACAGCGCACTGTTGAGCTCGATCAAGGCCGAGCAGTCCTCAGGTGAAGGGGTTCGGCCACGGGCAGCAATGGGAAAGTCGGAAAGCCCCTTTTGGACCAGATCATGCAAGCCCTTCAGTGCCTCCCTGGCAGTGTGGAGCGAAAGTGTCACGCTCGAGCCCAAGGTCGTGATGGCGTGTGCATTCCTGGGAGGCACGGTCGCTTTCATCGGTGTCGCGATCCCCCACCACGCCAGCGAGGTGTTCATGAGACGCTGCAGTTCACGTAGGGACGTCTTGCGGTAAGCGGCAGGCGCTGCTGTTTTCAGACTGAGCTCCCCGTGAAGCCACTCCGCTTCGATATCGGTCTTCGCCATGCCGAGAAGGTGATGACGTGCGGCTCTCGCCACGCGCTGGGCCGTGGGAGTCGTGCCTGTGTGCGTTGCCATGTGTTGCCTCAGCTGGCGGTTGAGCACCGCCAGGCTCTTGGTCAGAGGCTGAGTTGTCGCTTCGCTCAATTGATTGAGGGATATCGCGAGGACGTCCGGTAGGCGCAGAGGCAGGGCTGAGCTTTTTGACGGTGCATGAATGACAGGGACGTAGAGTGTGTTGCTTTCGGGGACCCACTGCAGTGATTGATTCCGCGACACCGGCGTAGTGCGGAGCAATGCCTCCTGCTCGACGTCCGTCACACGGAGCTGACTGAGACGTTCGGGGGCAATACCTGTTGCGAGGACAAGCTGCACCAGCAGTCTGGCATCAGGCGGCAAAGGTAATGTCAGTATTCTTCGGATCTGCCCTTGAGTGGTGGCGAAATTCGACAGGCTTCCCAGGCTCTGTGCGATAGAGGTTTGCTGACGTTTGCGCGCGATCACCCTGCAATCTTCCGGTGTCAACAGGGTGTCTCCCTTGTGATGAAAGGGCGCTTCCTCTTCGTCTTGTGGCTGCGAGATCTCGTCTGGTTCGAGACTGGTGTCAACGTCCTCGTTGTCGTCCGAGTGTCGTGCGGTACCGAGTGTCTCAGGTAGTTCAGGATTGGAGGCAACCGATGAAAAGTCGCGCTTGAATGAGTCTTGAAACAAGACGGAGCGTTGCGGAAGCCGCTTCGCGTAGGGCGCGCGACGAGCCCCGATGGGCAGGTAACCAGATAGCAGTTCCTGGGCCAGCTGCAATTGGTCATACAGCCTTGGGTTGCCGTTTTTCAGCCACGGGATATGTTTACAGGCGCTGAGTAACGAGAGATTGGCAGAACGATGCCACGCGATCGGGTGCTGCCAAAGTGGCAGCATGTACTTCAATGCGATATGGAGGGTCGATAGATGCTGGTAATAGAGATTGCAATCGACAGAAGGCCCCGAGTGGTAGCCAGCCATGTCGCGCAAGGCAAGACGAATCAATCGGCGATTGTGCTCGATGGGGGATGGCTCGCCATTGCCTGGCAAGAGTTCGAAAGCGTGTGTTGAGGGCGTGTCATGGCGCGCGAGCTGTATTGCCTGGTTTGCGATATTGGCTCGCACCATGGAGGGAGCGAATTTATCGGGAAAGGTCAGCTGACTATGCAGTGGGTGGCTCTGGCGAATCGCCTGTAAAGGCCCCGGCGCAAGAGGGAGTCTCCTCAGGAGTTTGTTGATGAGATCGAGCAATTCAGGATCATTGTCATCTGCTGCCTGAATATGAGCGGATATCCAGAGATCCGCCTGACTACACGGGGGAAGATTACAGTGAAGAAACGGCCATAAGCGCGTTTCCTCCGAAGCCGACAATACCACGTCATCGAGTTTCTCTTCCCACTGATGAAGGATGGTTTCGGGGAGCCATGTCTTGCTCTCGGGAATGTCATGCATCATGAGGAGGACTCCCTTCCTCGTCCAATAGATCGCCCAACAGGTCGTCAACCCTTTGTGCTACATGGGACCTGCGAGTGGGTGAGGTGGCTGGCCTCGTGGTGTCTTTAGCGGGGCCTGATGCTGCTTGCCACCGAGTGGGTGGAGTCGGCTTGGGTGCCTGTGGAGTGAGGGGCACTGATGTTGGCGCCGCTTTTTGTGCCTCGTTGTCCTTGCTTGTCTCGGGGGAGAGTGGCTCTGAGGCTCCGCGATCGTCGTCGAGACTCTGCTGGCCTTTGGGACTGTGGGCACGTTGCAGTGTGCTCTTCGCCCAGCGACCCTGGGTCAGGATCATGAGACTCTTGATATCCAGGGTGGGTTTCGATAATCCGAACACGATACGGGCCAATTTCTCTTCCAGCCCAGGCCTCGCATTGAGCTGTTTGATGAATGCACGGGCTTCCATCACGTGTGTGGTATTGAAAAGCTCCTGTGGCAGCATCTCTGACAGATAGCGCAATACCTCCAGCTCCTCGTGGGTGAGAGTTTCACGGTCTACCTCAAACACCTTGAGGGAACGGAAGTTCTCGAGAGATGCCCCTCTGAGTTGTCGCAGGAGCATGCCATGGGTGAGCAGTTCGGTGTGGCCCTGGGCACCGACAAGCACGATGGGGAGGTGACTGAGCAGTAGCCCCTTGTGTGAAAGGGCCTTGCCTTTGCGTGGAGGCGGGAGATAGATGAGATCGCCAAGATAGCGTCGTGAAAGATTCCGTATCTTGCCTGAGATGGAAAAGTCAGCCTCAGGCAGGGGCGTGTAGGTATCGGTCATGAGCTGTCCCTTGTGTCTTATTAATCATCTAATTCTTATAGTAGGATAAATATCACCTCGTTGGTGCCTTGGGAAGTGCTGCCATCCTTGGCAGCGTCCTATATGGGCTGAGCTATCAGAAGAGGTCATTGCCCGGGTCATGCATGTCATCCGCCAGTCGAATGTAGCGTTCGAAGGTTTTCTGATCACGATGCCCGCTGATGCGCTTTATCTGTTGATCGCTTTTCCCACGAAGATGCGCTTCGGTAATGAAGCCGGCACGAAAGCTGTGGGTGGTGAACTTTTCTGCACTGAGGTTGGCGCGCTGTAACGCCTTCTTGAGTAGATTGCCGAACGTGACGGGGTGCATTCTGCCGGCCCCCACTCGATCTGCCTGATCGATGGAGCGATACAGTGCACCTCGACGAATACCACTCCAGGCAAGCCAAGCCTCCAGTAACGTCACTGGGCAGCAACGCCCCCCCGATGGATTGCGGGGGAGCGTCTTCTGTTCGATCCGTCCGCTTTGATTGGTTTTGCTGTGGCGCAACGTGATCACGATACCGCCATCACGCCATTCGATATCCTCTCGGTAGAGCGCGACGACCTCACTTGCGCGAAACGCCCCGTAGAAGCACAGGCAGAACATGCTGGCATCACGTAGATCTCGGGGAGCATCGAGGTCCAGAGCCTGCAACAGCTGTTGCAAATGATGGAGTCGCAAAGCGGGGGCCTGGCGCTGTCGTCCATCACTCTTGCGATGAATCCCCTTCAATACCCCTTTCACTTCCAGGCTCAGCGTGGGCGAGGGCAACTGCATATAGACATGCCAGGTACCCAGCGAGCTGGCGTGACGAGAAATCGTGGCAGGCTTGCGTCCTTTGGCATGCATCTCCGCCAGATAATTGGCGACCTGATGGGAAGTGGCGGGGAGTGAGTAGCCGGCTTTTAAGAAGCCCCGGATATCTGATCGAAATGCCAGGATGGTGTTCTTTGCCATGCTGTCAGCCAGTAGCCGTCTCGCGGCGCGTGACAATTGCATGTTGTCTGTCAGCTCATGGCTTTGCTCCTTGCCGAGCCATGGCGTGACTTCGCTCGGTAAGCGTCCCGGTTCCTTTTCAAGCGACATGCTCACCTCCTGATGATGTCAATCCATCGAAGTCAGAAGTCGTTATCCAGCATGTGGCGTTTTCACGCCTGGATGAATACCGGTATGGCAATGGGATGGTCATGAAGCACCTCGGTTGATCAGTAGTGTGGGGCGTCGACGATGTGACGCCTGTGGCTTGCGCTGTTGTTCGCAAGTCCCACCTACGCTATCGGGCTTCGTGCTTCAGGGAAGGCGATCTGCAACGGCCTGACGGCCGCACTCCTGCAGTCTGTATGCCAGAAGTCGCTGTCCTCATAGAGAGGGGAAGGGCTGTTAAATAGGGATTGATTTCGCAGAGACACCCTGTGGTTGGAAGGTCTATCGAGTGCGATATGCACCAGTACGCAACAACAAAACCAGTCTAAGAAGTACTGTGAAACAGAGGCTTATATAAGGAGTTTATAAAAAGCTCACCATATTGGTGCGCTTTCAGCATGAAGGAGATTTTGTTGCTCTGTTTCGGTGCGCTTGAGGTGCGCGCGCATCTATCCACAAGCGCGATACAAGGATGATGTCTCAATAACGGGGCGCTTGATCACGGGCTGGCACATCGATTGCAGTACCTCAGTCGGGACAACAAGTACAACAAGACACGAGGGAATGTCGTGAACAAGAAAATCGCTGCCGCAATGCTATCCGCCTGTGTCGGTTTCTCGCTCGCCAATGTCGCTCAGGCAGAAGAGGGGCCGATCAAGGTCGGCATCCTGCATTCGCTGTCCGGCACCATGGCGATCAGTGAATCGACACTGAAAGACACCATGCTGATGCTGATCGAGAAGCAGAACGAGCAGGGCGGGCTGCTGGGACGCAAGCTGGAGCCTGTGGTGGTCGACCCGGCCTCCAACTGGCCGCTGTTCGCCGAGAAGGCGCGTGAGCTACTGGCGCAGGACAAGGTCGACGTGATCTTCGGCAACTGGACGTCCGTCTCGCGAAAGTCGGTGTTGCCGGTGGTCGAGGAGCTCAACGGCCTGCTGTTCTATCCGGTGCAGTATGAGGGCGAGGAGTCCTCGGAGAACGTCTTCTACACCGGAGCGGCGCCCAATCAGCAGGCGATTCCGGCAGTGGATTATCTGATGAACGATGTCGGCGTGGAGCGCTGGGTGCTGGCGGGCACGGATTATGTCTATCCGCGTACCACCAACAAGATCCTGGCTGCCTACCTCAAGTCAAAGGGCGTGGCGGACGCGGATGTGATGATCAATTACACCCCCTTCGGCCATTCCAACTGGCAGTCGATCGTCTCGGACATCAAGTCCTTCGGCAGTGCCGGCAAGAAGACGGCTGTGGTGTCCACCATCAATGGCGATGCCAACGTGCCGTTCTATCGTGAGCTGGCCAATCAGGGCATCAATGCCGAGGATATCCCGGTGGTGGCCTTCTCGGTGGGCGAGCAGGAACTCTCGGGCATCGATACCGCACCGCTGGTCGGTCACCTGGCCGCTTGGAACTACTTCATGAGCGTGGACAGCGACACCAACTACGACTTCATCGATGAGTGGATCGATTACACCGGCAAGGAAGATGCGGTCACCAATGACCCGATGGAAGCCCACTACATCGGCTTCAACATGTGGATGGAAGCCGCGCGCAAGGCCGGCAGTGTCGAGGTCGATGCGGTCAAGGACGCCATCATCGGTGTCTCGGTGCCTAACCTGACTGGCGGCTACGCCACCATGATGCCCAACCATCACATCACCAAGCCGGTGTTGATCGGCGAGATCCAGGACAACGGTCAGTTCTCCGTCGTCTGGCAGACCCCGTCCACCGTGGCCGGCGATGCCTGGTCTGACTATCTGGAAGGTTCCAAGGACCTGATCAGTGACTGGCGCAAGCCGATGGAATGCGGCAACTACAATGTCGTGACCCATTCCTGTGGGGCTCAACAGAGCGTTGCGGCGCAATGATGCGTCGCACGTTCTGAGAGCGAGGCGGCGTGCAGGGGAGCCTGCATGTCGCCTCGTTGAGTGTCAGCTCCGAGGCCGCGATGCCCTCGGAAACTGATGACGCCTTTGCGCGTTCACCATGGATGGCCTTATTGATGTCTATCTCCGTTGCAACGATGTACCGCTGGTGCTGGCAGTGGATGCTGCTGGTCTGTCTCTTGTCATTCCCCCTGTTTGCCGCTGCCCAGTCCGAGTCCGCGACTGGCCAGTCTGCACGCCTGTCCGATGACGCTGCCCAATCCCTGTTGACCCGGCTTGCCGAGGCACGCAACCCGGCCAAGCCGGCCGTGATCGATGAGATCGCCATGAGCGGCGATGCACGTGCACGTGGCTGGCTGGAAGCCTTTTCTGCCAGCAAGCTGGCACGCCTCAAGGACGCCGAGCGCTTCTTGATCATCGACAATAATCGCGGCCGTGAGTGGGCCGTTTCCGACGCCCTGTCGGGAGAATCGGCGGGCAAGGTCTCGCGCCGCGACCTCAAAACGCTGCGCAGCAACAACTCGCTGCGTGGGCATATCGATGGCGTGCTCTCGATGATCGACCTGTCTTCCCCGGATGCCGAGGTCAGACTCGCGGCGGCGCGCGGCCTGCGCGGCAGTGTCGACGAGGCGATGGCCGAGCGGCTGCCGAGCTTGATCGAGCAGGAAGGCGATGACGCTATCCGCACCACTCTGAAGGAAGCGCTCGCCATCCAGCAGCTGGAAGCCACTGGCGACCTTGCGGCGCTGGACACTCTGTCCGGCAGTCTGAACGCCGCCGCGATCGCTGCCATCAATGGCGCCGCGGTGAGTGATGATCCACAGCTTGCCCAAGCCGCCAAGGTGGCGCTGGCCGGTATCGAGCAGAAGCTTCAGCTCAACAGCGGGCTCGAGACGCTCTACTTCGGCCTCTCGCTGGGCTCGGTACTGGTGCTGGCCGCCATCGGACTTGCCATCACCTTTGGTGTCATGGGCGTGATCAACATGGCGCATGGCGAACTGATCATGCTGGGCGCCTACACCACCTGGGGCATGCAGCAGCTGTTGCCGGGGCAGCCGGGGCTGGCGCTGTTGCTGTCGATTCCGGCGGGCTTTCTGGTCGCGGCGGCGGTGGGCGTCATCATCGAGCGCAGCGTCATCCAGCACCTCAAGGGGCGTCCGCTGGAGACCTTGCTGGCCACCTTCGGTATCAGTCTGATCCTGCAGCAGCTGGTGCGTACCACCATCTCGCCCTTGAATCGCATCGTGGTCACGCCGGAGTGGATGAGTGGCTCGCTGATGATCAACGAGGCGCTGTCACTGACGCTCAATCGTCTCTACATCATTGGCTTCGCGCTGTTCGTGTTCGCCGGCTTGATGCTGATCATGCGCCGCACCCGTCTCGGCCTCGAAGTTCGCGCGGTGACCCAGAACCGGGCCATGGCGCGTTCGATGGGCATCAAGGCGACCCGTGTCGACATCATGACCTTCGCGCTGGGCTCCGGTGTGGCCGGCCTGGCCGGGGTCGCGCTCTCCCAGATCACCAACGTCGGGCCGAACCTGGGCCAGAACTACATCATCGATTCCTTCATGGTCGTGGTGTTCGGCGGGGTCGGCAATCTGTGGGGCACGCTGGTGGCCGGCATGTCGCTTGGGCTGCTCAATCAGTTCCTCGAGCCCTGGGCGGGCGCGGTTCTCGCCAAGATCGTGGTGCTGGTCTTCATCATCCTGTTCATTCAAAAGCGCCCGCGGGGACTCTTCCCGCAGAAGGGCCGCGCCGCGGAGGGTTGATCCATGCCTGATTCACGTTCCTGGCTGGCGCGCCCCTTCACGGAGCGCTCCACCCAGATCTTCCTCGCGGTGCTGACGCTGTCGGTGCTCGCGATCACGCTGCTGCATGTGCTGCTGCCCGAGGGGCATCCGCTGCATGTCAGCACCTTCACCGTCACCCTGCTGGGCAAGTACCTGTGCTATGCGCTGCTGGCGGTCGCGGTGGATCTCGTCTGGGGCTACCTGGGCATTCTCAGCCTGGGTCACGGCGCCTTCTTCGCGCTGGGCGGTTACGCCATGGGCATGTACCTGATGCGCGAGATTGGTGACCGCGGCGTCTATGGCAATCCGGAACTGCCAGACTTCATGGTCTTCCTCAACTGGCAGGAGCTGCCGTGGTTCTGGCAGGGCTTCGACATGCCCGGCTTCGCCTTCCTCATGGTGCTGCTGGCGCCGGGGCTGCTGGCGCTGGTGTTCGGCTTCCTCGCCTTCCGCTCCCGCGTCACCGGCGTCTATCTCTCGATCATCACCCAGGCGCTGACCTTCGCCTTGATGCTGGCGTTCTTCCGCAACGAGATGGGCTTCGGTGGCAACAACGGCCTGACCGACTTCAAGGACATTCTCGGCTTCGATCTGCGCACGGATGCGGTACGCATCGCGCTGTTCATCGCCAGTGGCGTGGCGCTGGGGCTCGGCTATCTGCTGTGTCGTGGCATCGTCGGCTCCAAGCTGGGGCGTTTGAGCATCGCCTGTCGCGACGCCGAGGCACGCACGCGCTTTCTGGGTTACCGCGTCGAACGTGTCCAGCTGTTCATCTTCGTGGTCTCGGCGATGCTGGCCGGGGTAGCCGGGGCGCTGTACGTGCCGCAGGTCGGCATCATCAATCCCGGCGAGTTCTCGCCGCTGTTCTCCATCGAGGTGGTGGTGTGGGTGGCGCTCGGTGGCCGCGCGACGCTCTACGGCGCCGTGCTGGGGGCGCTGATCGTCAACTACGCCAAGACGGTGTTCACCGGCATCATGCCGGACGCCTGGCTGTTCGCCCTTGGTGGCCTGTTCGTGCTGGTCACCGTGCTGTTGCCCAAGGGCATCGCCGGCCTGTTCGCTCAGCGTGGCTGGGGCAGACGCTCGCAGTCATCCAACGCGAAGAGCGAACCACCGTCCGAATCGGCATCCGGTTCCCGTCCCATCGAGGAGGCCACGGCATGAGCCTGTTGAAAGAGATGGCCACGCGTGACCGCGTGTTCGACTTCCTGACCCCGCGCACCTCGCCGGTGGATGTGACCCATGGGCCGATCCTCTATCTGGAGGATGTCAGTGTCAGCTTTGATGGCTTCAAGGCGATCAATGACCTCAACCTGACCATCGACGATGGCGAGCTGCGCTGCATCATCGGCCCCAACGGCGCGGGCAAGACCACGATGATGGACATCATCACCGGCAAGACGCGCCCCGACAGTGGCTCGGTGTGGTTCGGCAGCCGTCACGATCTGCTGCGCATGAGTGAGCCCGAAATCGCCACCCTCGGCATCGGGCGCAAGTTCCAGAAGCCCACCGTCTTCGAGGCACTCAGCGTGTTCGAGAATCTCGAACTCGCGATGGCCACCGACAAGCGCATCTTTCCGACGCTGGCTGCACGCATGAGCGGCGAGACCCGCGCCAGGATCGAGGAAGTGCTTCAGACGATCCACCTCAAGGAGTGGCATGCGCGCGAGGCGGGCATCCTGTCCCACGGCCAGAAGCAGTGGCTGGAGATCGGCATGCTGTTGATGCAGAAGCCGCGTCTGCTGCTGGTCGACGAACCGGTAGCCGGCATGACCGAGCAGGAGATGGAGCGCACCGCGGAGCTGCTGACCAGTTTGGCGGGACGCCAGTCGGTGGTGGTGGTCGAGCACGACATGGGCTTCGTGCGCTCCATCGCGCGTAAGGTCACGGTGTTGCATCAGGGCGCGGTGTTGGCGGAAGGCAGCATGGATGCGGTATCGAGCGACCCGAAAGTCGTCGAGGTCTACCTGGGAGAGAGTGACGGATGACGCAAGCGCTGAACACCAAGGCACCGATGCCGAGCGGCGAGTCGCCGCTGCTGACCATCGACACGCTCAACCAGTTCTATGGGGAAAGCCACACGCTATGGGACCTGACGCTGGAGATTCCCGTTGGGCAATGCACCTGCGTGATGGGCCGCAACGGCGTCGGCAAGACCACGCTGATGAAATGCATCATGGGCGAGGAGAGCGTCCGTGACGGCAAGCTTCTGTACCGCGCCGATACCAGTAGCAATGAGCCGCTTGATCTGACAGGTCGCAAGCTCGAGGAGCGCGCCCGTCTAGGGGTTGGTTACGTTCCCCAGGGGCGGCAGATCTTCCCGATGATGACGGTGGAAGAGAATCTGCGCACCGGGCTTGCCGTGCGCCGGGATGGCCTGCGCCAGATTCCCGAGCGCATCTATGAGCTGTTTCCCGTGCTCAAGGAGATGCGTCACCGCCGCGGGGGTGACCTGTCTGGCGGCCAGCAGCAACAGCTCGCCATCGGCCGCGCGCTGGTGATCGAGCCGCGCCTGCTGATTCTCGATGAGCCCGGTGAGGGCATCCAGCCCAATATCGTCGCCCAGATCGGTGAGGTCATCCGTCGCCTGATCAAGGAAGACGGCCTGACGGTGCTGCTGGTCGAGCAGAAGCTGCCCTTTGCGCGCAAATACGCTGATCGCTTCGTGATCATGGATCGCGGCCGCCGGGTGGCCGAAGGCGAGATAGCAGCGCTGTCCGATGAACTGATCAAGCAGCACCTGACCGTATGACGATCCGATGCGTGATTCCCGCTGATGGCGCGACGGATGCCGCGCGCAGTGAGGCCAATGTCTCCGGCCACCGCTTCGATGACCAGCGCCAGTGGCAGGCCTCGCTGGCGCTGCGGTTCGAGGCGGATGCGCGCGACACCAGTGATAGCGGGCGCGCCATCACCCGCCTGACGCGCAGACGCCATCACGGCCCGCTGCGCGTGCAGCGGCCGTTCTACCCCGAGGGCCGCCACGGCTGCTGCCACGTCTATCTGCTTCATCCCCCCGGTGGGCTGGTCAGCGGCGATGCGCTGCAGGTCGAGGCCGAGGTGGAGGAGGGCGCGCATGTGCTGCTGACCACGCCGGCGGCGGCCAAGCTCTACAAGGCAGACCGCAACGGCGTGACCTGGGGCCAGCATACCCATCTCAAGGTCGCCGACGGGGCCATCCTGGAATGGCTGCCCCAGGAGACGCTGGCGTTCAATGGCTCGCGCGGTGAACAGACCACCACCCTCGAGCTTGCCGGCTCTGCGCGCTGTATGGGCTGGGAAGTGCTGGCACTGGGGCGCCCGGTCGGTGAGCTGCCCTTCGTCAGTGGCCATCTCGAACAACGCTTTCGCTTGACCCGTGACGGCAAGCCAGTGTGGATCGAGCGCCAGTCGCTGGACCCGCTGCATCCGCGCTTCACCGGGCGCTGGGGGCAGGGCGGTTGCAGTGTGCAGGCCACGCTGTGGGCGGTCGGGCTCGAGGATGAGGCGGCGGCCATCGAGGCCCTGCGTGAGGCATTGCCGGCTTCCCCGCGCTGGGCGGTGACTCGCCGCGAAGGCGTATTGCTACTGCGCTATCTGGGCCATGAACGCAACGAAGCCTGGGCGCTGTGCCAGCAGGCATGGCAGCTCCTGCGCCCACTGATGACGGGGCGTGAGGCACAGGTGCCACGTATCTGGCTGACCTGATCTCGAAAGTCCCACTGAATGACAACCACAAGAGCCACGACATGGAACTGACGCCAAGAGACAAGGACAAGCTGTTGCTGTTCACCGCAGCGCTGCTGGCGGAACGCCGCAAGGCCAAGGGCCTCAAGCTCAACTACCCGGAATCCATCGCCTTGATCAGCGCCGAGATTTTGGAAGGCGCACGTGAAGGCTTGAGTGTCGCCGAGCTGATGGGGCGCGGGGCGGAGGTACTGACCCGTGATGACGTGATGGAAGGCATCGCCGAGATGATTCCCGAAGTGCAGGTCGAGGCGACCTTCCCGGATGGCACCAAGCTGGTGACCGTTCACAACCCCATCGTGTGAGGCGAGCAATCATGATTCCCGGCGAATATCTGGTGGCGGACGGCGAGATCTCTCTCTGCGAAGATCGCCTGCGCACCACGCTCTCGGTCGGCAATACCGGCGACCGGCCGATCCAGATCGGCTCGCACTATCACTTTGCCGAAGCCAATCCGTCGCTCGTGTTTGATCGCGAGGCCGCCCTCGGGCAGCGCCTGGACATCGCCGCCGGCACGGCGATTCGCTTCGAACCGGGGCAGACGCGTGATGTCACGCTGATTCCCTTTGCCGGCAGTCGTCATATCTATGGCTTCCGCGGCGAGGTGATGGGGCAACTCAAGGATGACGGCAGTGTCGAGCGCTGAGCGAGCGATGCCTCTTACGACAAGGCGTCAGGCAATGGCGCTGACAGGCATTCGGCTCGGAGCAAACTTGGCAACGGCAGTTCAGCAACTGCAGCTCAGAAGCGTTGGCTTAAAAGCTGTAGCTCAGGGATCAAGAGGCAATCCATGAAGATAACGCGACAGGCCTATGCCGACATGTACGGCCCGACCACCGGGGACCGCGTGCGTCTGGGCGATACGGCGCTGTGGATCGAGGTGGAGAAGGATTTCACCCATTACGGGGAAGAAGTGAAGTTCGGCGGTGGCAAGGTGATCCGCGATGGCATGGGCCAGAGCCAGCGCGCCGATGACAGCGTGATGGATACCGTGATCACCAACGCGCTGATTCTGGACTGGTGGGGCATCGTCAAGGCGGATGTCGGTCTCAAGGCCGGGCGCATCGCGGCCATTGGCAAGGCCGGCAATCCCGACACCCAGCCAGACGTGGATATCGTGATTGGCCCGGGCACCGAGATCATCGCCGGCGAGGGCAAGATCCTCACCGCCGGTGGCGTCGACCCGCATATCCACTTCATCTGCCCTCAGCAGGTGGAAGAGGCGCTGATGAGCGGCATCACCACCATGCTCGGCGGTGGAACGGGACCGGCCACCGGCACCAATGCCACCACCTGCACGCCGGGGCCTTGGCATATCAGCAAGATGCTGCAGGCAGTGGACAGCCTGCCGATGAACATCGGCTTTCTCGGCAAGGGCAATGCCTCGCTGCCACAGGGGCTGGAGCAGCAGATCGAGGTCGGCGTGATTGGCCTCAAGCTGCATGAGGACTGGGGCACGTCGCCGGCCTCCATCGACAACTGTCTCACAGTCGCTGATGCCTATGACGTGCAGGTGGCGATCCATACCGACACCCTGAACGAGTCGGGCTTCGTTGAGGATACCCTGGCGGCCTTTAAGGACCGCTGCATCCACACCTTCCACACCGAAGGTGCCGGTGGCGGCCATGCCCCGGACATTATCACCGCCTGCTCGCGGCCCAACGTGCTGCCGTCATCCACCAACCCGACGCGTCCCTACACCGTCAACACGGTTGACGAGCATCTCGACATGCTGATGGTCTGCCATCACCTGGACCCGAGCATCCCCGAGGATGTCGCCTTCGCCGATTCGCGCATTCGCCGCGAGACCATCGCCGCCGAGGACATCCTGCATGACCTGGGTGTCATCTCGATGATGTCCTCGGATTCCCAGGCGATGGGCCGCGTGGGCGAGGTGATCTGCCGTACCTGGCAGACGGCGCACAAGATGCGCGAGCAGCGCGGCTTTCTGGCGGAGGATGCCGAGCGCGGCACCGACAACTTCCGTGCGCGCCGCTATATCGCCAAGTACACCATCAACTCGGCCATCACCCACGGTATCGCCCATGAGGTCGGCTCCATCGAGGTCGGCAAGCTGGCGGACCTGGTGCTGTGGTCACCGGCGTTGTTCGGCGTCAAACCGGCCTGCATCCTCAAGGGCGGCATGATTGCTGCCGCGCCGATGGGCGACCCGAATGCCTCGATTCCCACGCCGCAGCCGGTGCATTACCGCCCGATGTTCGGTGCCTTCGGCAAGGCGGCCAGCGCCACGCGCTTGACCTTCGTCTCCCAGGCGGCGCTCAAGGCCGGTGTCGGGGAGGCGCTCGGGCTCGACAGCCCGCTGTCCGCCTGCCGCGACGTGCGTCAGGTGCGCAAGTGCGACATGAAACTCAATGACGCCTGCCCGGAGCTCAAGGTCGACCCCGAGACCTACGAAGTCTTCGCCGACGGTGAGCTGCTGACCTGTGAGCCAGCCAGCGAGCTGCCATTGGCCCAGCGCTATCACCTGTTCTGACTCCTTATTTGAGATTGACGCCATGATGGAACTAATACATCGCCTGCCAGACGCCAACGGTTCAGGCGACTCAGCGAGCGCTCACACCGAGGCCGAGCCCCTCGATACCTTGACCCTGCCGCTGGAGCTGCGCATCCGCGGGCGGCTGCGTGCCACCACGGACGGCGGGCGCGAGGTCGGCCTGTTTCTGGATCGCGGACCGGTACTGCGTGATGGCGATCGACTGGCCTCGCGCGAGGGTGAGGTGATCCGCATCCGCGCCGCGGATGAGCCGGTAGTGACTGCCCACATCGCCGCCGGCCGTCCGATGGCCGCGCTCTGCTATCACCTGGGCAATCGCCATGTGCAGCTCGCCATCGGCATGCAGACGCCTGGCGCTGATGCTGAAGGAAAAGGCGAAGCAAAGGGTGAAGCAGCGGGCGAAGCACAGAGCGCAACCGGCTGGGTGCGCTTCCCGCCGGATCACGTGCTGGAAGAACTGGCCGAGCGCCTCGGCGCGACCCTCACCTATCACGAGGCGCCTTTTGACCCTGAGCCGGGCGCCTATGCCCAGGCAGGACAGGGGCATGCTCATTCACACGGCCACTCACATGCTCACGACCATGACTATGACCATGAGCACAGCCACGGCCACGGCCATTCTCACAACCACGCCCATGAGCACACGCATGAGCACTGATGGCGTGGTGGGCCTGCCGGCGCAGGAGGATCTGGCGCTGCTGGGGCTGTTGCAGCTGGTAAGCCCTGCCTTGCCCATCGGCGCCTTTGCCTGGTCTCAGGGGCTGGAGAGTGCCTTCGAGCTTGGCTGGGTCACTCAGGAGCAGGAGCTTGGCGAGTGGATCGACGGTGTGCTGGAAGACGGGCTTGGCCGTTGCGAACTGCCACTGTTGGTGCGTCTGCAGCAGGCATGGGCCGAAGGGGATGCAGCGGCGCTCGACGAGTGGGATGGCTGGCTCAAGGCCACCCGTGAAACCGCCGAACTCAGCGATGAGGACGCGCGTCTCGGGGCGGCGCTGCTGCGCCTGCTCAAAAGTCTCAAGCTCGAACCGCCAAGCGCGCTAATGCCGCAGGCGCCCGGCTACGTCACGGTGTTTGCCTGGGTGGCGCATCAGCGGGGAGTGCCGCCGCGCCAGACCTTGATCGGTTTCGCCTGGGCCTGGCTCGAGAACCAGCTGGCGGTGGCCTGCAAGGCCATGCCGCTGGGGCACACTGCCGCCCAACGCCTGACCGAGCAGCTGCGCCCCCGCGTAGTGGAGGTCGTCGCGCAGGCGCTTGAGCGTTTGGATGGTGAGCTTGGCCCGATATTGCCGGGGCTGGCGCTCGCCTCCGCCCAGCACGAAACACAATATTCCCGTCTGTTCAGGAGTTGAGCCAAAACCGCCCGTCTTGAGGCGGCGGCGCCTGAACCGACCGACATAAACGTCTGATACCTCACGAGAAAGGAAGCTGCCATGAAGCATTGTCTACGCGTAGGAGTGGGTGGGCCGGTGGGCTCCGGCAAGACGGCGCTGTTGCGCCAGCTGTGTCTGGCCCTGCGCGATCATTACAACATCGGGGTGGTCACCAATGACATCTACACCCGCGAAGATGCCGATTTCCTGCTGCGCCATGAAGCGCTGGCCGCGGATCGTATCCTCGGCGTCGAGACCGGCGGCTGCCCGCATACCGCGATTCGGGAGGATGCCTCGATGAATCTGGCGGCCATCGATGATCTGCAGGCGCGTCACCCGGACATGGAGCTGGTGCTGGTGGAATCCGGCGGCGACAACCTGTCCGCGACCTTCAGCCCCGAGCTTTCCGATCTCACCCTCTATGTGATCGACGTCTCGGCAGGCGACAAGATTCCCCGCAAGGGCGGGCCGGGCATCACCAAGTCGGACCTGCTGATCATCAACAAGATCGACATCGCCGAGCAGGTGCATGCCTCGCTCGAAGTGATGGATCGCGATTCGCGCAAGATGCGTGGCGAGCGGCCTTTCGTGTTCGCCAATCTGTATGACGGTGTCGGGCTGGAAGAGATCATCGCCTTCATTCTGGATCGGGGCATGCTGCCGGAGCGTCGCCCAGAAAAGCTGGCCGCACAGGCCTGACAGCGCAGCGTTTCCTGCCGCTGGCTCAGGATTCATTGTCTCCCGACATGTGCCTCACCACGGGTGTCGGGGGATTCATCATCATCTTTTTCAGGAATGACATATGAAGCGTTCTCACTCCGCACTGCTTGCCACCTCGCTGCTGCTGGTGGCGACCTCGGCCTCCGCACACCCCGGCCATGATGCCCAGGGGCTGATGGCTGGCCTCTCGCATCCCTTTACCGGGTTGGATCACCTTCTGGCCATGCTGGCCATCGGCATCTGGAGTGCGCGTCAGTCGCGAGCCTTGAGACTCGGCACGCCGCTGCTGATGGTCGTCGGCATGCTCGCTGGGGCGGGCATTGCGCTGCTCAGCGGTGGACAGGCCTTGCATGCCCTCATCGCCGAGCAGGGCATTCTGCTCTCGGTGCTGGTGTCCGGTGCGCTGGTGGCGCTGCTGCTGCGTCTGCCGACTCTGGCTGGTGCCGTCATGGTGGCCGGCTTCATGGCCTTCCACGGCTTCGCTCATGCGCTGGAAATGCCGGGGGGTGGCAGTGCCATGGGTTACATGGCGGGCTTTGTGGTCGCGACGCTGGCCTTGTCGATGCTGGGCCGTGTTGTGGGTCAGCGTCTGATGAGCGTGCCGGTGATCGCATCGCGTCTTGTGGGTGGGGCAGTGATGGCCTCTGCGGTGATGATGGCGGTCTGATCATCACCTGCCATTCTGCTCGCGGCTAAAAAGTACCGCTGATTACACCACTTCACGCCCCGCTGGCTTGCCAGCGGGGCGTGTGCGTTTCTGCTTGCTGCGCGCTCTCGCCGTTCTGTTGGTCGCTTGGGGGACTTACGCGCTGGGCGGCACTGATAAAAAATGGCTGACGAATGATTATGTTATAACGTATCATTTGGCGCGTTTGATGATCGAGAAACCAGAGGTCCCCACGTCCAGGCGCTTACCTGACCCTCGTCCTGACCCTGTCCCAGGCCCTGCGCCGACAAGGATACCTTCAGGCGAAAGCGACGTGGCCAAGACCCTATCCTATCGAGGTGCCGCTTGATGAACTCCCCACAAGACCCCCTTTCGCAATCCCTGTCTCACCCCCTACCAGTCACCGTACTGTCCGGTTTTCTGGGCGCTGGCAAGACGACGTTGCTCAATCATATTCTCGCCAACCGCGAAGGGCGCCGAGTGGCGGTGATCGTCAATGACATGAGCGAGGTCAACATCGATGCGGCCATGGTGCGTGGCGCGCCTGGTGCCGAGAATGAAGTCACCCTCAATCGTGCAGAGGAGCAGCTGGTCGAGATGAGCAATGGCTGCATCTGCTGCACGCTGCGTGAGGATCTGCTCATCGAGGTACGGCGGTTGGCGGAAGAAGGGCGCTTCGATTGCCTGGTGATCGAGTCCACCGGGATTTCCGAGCCACTACCGGTGGCGGAGACCTTCACCTTCGAGGACGAAGATGGTCAGTGCCTCTCCAGTGTCGCGCGCCTCGATACCATGGTCACCGTCGTGGATGGTGCCAACTTTCTGACCCAGTATCGCGAGGCGCAGTCCCTGGCCGAAGCGGGGGAAAGCCTCGGTGAGGACGATGAGCGCAATGTCGCGGATCTGCTGGTCGATCAGATCGAGTTCTGTGATGTGCTGTTGATCAGCAAGACGGATTTGATGGATAACGCAGCGCTCGACGAGTTGAAGGCGGTGCTACGCTCGCTCAATCCGGAGGCCGAGATCCTGCCCATGACCCAGGGTGCTGTGCCATTGGACAAGGTGCTGGACACTGGCCGTTTCAGTTTCGACCGCGCACAACAGGCACCGGGCTGGCTCAAGGAGATGCGTGGCGAGCATGTTCCGGAGACCGAGGAGTACGGTATCTCGAGTTTCTCCTATCATGCGCGCGTACCGTTCCACCCCGAGAAATTCCATCAGCTGCTTCACGGAGACTGGTTCGGGGGCAAGCTGCTGCGTTCCAAGGGTTTCTTCTGGCTGGCCACGCGTCCACAGTTCGCGGGGCAGTGGAACCAAGCCGGTGGCATCGCCCACTACGGGTTTGGTGGGATGTTCTGGAAGGCCGTTCCGCAATCTCAGTGGCCGGATGATCCAGAGTATCTTGAGTCGATCCGGGAAAAGTGGCAGGAGCCGTTCGGCGATATGCGCCAGGAGCTGGTCTTCATCGGTCAGAACCTCGACGAAGCCCGTATCCGCCAGGCGCTTGACGAGTGTCTACTCGATGACGCCACGTTGCTGGCAGGGCAAGAGATGTGGCGCACCTTGCCCGACCCGTTCCCCGCTTGGGAGTGAGACTCTGCTTTGGAGTGAAAGAAGTCGCTTGAGCCATTGAAGTCAGCGCTGTCACTACAACGCCCCGCCATGAGCGGGGCGTTGCAGGTTTGGAGAACGTCAACCTGGGGTCAGGATAAAGGCAAGTCTTGGTCAGCATATATAGGAAGAGGCGTGAGGTTCATTGTCCTTGCGATGGTGCGGTATTTCTTGTCTGAGTCCTTGAGGTGAGGATTCGGCCTGCGACGGTGGTCAGTGCGAACATCAACGTGGCGAGGCACACGATGGTGGGGCCAGTGGGCGTATCCAGCCAGTAGGCTGCCTGCAGTCCGCCGGTGGTGGAGACTCCGCCGATGATGGCCGCGGCGATCGCCATCAGCTCCGGTGTGTGACAGAAGCGACGCGCCGTGGCTGCTGGGATGATCAGCAGTGCGGTGATCAGAAGCGCACCGACCACCTTCAATGCAACCGCGACCACCACGGCCAGCGACAGTGTCAGTACCAGCTGCTCACGCCGTGGATTGATACCGCTGGCTCGTGCCAGATCCTCATTCAGGGTGGCAGTGAGCAGGGCATCCCAACGCCAACGCAGTAGGCCAATGACCAGCAAGCCGCCGATGGCGATGATCGCGAGATCCGTCTTGCTGACGGCGAGAATGTCGCCGAACAGGTAGGCCATCAGATCGATGCGCACCCCGGGCAGGAAAGAGACGGCGACCAGCCCGAAGGCGAGTGCCGAATGTGCCATGACGCCCAGCAGAGTATCCATGGCATAGCCGCGCCCGCTGAGAAGCGTGACCAGGGTGGCCATGATGAGTGATACGACCAGGACGCCGCCTAGCACCGAGGCGGACATCAACAAAGAAAGTGCCACGCCGAGGATGGCGGCATGGGCCGTGGCATCGCCGAAGTAAGCCATTCGGCGCCATACGACAAAGCAGCCCAGTGGCGCAGCAGCGAGCGCAACGGCGACGCCCGCGAGGCTGGCGCGAATCATGAAATCATCAAGCATCAGTGGTGAGTCCTGAATGAACCGGTTGAGGGTTCCCCGCCTGGCGCGTCGTGTCGGTCGAGCTGCCATCAGGGGATGGCGCGGGAACATGGTGTGAGTGATGGTGGTCATGGCGATAGAACGCCAGAGCATCGCCAGTATCCAGACCGAACAGGTCCTGATAGGCCGGTGACGCCATGACCAGTTCCGGTGTGCCTTGACAGCAGACATGGCGGTGTAGACAGACGACGCGGTCGGAGGCACGCATCACGACATGAAGCTCGTGACTGACCATCAGGACGCCGCATCCCAATGTGTGACGTACGCGGTCGATCTGGCGGTAGAAGTCGGCAATTCCGCGGTGATCCAGCCCCTGGGTCGCCTCATCGAGCAGCAGGAGATCGGGGGAATCCAGCAAGGCCCGCGCCAGCAGGATTCGCTGAAACTGACCGCCCGACAGGTCGGCGACTTGCTGACTCTCTACCCCTGGAATGCCGGCCTGGGCGAGTGCCTTCGCGACTTCGTCGAGCGAATGGCGATAGGGGAGGTTGAGGAAGCGTTTCACCGTCATCGGCAGAGTTGGATCAAGGCTCAGGCGTTGCGGAACATAGCCAATTTTGAGGCCCGGTTGATGCTGTACCTGTCCGCATTCCGGGGAAACTGCGCCAATGATGCTGCGAAGCAGCGTAGACTTCCCCGAGCCGTTCGGCCCTACCAGAGTGACGATCTCTCCACGGTCGACATGCAGGTCGATACTGTCGAGTACGCGGTTCCTGCCAAGGGTCACGGAGAGGTTCTCGATCGATAACAACGACACGGACTACCTCATGATGGGGTGGGGTTGACGGTTCAGTTACCGTTAATGTTATGTTATAACATATTCTACAAGAATCTGCAGCTTCCTCGCCTTGTAACCTGTGTCATCGTCATCCTTGGAGAACTCGCATGCGTCATCGGTCACTGATTCCTCTTGGTTTGCCCTGGTTGTTGCTACCCAGCCTGGCTGCGGCGGATGTTCCGTCCGTCGCCGTCGATATCCCCCCAGTGCAGTCCTTGGTGGCACTTGTCATGGGGGAGCTGGGTTCACCGGATCTGATCATTCAGCCTGGCGCCTCACCGCATGGATATTCGATGCGGCCCTCGGAAGCCAAGGCGCTGTCGGATGCGAATGTCGTGTTCTTCGTCAGTGATGATTTGACGCCATGGTTTGCCAAGGCGCGCGCATCCCTCGCATCAGAGGCAGAGGTCGTCGAACTGATGCAAGTCCCGGGCACCTTGCATCTGGACTATCGCGAAGGCCCAACCTTCGAGGCCCATCATCATGACGAGCATGAAGAGGGACGTGAACACGCAGCCCACGATCAAGATGGTCATGGCGAGCATGAATTAGAGGATCACGATGACCACGGGCACGACGATCATGATGACCACGGGCACGACGATCATGATGACCACGGGCACGACGACCATGATGATCACCATGCTCATGATGGTATGAATCCGCATGGCTGGCTGGACCCGTTGAATGCTCAAGCCTGGTTGGGTGCCATCGCGGACTCTTTGGCGGCACAGGATCCGGAGAATGCGGATACCTACCGTGAGAATGCCAAGGCAGGGCAACAGGAATTGCAGACGCTGACGGATGAGTGGACCTCCCGCCTGTCTGAAGTGAAGGGGACTCGCTACATCGTGTTCCACGACGCTTACCAATATTTCGAGAATCGCTTTGATGTACCGGCATCTGGTGCCATCTCCTTGGGAGATGCCGCCAAACCGAGTCCGGCGCGAGTGGAGGCGATTCAACACCGGGTTGAGGAGGGCAATATTCAGTGTGTCTTCCGCGAGCCGCAGTACAACCCCGCATTGATCGAGAGTGTCTTCGAAGGCACTGGCGTCAAGACCTCCATCGTATTCGAGCCGCTTGGCGCAGGCCTGACGCTTGGTCAGTCGCTCTATCCCGAACTGATCGAACGCCTGGGGCAGGGCATTCTGCAGTGTGCGAACGCTGATTGAGCCATTGCGCCTTGGATCCAGTGACGGGGGCCGTGGACCGGTCCCCGTGCCTCTCAAGTCAGCCATAACGTGAGATACCTTCATGCCCCATCCGACTTCCCCTCCTCTGAGTGAGCGAGATGCCGAGTTTTGCGTCAATGCCGCCACGCGCACTCTGGAGCGTTGGGCAATCGCTGTCAGCCGCGGTGAGAAGGAAACGCTTCTGTCGCTGTATGCAGATGACGCCATTCTCGTCCCCACTGTATCCAATGATGTCCGCGAGAATCGTGAATCAAGACAAGCCTATTTCGACGGCTTTCTGGCCAACGAGGGCCTCGTCTGCGAGCTGGGCGACTTCTCACGCCGTGTCAGTCGCAAGCTGGGCACGGTAGTCATCGGTGGACATTACACCTTCCAGTACCAGGAGGAGGGCAATAGCGTGACGATTCCGGCGCGTTTCCTCTTCACCTTTGAAGAGATTCTCGGTGAGTGGAAAATCACCGGGCATCATTCCTCTCAACTGGCCTGACGTGCGCAGATGAACGTCGTGCAGTGCAGTCTGTTCAGTGCCAGTACTTCCTGTGTGCCCACTTGCTGATCTGCCTGGCGATACCACTGCCAAACTTCCCCTGAAACGGCCGATATCAGCCGCTGTGTTCTTGCTTGAGATCACTGGCTGATAGAGGCCGCATTTGGATATCGCAAATGACAGCCGTACTCCCTGACGTTTCCCTGACTGAGCGATCCCAGTCATTGAGCCCCCTTGATTGGGTGGGCATGCAGGGAATTGATTTACCCATCCTCGTCGAGGAAGGTGACTATCGCCGTGAATTGCATGCCCGAGTGGATGCGCAGGTCGATCTGCCGACACCGCATACCAAGGGCATTCACATGTCACGGTTGTACCGTCTGCTGGATGGGCTGGCGGAAGGCAAGGCACTATCGCCTGCAAGCCTGCAGCAGGTACTTGCCGCGATGGTGGAAAGTCATCACGACTGTGCCTCACGCAATGCGCATGTGAAGGCGGCCTTTGCACTGCTGGTGAAGCGTCCCGCCTTGATCACGCCCGAGTTGTCTGGATGGAAGTCTTATCCGGTGACACTCGATGCCAGCCTTCGCAATGGCGAATTCACTCTCACGGCCAGCGTTACAGTGGAATATTCCTCCACCTGTCCTTGCTCTGCCGCCTTGTCTCGCCAGTTGATCGAGCAGGCGTTTCTCGAGGCTCACGCCGAGGATGCCGCCTTGTCTCCTGCACAGGTGGCGGAGTGGCTCACTCAGAATGCCACTCTTGCCACACCTCACAGCCAACGTAGCGAGGCGCAAGTGACGGTCGAACTCAAGCCCGGGACGCAGCAGCTTGGGTTGATCACTCTGATCGACACCATCGAGCAGGCCCTGGGCACTCCGGTCCAGACCGCCGTGAAGCGTGCTGATGAACAAGCCTTTGCCTCACTCAACGGCCAGAATCTGATGTTCGTCGAGGATGCGGCGCGCAAGCTGCTCGCTGGGTTGTTGAATGTGGAAGGCGAAGCACAGGTTCAGGTGCGTCATATAGAAAGCCTTCATCCTCACGATGCCGTGGCATGGGGCAGTCGTGGCTGATTGAAGCGGTGTTGGCAGGCTCAGGAGGTTCTCTGAGGCAATGTGCATGCTGCCTGCAAGAAAAGCCCTGTCGACGCGTTCGGCAGGGCTTTTCAGTGTGGGAGAGGAGGGAGTGGGATTGGCGGCGCCATTGATGCCATGTGTGGTTTGCCAGTTAGTCCAGATGGGGAGGTTACTGGGCAGATAAGCCATTTTTTCTAGACAAAGGTCTATTTCTGCAGCGTCTTGATTGACCGAAGTCACTATTGGCGGCTAAGTTTTGTTGCATCTGGTATGGTTTGCAGTCCACTTGAGCGAGGTGATGGGTGGTGAGTTGTAGGAGTCTGCATTCTCATTGCTCTCCGTGGCATTCAGCTTGCAAACCATGCTCGATACGCAGATACCCAAAATCAGAACAATCAAAGGGATTCGACAATGAAGCGAGCCATGCTTGCCGCCACGCTGTTAGCCGCCGCCCTGGGTACCACGACCGCGCATGCCGAAAAGATCGTGTTTGCCATCGGGGGTAGTCCCAACAGTCTGCAGGGCCAGACTGCACAGCATTTTGCAGATCAGCTGCAAACCAGGTTGGGCGACGAACATCAGGTCGAGTATTACCACAGTGGTCAGTTGGGTGATGAGCGTCAGCTGATCCAGAAGCTACGTCTGGGCACGGTCGATCTGGCAGCCATCTCATCGGTGATGTCATCCGTCTCGCCAAGCTTCGCACTGTTTGACATGCCGTTCATGGTCAAGGATCGCGAGCACCTCAAGCGCATCGATGATGAGATCGTGATGACGGATCTGGCCGAGGATGCCAAGGCCAAGGGCCTCAAGCTGGTCTCCACCTGGGAGAACGGCTTCCGTCAGATTACTAACAATGAGCGTCCGGTTGTCGAGCCTGAAGACCTGGATGGCCTGAAGCTTCGAACTCCGCAAAGCGAGTGGCGCACCGGCATGTTCACGGCATGGGGCGCCAACCCGACCCCGATGGCTTTCTCGGAAGTCTTCGTGGCACTCCAGACCGGGGTGGTGGACGGTCAGGAGAATCCGCTGTCCAACATCGATGGTGCCAAATTCCAGGAAGTCCAGAAGTACCTGTCGCTCTCCAACCACGTTTACTCACCTATCTGGCTGACCAGCAGTCAGTCCGGGTGGAGCAAGATGCCAGAGGATGTGAAGGCGGCAATCGCCGAGGTGTCTGCCGAAACCCAGCGCTGGGCCTTCGCCAAAGGGGAAGAACTGGATGGGAAGTTGCTGGCAAGTCTCAAGGACGGGGGGATGGCCGTCAATGAGGTCGACCGGGATGCCTTCGTCACGGCAAGTGCGCCGGTCTACCAGGCATTCTCCGACAAGGTCGACGGTGGTCAGGCGTTGGTAAATCGCGCGATGGCACTGGCTGAGGAGTAAGTCATGAGCTCGCATTCCCATGCGGCCAAGACAACCTTCCCCACCGCGCGTGGGGAAGGTGAGACGGCCACTCCCAAGGACTCGACATTGGATGGCGTCAATCGATGGGTGGAACGTACCCTCGAAGTCTTCACTGTCGGTCTGTTGCTGTCGTTGACGACCATCGTGCTGTTGGCCGTTGTTCTGCGTACTTTTGGCGGCTCCTTACCGTGGTACGACGAGGTTGCCTCAATCAATCTGGCTTGGCTGAGTTTCTATGGTGCCTGTCTGGCCGCGCTCAAACGCTCGCACATGGGCTTCCCCGGACTCATCACCAAGGCGCCTATCGCGCTGCGCAGCACGTTGTTCATCGTCTCCGAACTGATCGTGATCGGCTTCTTTGGCGTCGTTGGCTGGTTTGGCTATCAGGTGCTCGAAGTGCTTGCTTGGGATTCTCTCATCGCCTTGCCAAATATCGGCCTGAATATTACCCAGTCTGTCGTTCCCATCAGTGCGGCACTTTTCATCCTGTGTGAATTGCTGAGTCTGCCTCACGCTTGGCGCAAGATGTGTGCCGGCGTCAACAGCGAAGAGGAAGAGATCGCTGAGGCGATTCGTCTGGCGGAAGAAGACCTCAAGGAGCACCGCTCATGACGCTACTGATCATTATCGCAGCGCTGTTCGCTCTTGTGCTGATCAATGTGCCCATCGCGGTCGCCATCGGCACCGTCGGGGTTGTCGGTGTGGTGATCTTCATGGGGGTGGACGCGTTGGTCAACGTGCCGCTGACGCTCTTCAATGGCGCCACCAAGTTTCCGTTGATCGCGATTCCGCTGTTCATCCTGGCCGGTGCGCTGATGAACACCTCGGGCATTTCCATGCGCTTGATCAATCTCGTGACGGCGCTTGTCGGCTTCGTTCGCGGTGGTCTGGCCATGGTCAATGTCGGGGTGTCGCTGTTCTTCGCCGAGATTTCCGGCTCCGCGGTGGCCGATGTGGCCGCGACGGGTTCGGTATTGATTCCCGAGATGAAGAAGCGCAAGTACACCCCGCAGTTCTCGGCGGCGATCACGTCGTCTTCGGCGTCGCTTGCCATCATCATTCCGCCCTCGCTATCGATGATCCTCTACGGGGCCATCGCGGACACGTCCATCGTCAAGCTGTTCGTCGCCGGTATCATTCCGGGCATTCTGGGCGGCCTGGGGCTGGCGATGCTCTGCTACTACTATGCGCGCAAGTACAACATGCCGCGTGAGGCGGCCTTCTCGCTGTCGACTCTCGGCAAGGCGTTCCGCGAGGCCTTCTGGGCCCTTACGCTGCCGGTCATCATTCTGGGCGGTATCTTCGGTGGCTTCGTGACCGCAACCGAAGGGGCGGGGCTTGCCGTGTTGGCGGCATTGGTCATCGGTGGGCTGGTCTACCGTGAGCTGAACCTGCAGGTGCTGTATCGCGCGGTGATCGATGGCGTGATCCAGACGGCCGTGGTGATGCTGCTGGTGGCTACCTCCGCAGTGCTGGGGCTGTTCCTGACCGAAATGCAGCTGCCGCAACAGCTGGCTCAGGAGATTACCGCGATCACCACGGACCCGGTAGCGGTGCTGGCATTGCTCAACATCCTGCTGCTCCTGCTCGGCATGTTCCTGCATGGCGCCGCGGCCATCATTCTGGTGGTACCGATCGTGATGCCATTGATCCAGCAGATCGGGATCGACCCGATCCACTTTGGCCTGATCCTGACCCTCAACCTGGCCATTGGTCAGCAGACGCCCCCCGTGGCCTCGGTACTGGCCACCTCATGCTCCATCGCCAAGACGGACATGTGGGAAACCACCAAGGTCAATCTGCCGATGATCTTCGTGCTCTTCCTGGTGCTGATGCTGGTCACCTACGTGCCGGCGATTCCCATGAGCCTTGTCGAGCACTTCTATGGTTGATAGCTATGGTTGAGCGCCATGACTGAGGGATAAGGTTGAGAGGGCAGTGACGGAGACTGCCCGCCAGACACGCCAAGGCCGCCCTTTGAGGCGGCCTTGTCGTGTCTGATTTGCACAGAGAGGGCGGTTCGCTGCCAAGCCACTCGCAGCAGGCTGTTGCTTTTTTGAGAATGATTATTATTTTTTTTGCATATTTGGCAGATTCCGTCACTTTTTTGCGACATTTGGAGTCATGATTTCCTATTTGCTGTAACATAGTTTTCTTTTTTATCCAGTCTGGGGAAGGCTAGCAGCATGATGGTATTGGATAGGTGGGATGACGGCTCAGGGTGGAAGAGCCCTGGATGGCTAATGTTGATTGGTGTTGCAGCATTGGCCGTCTATACATTTTTCAGTATCCCATCAGGCGATGACATCAAGCCGGCAGAGACGCTATTGGCCTTCTCTGGATTGATAGCGTTTTGTCTATGGGGAAAAGGACTTCGCCGACCCGTCTTGCTCTTGCTTGGCGTTGTTGTCGCCGTGCAATTGATATCCTGGTGGGCAGGTCTGGCTCATCATCCACAATGGATGGACTCATCTCCGCGTCTGGCCTTGCTGGCGAAACTCTTTATATTCATCAGTGTGGCCTGGTGGTTACGAGGCAGTACGCGAAATACCTTCATTCTCTGGATATTGGCAGCCACTGGTTTTCTGATGACAACCTTTTTCCTTGCACCCTCGAATGAGGAAAACTGGATTACGGGCCTCTCAGGCGAAAGAGCTGATTTTGGAATACGTAATGCTCAGCATTCAGCCATGTTCTTTGGCACTCTCCTGTTGGGGCTGGTTGCATTCTCTCAGCGTATTTGTCAGTCAGGTAAACGTCGTACGCTCCGCATTATGCTGTGGTCTATTGCTTTGCTTATTGCACTAGCGGGTATCGTCGTGAGCCAAACCCGCGCAGTTTGGCTCGGCACATTAGCCTCCTTGAGTCTGGGGCTAGTAATCTGGGGAAGTGGAGTTGTACTGCGTCGTGGTATTCGCCACTTCTTGAAGTATCTGTCAATATTCTTGGTTGCGTCGACCTGCCTGGCAGTCGCTTTTGGAATCGGGTTAGGAGACTCCTTGAGCAAACGGGCTAATAAGGAGAGTGGTGTCATTACCCAGGTGCTCAAAGGTGAATTGACGGATATCCCGTATACGAGTGTCGGTATTCGAGTCAATAGCTGGATTGCAGCAAGCGAGTGGATCAAGGAGCGTCCGGTATTGGGTTGGGGAGCTCAAGGGAAAAAGCTTGTCATGACAGAGACGTCGTGGATCCCTGAAAACGTATCTGAAAAATACGGACATCTTCACAACTATTTTCTGGAAATATGGGTGGCTTATGGACTGTTGGGGCTCATCGCCATTGGTGCTCTGATGGTCTGGGTTGGACGTGCTACCTGGCTGGCTTGGCGAGGCGGTAGTATGCCAAGTGATATGGCACTATTTGCCCTATTGTTCTTCGTCTACTGGATGATCATCAATCAATTTGAGTCCTATGATTCCTTTTGGACGGGGTTGTATATGCATAACATCATCGTAGGGGGGCTTGTGACTCACTATTGGCGTTGGCAGTCTGGCCAAGTTACCGCTGACCAGTGATCCATGAGTGAAGTTATAAAATATTTCTCAAGATAGAAGCCTCATGCAGCAATATTCTGCATGAGGCTTCTTTTATTGGAGGTGCAAAGCTGGGTTCTTGAACCTCCATGGTCTTAGGGCGACCATGTGAGTATTACCGAATTGGTATCAGGTAATGTCGTCACAGAGTTCGCCATTCAACTGATGCGCTCTCCATCCACCAGTCGGCTGATGCTGGAGGGCGCGTCGTGCTTGAGTTCCGGCGGCAGCAGGTCATCCGGCAGGTCCTGGTAGCAGACCGGACGCAGGAAGCGGTGAATCGCAGCGGTGCCCACCGAGGTGGTGCGGCTGTCGGAGGTGGCGGGCCAAGGGCCGCCGTGGACCATGGCGTCACAGACTTCGACCCCTGTCGGCCAGCCATTCACCAGAATGCGTCCGGCACGACGCTCCAGCACCGGTAGCAGCTGACGCGCGGCATCGTGATCGGCGTCATCCAGGTGCAGAGTGGCGGTCAGCTGGCCTTCCAGCGCGCTGCAGACTTGCTTGAGCTGAGCGAGATCATCGCATTCGATGATCAACGAACTGGAACCGAAGACTTCCGCCTGCATGGCCTCGTTGGCCAGGAAGTCACTCGCCGGGGTACTGAATAGCCGGGTCTGACACGGACTGGCAATGGACGACTCGCTTTCTCCACTGGCCAGACAGGTGACGCCGTCTTGCGCGGACAGGCTCGCCACGCCTTCGGCGTAGGCCTTGTGAATGCCCGGCGTCAGCATGGTCTGTACCGGACTTGCCTGGATAGCAGGAATGGCGGCTTGCTTGAAGCGCTCCAGCGCCTCGCCCTTGACGGCCAGCACCAGCCCCGGGTTGGTGCAGAATTGACCGGCGCCCATGTTGAGCGAGCCGACAAAGGCGGCGCCGAGTGCGTCGGCGCGGGCTTCCAATGCGGCCGGCATCAGGATGACCGGGTTGATGCTGCTCATCTCCGCATAGACCGGAATCGGTTGCGGGCGTGCCTGGGCGAGTGCCAGCAGGGCGGTGCCGCCACTGCGCGACCCGGTAAAGCCGACTGCCTGGATCTCGGGATGCTTGACCAGCGCCTGGCCGACCTCATTGCCCGGGCCGAACAGTAGTGAGAAGACCCCTTCCGGCATGTCGCAACGCTTGGCAGCGCGCGCCACGGCCTGACCGACCAGTTCCGAGGTACCCGGGTGCGCCGAGTGGCCCTTGACCACCACCGGGCAGCCTGCGGCAAGCGCGGAAGCGGTATCGCCACCGGCCACCGAGAAGGCCAGCGGGAAGTTGCTGGCCCCGAAGACGGTCACCGGACCCAGCGGGATCTGACGCTGACGCAGGTCGGCGCGCGGCAGGGGTGCGCGCTCCGGCAGCGCAGGGTCGACGCGCACATCCTGCCACTCACCGCGGCGCAGTACCTTGGCAAACAGCTTGAGCTGCCCGCAGGTGCGGCCGCGCTCACCGTTCAGGCGTGCCTCGGGCAGGCCGGTCTCCTGCATGGCGCGCTGGGTCAGGGTGTCGCCCAAGGCGTCGATTTCCTCGGCAATGGTCTCGAGGAATGTGGCTCTCGCGTCCGGCGTGGTGGCGCGATAGGCATCGAAGGCCTGGCCAGCCAGCTGGCAGGCCTCTTCCACCGTACTCGCATTGGCACCCGGGTAGGCGGGCTCCAGACGCTCCCCTGTGGCCGGATTGATGGCGTGGATCGCCTCGCCCTGAGCGGCGAAGCTGCGTTGTCCGATGAGCTGATGGCCGTTGAGTGACATCGTGTCTTCTCCTGTACGGGGGTGAGCTGTGAGATGAATTACGTCAGCGGGTGGATGAGTTGAGGGTATCGAGCGGTAGTCGATACCAGTGAATGGCGTTGTCGTGCAGCACCTGATGGTATGTGCTCGCGCGCAGATCGGGGGGCGTTGTTTCGTCAATGGCTCCGGTCACCAGTGAGAGCCAGTCGCCGTAGCTGACCTTGAGGCCGGAGACCGGGAAGTTGCTGGCAAACAGACAGCGGTTTGCCCCAAAGATGTCGATGACTTCGCGCAAGAGATCCCGATTGGCGTTGGCATCCCAGCCATGCCACGGAGAGCCCAATTCTGAAAGCTTGACGGCGACATTCGAGTTGTCGGCAAGCGCTCGCATGCCATCGCGCCACTGAGCGAGACCCTCCGGCGTGCGATCCCAGGGCAGGCCGCAGTGATTGAGAATGACGCGCAGGCTGGGGTAGCCCTGAAGCGTCGTGGCCGCCTCCTCTAGGTGCCAGGCGGGCACGCGCAGATCCCAGCTCAGATCACGCTCCTGAAGCAAGGCCAGACCCTCACACCAGCGCGGGTCTTGCAGACTGCCGCTGGTGTCTTTGACCGCTCGGCGAGACTCCGGCGTGGCAGAGGTAACCGGCTTGGCGCGTACGCCACGAAACAGCGGCGATTCACGTTGGGCGTCCAGCTGAGCAGCGCACTTCTCAGTGCCGAAGGCGGCCCAGCCGACATGCGCGCTCGGCAGGCCTCCAGACGTGTACTGTTGGGTGATCCACCGCGTCTCCGCCACCGCCTGCTTGCGAGCGGCTTCGGCTTCGCAGTGCACACTGCCCACCAGCCGGAATCCCTCAGGTATCAGGCGCTTCAAGTCCGCGGCCACAAAGGGCCGGCGGATCGCGGTGTAATCGCCGAGAAAGAAGTTCTCCACCGGCGACTCTTCCAGCCAGGGGTACGCCACCTGGCCATCCAGTGCCCAGAAGTGATGGTGCGCATCGATCAGCGGCTGACTGTGTGCAGGTTCGCGGTGTATTGGGGTATCCGTCATGACTGGCTCGTGTCCTGGAAAGATGTCTCAAGTGCCATGTCTCAAGTGCCCACTGACTCAGTGATCACGTACCAGCAAGCAAGACACGTCCGGCTCGGCGCGTGTCGCGAAGCTTCTGCGTACCTGGCCGCTCTCCAGATCCAGCACCGCGATGCGGTCCCCCTTGAGCGAGACGAAGGCCTGCTCGCCATCAGGGTGGAAGCTCATCGCGATGGGAATCGCCTCAAGCTGGATGGTGCCCAGCGGCGCCAGCGTCTCATCGAACAATGACAGCGAGCTTTCCCCGTAATTGGTGGTGATCAGGCGCCCCTTGGGATCACGGTAGATGCGATTGGGATCTCGGCCGGTGGTCGCAGAGGCGCGCACGGTCATCGATTCGGTATCCACCGCCACGATGCTGTCGTCATCGCGGTTGCTGATGAACAGGGTACGGCCATCGGCGGAGAGGCTATTACCCTCCGGCTTGCGGCCTGGAATCATCGCGATGGGCGTGAAGGTGGCATCGTGAGGCTTGAACTTGGTGATGGTGTTGCTGAGCAGATTGATGCCGTAGGCCCAGTGGCCTGCCTTGGTGAGCGCGAACAGGTGGGTCTTGTAGCCACCGGAGGACACGGCCAGATCTGGCGTGGTCTGGGTCAGGGGCGTGTTGAACAGCAGCAGGGTGTTGTGGCCTTCGCTCATGGCGTAGAGGCGGTCCTGGTCATCGATGCCCAGGCCGTGGATACGATAGTACGGCCAGGTACTGAGGGTATTGACCAGCTCGAAGGTCTCGAGATCGACCACGAATACCGAGCAGCCGCCCTGATCGCCGATGCAGTCGGCACCGAGGATGCCGTAGTGACCTACGAAGGCGTAGCGGCCGGTGGAATCCACCACGAACTCATGGGGGTAGTCCGGCAGGCGCAGATGGTTGAGCTCTTCGCCGCTGGTGGCATCGTAGAGGCTCAGGGTATGAGCGCATTTCTGGTTGAGCAGCAGCACATCTCGAGACATGACATTTCTCCAATCAGCGAGGGCGCCATCAGCGGCTTGTTCCCTCGCTGGGTAACAGGTAAGAAAGGCGATCAGGCCTAAGGCGTCAGTGGCTCACGGCAGCCGTGGCCTGTAGCGATTCGCTATCGACGCTGGCTTGGCTGGCGGCCTGGATGGCGTCGATCCAGTCGCGGCCATTGGCAGCGATATAGCTGTCCCACGTCGGCAGCACGACCTTCTGGAAGGCAGCGGTATCGACATCGGTCTCGATCTTCATGCCCTTGTCGGCCAGTTCTGCGAGAATTTTCTGCTCGTTCTTCGCGTTCAGTTCACGCTGATAATCACCGGCCTCACGCGCTGCGCTTACCAGTACCTGCTGATGTTCTGATGACAGGCTCTCGAACTTGTCATCGTTCATTACCATCAGCAGTGAGGTGTAGGCCTGGTTGGTCAGTGACAGGTAGTCCTGGACCTCATAGAAGCCCGCCGACCAGACGATGCTGATCGGGTGGTCCTGCGCGTCGACCGTACCGGTTTCCATCGCGGTGTAGAGCTCGCCCAGCGGCATCGGTACCGGATTCGCGCCCAGCAACGAGAAGGCCTCGATCAGCGACTTGTTGGAGTTGGTGCGCATCACCAGGCCCTCCACATCGGCGGGCGTCTTGATCGGGTGTTTGGAGTTGGTCATCGCGCGGAAGCCGACCTCCCAGAAGGCCAACCCCTTGAGGTTGTTTTCCTCGAGCAGTGCCAGGGCATCGTCACCGACCTTGCCGTCCAGCACCTGATAGGCCGTCTTGCGGTCCGGGAAGATGTAGGGCAGGTCGAAGGCACCCAGCGCTGGCTGCAGGCCCGCGAAGTTGGGGTTGCCGGACAGCTCGATGTCGATGGTGCCGCTGCGTACGCCGGCGATCATCTGCTGGTCACCGCCGAGGACCCCATTGCCGAAGATGTTGACAGTGATCTCGCCATCCGTGCCCTGCTTGACCAGCTCGGCAAAGCGCTCCGCTGCCTGCTGTTGGGTATCAGTGGTCGGGGCGGCATGGGCCAGCTTGAGTGTCATCTGGGCATGCGCAGCACTCAGAGGGGCGAGCAACAGCAGGCTGGCGAGGGTCGTCTTGATCATGGGTGTCATTGAATGGCTCTCTTGTTGTCTTTATGGCGGCTGTTTCAGCGGATAGCTGTCTTTGTTGATGGCGTGTCGTTGGCGTCTTGCCTTCTTCTGTCCTTTTCTCCGGCTTGGTGGTTGTCACGGGGTCAGTCGGTCATCCAGTAAAGCGGTGCGGTGATGATCTGCGGGAAGGCGACGAACAGCAGCAGGATCGCGACGTAGGCGAGGGCGAAGGGCGCGACGCCACTGACCGCCTTCTCGAACTTGAGGTTGCCGACGCTGGTGATCACGTTGAGCACGTTGCCGACCGGCGGGGTGATCAGGCCGATGGCGCAGTTGAGGACGAACATGATCCCGAAGTAGACGGGGTCGATACCGGCCAGCTTGACGATGGGCATCAGGATCGGCGTGAGCACCAGAATGGTCGGCGTCAGGTCCATCACCATGCCGACCACCAGCACGATGGCCATGATGGCGAGCATCAGGATGCGCGGATCATCGGCCAGCGGCTCGAGCAGTCCGGCGACCATCAGCGGCAGCTGGGCGATGCTGATCAGCCAAGAGGCCACCATCGCCGCGGCGACCAGAAACATCACGATGGCGGTGCTGCGGGCGGCCTGGGCGAGCACGGCGTAGAGCTGGCTCAGATCAAGCTCTCGGTAGACCACGGTGGCGACGAATATGGCGTAGACTGCGGCGACCACACCGGCTTCGGTCGGGGTGAAGATGCCGCTCTTGATGCCACCGATGATGATGACCGGCAGCATGATGGCCCAGAAGCTGTCCTTGAGTGCCTTGAGGCGTTCGCGTCCGGTGGCTTTCTTCGTGACGACCAGGTCTTCCCTGCGCGTCATGAACAGCCACATCACCACCAGGGTCGCACCCATGATCAGCCCCGGCACGATGCCGGCGAGGAACAGTTTGCCGATGGAGATGCCACCGGCGACCCCGATAATGATCAACGGAATCGAGGGCGGGATGATCGGTGCGATGATGCCACCGGCGGCCATCAGGCCGGAGGAGCGCCCCAGTGGGTAGCCGGCCTTGCGCATCATCGGTAGCAGCATGCTGGCCAGCGCCGCGGTATCGGCGACGGCGGAGCCGGACAGACTCGCCATGACGATGGCGGCGAAGATGGCGACGAAGCCGAGCCCGCCCTTGCGGTGGCCCACCAATGACATCGCCAGGGTGACGATGCGCTGAGACAGCCCACCGCGCGACATCACCTCGCCGGCGGTGAGGAAGAATGGAATGGCCAGCAGGGTGTAGCTGTCGGCACCATTGACGAGGTTCTGGGCCAGAATCTGCGAGTTGAACAGATCCAGATGCAGCATCAACACGATGGCACTGACCAGCAGGGCGAACGCGATGGGGAGGCTCAGGCCGATGGCGGCCAGCAGTGAGCCGAGGAAGAGCCCGATGGTCATGGCGTGTCTCCTTGCGAATCAGAGGCATGGCGTGGCGCGATCTGTGATGTGACGCCATGCAGTGCCAGCGGCGTCAACAGACGCCAGAGCAGGATCAGTGACATCAGCACGCCTGCCATCAGACCGGCGAGATAGAAGACGCCGACCGGAATGCCGCTGATGGGAGAGAGGTTGCTCCAGTTGAGCACCGTCTGGGCATAGCTGCCCTTGAGCAGCATCAGACAGCAGCCGAGCATCGCCAGGGTCACCAGCCGATCAAGCCCGGCGCGCATGACCGCAGGCAGCTTGTCGGCGAAGGTGTTGACGCTCAGGTGCTCCTGGCGGATCAGCGCGGTGACGGCGCCCATGAAGGTGACCCACACGAACAGGAAACGGGACAGTTCGACGCTGATCGAGATGCCGCTGTTGAAGCCGTAGCGCAGCACGACATTGACGAACACCAGCACGATCATGGCCACCAGTGCCATCACCATCAGCAGGGTCAGGAGCTTTTCGAGCCCCTTGAACAGTGCCGTGATGCCGACGGCAATGCTCGAGGAGGCGGCCACGTGCTTCGCGGTTGTCTTTTGCTGCGCGGCGCCAGCGGCCCTGGCCTTGTGGGGCTCGGTATGTGTGGCAGGTTGTGCCACAGAGTGCGGTTTGATCGGCATGGATAACGGCATCTCTTGGGTCAGTTTGCTCATCGTGTCATCCCCGAAGGAAGCATCTCGATGACGGTGCGGCAGCGCTGTCACCCCTCAAATTGCAGCGATCAGGACGCTCCCGCGTGTCGGTGGCTGGAACGGATGACCAGAACTGATGGCAGGGGCTGATGAAAGCTATCAGCGCGCATCCGCCAGAGCGGTCTGGAACTCTGTCACCACATCCGCATCCAGCGCCTGGGTGTGCTGCTGGATCACCGGTGCGAGAGCCTCTCGCATGCGCTGGCGCTCACTGTCCGCGACCACATTGACGGCCATCTTTTCCTCCAGTGCGCTCAACAGCTCATCGTTCAGCTGGCGGCTCTGTGCGCGCTGATAGAGCGTGGCTTCACGGGCGGCCTCGCGCACCAGCTGGCGTTGAGCGTCATCGAGTGACTGCATGAACTGACCGGAAGCGACCAGCACCTGAGCGTCGTAGGCGTGTGCGGTGCGCGACAGATACTTCTGGACCTCGAAGAAACGCTTGGCGTCGATCACGGTGTAGGGATTTTCCTGACCATCCACGGTGCGGGTCTCCATGGCGGTGAATAGCTCATTGACTGCCATGGGTACGGCGTTGGCGTTCAGCCCATTGAAGAGGTCGATGTAGAGGGCGTTCTGCATGGTGCGAATCTTGAGGCCCTCGATATCCTCGAGCGTCTCGATGGGGCGGCGACTGTTGGTCATGTGACGGAAGCCGTTCTCCCAGTATTCGAGCGCCACCAGCTGCTTGTCATCGAGGCTTGCGAGCAGGGCACGGCCGGCTTCGCCATCCAGCACCGCATCGGCATGTTCACTGTCATCGAACTGGAAGGGCAGGCTGACGATGTTGAAGTCCGGGTTGAGGCTGCTGAGCGTCGCTGTGGAAGGCGCGGTGAAATCCAGGGTTCCGGATTGCAGCATCGAGGTCATGTTGACGTCGTTGCCCAGGATGCCGTTGGAGAACACCTTGACGGTGATCTCGCCTTGCGATTTCTCCTCGACGAGCTCAGCGAATTTCTTGGCACCCAGTGTCTGTGGGTGGGAGTCCGGCAGACTGGTGCCCATGCGTGCGGTGATCTCGGCGTGGGCGGCGGTGGTGAAACTCAGCATCAGGCCCAGACCCAGGGCAGAGGCTGTCTTGATCAGGGCGTTGCCTGACAGGGAGTGGCAGGTAAGCATGGCGAATTCCTTGCAGTTTGTTGTTATGGAGACTGTCCTGAAAAGCCTGTTGTCATTGAGGCCGACAGCGTGGCGACTCGGGTGATATCGGCTGAATGCTAGGCGCTGGTGTCCAGCGAGTAGCGGCGCACGGCGTTGTCGCAAAACAGCTTGAGGCGGTGTTCAGGGCTCAAGCCGCGGCTCAAGTCCTTGAAGGCTTGCCAGAGCGTATCGAGCGATGTCACCAGCCCATCGACCGGGAAGTTGCTGGCGAACATCACGCGGTGAACCCCGAAATGCCGCAGGACAATCTCGAAGACCTCGCGGTTGTCTTCCAGCCGCCAGGGCTGACCCGCGACGCCGAGGCCCGAGAACTTGATCATCACCTGTGGCCAGGCAGCGACCTTGTCGAGGGCACGCGACCATTCACGGAGGGTGTCGGGATGACGATCAACCGGGACACCGGCGTGGTTGATCACCACCGGCATGTCCGGGTGGCGTTGCAGCAAGGGCAGCAGTTCCTCGAGATGCCACCAGGGCACCTGCAATTCGAAGATCAGGCCACTGCGCGCGACTTCACTGACGCCGTACTGATAGCGCGGGCAGCGCAGCGAGCCGGGCAGGGCGTGAGTCGCCAGTCGCGGATCATGACGCTCAAGCGCTGTCGGCTTGTGACGCACTCCCTTGACCATGGCTGACGTGCACAGCTGCTCGAGCTGCTCACCGATGTCATCCTGATCCAGCCAAGCCTGGGCGATCATGGCGTTTGGCCAGCCGCTCTCGCGGGCGGTCTTTTCAATCCAACGCACTTCCTTGAGCGCATCGCCCCGTGCCCATTCCGCTTCCATGTAGACACACCCCAGCATGCGATGGACCTCGCCCGCCGCCTGGTGATGCTCGGCGGGCAGGTAAGGGCGACGGATGGCGGCATAGTCGCCGTAGCGGAAGGGAATCATCGGTTCATCACACAGCCAGGGATGATAGTTCTGCGTCGGATCCCAGACATGCATGTGGGCGTCGATGATCGGCAGGTCCTTGTCCCGCTGCGTGGCCAGATAGCGCTCACGCTGCTCGCCCAGTTCGGCAAGCGGCGCGGGTAGCACCGGGGCTTGGAGTGCGTCAGAAAGCATGGCGAGCTTCCTCTGTTAGCGAGTCAAACGCGCGTTATCAGCGCGCGAGGGCAGCGTCGATGCGCTCCAAGAGCTCGCTGCCGTGCTTGGCGGTGAACTCGGCGCGTACCGGCTCGGCGACCTTCGCCTGCATGCTGGCGGTATCGGGCTCGCGCACGACCTGCATGCCCTGTTCCTCGAGGAAGGCCAGATCGCCCTGTTCATTGTCATGATTGAGCTGGCGCTGATAGCGGGCTGCTTCGCGGGCTTCTTCCTTGATCAGCGTCTGCAGTTCGGGGGCGAGGCTGTCGAATGTCTGCTTGTTCATGATCAAGGGCGCGGCGGTATAGGCGTGCGCGGTCAGCGACAGATGGTCCTGCACCGAATACAGGTTGGCGGAGCGAATCAGGCTGACCGGATTTTCCTGGCCGTCCACGGTGCGGGTCTCAAGCGCGGTATAAAGCTCCGCGAAGGGCATCGGAGTCGGGTTGGCACCGAGGGCCTGGAAGGCGGCGATATGCGCCGGGTTGGGTGTGGTGCGAAGTGTCAGGCCACTGATGTCATCGGCCGTTTCGACAGCACGCCGTGAGTTGGTGAGATTGCGGAAGCCGATTTCCCAGAAGGCCAGTCCTTCAATCTGTTGCGGCTGCATGGCGGTCAACAGCTCCTGGCCGATGTCGCCATCCAGCACCTGATAGGCCTGTTCGCGGGTGTCGAACAAGAAGGGCAGGTCGAGCACGTTGAGCTCGCTGACCAGACCGCTGAAGTAGGGATTGCCGGAGAGCTCCAGATCGATGGTGCCGCTGCGCACCCCGGAGATCATCGCCTGGTCATTGCCCAGCTGACCGTTGGGGAAGATCTTGACGGTCAGCTCACCGTCACTGCGCTCGGCGAGACGCTCAGCGAAGCGTTCGGCAGCCAGATGCTGCGAGTCGGTGACCGGGTGCGCGTGCGCGAAGGTCAGCGAGGTAGCGGCGTTGGCGGTACCTGTCAGTGCCAGACTTGCCAACGCGGCGGTGATCAGTGATGCAGTGGTGTGACGGGTCGTGATGGTCATGGCGAACCCCTTTTCTCGTTATTGTCGTGATGCTTTTGGTACTGCTGGTGCTGTTGGTGCCAAAGCGATGCTGATGTTGCCGGTACATTGTGGGTCGGGGCCGGAGGATGGCGGAATCCACCGGTCCCTGGTTTTTCTTCTCCAGCGTTTCTATTGATCGTGAGTGCTCACAGCACCGCCATGGCGGCTGGCTGTTCTGCGTCATTGTCGTGAGACTCGAAGGCGACGGGGTTGCGTAGTGCGCGCCCGAAGGCCGGCAGCTCGATCTCGAAGCGGTCGCCGTCCTGTACCTTGATCTGATCGGCGAAGCTCAACGTGGCGGTGCCGAAGAAGTGCACATGCAGATCACCTGGCGCGCGGAACTGGGCGTACTTGAAGTGGTGGTGCTCCAAGTTGGCCAGGCTGTGGGCCATGTTGGCCTCACCGGTCAGGAAGGGTTTCTCCCACAGAGTCTGGCCTTCGCGAGTAATGCGGCTGGTGCCTTCCAGGTGCTGCGGCAGTTCGCCGATCAGCAGCTCGGGACCGTAGCTGCAGGCGCGCAGCTTGGAGTGGGCGAGCCACAGATAGTTGGCACGCTCGGTGACATGGTCGGAAAACTCATTGCCCACGGCATAGCCGATGCGGTGCGGCTGGCCATTGGTATCGTTCACGTACAGGCCGACCAGTTCGGGCTCTTCACCGGCATCCTCGGCAAAGGCTGGCACATTGATCGCGGCTTCCGGCGCGACCACGATGCTGCCGTCGCCCTTGTAGAACCACTCCGGCTGTGCGCCGACCTGGCCTGCGGCAGGCTTGCCGCCCTCGAGGCCCATGCGGAACATGCGCATCGAGTCGGTGAGGCTTGCGTCATCCTGCGCATGAGCGGCGGCATGCATGGCATCGCGGGTATCGGCACTGCCCAGATGGGTCAGGCCGGTGCCGGTCACGGTGCAGCGCGCGCGGTCAGGGTGGGTGACCGGCGGCAGCAGTTCCTGGCGATCGATGGCCTGCTTGTAGTCCACCAGAGTGTGGGAGTAGTGCTGCTCGATCAGCGCCACCAGCCCGATGCCCTGCTCGATGGCGCGCATGGCCAGCTCATAGGTGCCGCCAGGGAAGTCGACCAGGCGCAGCTGGTCGCGGCTTTCGACCACGGCGACCCGCGGGCCGTTGGCGGTGCGAAGTTGGACGAGTCTCATGATGGCTTCCTTACTCGATGACTTTAATCAATGATATTGAACTGATCGAAGTAGTCGCTGTTCAGCTCGAGGCCCAGCCCCGGAGTCTCTTCGTCGAGGTCGATGAAACCGTTCACCGGCTCCGGATCCCCCTTGAAGATGTAGTAGAAGAGCTCGTTGCCGATCTCGACATCGTGCACCGGGAAGTACTCGCTCATCGGGGAGGCCAGTGAGGCCATGGTCAGGTGGTAGTTGTGCATCTGGCCGGCATGCGGGATGACCGGCACGCTGAAGGACTCGGCCAGGGCGTTGATCTTGCGCGCGGCGGTGATGCCACCGACCCGGTTGGTGTCGTACTGGATGACGGAGACGGCGCGCTTTTCCAGCAGCTGGCGGAAGCCGTAATGGGTGAATTCGTGCTCGCCACCGGAGATGGGAATGCTGGTCAGTTGGTTGAGTTCGGCGTAGCCATCGATGTCATCGGCGATCACCGGCTCTTCCAGCCAACGCGGCTGGAAGCGTTCCAGCTTCGGCAACATGCGCTTGGCATATTCCAGGTTCCAACCCATGTAGCACTCGAGCATCAGGTCGACATCCTCGCCGATGACCTCGCGCACGGCGGCGACACTGTCGATGTTGGCGCGCACGCCTTCGACCCCATCACGCGGGCCGTAGCCGAAGCGCATCTTCATGGCGGTGAAGCCTTGATCCAGATAGGACTGGGCCTCTTCCTGCATGCCCTTGAGGTCGGTGCGATAGAGCTTGGAGGCGTAGCAGGGAATCTTCTCCTTGGTGCGTCCACCCAGCAGCTTGAAGACCGGCTTGCCGACTGCCTTGCCCATGATGTCCCAGATGGCGATATCCACTGCGGAGATGGCGGCCATGCCGATACCCTTGCGGCCCCAGGCGTGGGTGGAGCGATACATGCGCTGCCACAGGTATTCGTAGTCGAAGGGATCCTGCCCGATGATCAGCGGGGTGAGGTACTGATCGATGATGGCCTTGGCGATGCGCGGGGCGAGTGCGACGTTCCCGATCCCAACCAGGCCGTTGTCGGTCTCGATCTCGACCACTGTCCAGCCATGGAAGCGGAAAGTGCCCATGGAGTCCCCCTTGTCCCACAGCTCATCCATGGCGTTGGAGCAGAAGTGGGCGGTCGGGGGAACGGTGTGGCCTTTCCATTCGAAGACGCGAGCGCGAACCTTGGTAATCTTCATCATGTTGTCCTTGTTGTCAGTATTGGCGTGCCATGGTGAGGCGAATGAGTGAAGTGGATCTGATGGGGGCTCACCGGGAATGAGCCCCTTGGATGGTTGAGCGGTAAGTACTCGGACAAGTCAGGCGCTGAGCGTCTCGAGTCTCAGGCTGCGCAGGTTGGTACCCATGCGCTTGGCGATCGCGAAGGCATTGCGAGTCGGGTTGACGTCCGCCTTGCCCTGGCCTGCGATATCGAAGGCGGTGCCGTGGGCCGGCGTGGTGATGGGGATCGGCAGGCCGCCCTGGACGGTAACCCCGGACTTGAAACCCAGCAGCTTGATCGCGATCTGCCCCTGATCGTGGTACATGGTCACGATGGCGTCGTACTCGCCATCGCGGGCTTTCAGGAAGATGGTGTCGGCCGGGAAGGGGCCTTCGATCGGATAGCCCTGGGCGCGGCATTCGGCGACGGCCGGCGCGATGACATCGATTTCTTCGCGCCCGCAGGTGCCACCTTCGCCGCCATGGGGATTGAAGGCGGCCACGGCGATGCGCGGGTGCTCGAAGCCGGCCAGTTTCAGCGAGTCATGAATCAACTGGCTGGCATCAATGATGCGTTCCTGGGTGACGTACTCGGCAGCGTCCTTGAGCGGGATGTGCGAGGAGATACGTGAAGTCCACAGCGTCCCCAGAGTGTTGAACTCGCAGAAATAGCCTTCGACCCCGAGTTTCTCGGCGAAGAAGTGCAGCTCGTCCTCATGGCCCAGGCCGCCTTTCTTCATCGACAGCTTGTTGAGCGGCGCGAAGCAGATGGCGTCGACTTCCTCGTTCTGGGCCGCTTCCAGGCAGCGCGACAGCACCGCGAGGGTCGAGGCACCACAGGCGGCACTTTCTTCGGCCAGCGTCACATCCTCTTGTGCCACACTTTCCAACAGCATCAGTGACAGCCCCTCGTGATGGCGGGCCTCGGCGAAGCTTGTGACCTTTGGCAGGTCGGTAAAGAGACCGGCCTGACGCTGGCCCTGCTCCCACAGCCACTGATCGCCGACCAGTACGCTATGGGTCTCGGCAAACTGCTCGGGTTCCGCGACCAGGCGAGCGATCAGCTCCGGGCCGATACCGGCGGGGTCACCCAGAGTGAGGGCAATGACAGGGCGTGTTGCGGACATGAGTTCAGCCTCTTCGCTATCGTCGTTGTTGTCGGGCGTGGCCAGCAGGGCGTTTTACAGCAGACTCTCTTTCACTGACCGTCATGTCTTCAGTAGACCGTCATGAGGCACCAGGAGTCAGTTTTATTGGCCTGCTGGTTGGTTTACCATACCAGTTGCTAGAAAACTTAGCCGAGCTTGCTCAGTCTGGTCAAGGTTTCCGGCGCAATTTCGACCATGGTCGATTTGCAGGTGCGCAAATCTCGTAATGCCGATATACTGGTATGAAATATGGACCAGTGGAGGTCGCATGAAGCAGACGCCTTTCGCCTTTGAAAAAGCGCTGAAGAATCAGACCAAGAAGGAAATTCTGGCCGACAAGTTGATCGAGATGATCCTGACTGGCCTGTTGCGTGATGGGGATGAACTGCCCAGCGAACGCGAGCTGGCCCAGTTGTTTGAGGTGAGCCGCGAGACGGTACGTGGTGGACTGGCGCTGTTGACGGGTTATGGTCTGCTGAATGTCTCGCACGGCAGCAAGTCACGGGTCTGCGCCAGTGAGGCCGTGATCGACAGTTTCCGCAATCATCCCGCGCGTCAGCAGGGCGATGAACTGAACAACCTGGATATCGAAAGCGTCTTCGAGAGCCGAATCGTGGTGGAATCGGCCATTGCCCGCCGTGCCGCGCGGCATATCGATGAAGCTGGGCTCAAGAAACTGGACGCCCTGCTGGAAGCCCAATCACAGCACTTCGACTCACCGGTGAACTTCCAGCTCTCGGATCAGAACTTCCATCATGTGATCGCCGAATACTCGCGCAATGAGATCCTGATTCGCTATGCCGATGAGCTTTACACCTACGCGCTGAACATTCGCCGTCAGGTCATGGCCGAGCATGGCTCGATCAAGCGCAGCTACGAAGAGCACGTGCGCATCGTCGAGGCGCTTCGCGCCGGCGACCCCGACGCCGCCGAGCGCGCCATGCTCTCTCACATCGACAGCGTCTATTACACGACGCGCGACAAGATGCCGCGCTGATCACGCAAGGAAGGTAAGAGCCTGACAGCCCAGGCTGGGGCGGTGGGCCCAGTATTCATTAGCTCAAGGTCACTGGGCTTTTCCGTGCTCAACGCTGATCACTCAATACTCCACTCCCGTCATCACCCAGATGATGCGGGTCTCGGTCTCGCCGGGGTTGCGAATCCAGTGGGGTTCTTCCCCGGTCAGCGAGAAGCTGTCACCCGGGTTGAGGAGGAAGACCTGCTCGCCGAGGGTCAGCTCCAGCTGGCCGCTCTCCACATAGCCCGCTTCTTCACCGCGTCGTTCACGCGGTGTCTCGCCGCCGCTGCCACCGGGCTGCAGGCAGGTCATGATCAGGATGAGCTGTCCGCTCAGGCGCGGGGAGAGTAGTTCTTCGCGTGCACCGATGGCGCCAAGGTTCATGGTACGACGATGGTCAGCGCGCACGATGGTTTCCTGTTCTTCCGGTGAGTCACTCCCACCCGGTTGGAAGAACCAGCTGACGCGCACATCGAGGGCGTCACTCAACGTCTGCAATACGCCGATGGGTAATGAGGAGACACCACGCTCTACTTGGCTCAAGTAGCCGACGGACTTGCCGACACGCTCTGCCAGTTGGCTGAGGGTCAGCTGGCGGGACTTGCGCAGGTCGCGCAATTGCCTGCCGATACGACGGTCTTCCTGTTCGGCACTGCTGAGCGAGGGGCTGGAAGACGTGCTGCTGGCTGATGCCTGCGAGGAGTCTACGTCCGGGGTCATCGGGTTTCCTCTTGGCAATGGGAGCTCTCAGTCAGAGAGTCATCTTTCATATCAATGAAAAGCATGACGCTGTTTTCATCAGCAAGCGTATCAGCATGTGGCGTGGAGAGATAAGTCGCTGTCGTTATCCAATTGTCTTATCAGGCATGTGTCTTGTCAGACAAGAATCGATTTGCGGCTTGAGGCGGATTTTCATTAGAAGTCGATACACAAAAGGCCAGTCACGATGACTGGCCTTTTGCATGAGCGCTGCGGGTGAGAATTACGCGGCTGGCGTAAAGGCCGGCCGCTGCTTGCGGAAGGCCTGTTTGCGGGTGATCTTGCCTTGCTCGATGGTGAAGAGGTCGACGCTATCGGCTTCGACGCGCAAACCATCCGGCTGGGTCGCCATGAAGGTGCATTCGGAGACGACGCGCTGGTCAGCGAAGAAGAACTCGCCCTTGGCCCACTGCACATCGGGCATGGTGGTCCAGGTATTCACGAAGGCATCGCGTACGGCGGCCTTGCCGACGATACGCGTGCCGTGCGCCTCATTGCCGGACACGGTGTCGAACACTACATCATCGGCAAAATATTCCATGACTTCATCGATGGCGTGGCGGTTGAAGGCATCGAACATGGCAGTCATCTGTTCACGATTCATGGTGGAGTCTCTTGTGGGGTGCATGCCGTCCTGGCATGTCAGGGAGATAACCGCACACGCCATTGGCATGCCGCGGGGTGAGTGGTGTTGGGTCCTGCTAAATCAGGGCAGCGGGTGTCGTCAGCTCACCTTGTCCAGCACTTGGAAGTACTTGTAGAGCAGGTGCTGGCCCATGCGCCGAATCGGACGCAGTGGATGAGCGGGCAGGGGAGAGTTGAAGATCGGCAGATGGACCTCCGGCAACGACTGTCCGGCGATCAGCGCGGCCAACTGCCTGGAGGCATAGGCCGAGAATGAGACGCCGTTGCCGCTGTACCCCTGGGAATAGAAGATCTGCTGCTTGGGGTCCGGCTGCACGATGCGCGGCATCATGTCGTGGGAAATATCCATCCAGCCATGCGAGAACCATGGGGTTTCGATGCCGGCGATCGCCGGGAACTTGCGCGCGATAGCGTCATGCACCACGTCCAGATGCCGGGCGTTCTGGGCATCGGCGCCACTGATGGCACTGCGTGTGCCGATCTGCAGGCGTTTCTCCGGCAGCAATCGGTAGTAGTAGCGCAGCTTGCGAGTATCGGTGGCGAAGATGGTCGAATGCAGACCGCAGGCCTCGATTTCATCGTCTGTCAGCGTGCGCGTCCACACCGAGTTGGCCATGATCGGCATGTTGCGATAGGCCGTCAGCGAGTGAAGGTTGGGGCTGGTATAGCCTGCGGTGGCGATTCCCACTGCACGCGCCTTGACCGTACCTCCTGGTGTCTGCAGATAGTGGATGCCATTTTCGGTCGTCCAGAGCTGCACCGGATTGCTGGTGTGGATTCTGGCACCATGGCGTCGTGCGATGCGTGCATAGCTGTAGGCCAGCTTGAGCGGCTGCACTGCGATGCCCTCAGGCTCCAGCATTGCACCATGACTTTCCTGATCGCCCATGAAGTCGCGATGCACCGTCGCGCGGTCCAGTATTCTGGTCCGATAGCCAAGGATGTCGTTGCACAGGCGTGATTCGGCCTCGAGGTGTTGCATCGCCTGCGGGCTGTGGGCGTTCAGCAGGTTGCCCAGTGGCTGAGGCTCGCAGTCCACCTCCGGATCCTGAGTCAGGGACTTGAAGACCTCGAAGCCCTCCAGGCTGTTGGCGTGCAGCTGGCGCGCCATGTCGGCGCCCCATTTCTTGACCCACTGGCTGCGACTCAGGCGCCCCCATGCCAGATGGCCCTGGCCGCCGTTGCGGCTGGTGCAGCCCCAGCCAATCTGGTTGGCTTCCAAGACCACCGCCTTGATGCCATGTTCACGCGCCAGGAACATGGCCGTGGCAAGGCCGGTGAAGCCGGCACCGATCAGCACCACGTCGGCCTCCATGTCATTGCTGACCGGACCATCGTCCTCGGGAGGCGGACCGGCGTGGTAGCGCCAGTAGCTCGGTGCATAATCCACACCCTCGCCCGGGGAGCTGTCCTTGAGAGGGTCGTAGTGAGGGTTGTAAGGCTGCTTGACTGTCATGTTGGTCACCATCCGAATTGTTGTTGGCGATCGTTGCTGTCGGTGATCAGTGTCATTGGTGATCAATGTCATTGGCGATCAATGGCGGTGAATGTCCAGAGAGCTGTTGCGCTCTGGGGTTCCTCCTTGCCCGAGTCGACTTGAGGCCTATCTGCCGCTTCAGGTCGCGCCCGGGATGGGCTGGCGGCCCGGTGAAGAAAGGGTGGTTGGCGTAGTGGCAGTCGTAGTTGTAGTCATAGTCGCTGGCGTCTCGGATGTGACACCGTGCGTGGCTGCCGACTTGGAGGATTCGCCAGGGACTGGTTTGACTTGAGGGGCTGGCTGCATGGCCGTTGCGGGCTGCTCGTGGGTCGCCTTGAGCATGCGATAGACCGAGAACATGTAGGCGATGCTGACAATGAAGAAGGGCGCGCCGACCACGATCGCCAGGCTCTTGATGGCGTTGAAGCCACCGGCGAGCTGGAAGACGATGCCGGTAATGCCGATGATCACGCCCCACAGCAGCCGCATCAGGATCTTCGGGTTCTCGTTGCCATTGGAGACCTGCATGGCCGAAAAGAACGAGGCCGAATCCGAGGTGGTGACGGCGAAGACGACGATGTTGAACAACACCGCAAGGCACAGCCACCAGCCGCCGGGCATGCTACCCAACAGTTGGTAGATACCGGACTCAGGATTGCCCTGCACGCTGTCCCACAGCGGCACGATCTGATTGACCTCGGCATAGCCGGCCGAACCGCCCCAGATGCTGAACCACACGATGGCCAGCAGCATCGGCACCACCACCACGCCGAACACGAATTCACGCAGGGTGCGGCCACGGGAGATACGCGCGATGAAACCGCCGCAGAAGGGGATGTAGGAGATGTACCAGAGCCAGTAGAAGATCATCCACCAGCCCACCCACTCACGCTGTTCGAAGCTGCCCGCGTCGGTCCAGAACTGATTGACGAACACCGAGCCGAAGTAGTCGCCGAACTGCTGGGTGATCATGTTCAGCAGGTACTGGGCTGGGGCATGACCAAAGGCCAGCAGGGCCAGCAATATGGCACCGGCCATGACCATGTTGAGCAGGCTGAGGTACTTGATACCGCGCTCGATACCGGTCGCTGCTGATGCCACATAGGCGATGATGATCACCAGCATCACCATGGCCTGACCGAAGGCACCGAACTCGAGTCCGAACAGCACCTTCAAGGCATAGCTGATGGAGGTGACACCCAGCCCGATCATGGTGGCATTGCCGCCGATGGTGCCGATCACGCCCAGCCCATTGGCAAGCTTGCCCCACAGACTGCTGTTGCAGCGCTCTCCCAAAAGACCATAGAGACCGGTGGCCACTGTCAGTGGCTGTCCCAGACGATAGGCCGGAAAGGCGATGGCCCAGGCGGCCACGGCAAACAGTGCCCAGCCATGCATGCCCCAGTCCATCAGCGTGTCGAGAATCGCGGTCGATACCCCGGCCTGCTGGCCGACTTCATTCAGGTCTTGCACATGGGACGAGGTGTAGAGATGCGTCAATGGCTCGGCGACGCTGAAGAACACGAAGCCGATGCCCAGCCCGCAGCTGAAGATCATCGAGATCCACGCCACATAGCTGAATTCAGGGCGTGAATCATCCGGCCCGAGGCGGATACCACCAAAGGGGCTGAGTAGCAGGTAGAAGCTGAAGATCAGCGTCGCGGCCACACCGAGCACAAAACTCCAGCCGAAGTTGAAGATCAGGAAGTCACGTATGCCGGACAGTGCCGCGCCGGTCTGTTCCGGCGCCGCCAGGGCATAGATCATGATCAGGGTGTAGATGCTGAGGACGGGCCAGAAAAGCCCCTTGTCGTAGTCGCCAAGCAGACCGGATGAACGTTCAGCAGCGTATCCGGTCGCCTGCTCGGCTACAGCGGGATTGCGTGTTGCTGTCACTGGGTTGCCTCCAGGCAGGGCCTCGATCTTCCCGTCCAGACCTCGTCAGATACCCGACGAGCCAATAGGAATTCCGAGAGCGGATCTTGTTGTTGTCATGGAGCGAGGAGCGGGAGGTCGCCATTGATCCAGCAGGCAAGACCTCTTCTTCGTCGTCAGTGAGTACGCTACCCACCGTCAGTCAGTGCGCTACCGCTGATACAGCACTTGATGAATCTCCTCGCGTCACAAGTGAAAATAGGAGGCAGGCAAGATCATTCAAGTGAAATATTCAGATTTTTTTTCATTTATATGTAAATAATTGCCCTGTGGTCGCCAACTGCTTGATCGCCATGCGAAATTCTCCCGTGGTGTCACCTAGTCCGATGGTAGTAGACGAACGCGCGACGGGGTGGGAGGGGATAGGAAGGCACGTAGGCAGTGAAATCGGGAGAAGTAGAGGAAGTAAGAGCAGAAGGGGGAAAGGATCAATGCTCATGAGCTGGTGATTCTCATCCAGCGCTCTGGACCAGATCGGGTATCGCTCGCTCGGGCATGAAACTGATATCTCAAGACGCAACGCCGTGTGCCAACGTGAGTTTGGCGGCTGTCCATTGTTTTCCGCGGCCTGGACCCAAGGTCATATTCACTGTTTATTCGAATGAGTGAATACATTGCTCATCCTGACCCGAACGTTCACCGGAAAAGGAAAGCACCTCCATGGCAATAACCACATCTTCGTCAGCGTCCGTCTCCGAGATCATTGTCGATTCACTACTTGAGGCCGGCGCCAAGCGTTGCTACGGCATCGTGGGTGACACCATCAATCACTTCACCGACGCCATTCGGCGCTCCGAACTGGAGTGGGTGCATGTGCGGCATGAGGAGGTGGCCGGTTTCGCGGCAGGGGGCGAGTCGTTCATCAGTGGCGAGCTTTCCTGCTGTGCCGGTACCTGCGGGCCGGGCAGCACGCACTTTCTGAATGGATTGATCGAATCACATCGCAACGGCGCACCGGTGGTGTTCATCGCTTCGCAGATCGATACCAGTGAGATGGGCGTCGGCTTTCCGCAGGATGTGGATCAGAAAGCGCTTTACTCCCAGTACAGCGTGTTCTGTGAATACCTGACCAACCCCGAGAATGCCCGCCGCATGGTGGTCATCGCGGCGCAGAAGGCGCTGGCGGAAGGCGGGGTCGCAGTGCTGATCGTCCCGGGCGATCTGTTCCCGCAGAAACCCAAGGCTTCATTGCCGTGGCGCGCCCATCGCTTCTCGCCGGTGATTCGTCCGAGTGAGCAGGAGCTGGCTGCCGTCGCCGAGGCGCTGAATGCGCCGGGCAAGGTGTCGATCTACGCCGGGGTCGGCTGTCAGGATGCGCAGGAAGAAGTGCTGGCATTGGCCCGTCGCCTCAAGGCACCGGTGGCCTGGACGTCGCGTGCCAAGGACTTCATCGAGCCCGACAATGAACTCGAAGTCGGCATGACCGGCGTATTCGGGCTGCAGGGCGGCTACGAGGCCGTCGCGGAGTGCGACACCTTGCTGCTGCTCGGCTGCAGCTTTGCCTGGACCCAGTTCTATCCGGACAAGGCCACCGTGATCCAGGTGGATTTCGACCCCGGCAAGATCGGTATCCGTCATCCGGTGGATCTCGGTGTCGTCGGTAGCGTCAAGGACACCTGCGCGTCGCTGCTGACCCGCGTCGACCCTCGTGATGACAGCGCCTGGCTCGACAGCTGCCGCAAGAAGTATCTCGAGGCGCGTGACGATGCCGCCGTCACCTCCGATGATGAGCGTCTGATTCACCCGCAGGAGCTGACACTGGCGCTGGATCGCCACGCCAGCGAAGACGCCGTGTTCACCGCCGATGGCGGCAGCCCGATGGTGTGGTGCCTGCGTCATATTCGGGCCAACGGCAAGCGCCGCACGCTGCCGAGCCTGATGCACGGCACCATGGCCAATGCCTACCCCCAGGCCATCGGCATCCAGAAGGCCTACCCGCAGCGTCAGGTGATTGCCATGTGTGGCGATGGCGGGCTCTCGATGCTGATGGGGGACCTGCTGACCCTCAAGCAAGAGAAGATCCCGCTCAAGATCGTTATCTTCAACAACAGCACGCTGGGCTTTGTCGAGCTTGAGCAGAAGGTCGAGGGCATCCTGGATACCTACACCGAACTCGAGAACCCTGACTTCTCGCTGCTGGCGCAATCCATGGGGCTGTGGGGGCGTCGCGTCGAAGAGAAGCACGAGCTGGATGAGGCGGTGCAGAGCCTGCTGACCCAAGATGGCCCGGGGGTGCTTGAGGTCAAGGTCAACCGCATGGAGCTGGTGATGCCACCGCATGTGGAGGTCGGCCAGGTCGCCTCCACCGCGCTCTACTCCGCCAAGGCGGTGCTCAATGGCCGCATGGATGACGTGGTCGACCTGGTGCGCAACAACTTCACCGGTCGGTAAGACATGCTGACAAGACATCACTTACGCAAGTTTGTGTAATAGCCAGACGACAAGGCCTCGATCCTGTAGATCGGGGCCTTGTTTTTGTTGCAGCAATTGTCTACTTGCACAGTTCAGATCATCGCAGCATCACTTCCATACCTGAGATGAGAAGCCGCGCCAGTAGTCATCCATGTCGCGATAGCTGGTCATGTCATACAGGCTGAACTTGCGGTTGAGGCGAGCGCCACCATCGCGGGTCAGCGGGTTCCAGGCCAGGCCGACAGTGTCGCGGCTGGAGTGCATGAAGAAGGCATCCAGCGGCAGCACGATGTAGAGGCCCTTGTCGAAGCTACCCTCGCCGAAGTCGTCGCCGGCATCGGTGAAGGTGGCCCATGCGCCCATGCGTGCACCATTGGCGAAGCCGCGTGAGACATCCAGCGTCATGCCGACATCTTCTGCCAGGTAGCGGCCGAAGCTGGCCTTGGCCAGCACGTCTTCATAGCCGGTATCCCAGTAGATGCTGGCATGGCCAGTGGTGGTCGAGTAATCGCGCAGGCCGAACTGCTGATCGAATTCGCGCTGCTTGACCCAGTTCACATCGACCCCGTAGGCCAGTGGAGAGCCAAGCGGACGATAGAGCACCTCGGCGCCGACACCGGCATACATCATCTCCAGAATGCCGCCGTAGGCCATGCCATACCAATCACGCCCGAACTGGTGGGTACGGGTGTACTGCAGGTTGTCGATACCGACGTCGGTCTCTTCGATATAGCGACCGATATAGGAACGAACCCTGGGCAGCTTGGAGTCCGAGATGTAATCGAACTTGTCGAAGTTGTCGAACAGGGTCAGCTGTGCCGAACCGGATAGCCAGCCGTGACGATCGGTACGCCAGGCAGCGGAGCCGCGCAGATAGGCCTGATACAGATAGCCATCCGGGCCGCCGATGTTCTGGTTGAGGCCAGGCGAGAAGCCGGCGCTCCAGCGATCATCAGGATTCTCGAGTAGCACCTTTTCCCCGCTGTAGCGGGCCGCACCCTGCGCCTCGTCCGAGTTCGGCTCGGTGGCCGCCAATGCATAGACGCTGTGGGTATAGCGCAGCTGCTGGCGCGCATCGTGACCGGCATTGACGATATCGGCACGCTGGTGGATGTCCTCGCGGGTATCCAGGCCGCCGGAGCGCAGGCGGTAATGGAAGCTCTCGAAATAGTCATCCAGCCGGTTGTGCAGCACGCGGTTGGCACGCCCTTCGGCCTGAGCGGTGGAGCGGAAACGCGTGCTCTCGCCACTGACGATCAGCGCCGTACCTTCACGCGAGAGGCTATCGACACGAATGCCGGATTGCGCCTGAATCTCGCGGGAGAGCTCAGGCCAGCTGACCTGGTTGCGCGTGGGGGCCTCGGCATTCAGGCGCTCCGGCGGGCTATCCAGCTTGGCCTGCGAAAGCCCGGCGAGATCCACCCCGAAGTTGACGCCGAACATCGCGGTATTGCCACGCTCCCAGCCGGCCTTGACGGTCAGGTTGTCGGTCACGCTCAGGCGGGCGCCCAGGTTGATCGGACTGTCCTGCGCTTGATCGTTGTCCTGCGGCTCGCTCTGATAGTCATTGCCGTCAAGCTCTGCCATCAACACCAGCGGGTCCCACGGTGTCTGCCATTCCACGCCGCCGAAGATACCGACATCACCCTTGAACAGGCTGCTGAGGGAGAACTCACCGCCTTGATCGCCGCCGGTCTCGCCGCGGCCGGGGCGGTCGTTGTAACTGTCACGCACCCAGCCGAGCGGATTGCTGACATCACCGCGTGAGCCGAGATAGCCCCAGCCCAGCCCCAGCGTGAAGTCGAGGTCATACCAGCGCTTGCTGGCGACCAGGTACTCACTGCCGAACAGGCTGGTACCGCCCATGTCGCGGAGACCGACCGCGACTTCAGGCAGATAGCGGCTCTCTTCCCACAGGCGTATCTTGGCGTCGACACCCTTATCCAGATAATCGCGGTCACCGGCGATGGCTTCGCCATACAGGCGATTGGTGACTTCCGTATAGCGGAAGCCGACCTCCAGCCAATCGAGCGGCTGGAGGCTGACGTTATAGCGCCGGTAAGGTTCGACCTGACTATAGGAGAAGTGAATGCTGCCCGGTTTCTGCATGCGCGCGGTCGGGGTCTGCATCAGGCCGACACCACCGAAGTCCGATTGCCCATGCCCGAGGCCACTGAGACGCGTCTCGATCGGCTGCGGACCATCCAGCAGGCCGGCATAGCTCATCGGCGCCAGCAGCACGCCCGCGCTGAGCATGGCCAGTTGCCGAATGACGCGCGTCAAGGGAATGAGCCGGGCACGCGCCGGTGCCATGGAAGAGAAGTGCGAATGATCCATGCTGTCTGCTGCCGTTCTTTGCCTGCCTGAGCACGAGGCGTCCTGCTGTGTCATTGTCACGTCGCTCATGGAGTCTGGCCCTGAGGATGCGAGCCACTGTCCGTGTCATCAGCGTCGTCACTGTCATTACGGTTATCACGGTCATCACTGTCAGCGTATTGCCGCGCTACCTGCAGATAGTCGCGCTGCTGCGGCTCTCCCGTGATGGCATCTACGCTGCGGCACTCCTTGCCCGGCCATTGCAGACTCAACCACTCGGGCAGGCTGCGATTGACCCAGGCGGCGGCTGCCGAGATACGCGGCATGTTGACCACGACACGGTCGCCCGGCGCCAGCGTATATGGCTGGTCGTTCCAGGCGCTAATGCCGCGTTCGGTGATTCTGCCGCCCAGCGTGATGACACTGGCGTGTTCCGAGTCCGCCTGCGCGCCCGGCAAGCCAGCGATGGCGTCGTGCAGCGTCAGGCCGGGGCGCCAGTCCAGCTGGCGCACTCCAACGCCGCTCCAGAGCTGAATGCGTGTCTCGGTCTGGCATTGGCCTATCCAGTCACCCGTCGTGAGCGGGATGTCCAGACGCGGAAAACGCCACAGCGCGATGGGGTCGATCCGCCCGAGCTGACGCCCCTCGACCGGCGTGCGGCCGATGATGTGCATCCAGTGCTTGAGGCCTTCAGCCGGCAGACGATCATCAAAGACGGCCTGCGAGCTCAGTTGACGCAGCTCGAAGAACAGGCGACGCCCCAGATCACGTGTCCTGTTGCGTGTCTGTTGGGGGGCCACGAACGCATGCGGCCACTCGATACCATTGGCTTTCGTCAGCACGCCGAGCTGGCGCGATAGCGCCTCACTGATGGTCAGCGTCTGGGCACTGGCCTCCTGGTCTTGGGATGGGCCTGACGATGCTGCCGGAGTCTCGCTGGCGAGTGCTGCGCCAGGTGGCAAGAGGGCACCGCAAGCAGAAGCGAGAATCGCTACACCAAGGGGTGCCTTCAAACGTTTTTCCAGATAGCGTTTCACGATACCTCGACTGGCAAGAGACACGACACCTCGATGGACAGAAGACACACTGCCGACTCGTGCAGCCGGGGCGGTACGCTCATGGCGCTGAAAGATTATTTCTTGGCACTTACCACCAGCCACGCGCGACCTCCCAGCTCCAATGATGAGAACCCGGCCAGGGTTGAACATCCGCCGCCCAGATTCTTGGTGCCGCATTGGCATCAGTCGCAGGGAAATCATTCACAGCAGCAACCGCATAGCGGTTGACGCTACGCGAGCCATCTTGCCAGAGGATGTTTTCCTCACACTGGGCCACTGTCTGATCACCCAACGGCAAGGCCTGCACGGAGGGGGGGGCGCATTGCCAGCTTGCCTGCCCCTGCGCGTAGCCCTCTATCCCGTCGGCGCGCTGCCAGCGTGAATGAATCGCGTAGCTGCGCGTGGTTTTGCTCCTGTCCAGCGCTGACATCAGCGTGGTCAGTGATACATCGCGTCGCATGTCCAGCAGGTCGGTGTCGAAGCCGGCGGTACCGCTCAGCCAGCCGTTCTCCAGGCGCACGAAGGCATGATCCGCGGTTTCGAAACGTGCCAGCTCTGTCGTGATCGAAGGTTGTCTTGCCGTCGATTCAACAGGCGTGGCGGAAGCGGGCAGGGCTGCCAGAGGTGTCAGCCCTGCGTGTTCTTGCTGATAGGTCGCGTCCGTTGCGTCCCTGTCTTTGCGGGTCGCTGTCTCCAGAGACGCCAGCACCACCATCCCGGTGTTGCCGTCATAGCTGAAGCGCAGCGTGGCATAGGGCAGGGCGCGCGCACGCTCGGCATCGAATTGATCGCTGCCGAGTATTGCGCTGGCCGTCTGCCCCAGCTGCCCCTGCTCAAGTGCGGAGCAGCCCCCAAGCATCAATGTGGCGGACATAAGCAAAGGGGCCGCCAGGCGGCCCCCCATCGTGATGGATTGCGGCTTCATGGTGATCAGAAGGTACCTGTAGTACCGGTGGTGCCAGTCGTACCGGTAGACCCTGTGGTGCCAGTCGTTCCGGTTGTACCCGTTGTGCCAGTGGTACCGGTGGTGCCTGTCGTGCCCGTTGTACCGTCGCCATCACCCGGCTCGCCGCCTTCATCCGGGTCACTGCCGTCATCAGGGTCGGTCGTACCGGTAGAGCCTGTGGTACCGGTCGTGCCGGTAGTGCCAGTGGTACCGGTAGTGCCAGTGGTGCCGTCGCCGTCACCCGGGTCCGTACCATCGCCCGGATCAGTGCCGCCGTCGCCACCGTCGCCCGGATCAGTGCCGCCGTCGCCACCGTCGCCCGGATCAGTGCCGCCGTCGCCACCATCGCTCGGATCAGTGCCGCCGTCGCCACCATCGCCCGGATCAGTGCCGCCGTCGCCACCGTCGCCCGGATCAGTGCCGCCGTCGCCACCGTCGCCCGGATCAGTGCCGCCGTCGCCACCATCGCTCGGATCAGTGCCGCCGTCGCCACCATCG